>CAWEWR010000006.1:0-359908 GCA_963812675.1 uncultured Alphaproteobacteria bacterium | reverse complement strand
TACATCCGAGTAAACCGAGACAATCGCCCCGTCCGGCATTGCCCGGCGGCTGATCTGCAGGGTCCGTCCTCGGGGAGTCACGCGCTCCTTTCTCGTCGGTACGTCTCGATAGAAACTCTCGAGACGCTTGGCAACCTCGACTGAGGGGTCGTCACGACCGAAATCACCGCGAGCCGCCTGAAGCAGCAGGATATCGCGAAGCGGCGCACCGACCGGGAGATCGGGCGGCAATTCGAGCAGTTCGCAGAAGCGAGAGTTCCATGCGATCAACCGCCCCCGGCTGTCAAAGACGCTCAAACCCTCGCCGATATTTTCGAGCGTGCTCTGGAGCAGCCGAGCTTCGGCACAGCGTCTTCGCCCAAAAGTAGATATCAGAAAGCTCATGAATGGCTTCACGACAGTGGCGGGTGTGGGAACGACCATGGCGCGACCGCTCGCCGATGATCTGCCGTAAAACCGAGCTTCTCGGGGTCGTCAACCACAGATTGCAACCCGGTCTATCGTGAGCTAGCACAAAGTTGATATCAGTGATCTATTAATTTCTTATTATCATCCATTCTGTCATAGGATTGTCCAATATCCCACCGAATACCTTTACGGGTACGTCCAATCTCGGACGCTCAAATTTCCTGCCGTTATGGGTATCGTTCTTATTGCACGAGATTGCCGCTCATGACAGTTGAGAAATTTCCAATCCGCAGCTATGCTGTATCTTGAGACGTGACTGCGACCTTGACTAGTGAACGCGACTATCAAGACCCATTGTTTAGCGCGGCAAACGGCTGTCCGAAAATCGCCTGTCCGAAAGACAGCCGCTCCAGTGTAGGGCGCCTCGCCGTGATGAACGCGTGATGAGGCCGCATTCGGCTGGAGTTGACGGAGAGTGCCCATGCAGCCGCAATCGACTACTGGTGGACCAGAGGCGTCGTCCGAGGTGGAAAACCTTGATCCCGGCCTCCCGGTTGCACCGAACGATCTGGAAAAACTAGCGCGCTGGATCCCGAAAAAGGAGATGGCGTTGCTGGCTGAGGTCTGCGAGCGGGCACAACGCGATCCCGATTTGGCCAGACCGGCTCTTCTGCTCTGCTCGGCCTATGCGGAGCGGATCGCGCGCATGCTGGATCAAGATCCGTTCCCGACCGTCACCCGGCACATCGCCGAGCGGTTGCGGCAATTGAGTGCCAGAAGCGGGTTGTGAAGGCTGCGGCGAGGCGGAAGATTCGGCCGCGATAGCCGGTGGGCTGCTGCCGACCTCAGCGTGGCACGATCTGGCGGTAGAGGTGCCAAGTTGCGTGCCCGAGCACCGGCATCACGATGATCAGTCCGAGGAAAAAGGGTATCGACGCGATCACAAGGCCACCGGCGACGATGAGCCCCCAAGCGGCCATGGGGCCCGGGTTCGTGAATACTGCGCGGATCGATGTCAGGACGGCCGTATCGACCCCCACTTCCCGATCGAGCAGCAACGGAAACGATATGACGCTTATCGCCAGCACCAGCAAGGCGAAGAGGAACCCAACTCCGACGCCGAGGCCGATCATCGTCCACCCCGCCGGGGTGGCGAGCACGTCGTGCACGAAACCGCCCAGCGAGGCCGGCGGGGCCGGGCCCAAGCTAATCTGGTAAATCGCCTCGGCGGCGAGCAGCCACAACAGAAAGATCGCCATCAACACCAGTCCCAGCACGACGATCGCCCCGAACGAGGGCGAGCTGAATACCCCGAACGCGTCCGCCCAGGTGACCGCCATGCCCGCTTCGCGGCGCCGGCTCATTTCATTGAGGCCGACCGCGGCTAGCGGGCCGACCAGCGCAAACCCGGAAGCGAGCGGGAAGATCAGCGGCAGCAGGTCGTAGCCGAATGCCAGCCGCGCCAGGACGAGACCGACAAGCGGATAGAGCACGCAGAGAAAAATGACGTTGGTGCGATATGCCGCGAAATCGTCATACCCCTTGGCGAGGACATGTCCGAGATCGGACACTCTGATATTCCGGATGGCTGGCGGGGGCGAGTGCAGGTTCTCGCGCGTCCGCCGCCCGGCGCGGCCTGCCGATTCGACGGCCGAAGCGGCATGCCTGAACTGATCGACGCTCCATTCGACTGGATTGCGTATCGCCATGACCGTCCCTCCGCGAACCGTTGGTTCGAGGGCCGCGGGCCACCCGTGGCAGCGCGCTCTGCGGTCTCTGGTCACGAGGGGACCGCAACCCGCCTTCAAGAACTTTACGCCTTTCGTCCGGGAAGGCAAATGCGCTCACGGCGCCGACTTGTCGCTCGACGCCGCGTCGGCGCGTCTAGAGGAGCCCCTCTTCGCCGGGCAACGGCGCGGTGCTCAAAATGGCACGGATCTGGTCGTCCGTCGCGGTCCGCCGCGCCGCCATTTGCTGCCGGTATTGGTCATATGCATTCTGATCGCCGACATAGATGCAGCCGCACACGGTCCGATCGGCGTACAAATAGAGTGTTCTACCGTTTCGGTTTCTCGCCACGAATTGATGGGCCGGCAGCGATTTGAGGCCCGCCATCTGCGCCGTAGCGTCGGCTTTCTTCGGTACGAAGCCGGCGCTCGAGAGCATGTCTTCCTTTTGAGAGGTCGCTCCTCCGGTATTCGCGCATGCAGCGGCCACGAGCGCCGCGCCCATCACGAACACTAATCGGTAAAGTGACTTGTGCATTGCCGGTTGACCTCCGAACCGCGATGGGCCGCATCGATCCAGCTCTGCGGCCATGCCTGGCCTCTACGTGGGTCGGTGGATGGCGGCAAATTCGGGCGCAGGCGCCGTCAGCTGTCGCGAACGCAGCGGCCGAAGCACGAAGAGGGCAAGGCCGACCACCAGGAAATTCATCGCGGCCGTGACGACGAATACCATGTGCCAGCTACCGGTCGATGCCTTGATGAGGTTCGCGAGCGGAACGAGAAAGGCCGAAGCGCCTTTGGCCGTATAAAGAAGGCTCAGGTTTGCGGTCGCGTATTTCGGGCCGAAGGTGTCGGTGCAGGTGGAGGGAAACAGGCTGAAGATCTCGCCCCAGGTCAGAAAGATGAGGCCGGCGAAGATCACGAAGGCCCATGGGGCCGTTCCCGCCGATCCGAGCAGCCAATAGCTGACCCCGCCCAGGCCGAACGCGATCGCCATTGTGTTCTCGCGACCGATATGGTCGGAAATCCACCCGAACAACGGGCGCGCCGCCCCGTTGGCGACGTTGTCGACGAGCAGCGCGATAGTCAAGGTGGTACCGCCCCAAAGCAGCACCGTATCCGCAACATTATAATCCCGCGCGATCAATGCGATCTGAGCCGTCGCCATCAGCCCGCTGGCCGAAACCAGGACAAACATCGCGTAGAGCACCCAAAATACCGGGAAGCGCAGGATCTGCTGCGGCGAATAGCTTTGTGTCGTCTGGATCACCCGGGCGGACGCGGTGTGGGGAAGCTCACCGGGCAGCGGGGCACGCATCAGCCACGCCAACAGAAAGACGAGTGCGCCTTGCAATATGCCGAACCAGAAGAACGCCGCCGCATAGCCCTGGGTGGCGATGATCGCGCGGATCGGGATGACCGTCAGGGCTGCACCCGCACCAAAACCGGCCGCAGTCAGGCCCACGGCGAGACCGCGCCGATCGGGAAACCACTTCACCGCGTTTCCGACGCAGGTCGCGTAGATACCGCCGGCGCCGACCCCGGATATGCTGGCCCCGAGGTACAGCATCGGCAGACTGTCGGCATAGGCATTGATGATCCAGGCGATGCCGATCAGAACCCCGCCGGCGGCGATCATCAGCTTCGGGCCACGTTGTGGACCGAGACGATCGACGACCCAACCCTGGACCGGTGTCAGCCACGTCTCGAGGGCGATGAAAATGCTGAAAGCCAGCTGGATGTCGGCGACCGCCCATCCGTGCGTTTTGTTCATTGGGCCGACAAACAAAGTCCAGCCGTATTGCAGGTTGGCGATCATCACCATACAGACGATACCGACCAGCAGTTGGACCCAGCGGAATGTCCCCCGCGTACTTGCCGCGACAGCTCCGGCGTAGGTCATGTCCGAATTCCTCCCGAGAGGTGACTTGCAATTTTGTCACTGAATTTGTACCATCGGTTGACGAAGCGGAAGCGTTAATCGAACGAAATCACCTCAGGCTTCGTTTACCCGTTCGTACCTGTTGCCTCGAAATCGATGAGCTTTGTTGGCCGTATCATTGCCGGCGCCCGAGACTTGTCGTTCGGCGGCCCGCTCGGGAATCTGTTGGCGGGCGCAGCCAGTCTGATCCCAAGCTGGCTGCCGCCGCACGGCCACGGCGAGGACGCGAGTGACGACCCGCGCCGCCGCGTCGCGTTCACGATCGCGGTGATTGCACTCGGCGCCAAAATGGCGAAGGCCGACGGCGCAGTAACGCGCGACGAGGTCGCCGCCTTCGGCGAGGTCTTTCAGGTGCCGCCGGGCGAGGAGGAGCATGTCCGGCTCGTCTTCGATCTTGCCCGGAAGAGCACCGCCGGGTTCGAGAGCTACGCTCGACAAGTCGGGCGGCTTTTTGCGGACGATCGGGCGGTGCTCGAGGACCTTCTCGGCGGCCTTTTTCACATCGCCCTCGCCGATGGCCTCGTCTGCTCTGCAGAGGACGATTACCTGCGCGAAGTTGCCCGGCATTTCGGCTTTGACGCGGCTGATTATGCCCGCATTCGGGCCCTCCACGTCGGCCCGCAACAGGACCCCACCGAAGATCCCTACGCAATTCTCGGCGTGTTGCCCGGGACCGCCCCCGGCGCGATCCGCGAGGCTTACCATCGTCTGGTGCGTGAGAGTCATCCCGATCTCGTGATCGCGCAAGGGCTGCCACCGGAATGCGTCGCGCTGGCGACCGCCCGGACCGCGCGGATCAACGCCGCTTATGACCAGATTGCCAAGAGCGACGCGCACCCGGAATGATCCAACTGCCGGCAATCGAGCGCTTCTCGCCAAACCACGGCCCCCGTCCCGAACCGGGACGGATCGACATGCTGGTTCTTCATTACACGGGCATGATTACTGCCACGGCGGCGTTAGAGCGGCTGTACGACCCCCACGCCCCTGTCAGCGCCCATTATGTCATTGAGGAAAACGGTGCGATCTGGCGGCTCGTTCCTGAGAACCGGCGAGCCTTTCACGCGGGGGTTTCTTGTTGGGAAGGCGAGAATGATCTGAACGCTGTTTCCCTCGGGATCGAGATCGTCAATCCCGGCCACGAATGGGGATATCGCCCGTTTCCCGAAGTCCAAATGGCGTCGGTCGAGCAATTGTGCCGGGATCTGGTGACCCGCTATTCGATCCCGCCGTATCGGGTGGTTGGCCATTCGGACATCGCGCCCGAACGCAAGAGCGATCCCGGCGAGTTGTTCGACTGGGCCAGACTCGCCCGCGCCGGCATCGGGATCTGGCCACCTGCAAGGCCAGTACCCCGCAGGTTCGCCATAAATCCCGCCGAGTTGCTCGGCGATCTCTCATCTATCGGATATTGCGCAAATGCAGAGTCGCAAACGGTTGCGCTCATCGCCTTCCAACGCCGCTTTCGACAAAGCTGCTGCGATGGCCGGCTGGACGCCGAAACCGCCGCACGCCTCTCGCAAGTGAGGGAGGCCTTCGCGCAATCGAGGACGGCGGCAGGCGGCGGGGCTCACACGGCGAGCTTCAAGGCTTGCCGCAGCCCTTGCAAGTAAATCGAGCTGTCCCACGCGCTCGCCAGTGCAAGCGCCGCCAGAAACAGCGACGTGGCAATCACTGTGGTAGCCCACGCCCGGACGAGCGCAAAAAAAGCCGTGTCGGTCATCTCGGACAGACCTTGTTCCCGGTTCCGCCGGGCGCCAACCGCGACGAGCGGCTATTCTCGTCACTTTTTTTGGCGCCCCCTGTGAACGGGATCACACGACTGAATTAAATTTCCCTCAATCGTCAGCACAATCCGCGATGCGCTTCAATTCAGCCGAGAGGGACGGCGTCTTTCGGCCTGCCGCCGGACGATCTGGCCAGCTTGGTGGTGGGCAATCCGCCACACCCCGTCTTCGCGGACAAAGAAATTGCTCGCGGCGAGCGTGCCGCCTTCGAGCTCCTCCTCGCACAGCACCAACGCCACATCGCCATAAAGCAATGCCTGCTCGTCAAAACAGGCGATGCGCGGCGCGTCGGCGCTCGCGAGGATCCCGGCCCAGCTATCGATGATCGCGTCGCGGTCCTTGAGCGCGGTCCATCCCGGGTGAAGGCAGGCGACTGGTGCCGCTCGTGCCCAGAGCGCGTCCATGGCCGCGAGATCGCGTGCGGCGAACGCCCGGTAGAACTCGAGATTGGCTGCAAGCACGGCATCCTGGTCAGTCATCGCGATCCCCAATTCTTTCGCCAACCATACGACGGTGGCGCGCTTGTCGCCAGTCGCTCGACAACACTGCCCATTGTTTAGGCACTGCAACCTGCTCCATTCCTTTGCCTAGGGTTCCGGGCGCGGTGACGGTGGTTGGCCTCGATTTTGCTCCCTCACCGAGGCCGGCCCCCCGGGCCGAGACATGCAAACGGAGGGAGGCACCAGGTGCTCAACAGAATTTGGCACGCCGCGGTCGCGGCAGCCGTCATCGCGACTGCGCCGATCGCGGCAACGGCCCAGAGTGGAGGAACAATCAAGATCGGCGTCCTCCATTCGCTGTCGGGAACGATGGCGATCAGCGAAACGACCTTGAAGGATACCATCCTGATGATGGTGGACGATGTGAACAAGAAGGGCGGGCTGCTTGGCAAGAAGGTCGAGGCGGTCGTCGTCGACCCGGCCTCCAATTGGCCGCTGTTCGCCGAAAAAGCGCGCGATTTGCTGTCCAAGGAAAAGGTCGCCGCCGTGTTCGGCTGCTGGACCTCTGTGTCGCGGAAATCGGTGCTCCCGGTATTCGAGGAGCTCAACGGTCTGCTCTTCTATCCGGTCCAGTACGAGGGTGAAGAGAGCTCCAGAAACGTGTTCTATACAGGTGCTGCGCCAAACCAGCAGGCAATTCCTGCGGTCGAATATTTGATGGACAGCGAAGGCGGCGCCGCGAAGCGCTGGGTGCTGGAAGGCACGGATTACGTCTATCCGCGCACCACCAACAAGATCCTTGAAGCTTTTCTCAAGTCGAAAGGGGTCGCGCCCGACGACATCAAGATCAATTATACGCCGTTCGGCCACTCAGACTGGCAGACCGAAGTTGCCGCGATCAAGAGCTTCGCCTCGGCCGGCAAGAAGACGGCGGTGGTCTCGACGATCAACGGCGACGCCAATGTGCCCTTCTACAAAGAACTGGCCAACGCCGGCATCAAGGCATCGGACATCCCGGTCGTAGCGTTCTCGGTGGGTGAAGAGGAACTTGGTGGCATCGACACGAAGAACCTGGTCGGCCACCTGGCCGCCTGGAACTACTTCGAGTTGGTGAAGAACCCGACGAACGACGCGTTCATCAAACAGTGGCACGACTTCATCAAGAGCCCGAAGCGCGTCACCAACGACCCGATGGAGGCACACTACATCGGGTTCAAGATGTGGGTGCAGGCCGTCAGGCAGGCCGGCACGACAGATGTCGATGCGGTTCGGCAGGCGATGTACGGCCAGAAGGTGAAAGCGCCGAGCGGCTTCGTCGCGGTCATGAACACCAATCATCATCTGTCGAAGCCGGTGATGATCGGCGAGATCCAGGCGAACGGACAGTTCGACGTCGTCTGGCAAACCAAGGACGCCATCAAGGCGGACGCGTGGAGCCCGTATCTCTCTGAAGACAAGGGCAAGATCGCCGACTGGACCTATCCCTGGGTCTGCGGCAATTGCACCGCGCCCAAATATACTGATTGAGTGATTGCGGGGGCGGCGGTGGCACCCTCATCCAGCCGAGCCCCCCACGCTAACCCTCCTCCGCCCCGGGGAGAGGGTTAAGGTGGGGGCCGGTCCATCCTCTCCCGCAATGCTGGTGAGGATGTTGAGCGCAGCGAAGCGGGTGAGGGTGCTGCGGCTCGCCGTATTCGTGCTTCTGGCTATTGCAGGCACAACTTCGGCGCGGGCTGACGAATTTTCGACGCTTCTCTCCGACTTGGCCAGCAGCAGTTTCGCCGATAAGGAAAGGGCCGTCATCGCGCTTGGCAGGCTGGGCGACGAGCGGGCCGTCGCGGTCCTGACGGCGCTCAAGGACGGCCGCCTGATCAAGGCGCCGGATGGCCGCGTCGTGGTCTCCGACGCAACAAAGCTGACGGACCCGATCACCGGCGCCGATGTTTCCGGCGTAGCAGCGGATGCGGCCGAACGAATCCGCGTCAACAATCGCCTGCGCGGGGTGATCGAAGGCACGCTGGGCGAGCTGACCTTGTTCAGCTCCGATCCCGCCGCCCGGCTCGCGGCCGCCCAAGATGCGCTGCGGCATCCTTCCGCCGATCAGGCCGCGCTGCTCGAGAAGGCCCTCAACGGCGAGAATGACCCGGCGATCCGCGCGGCCATGGAACAGAGCCTATTGGCATCCCGGCTGATCGTCGGCACCAAAGCGGAGAAACTTGCCGCAGTGCGCGCGCTCGGCACCACTACCGATCCGCAGATCAGGAATCTGCTCGACCAGTTCCGGGCCGCCCCGGACACCGATACCGAACTGCGTCAGGCCGCCGATGCGGCGCTGACTTCGATCGAAAACCGGCTTCGCCTGGTCGGTCTTGTCACCAGCCTGTTCGAGGGCATCAGCCTCGGCAGCGTGCTGCTGCTCGCCGCGATCGGGCTGGCGATCACGTTCGGCGTCATGGGCGTCATCAACATGGCGCATGGCGAGATGATCATGCTGGGCGCCTATGCCGCCTATGTCTGCCAGCAGTTGTTCCGCACGTTTTTGCCGCCGGCGTTGATCGATGGGTATCTCATCCTCGCGGTGCCGGTCGCCTTTCTGTTCGCCGGGGCGGTCGGGGTGGCGCTCGAGCGCGGCGTTATCCGATTTCTTTACGGCCGGCCGCTCGAAACCCTGCTCGCCACCTGGGGGGTGAGCCTGATCCTGCAGCAGGCGGTGCGCTCGATATTCGGCTCGCCCAACAAGGAAGTCTCGAACCCGGCCTGGATGACCGGCGGGTTCGATGCGCTCGGCGGGTTCACGATCACCTGGAACCGGCTCGTCATCATCGTCTTCTGCTTCGTCGTCCTGGGCGTGCTCGCGCTGCTTCTCAATCGAACGCGTTTCGGGTTGCATATGCGCGCGGTCACCCAGAACCGCGCCATGGCCTCAGTAATGGGCATCCGCAGTCCGCGGATCGATGCGCTGACTTTCGGGCTCGGTTCGGGGATCGCCGGGATGGCTGGAGTGGCGCTGAGCCAGATCGGCAATGTCAGCCCCAATCTCGGCACGATTTATATCGTCGACAGCTTTCTCGTCGTCGTGTTCGGCGGGGTCGGCAATTTGATGGGGACCCTGGTCGGCGCGCTGTCGCTCGGCATCGTCAACAAATTTCTCGAACCGGTCGCCGGGGCGATCCTCGGCAAGATCGTCGTACTGGTGGCGATCATTCTGTTCATCCAGCGGCGGCCCCGCGGCCTTTTCGCCTTGAAGGGACGAACTGCGGAGGCGGGGGGCTGATTGGCTCTGGCGTGTCCCTTCGGTCCGCGCAAGAGCGCCTGGAACCCGGGCTTCTGGGCGTGCTTTCTCGGCTGCGGGCTGGTGCTCGCCGTGGTGATTCCGGCCATCAATCTCTGGATGCCGCCGAATTCGGCCGCCGCATTGCCCGATTACCTCGTACCGCTGTTGGGCAAATATCTCTGCTACGCGCTCATGGCGGTGAGCCTCGACCTGATCTGGGGGTATGCCGGAATCCTCAGCCTCGGTCACGGCGCCTTCTTCGCGCTGGGCGGGTATTGCATGGGCATGTACCTGATGCGGCAGATCGGCACTCGGGGGGTATACGGCAATCCGCTGCTGCCCGACTTCATGGTTTTCCTCAATTGGCAGAAGCTGCCGTGGTTCTGGTGGGGGTTCGACCATTTTGCCTGGGCCGCGGCAATGGTCATCCTGGTTCCTGGCCTGCTCGCGCTGGTTTTCGGCTGGCTCGCCTTCCGCTCCCGCGTCACCGGCGTGTACCTGTCGATCATCACCCAGGCGATGACCTATGCACTCATGCTCGCGTTCTTCCGCAACGACATGGGATTTGGCGGCAATAACGGCATGACCGATTACAAGGACATCCTCGGCTGGGATGTCCACCAGCCCGCAACCCGGCTCGGCCTCTACCTCGCTTCGGTCGCCGCCCTCGGCCTCGGCTATCTGCTGTGCCGCTACATCACCTCATCCAAACTCGGTCGCGTTCTGTTGGCTCTGCGCGATGCCGAAAGCCGGGTGCGCTTTCTCGGCTATTCCGTGACCAACGCGAAACTGTTCGTCTTTACCGTCTCGGCGATCCTTGCCGGCATAGCGGGCGCGCTTTATGTGCCGCAAGTCGGCATCATCAACCCCGGCGAATTTTCTCCTGGAAACTCGATCGAGATCGCCATCTGGGTCTCCGTCGGCGGGCGGGGCACGTTATCGGGAGCGATCGTCGGCGCGCTCCTCGTCAACGCCGCGAAAACCTGGCTGACGGGCGCCGCCCCCGAAACCTGGCTATTCATGCTCGGCGCGCTGTTCGTCCTGACGACACTGGTGTTTCCCGCGGGGATCGTCGGACTTCTGCGGCAGGCCCGCTGGACCAGGCTGCGAGCGCCCGCTCCCGTTCCGGCGGGAGAGCAGGCGTGAACGCGGCGACCACCACCGACGCCCTTCTCTACCTCAACGGCGTGACGGTCAGCTTCGACGGGTTCAAGGCCTTGAACGGGCTCTCGCTGATCGTCGAGCCGGGCGAATTGCGCACCATCATCGGCCCGAACGGCGCCGGCAAGACGACGATGATGGATGTCGTCACCGGCAAGACCCGGCCCGATTCCGGCGAGGTCTTCTTCCAGGGCACGGCGGATCTGACCCGCCTCGACGAGGCGGAAATCGCCAACCTCGGCATCGGCCGCAAATTTCAGCGGCCGACCGTTTTCGAAAACCTGACGGTTTTTGAAAACCTCGAACTCTCGCTGGCGGACAGCCGCACCACCTGGGGGACCCTGTTTGCCCGCCTGTCCCCTGACCGCCGCGATCGGATCGTCGCTACCCTGGCCCGCATCGGACTAACCGAGCAAAGCGGTCAGCCCGCCGGCGCCTTGAGCCACGGCCAAAAGCAATGGCTAGAAATCGGAATGCTGTTGATCCACGACCGCAAGTTGTTGCTGCTCGACGAGCCGGTCGCCGGAATGACCGACCGTGAGACCGAAAAAACCGCCGAATTGATCCTCGATCTCGCTAATGACCGCACGATCGTCGTCGTCGAGCACGACATGGCTTTTGTTCGCAGCCTCGGCGCGCGGGTAACCGTGCTGCATGAGGGATCTGTCCTGGCGGAAGGTTCGATCGATCACGTTCAGGACAATCCCCGGGTGATTGAAGTCTATCTCGGCCGCTGAGCCATGCTGTCGGTGGAAGCCGTCGATCTCTATTACGGCGCGAGCCACACGCTGCGCCGCGTCAGCCTGACCGCGCGGAAGGGCGAAGTGACCTGCATCCTCGGCCGCAACGGCGTCGGCAAGACCAGCCTGCTGCGCGCGATCTGCGGGCTACAGCCGATCCGCTCCGGCCGCATCTGTTGGGAGGACCGTCTCCTCAACGGATTTCCGCCGCATGAACGTGCCCGCACGGGCCTGGCGCTGGTGCCGCAAGGCCGCGAGATCTTTCCGCGGCTCACGGTGCTGGAGAACCTCGCGACCGGCTTCGCCCCGCTGCCGCGCAGCGAACGCGACCTCCCCGACGAGATCTTCGCCCTTTTTCCGGTATTGAGGGAAATGCTGCACCGCCGCGGGGGCGACCTGTCGGGCGGTCAGCAGCAACAGTTGGCCATCGCACGCGCCCTCGTCACCCGCCCTCGTTTGCTGATCCTCGACGAGCCGACCGAAGGAATCCAACCCTCGATCATCAAGCAGATCGAGCGGGTGATCCGCGCCCTCGCCGAGCGCGGCGATATGGCGATCCTTTTGGTCGAGCAGTATTTTGAATTCGCCCGCGACCTCGCCGCTTCATACCTCGTCATGCAGCGCGGCGAGATAGTGTTGTCCGGCCGACGCGATGAAATGGACGAAACAGCGGTGCGCAGCTATCTGACCGTCTGATCGGCTAGATCACTTCGACAGGCGGCGTAAAAATATAACCGGTGCCGCGCACCGTCTTGATCATCATCGGCCTTTGCGGGTCGTCCTCCAGCTTGCGCCGGAGCCGCCCGACCTGGACATCGATCGTCCGGTCGAAAGGTCCGGCCTCGCGATTGCGCGCAAGATCCAAAAGCCGATCCCGGGTCAGCACTTGATTAGCGTTGTTGACAAACGCTGCGAGCAGATCGAACTCTCCGGTGGTGAGCCTGACCTCCTTGCCCGAAGGCGAATAGAGCTCGCGGCTCGATAGATCGAGGTTCCAGCCGGCAAATCGCGCCTTTGAGCGTGCCGGGGCCGTCTGCCTCTCGGTATTGCGCGACGAAGCACGGCGGAGCACGCTTTTGACTCGTGCCAGCAGCTCGCGCAAATGGAACGGCTTTGGCAGATAGTCGTCGGCCCCCATCTCGAGACCGATGATGCGGTCGACGATCTCGCCCCGCCCGGTCAAAATGATGATCCCGACGCTCGATTCCTGACGCAGCGAGCGGGCCAAAGTAAGTCCGTCCTCACCGGGCAGCATCAGATCCAGGATGACGAGATCGACCGGAGATTGCGCCATCACCCTTCGCATCTCTGCGCCGTCCTGAGCGGTTGAAACCCGGTAACCCTCACCGGACAGATATTCCTGGACGAGGTCGCAGATTTCGCGCTGATCGTCGACAATTAGGATGTGACCGTTATCAGTCATGCCGGCGAGCTTCCATTACCTCTCGACATGGTTCGACCCCGCCGACAACCGTGCGGTTGGGGAACCGGGGTCACATTCTGAACCGCATACATGCATACATATAGTTACAAAATCTTACAGAAAACCGGTTCCCGTGACATCATCGGATTACGCCCTGCCACCTACATTCGGTCGCGCCGGATCGGCTGTCGAGCCGATCGTGAATGCCGGAGGAGCACCTGTGGTTGACACTTTCCATGACATCGAAGCCGAAATTCCGCGGCTGCGGCGTTACGCACGGGCACTGACGCGCGACACTGTCAGCGCCGACGATCTCGTCCAGGACTGCCTGACCCGCGCGCTTGGCAAGTTGCATCTTTGGCAAGAGGGATCCGATCTTCGCGCCTGGCTGTTTACAATCTTGCATAATCAATACGTTAATCACATCAGGCGTGCCGTACGGGAAGGCGGCGCGGTAAGGTTGAACGAAACCGAGCCGATGCTGAGCCGCGCACCGCAGCAGGGCAAGCGGCTCGAACTGCGCGATCTGGAGCGCGCAATCGCCCAGCTACCGGAGGAGCAACGCTCGGTCATCTTGCTCGTCGGTTTGGAGGGAATGCGCTACGAGGAGGTTGCCGCGGTTTTGGATGTGCCAGTCGGGACGATCCGCTCGCGATTGTCGCGCGGCAGGGAAGCCCTGCGCAGGCTCACCGGTGCGGTGCCAGACGAGAAGACCGAGGCGGCCGTGAGCGAATCGAAGCCTCGCTGCGTCTTGCCCCGGCATCCGCGCCCACCCGCTCTGCGTTCGCATGTCACCGCCACGAGCGCGGGTCTGCCGCGGCGACGGCCGCACCCCGGCGTGGCCAAGCCGGCGCATATGGCACGCCCGGCGTAGTCCCGGAAAACCTCGTGACGCGACATAACGATTTAACTTTCATCACCTGGAACCTTTTTCTGGACAGCGAGTTAGCGCGCTAGGCGAGGTGCCGGACACTCGCCTCATATTCGCAGTCCGGCTTGGCAAAGTCTCCCTGTCGCGGGTTTGCCACCCGCAACCTTACCGGTGTCGGCTAGCGTCGACACCGGTTTTTTTGGTCGGGCTATAGACCCATTCCGCCCACCGGAACACGCCGGGCAGACTGGTTTGTTCGCGGGTCGATTGGCGCAACCGCAAGGAGATCGATGATGTTGGGACGCCACGTTTATCGGGTTCATCCGACCGCGCAGGGTTGGACAGTGACGAAGGAGGGGGAAGATCACCCACGGAGCGGATTTCCGGGCCGCGAGGAGGCGATCGCTGAGGCCGTTCGCTTGGCCGAATCCGACGAGCCCGCTAAAGTGACGGTAGACAACGGCGACGGCACGATCAGCGAAGAATGGCTTTTCGGCAGCGACCCCGTGGCGGAACTAGGGGCCTGAGCTTTTCTCTGTGCTCGCGATGATAAAGCTGACGGCTATTCCCCAACGCGCAACTTCGTCAACGGCGAGGTGCGGCAGTCTGGGGCGCAAGCGGTCACGTTCCCCATAGCCCACGAAGCAATCTGAATCGACAGCAGGAGCGAGCGCGATGCCCGGTTTCGGGAAGCGAAGGATCGGACGGACTGCGGTTGAAGTGACGGAGCTGGGTCTCGGCTGCGCGACCCTCGGCGGCAGCCGCGTCGCGGTCTCCCGGCAAGAGGCCGAAGCCATCGTCGAGGCCGCTTGGGCCTCGGGGGTATCCTATATCGACACCGCCCCGTATTACGGCGTTGGCCAGGCTGAGCGTTGCGTCGGCGATGCGATGCGCTGGGTCCCGCGCGACGAATGGGTGCTGTCGACAAAGGTCGGGCGCCTGCTTCGCCCTCGCGCGGCCGTGGCCGAGGACACTGAACGCCGCCATCCGCTGCCGTTCGACCCGGTCTACGACTATCCCTATGACGGGGTCATGCGTTCTTTCGAGGACAGCCTGCAGCGGCTAGGGCTGGCGAGGATAGACATTCTCTACGTGCACGACATCGGCGCCATGCAGCATGGCGCGGCTCATCCCCAGCTGATGCGCACCTTGCGCGACGGCGGCTATCGCGCTCTCGAAAAACTTCGAGCCGCCGGCACGGTGCGAGCGATCGGCATCGGCGTCAACGAGCGGGAGGTCTTGCTAGAGGCCATGGAGTGGGGCGACTGGGACGCGTTCCTGCTGGCCGGCCGGTATACCCTGCTCGAACAGGCGCCGCTCGATGATCTGCTGCCGAGATGCGAGAAGGCCGGAACATCGATTGTGGTCGGCGGCCCGCTGAACTCCGGCATCCTCGCCGGCCGCGACACCTGGAACTACAAGACGGCGCCGCCCGAGATCGTCGCCCGGGTCAATGCCATCCAGGCGGTCTGCGACAACCATCGGGTGCCCTTGGCGGCCGCGGCGTTGCAGTTCCCCCTCGCGCATCCGGCGGTGGCGGCGGTCATTCCGGGTCCGCGCAACGTCGAAGAGTTCCACGCCAATGTGAGGCTCCTGCGCTATCCGATACCGGCCGCGCTGTGGGCCGATCTTCGCGACGCCGGGCTGCTTCACCCGCACGCGCCGACGCCGGCCGGCTGATCGGGGAGATCGACCGATGACACGAAAGGCGCGGATCGCGCATTTGGCCGGCCCCAATGCCACGATCCAGAATACCCCGCCTCTGGTCACCTCCAACAAGGCGAGGGCGAAGCACCAGCTCCGTCCTCTGATGAACCCGGACGGGAGCCCGGCGCGGTTCGATGTCTTGCGCGCGCAGCGCCTGGCAGCGCCGGTCACCGTGTATGTCGAGCAGTTCAGCGCGCATCCGCTCGAAGCCGACGCGGCCGAGCTTTACGGCCCTCCGGACGGCTACATCGGCAGCGCCGGGCAAGTGCACCGGGAGCGGCAGAGCGCCGACGACAAGCCGGTCTACGAAGTCGAGCTGCGTCCGGAAGACGGGCTCTACCCCCTGCCCTATATGGCGCTGCAGGCGGACGGTTTGCCATGGGAGGAGGAATGCGCCTTTCCCAATGCTCCCGAACCCAAGGCACGGCAAGGCTTCTTCCCCGACGGCTCGCGCAGCTTCGAGGAGATCGACCGGCTGCAGATCGGCGAGCACGGCGCCGGAAACCTGATTTCCGGCAAGACCGAGATCGACTTCTATCGCGTCCTGCCGCCGTCGGGCTACACGAAGGGCTTGTCGGCCGACCGCCGCACCGATACGGGCGCGGGCGACATTCCGCCCGAGCGGCGCGGCGTCGATTTCTTCCCCTACAAGCCCCCTCACCTCGCCGCCTCGGCGCCGCGTTCTGCGCTGGCGCGGGCGACCAACGCCGTCCAACAGATCCTCGCAAGCGGCAAATACGACGGCGCGATCTGGACCGAGGGCAGCCCCCGGATCGAGGAGACGATCTACTGGCTCAACCTCTTGATCGACACGACCGTGCCGATTTGCGGCAACGCCGCTCAGCGGCCGCACGGCATGGTCAGCAATGACGGGCCGAAGAACATCGTCGATTCCGTCGAATACATCGCCTCGCGGGTCTGGCAGGACGATGAGGGCCGCAACCAGGCCGGCGCGGTTCTGATCCAGGAGCAGCGGGTCTTTGCCGCGCGCGCCGTCCAGAAGGTCGATGCGCGGCCGGGCGGCTATGTGGCGACCGGCGGTCACGGCGGGATCCTCGGCGCAGCCGGCCATGACGGCCCGCCGCTTCTTCATTATCTGCCGACCGCGCGCCACACGTGGCGGTCCGAGGTAAACCTCACCTCGCTACCGTTGCAGGTTACCGGCGTACGCCGCGAAGGCTCGCGCATCGCAACCGTTCCGGTCGCAATCAAAGCGCCGGACGGGGCGTTGCTCGACACGGTGATCCCCAAGGTGGCGATCGCTAAGGACGCCAGCTATTGGGACGACGACAGCACGGTCGATCCCGAGGCGGAAGTCGATCTAATCGCGATGATCGGACACATGCTGAGATCGGCGCCGCTCGCCGGCTTTGTCGTAGAGGGATTCACCCCTTACGGCCGGCCAGCCTCGACCGCCCGGCACCGGCTGATGCTGCGAGCCGTGCACAGCGGGCTTCCGGTCGTCCGCGTCGGGCGCGGCAATACCGAGGGCTTTGTGCCATTGCACGATCCGTGCTTCATCGGCGGCTCGAACCTGACCGCGACAAAGGCCCGGCTGCTCTTGATGGCCTGCCTGATGAAGTTCGGCAGCCTGCCGCCGGCGGCCGACCCGGATCATCCCACCTCGACAGAAGCCGCCGCCATTGGCGAGAAGGTCGCCCTATATCAAGCGGTCTTCGAAACTCATTGAGCTGTTGCGCGCGGACCGGCCTATCTCGGGCGGGTCCAAGGCGGAAACAACTCGTCGGGATCGTTGACCCACACGAACGGGATGCCGTGCTGATCGGCGCAGTCCACCGCGAACCGAAAATCTGCCTCTATCGTGTTGCCGAGCTTGCTGTGATCGATTGCCCTTCCGCTTTCGGGAAAGCGCCAGCTGCCGAGCGCACGATCGGGATCGGCCGGGCTCAGGCAGACTTTGAACTCGATGTACCGGGCGCCGCCCGCCTCTTCCTTCCCGTCGATGACCGCAACCACAGCCTACTCCTACTCGCCGATGCCGTGGGGTTTGCCGGGAGAAAAATACTGGTCGGAGTGAGAGGATTTGAACCTCCGGCCCCTGCCTCCCGAAAGCAGTGCTCTACCAGGCTGAGCTACACTCCGCCGACCAAGGGGCGAGATATAGCGAAGCCGCCGCCGCGAGGCAAGGTTCGCCCCGGTCAGCCACTCGCGGGCGTTTCCCTGCCGCCCGGGAAAACACGGGAAAAAATTCGTCCGCCGCTCAGCAAGCCGTTGCGGCCGCAAGCTTTCTGCCCGCGCGACGCGCTACCGGCAGGGAAAACATCTTCCCTGCCGGCAGCTCGGCAGGGAAACCGCAGGGAAAAGTCTTCATTGCGCTTACATGTATTGTTAAATTGACAATGACAGCCGCTGGTGATATAAGCACCAATTCGGGCTTGGCTATCGCTAATTGGCGGCATTTGCATGGATGAGAGCGCTGGCGAATACAAGGTCGGCCGCGGCAGGCCGCCGCTGCACAGCCGGTTCCAGAAGGGCCAGTCCGGCAACCCGCGCGGCCCGCGCCCGAAAAACCTGCCGGAGTTGCTGGTGCGCGCGCTCGACGAGCCGGTCATCGTCACGACCGACGGCCACAGCCGGCAGATCACCAAGCGCGAGGCGGTCATCGCGCAATTGGTCGACAAATCGACCGGCGCCGATCTGCGTGCGACCAAGATGCTGATCGACATGCTGAAGGACATCGAAAAGCGGGCCGGCACCGCGCCGCCGCCGGAAGCGCCGCCGTTCACGCCCGCAGACGAGGAGGTCGTCGAAAATTTGCTGGCCCGCCTGCGGCGTATGGAATCGGCAAAGCTTTACCACGGAGACACGGATGAGCCCCTCTCCGCCCTTTAGGGGGGAGAGAGCCTGCCCCGGACGCGATCCGGGGGAGGGACCCGGCGCGCAGCGACGGGAGGGTGAGGTGGGCGGCGCCGCAAGCGCGAAAACCTCGTCGGCCCCCCTCACCCTACCCTCTCCCCGGCCGGCGGGGGGAGAGGAGGAAATTTTGGAGGTGAAACCTATAGTCCGGCAGACGCTGAGCCACTCCGAGTACCAGGCGCTGCTGCGGCGCGATCTGGTCAGCTTTGCGCAATGCTGCTTCCGCGAATTGAACCCGCGGACGCGCTTTGCGATGAACTGGCACGTCGAGATCATCGCCGCGAAACTCATCGCCGTGCGCGACGGCGGCATCCGCCGCCTCGTCGTCAACCTGCCGCCGCGCCACCTGAAGTCATTGCTCGCCTCGGTCGCGTTTCCGGCGTGGTGTCTCGGGCACGACCCGTCGGCGCAGATCCTGTGCGTCAGCTATGCGCAGGACCTCGCCGACAAACTGTCGCGCGATTGCCGGCATATCCTCGCCAGCGGCTGGTACCAAAGGGTCTTCCCGACCCGCCTGTCGCCGCAGCGCGCCGCGATGCCCGAATTCGACACGACGGCGCAGGGCTGCCGGCTCGCCACCTCGGTCGGCGGCGTCTTGACCGGGCGCGGCGCCGACCTCATCGTCATCGACGATCCCTTAAAGCCCGAGGAGGCATTGTCGCAAACCCAGCGCCAGGCGGCCAACGACTGGTTCGATCACACCCTCTACAGCCGCCTCAACGACAAGCTCGGGGGCGCGATCGTCCTCATCATGCACCGATTGCACGAGGATGATCTCGTCGGCCATGTGCTGGCGCAGGAGGCGTGGGAGACCGTGCGCTTCCCGGCGATCGCCGAGGCGGACGAGGCGCTGCTCGTCGACACGGTGCTGGGGCCGCAACATTTCGCGCGCCGCCGCGGCGAGGCGTTGCACCCGGAGCGCGAGCCCTTGGCGGTGCTCGCGCATATCCGCCGCACGATCGGCGAATACAATTTCGCGGGGCAATACCAGCAGGCGCCCGCCCCGTTGGGCGGCGGCCTCGTCAAGGCGGCCTGGTTCCGGCGCCACGGGCCGGACGAAGCGCCGCCGCGCTTCGAGCGCATCGTGCAGAGCTGGGACACCGCCAACAAGGCGACCGAGCTCAGCGATTTCAGCGTCTGCACGAGCTGGGGCGTCGCGGGCAAGAACCTCTACCTGATCGACGTCTTACGCCGCCGCATGGAATACCCCGAATTGAAGCGCGCAGTGCGCGAGCAATACGAGCGGTTCGCGCCCTCGGTCGTGCTGATCGAGGACAAGGCGTCGGGCACGCAATTGATCCAGGAATTGCTCGCCGACGGCCTCCACGCCGTCACCCGCTACCGCCCGCAGTCGGACAAGGTCATGCGCCTGCACGCGCAAACCGCAATGATCGAGAACGGCTTTGTCTATCTCCCGGCGGCGGCCCCGTGGCTCGCCCCATACCTCGCCGAGCTGACCGCCTTCCCCAACGCCAAGCACGACGACCAGGTCGACTCGACCGCCCAAATGCTCGACTGGTTCAAGAGCGCAGGCCGGGAGCCGGGCGGGTTCTACCGATATTACAGGGCTCTCGCCCAAGAGCCGCAGACCCAGCTCCCCGAGCCGTTATCGGCGATCGCGAAGCGGTTGGGGCTTCTCGGCAGGTGACCAAGTCCTGAAATGTAGGCTCGCCGCGGGGCTGCGCGCTGATTACGCCCAGGCTCCCGCGAGCGACTCCGCTTGCCGGATCACCAGGTCTACGGCAGCCCGCTGGAGGTCCGGCGGGTAACCGTAACGCGCCAGCAGTTTGCGGACCTCGATCCGCATCTTTGCCCGCACGCTCTCCTTTTTGGTCCAGTCGATCGTCGCTGAGCCCCGGATCGTTTGGACCAGGATTTGCGCTAACAGCCGCAGCTGCTCGTGCGCCATCAGGTCGCGCGCCGAGCCGTTTTCGGCCAGCGCGTCGTAAAAAGCTAGTTCCTCGCCGTTCAAGCCTAGTTCTGCGCCTCTGGTTGTCTCGGCGCTGATGTCCTTTGCCAAGGCGATGAGTTCCTCGATCACCTGGACACTGTCGACGGCTCGGTTGTGGTACTTGCGCAAGGTGTCGTCGAGGCGCTCGCTCAGCTTGCGGGCGACAACGATATTGGTCCGTTCGCGAGCCATGATCTCTCCGGCAAGCAGCCGCCGGAGCGTTTCCACGGCCAGGCTCTTTTCCTTGGTCTGGCCGACCTCCGCAAGAAACTCCTCGGAAAGGACCGACAGGTTCGGCTCATCGAGACCGGCGGATTTGAACACGTCGAGAATGCCGTCGGCCATCACCGCGCGCGACAGTAGCTGGCGAAGCTGCTGCTCGACGCCGCTTCGGCCGCGCCCGCTGCTCGATGTGTACTTGATAAGGTTGGCGCGCATCACTGCTATCAAAGCGATCTCGTCGTGACGCGCGGTCATCCGCTCGTCACCAGCCGCCAGCGCATAGGCGGTTTCGAGTTCGGTCGCCGTTTTCAGAAACTCGTCGCGGAGGCCGCCCGTCAACACGCTTTCGAGACAGCGCTTCAACACCGTAAGCCGCCCGGCCGGTCGTTCGCCGAAGAATGAGCGCCACGGCGCGCCGCCGAGCAGCGCCTCGGCACTTTCCAGACGCATCAATGTCTGGCGGACCGCCTCGTCCAGGTCGAGGCGAATCTGGTGGCGGTCACGGTCGCTGTATTGCGCCAATGCCTCGCGCAACTCTGCGCCGATGCCGAGGTAATCGACGACGAGACCGCCGGGCTTGTCACCCCACACCCGATTGACGCGCGCTATCGCCTGCATCAGCCCGTGCCCGCGCATCGGCTTGTCGATATAGAGCGTGTGTAATGACGGGGCGTCGAAGCCGGTCAGCCACATGTCGCGAACGATCACCAGATCGAAGCCCGAATCCGGATTTTTGAATTTTTCGGCAATGGCCTCACGGCGCCGTTTGCTGCGCAGATGGGGTTGCAGGGCCGGCGGGTCCTCGTTGCCGTTGCCAGTAATGACCACCTTTAACAGGCCGACAGCGTCGTCTTGCGGATCGGCCGAGACCCAATCTGGGCGCAGCACCTCGATCTGGTCGTAGAGGTCGACGGCAACGCGGCGGCTGATCGCGACGACCATGCCCTTGCCGCCCGCCATCGCCTCGCGCCGCTGCTCGAAATGCGCGACGATATCTGCAGCGATCTCGGCAACGCGCTCCGGTGCGCCGACCACTTCCTCGAAGCGGGTGAGCTTTCCCTTGCCGCGTTCAACGGCGGTTTCGTCCCCCTCCGTCAGCTCCTCTGCGAGCGC
This sequence comes from uncultured Alphaproteobacteria bacterium, assembly GCA_963812675.1. Classification (GTDB taxonomy): domain Bacteria; phylum Pseudomonadota; class Alphaproteobacteria; order ATCC43930; family CGMCC-115725; genus AP-15. The sequence goes on along the minus strand of CAWEWR010000006.1, from coordinate 338,265 downwards.
GTCCATTTGCTCGCGCTCCTCGTCGGAGAGGCGCAGATGGAGCTTGGCGAGCCGGGCGGTGTAGTGAATCGGCACCGTCGCCTTGTCGGCGACGGCCTGGCTCATGTCGTAGGTGTCGACGATTTCTCCGAAGACGCCTTCGGTGCTGCGGTCGTGCAAGTCGATCGGCGTTCCAGTGAAGCCGACGAATGTGGCGTTGGGCAAAGCTTGGCGCAAATAGGCGGCAAACCCGACCTGCTCGTGTACCGCCGCCTCGCCGACAATGAAGCGCCGGCCGAGCCCATACTGAGTCCGGTGCGCCTCGTCAGCGATGACGATGACATTGCTGCGGTCGGTTAAAATCGGGTGGCCGCCATCCGCGCCGCGGAATTTCTGGATCGAGGTGAAGGCGATACCGCCGATATCGACCTTGAGCAATTGGCGCATCTCGGCCGCGCTGTCGGCCTGACGCGGCGTGATGCGCAACGCCGAGCCATGCGCGCAGAACGTGCCGAACAGCTGATCGTCAAGGTCGTTGCGGTCGGTCTCGATGACGATGGTCGGGTTCTTCAGCTCGCGGGATAGCTGAAGCTGGCGCACGAAGAACAGCATCGTCAGCGACTTGCCCGAGCCTTGCGTATGCCAGATGACCCCACCCTTGCGTCCGCCGCGGACGCCGGCGGCGCGCACCGTCGAGGCCAGTGCCTTGCGCACCGCATGGAACTGATGATAGCCGGCGAGCTTCTTCGATTTGACGACGCCGTCCTCAATCTCGAACGCCACATAATCGACGATCAGGTCGAGAAAGCGCTCGGGCGCGAAGACGCCGCGGATCAGCACTTCGAGCTCGGCGCGCCCGTCATCGTCGTCGCTCTCGCCGTCGATCGTGCGCCATGGCCCGAAGCGGTCGATCCCGGAAGTCAATGAGCCGATCCGAGCCTCGATCCCATCGCTGATCACCAGAACCTGGTTGCAGCGCATCAGCTCGGGCGCCTTGGCCTTGTAGTTCTGCAGTTGGGTGTAGGCCCGTTCGAGCGTCGCCTGCGTGTCGGCGGGGCTCTTCAATTCCAGAACCGCCAGAGGCAAGCCGTTGACGAAGACGGCGATGTCGGCGCGGACCGCCTCCCGCTCGCCTCGGACGATGAACTGATTGGCGACCAGCAGCCGGTTGGCGCGCGGGTTGACGCGGTCAAGAAGGCGCAGTCCGACGGTGCGGCGTTCCCCCTTATCGGTAATCTCGACCGGGACGCCCGAGGCCAGCAGTGGGTGAAAGGCGCGGTTGTTTTCAAGCAAATCCTGGCTCGGCACCGCCAGCACGGTGCGTACCGCCGCGTCGATCGTCGCCGGCGCCGCATCCGGGTTCAGTGTCGCCAGCGCGCTGCGCAATTCGGGCTCCAGCAGCGCGTGCCGATAGTCGGAGCGCGCCCCGCTCGGCCCGCCAGGCGCCAGATAATCGCCCGGAACGCTGCGCCAGCCAATCAGCTCGAACCACGACAACGCTGCCAGCTCGACGGCCTCCTCGCGGAAGCCGGCGGCTCGCGTTTCGGCGATCGAGTAGAATTCCGTCACTGAGCCTCCCGACCGGCGACGTTGATCGCCTGCTGGGCCTCCCAATCCATCCGCACGGCCTCGTACTGTGTGGTGTCCAGCAGGTACAGGATTTTGCTCGGCAGGAACAGCGAACCGGCGATTTCCACGTTCTCGTGCTCGTCGTCGAGCCAGGTATTGAATGCCGCGAAATCCTCGTAGCGATCGGGCCCCGGCGCTGTCGCCCCTGCCGCCGGGCGCCGCCAGGCGACACCGAATAGGAAGCTCACCAGCGCGTCGCACAATCCGCCGAGCATCAACGCGTGCTGGCGTTCGAGCGTGCCCCAATCAAGCGAGCCGCCATGACGCATATTGGGAATGTTGCTGAGATCCGCCAGCGCAACCGCTGTGTCGTCGATGCCCTTCAGCAAGGCGGTGATCGTCGCATGTATCTTGGTGGCGTCCGGATGATCGGTAATCGAGAAGTCCATCTTCTCGATCACACTGCGCATACGACCGGGGAAGCCGCTGCTTTTCCCGAATGTCACCCCCAGTTGCGGAGCGATCGTCGCATGCGCCGCCTCGAACAAGGTCCGCACGTTTTGAAGGCAGAACGCCGGCTGACCCTCGATGCTGGCCTCCAACGCCTCGACATGCACGCGCAAACGTTCTGCCCGGTCCGGATGCTCCTGCATCAGCGCCCGCAGCATCTGGAGCATGTACGGCATGGTCAGGCGACGGAGATGCGCTCGGCGTCGGCGATGCGAAGTTCGCCGGAGATTAGCTTGGGGAGGAGCATGTCTCGGGTCGCTTCAAGCGTTTCACTGTTGACCAGCGCCATGCGCCGGCGAGACATCAACGGGTCAACCGCCCCAGAAAACCTCTTCAAGACACGACGATCATCGGGCAGAGGTAAAGGCGTCTGTAATACCACCTCTGACCTCACGGCGGGGTAGGCGGCGCCATCGGCGAGCTGGGCGAGCGCTTCAATATTGCTGGCCGCCGTCGCTATCAAGTAAACGAAAGAGACGAATTCTGGTCGCTTAGGTCGGAGCACGGCAAAGCCCGTACTGCCAGTCAACCCATCGATAGCCACCTGGGCATAAGAGTTATTACCAGGTCGAACCGTGCCCACGATGGTGTCCCCACAACGAAGTACACGCTGCGCTCTACTTGGCGCGGCATCTCGACTGAATATCTGCGTTGCTTCAATAATGCCAGATTTCGTATTTGCGAGGTCAACATACTCGATAACATCCGGTCTATTGTTACGGGTCCAGCTTTCAGGATTAAGATGACAGACCTCGTCAAGAGTAGTAAGACGCCATCCGGTTGGTAACCCGTCCTCCTCAAAACGGTCGGGGAAGAGGGCGGCGAGGTCATCGGGGACGCCAATCGGACGGCCGTCGGCCTTGGCGCGGACGGGCTCGAAATCTACAAACCAGCTCAGGAACAGCGCCCGCGCCATCGCCTCAAGCGTCTCCGCCATCCGCCGGTTCGTCTCGATCTTATCTTCCAGTGCATTCAGGACTTGAACCATCCGGAGCTGCGTCGGCGTAGGTTGCGGAGCAGGAAAGGAAAGGAAATCCTCACGAGCCAAACCCAGGTTGGTCGTCCCTGTTGCGTGTGCTCGACAGTAGTCTCTGTACAGCGGAGTTCGAAGCAACCAATAAAGATAGCCCTGCGGCACCCCTTCGAATTTTGGAGCTAGTTTGACCGTGTCTTGGGTCAATCTGCCGGAAGGATGATCATGCGGCAGCCTTGCGACTGCGCCGAGCAAATCTGCGGATTGGGTCACATCTTTTAAGGAGAGATAGAGTTCCCCGGGCTCGACCATCAGCTTGGCCGGGGACTCCCCACCGTATGTCCGAAGAGAGTCTCTGCGAAATCCGCCGTTGCGTTGGATGGTAGCAAGTCCCAACAGAACTGGTCCCGGCTGTCCCAGTAGCCGGCTGTTGTAGGTGGTCCCGCGTTGGAGCGTGAAATAATCGCCCAATGTTTTAACATTACCATCAGTTGCCACACCCAAGCTCCCGAAGGTTGGCAATGATGGCCGCATCCAGCTTCGCAGCCTCAGCTTGTTGCTGGCACAATTTCGCGAGGAGCCGCTCCATCTTTTCGTTAAACGCCTCCTCGTCGCCTTCCGCCGCTGCGGTTCCGACATATCGGCCGGCGGTCAAGACATGGCCTTGGGCGGCGATCTCCTCGGTCGTCGCTGACTTGCAGAAGCCGGGGTCGTCCGCATAACGGCCGCCGGTCTCGCGCCAAGCGTGGTAGGCATCGGCGATCTTGGCGACATCCGCATCGCTCAATACTCGCAGAATGCGCGTCTCCATCGTGCCGAGCTTGCGGGCGTCGATGAACAGGGTCTCGCCTCTGCGGTCGCGCAGCCGCTCGGCGCGCACGAGCCCGTTCGACTTGTCGCGGGTCAGGAACCACAAAGAGACCGGGATCTGCGTCGTGAAGAACAGCTGGCCGGGCAGGCTGACGATGCAGTCGACCAGGTCGGCCTCGATGATCGCGCGGCGGATCTCGCCCTCGCCGGATTGCTGGCTCGACAGCGAGCCGTTGGCCAGCACAAACCCGGCGTAACCGTGCGGCGCTTGATGGTCGATAAAGTGCTGCACCCAGGCGAAATTGGCGTTGCCAGCGGGCGGCACGCCATAGCGCCAGCGCTCGCCTGAACGCAGCCGTTCGCCGCCCCAGTCGCTGTCGTTGAAGGGCGGGTTGGCGAGCACGAAATCGGCCTTGAGGCCGGGGTGCAGATCCTCGTGGAAGCTGTCGGCCCATTTCGGGCCAAGATTGGCCTCGATGCCGCGGATCGCGAGGTTCATCTTCGCGAGGCGCCAGGTCGTCGGGTTCGATTCCTGGCCGAAGATCGAGACATCGTTGCGGCGACCGTTATGCGCCTCGACGAACCGCTCCGACTGCACGAACATGCCGCCCGAGCCGCAGCACGGGTCGTAGACGCGGCCCTCGAACGGCTGCAGCATCTCGACCAGCACGCGCACGACCGAGCCAGCCGTATAAAACTGGCCGCCGCGCTTGCCTTCGGCAATTGCGAACTGGCCGAGGAAATATTCGTAGACGCGGCCGAGCACGTCCTCACCGTGGTGCTCGTCCCGGAAGGCGAGGTCGGAGAACAACTTGATGACCTCGCCAAGCCGGATCTGGTCGAGTTCCGGCCGGGCGTAATTCTTGGTCAGCACGCCTTTGAGGCTCGCGTTCTCGGCTTCAAGCAGCAGCATGGCCTCATCGAGCAGTTGGCCGATCGTCGGCTCTACGCTGGTGGCGTTCTCCTTAATGAAATCCCACCGCGCCTTGTCGGGCACCCAGAAAACGTTGTCGCCGATGTAGAGGTCACGCTCGTCGACGAGGGGCGCTTCCTCCGGATCATCGAGCGCGCGAGCGCGCCGCTCTTCGAAACGGTCGGAAATGTATTTCAGGAAGATGAGGCCGAGCGCGACGTGCTTGTATTCGGCGGCATCCATATTGCCACGCAGCTTGTCGGCCGCAGCCCACAACGTGGCCTCGAACGATTGTTTCGGCGTCTCCCGCCCGTTTCTGGTCTTGCTACTCGTTGCCATGCGTGCCCCCAGGTATTCGTCGGTAAATTAGGTTTAGGGACGATAGGTGAATCAAGGGTGCATCGTTGGCACCTTCGATCGCAAGCGCGATGTGGCAATTAATACGCGATGCGTCAGAGCCGCCCTCGTTGCGGCGACGCGGGCACGACTCTTGTGCGGCATTCCTGTGGTACGACTTTGCCGCGCGCGCCTTTCGTGAGCTCAACCCGCGCACCCGCTTCGCGATGAGCTGGCATATCGAAATCATCGCCGCCAAATTGACCGCAGTGCGCACCGGCGCCATCCGCCGCCTCGTCGTCAACCTGCCGCCGCGCCACCTGAAGTCGCTGCTCGCCTCGGTCGCGTTTCCGGCGTGGTGTCTCGGGCACGACCCGTCGGCGCAGATCCTCTGCGTCAGCTATGCGCAGGACCTCGCCGACAAATTGTCGCGCGATTGCCGGCATATCGTCGCCAGCGACTGGTACCAAAGGATCTTCCCGACGCGCCTGTCGCCGCTGCGCGCCGCGATGCCCGAATTTGACACGACCGCGCAGGGCTGCCGCCTCGCCACCTCGGTCGGCGGCGTATTGACCGGGCGCGGCGCCGACCTCATCGTCATCGACGATCCCTTAAAGCCCGAGGAGGCATTGTCGCAAACCCAGCGCCAGGCGGCGAACGACTGGTTCGACCACACCCTCTACAGCCGTCTCAACGACAAGCTCACCGGCGCGATCGTCCTCATCATGCACCGATTGCAGGAAGACGACCTCACCGGCCACGTGCTGGCGCAGGAGGCGTGGGAGACCGTGCGCTTCCCGGCATTCGCCGAGGAGGACGAGGCGCTGCTCGTCGACACGGTGCTGGGCCCGCAACAATTCGCGCGCCGCCGCGGCGAGGCGTTGCACCCGGAGCGCGAGCCCGATGCGGTGCTCGCGCATATCCGCCGCACGATCGGGGAATACAATTTCGCCGGCCAGTACCAGCAGGCCCCTGCCCCATTGGGCGGCGGCCTCGTCAAGGCGGCCTGGTTCCGGCGCTACGCGCCCGACGAGTTGCCGCCGCGCTTCGAGCGCATCGCGCAGAGCTGGGACACCGCCAACAAGGCGACCGAGCTCAGCGATTTCAGCGTGTGCACGAGCTGGGGCGTCGCGGGCAAGAACCTCTATTTGATCAACGTCTTGCGCCGGCGCATGGAGTATCCCGAATTGAAGCGCGCCGTGCGCGAGCAATACGAGCGCTTCGCCCCCTCGGTCGTATTGATCGAGGACAAGGCCTCGGGCACGCAATTGATCCAGGAACTGATCGCCGACGGCCTCCACGCCGTCACCCGCTACCGCCCGCAGTCGGACAAGGTCATGCGAATGCACGCGCAGACCGCAATGATCGAGAACGGCTTCGTGCACCTGCCCGAAGAGGCGCCATGGCTCGCCCGATACCTCGCCGAGCTGTCCACCTTCCCCAACGCCAAGCACGACGACCAAGTCGACTCGACCGCCCAAATGCTCGACTGGTTCAAAGGCGCCAGTCGAGAGCCGGGCGGCTTCTACGGTTATTACAGAATGCTCGCCGAAGAGCTTCGCGATCCGCCGACACCGAAGCCGGCGTAGCTGTCGGCGGTCGGCTTCCGCAGTTGCTGAGAATGGCGGGGTGAGGCGCGAGCCTGGTCACGGCAGACTTACCAACCAACCCCCGCCGGTTCCCCCCTGGGAGGCTTTCGGACGCCGGCCTTCATCACGCGCGGATAGGTCACGACGAGCCGGCATCCGAAAACCCTTCACCTGAGCAGCCGTTTAGGAAGGGCCCCAAGGTTGGGGTTAGCGAGCGTTCCGCCAAATGCTAAGCTACGCCGCAGGCCGGGGACGGGAGAGGCGAACGCTGATCGGTTGGAGGAGCATGTCTGGGTGGGAATGGGATGCTGGTGTAAGGGAGAGGTAGCCCGGTGATCGTCAGGCGGATGCAGGTCGAGGGCGGCTTTCTCGATGGTTTGGACCTCCGGTTTGAGCCGGGGCTAAACGTGCTGATCGGCGGGCGCGGCACCGGCAAATCATCGGTTATCGAGCTGATCCGGTATTGTTTCGACCAACCCGGATCGGCGGACGAGGAAGATCAGAAACGCTCGCGAGAACAAGCGTTGTCGGTTCTGCAAGATGGTCAGGTTACGCTCTCGATCGAAGATGGAGAAAACGACATCGATATCTCGCGGGCGGCGAACGCCGAGCCCGAGGGGCTGGAACCAGGGCTCTCGCGCCCCCTGATTTTCTCGCAGAACAACCTGGAGTTGGTCGGCCTGAGTAGTCGGGGCCGGTTGAACATTGTCGATTTGTTTCTGCCGGCGAGCTCGGTGCAGCGTTCCGAGGAACGCAGGCTTGTTACGCAAATACGCTCGTTGACGACCGAGGTGTTTAGCCTATTGCGCGAAGCGGATGAGATCAGCGAGCGGTTAGCCGGTTCGGAGAGTATCGTCGTCGAGCTGAACCGCGCCGAGGCACGCGCCGCGGAAATTTCGAAGAGCTCATCGCTTCTGGATGCGAAGCAGAAGCAGCTTGAGGGACTAGCTGCCCAGAGCGCGAATTTGGCTGTCAGAGGCGATGCTTTGCGTCGCGCGTTGGAAACCACGAAAAATTATCGCGATGAGACGGAGGGGGTCAAAGTCTTCGGCTTCTCGCTCGATGATTGGCCGAGGTCGGCCGGCGCAACCGACATACTTCAACCGGTTCGGCTTAAGCTCGCCCAAGCGGAGAGACATATCAATTCCGCGCACGACCTGCTCGCCGCGTCCGTAGAGGACATCGAAGCGTCGATCCGAGCGGTCGAGAAAGAGCGTGCGCCGCTGGAAGAGCAGGCGCGGGCCATCCGGCGAGAGGTCGAAGGTCTCAAGGAGGGTGCCGGCGCCGCGGCCCGGCAATTGGCCGGTTTGAGGGAGAAATCGACCCAGCTGGAAGCGCTGAAGGCTTTGGTGGGCCAAAGGCTGGAGCGGGCTGGACGGGTACAGAAGCAGCGCCGCGCCCTGCTCGACGAGCTCGATGCCCTGCGGGAAGCGCGGTGTGCGGAGCGACAGCGCATCGCCAAGCTGCTGACGAGCAATTTGTCGCCGTTTATCCGCGTGAGGGTCCGGCAGGCGGCTCAGGTCAGCGAATTTGTCGGCGCGGTAATCAACGTGCTGCGCGGCAGCGGGCTGAGGTATAATGAACTCGCCAGGGCCATAGTCGTCACTATGACGCCTCGCGAATTGATAGAGGCCGTTGAAGCCAACGACGTCCAATTTATCAGCAAAACGGCGAAGATCAGCCTGGATCGCGCCGAACGGATTGCAGCCCAGCTGCGGGCTGGCGGCAGCGACAACATAATCAGTATCGCTCTGGAAGACGCGGTCGATTTCGAATTGCTCGATGGCGCGGACTTTAAGCCGATGGACAGCGTGTCTGTGGGGCAGCGCTGTACAGTCGTCCTGTCAATCTTGCTGCAAAATCCTGATCGCGTTTTGATCGTTGATCAGCCCGAGGATCATCTGGACAACGCCTTCATCGTCGAGACTTTGATCGGCGCAATCAGAAAGCGGTCCGCCAAGGGTCAGATCCTCTTTACCACACACAACGCAAACATACCGGTTCTGGGTGAGGCCGCGCGTGTCGCGCGGCTCGGATCGAATGGGCGCCGTGGCTTTGTCATGCACGCCGAGCCGCTTGACCATCCGAAAACGGTAGCTGCGATCACGGGCGTGATGGAGGGCGGTATCGAAGCATTTCGGACGCGCGCGGATTTCTATAGACGGCATTCGAATGAATGACGCCTGAACAGTTTGCCGCCCTCGTGTCATCGAAGCGCTCGGCCGATCGCCGTCTTGCCGGCCGGGAGATCGCCGCCAACCCAACTCTCGTCGATCGCAACGTGATCGAGGCGGCGTTCTACGGCGAAACGGTGCCGCAGATCAGGCAACAATTCGCTTCTGCCCTTCAAGCGTTGAGCGCGCAGGTGCCGGTTGCGGCGGAACCGCCGGCGGAGCAGGCGAAAGCGATTTACGACGAAGCCTATGTGAAGTCACTGCGCCATGTGACGGAGCGTGTGCTTCATCAGCTAAATCCACTTATTGGGGATATCGAGCAAAGAGCGGCAGCCGAAATTGTGGACTTCGAAGCGAGCGAAACGAAAACGCGGATAGGTCAGATCAAATTACAGGTCGCAGCTATTGCAAAGCTCTATAACGCCGCCAAGCCAGCGGTAATTGAAGATTTCGATCTGGCCACGGTTATTCGTGACTGCCTGCCCCATGATCTTGAGCACAGTAAGTGTCTGCTGAGTTTTGCTGGACCAGCTCCGTTGTTGGTACAGGGCGATCCGTCGCTTATCACGATGGCAGTCACGAATGGGCTGCGCAATTCTATCGAGGCGTGCCTTCCCGTGGCGACGGCGGACCACAGGCCGGCGATCGTCATCAACTGGGATGCGACGGACCGCGATTACTGGATATCGATCCTCGATGAGGGTATCGGCTTTCACGGCAGCATCCCCGGGGCTTTCGAGATTGGCACGAGCAGCAAGGGCCATATCGGACACGGCCTACCGGCCCTGCGGGCTGCGATGGTTTCCTTGTCGGGGACTGCCGAGCTGATCCCCCAAAAGGACAAGGGCTGCGTCCTCACTCTCACCTGGCCGGTTATTGGCCTCAGCAAATGAGAGGCAATCATGCGCTGTCTTCTGGTCGAGGACGAGCTAGCTCGCGTTGCGAGCATCTTGCCAGAATTAGAGAGGATCTTTGGTGCCGGCAATGTCGAGGTAGCTGAGGACAGGGATACGGCAATCGGCCGGGTCGGTGCTAAGGTATTCGACCTGATCGTGCTGGATCAGCGCATTCCGACCGCGCCGGGGCGGTTAGACCCCGATGTTATTCACGGCAGAGCCGTTCTTGGTGCGGTGCAGGAGAAGGCGCCGGACACGCCGCTCTTTTTCCTGACTGGCTTACCGATGGAAGAGGAGTATGTCGATCAATTAATCGCCGAGGGAAGGCAATGCGATGTTTGGGGAGATCGCAAACCAATTGGACTGATCCGGCGCTTTCAAAAAGCCACTCTTAGACCTTTCTACGAAGCCGCTGCGGAGATAGCTAAGACCGCTCGGGTAACGGATGATATAGAGATTAATACCAAGGGTGCCGGTATGTCATTGAACGAAGCCGAAGCGAGATTATTGCGTTGCTTTGCGCGCCGCCAAAATGGAGTGTGCGTCGATATTGAAGTTCTAAGCGACGGGTTGTCCGGCGCGAGTGTGCTGAAAGCCGATGTCAGGGACGCTCAAGGCGGCGTTCGGATATCAGCAGCAAGTAAGCTTGGCGACTATAATATAATTGCAAGGGAGATGCTGAATTACGAGCAGGAGATCGTAAGGCTGCCGGCCGGTACTTATGCTCCAGTCGTTAGTGGAGAAATTGCGCGTGTCGCAGGAAAAAAGGGCGCGTTCTACCGCCTGCTTGACGGCTATGACCGGTCACTGTTTCAGGTTTTACACGAGTCTGATGCCGATGGGGCCGCCTGCGTGCGGATGCTCCGACATACCGAGGAACCTTGGTTTATGAGTTGAATCACCAGACAAAGACCCATAGGCGAATTGGCGAAACTGGTGGTCCGAGAAGACCGGCTGCATGCGCTTCACGCCCAGCTGGGATCAATTGACTGGCAGCGCTTCGAAGACAGGGAGATTTCCGTCAATATCTGTACGCGGCATGGTGATCTTCATGGGGAAAACGCGCGGGTCGACATCAACAATCGGGTGATGTTGATCGATTATGGGTCGGTTCGGCCGCTACCGAGCGCGCTCGAAGCCGTAACACTGGAACTGAGCCCGTTCTTTCACCCGCATGGGCATCGGGACTTGCTGCAGTGGGCCGCAGGATCCGGCACTATCGACTGGTTCGATCGGGAGGCATTCTGCGCGCTCTCATTGGTCCCTGAGTATATCCGCGCCGCGCGGACGTGGGCGCATGCTGAGGGCTTCGGCGACAGGGAAGTGTTGGCTTGTGGTTATATCTATGTTCTGCGGCAACTTAGTCTTCCAGTGACCGACCGCGACCTAGCGATTGCCGTGGCCACGGGCATTGTGGCTCGCGGCATGCCATAACGATGCCGGAGTTCGACACGACCGCGCAAGGCTGCCGGCTGGCCACCTGGGGGTCTGCGGGGGTAGTCGCCGGGCGCGGTCGTAAAGGATCCCGGAATTCGCAAAAAGGGATCGTCCGCGCCACGCGGACCAATGCGTTGCCAAAACAGTGGGTGCTCTACTGCGGGACCCTTATCATGATTGGCGCATGCGCCTGCGGCTCTCGACGAAAGCACGCAAGACGTTGTTCATGCGGGTCTGATAGCCTCGGCCGGTTTGCCTGAACCACTCCAGCACGTCCGCATCGACGCGGATATTGATGTGCTCCTTTCGGGGCGGCAGGCCCAGCACGGCCTGGTCCCATTGCGGCGCCTCATGCACGTCGTCGGGATCGGCGGCGATGCTGGCCTCCAGCTCGGCCTGCGTCGTCGCATCGAACCGCGCCCAGTCGGTGCGGCTCTCGCCGCGCCGACGCATCGTTGCGAGCTGTTCAGCCGTATAGCGTGCGGTATCGTCGCTTTTCTTCATCGCGGGCTCTCCTCATCGTGATGACCCGAATGGCCCCGCCTCGCCACGTCCAAACCACGCAGAGAAAGCGCCCATTTAACTCGCCGATGCTCAGCCAGCGTTCTTCCGCGCTGCGCGGCGACGGCACCGTGTAAAGCGGGCGGCCAAGGAGTTTGGATTTTCCTCAAAGCAGGTTATCCAAGTTCGGGCGACGACGGGTTTTGGTTGCAACGATCATCCAACAAATGACCAACAGCGTGCAGCAGCAATACGACGACGGCTCACGCTGCCCTCCCTGTCGGACTGTGAGCGGGAAGTTGGTTCCCGTTGGAACTATCGCCTACCGTCGGCTAGAGACGCCGAGCACCCCGCAACACGGCATCGCCGGCCCTCATTACAATCTTTACAGAGCGAACCAAAATCCGAATAATTGTCGATGCTTTTGGCAAGCTGTAGGGGCGGTTTCGCCTTCGAATTTGCCTCGAGGTGCTATTCCCATCGAGGCATTTGCAAACTAGAGAGATGCCCTGGATGAAATACCCCGACGGGCAGGACGTGAAACTAGGTGATATCGTGGCCATAGACAAAGAACAGCAGGGGGTTGTTGTTTGCTCCATCGATACGGGGGAGTATAGTGACGACTGTCCAAAAACGGAGTGGAGCTATCTCAACAGCGGTGTTTTGATTAAGTTTCCTTCCTACGGATTGATACATTACAAAGAGCCTGATTCTGATCTTCGTCTGGTTGCGCGCGCGTCAAAACGGTCTTAACTCGCCTGACTATATTTAGAAGACCCGGTTTCGAGATTTTGTGCTCGGCTGGATCACGCTACCCATCCTCCTGCAATGACAGCAATGTGGCGTTGCCGCCGGCGGCGGTGGTGTCGGTCGAGACGGTGCGCTCGGTTGCGAAGCGCTGGAGGTAGCGCGGGCCGCCGGCCTTGGGGCCGGTGCCGGAGAGGGCTTCGCCGCCGAAGGGCTGCACGCCGACGACGGCGCCGATCATGCTGCGGTTGACGTAGCTGTTGCCGACCCGGACGCGCGCGAGGATGTGGCGCACGGTCTCGTCGATCCGGCTGTGGATGCCGAGGGTCAGGCCATAGCCAGTCGCGGCGATTTCGTCGATGACCGCGTCGAGACGGTCGGCATGCCAGCGCACGACGTGAAGGATCGGGCCGAAGACCTCCCCGGTGAGCCGCGCGGCGCTGTCGATCTTGAAGGCTTGCGGCGCAAAATAAGTGCCGTGCTCGGTGCCGGACGGCAGGGTGCAGCGATAGATCAGCCGGCCCTCGCGCTCCATCCGCGCCGCGTGCTGCTCCAGCGCCTCTCTAGCCGCGGCATCGATGACCGGGCCGACATCGGTGGCGATCAAGCCGGGGTCGCCGATCGCCAGCTCCGCCATCGCGCCCGCCAGCATCGCCAACAGCCGGTCGGCGATGTCGGCCTGCACATAGAGGAGGCGCGCGGCCGAGCAGCGCTGTCCGGCGCTGTCGAAGGCCGAGGTGAGTACGTCGGCGACGGCCTGCTCGGCGAGCGCCGAGGAATCGACGATCATCGCGTTCTGCCCGCCGGTCTCGGCGATGAACGGCACGATCGGGCCGGGGCGGCGCGCCAGTTCGAGGTTGATATGGCGCGCGGTCTCGGTCGAGCCGGTAAAGGCGATCCCGGCGATGCGCGGATCGGCGACGAGCGGCGCGCCGACCTCCTCGCCGGTCCCCGGCAGCAGATGGAGGACCTCGCCCGGGATCCCCGCCTCGAGCAGCAGCCGCACCCCGGCGGCGGCGATCAGCGGCGTCTGCTCGGCGGGCTTGGCGACGACGGCGTTGCCGGCGGCGAGCGCCGCGGCGATCTGGCCGGTGAAGATCGCCAGCGGGAAATTCCATGGCGAGATGCAGGCGAAGACGCCGCGGCCCCGCAATTCGATCTCGTTGCGCTCGCCGGCGGGGCCGGGCAAGGGTGTAGGTCCGGCAAAATCCGCCCGCGCGCGCATCGCATAATAGCGCAGGTAATCGACCGCCTCGCGAACCTCGGAGAGCGCGTCGGGGATCGTGCGGCCGCCTTCCCGGACGATCAGCGCCATCAGCTCCGCGCAGCGGCTCTCGTAGAGGTCGGCCGCGGCTTCGAGCAGCGCGGCCCGCTCGTTTGCCGGGGTGCGATCCCATGCGGGGGCGCTGCGTACCGCCCGCGTCAATGCCCGGTCGACATCCGCCGGACCGGCCGTGGCCACCTCGCCGACCCGGCGCCGCCGGTCGCTCGGATCGAATACGGGCCCGGCGGCGCCGGCCTGCTCGATGCCGCCGACGATCGGCGCCGCTCGCCACGGCCGCCGCAGCGCCGCGGCGAGTCCCCCGCGCAATGCCGCCAACGTCGTCGGATCGTCGAGGTCCAGCCCGGCCGCATTCTTGCGCTCCGGCCCGTAAAGGTCGCGCGGCAGCGGGATGCGGGGATGCGGCTTCACCGGCAATTGGGCGAGGCGCGCGATCGGGTCGGCGATGATCTCGTCGATCGGTTGCCGGTCGTCGACGATGCGGTTGACAAACGAGGTATTGGCGCCGTTTTCGAGCAGCCGGCGCACGAGGTAGGGGAGCAGATCCTCGTGGCTGCCGACCGGCGCGTAGATCCGGCAGGGCCGGTCTAGGTGTTCGGACCCGACGATCTGCTCGTATAGCGCCTCCCCCATGCCGTGCAGACGCTGGAATTCCCAATCCCGGCGATTGCCGGCCATTTCGAGGACGGCGGCAACGGTATGGGCGTTGTGCGTCGCGAATTGCGGATAGAGGGCCGTGCCGTGGGCCAGCAGCCGGTTCGCGCAGGCGAGGTAGGACACGTCGGTCGCGACTTTGCGCGTGTAGACCGGATAGCCGTCGAGCCCGCGCTCCTGCGCGCGCTTGATCTCGCTGTCCCAATAGGCGCCTTTGACGAGGCGCACCATCAGCCGCCGCCCCGCGCGCCCGGCCAGATCGGCGAGCCAGTCGATGACCGGCAAGGCTCGCTTCTGATAGGCCTGGACAGCGAGGCCGAGGCCATCCCAGCCGGCGAGCTCCGGGGCGAGCGCCAACTCCTCGACGAGATCGAGCGAGAGTTCGAGACGATCGGCTTCTTCGGCATCGATCGTAAAGCCGATGCCGGCCTTCCGGGCGCGGCAGGCGAGCTCGATCAGGCGCGGCGACAATTCGCGCAGCACCCGATCGCGCTGCGCCATCTCGCAGCGCGGGTGCAAGGCCGACAGCTTTACCGAGATGCCCGGAGCCTCGGCGATGTCCCGGCTCCCCGTCGACCGGCCGATTGCCGCGATCGCGTGACCATAGGCCTCGAAATAGCGCGCGGCGTCGGCCGCGGTGCGCGCCGCCTCGCCGAGCATGTCGTAGGAATGCCTGTAGCCGTGCCGCTCGACTTCGCGGGCGCGCTCGATCGCCTCCTCGATCGTGCGCCCGATGACGAACTGGCGCCCGAGGATGCGCATTGCCGCGATCACCGCCTGGCGCACGACCGGCTCGCCCGAGCGGGCGACGAAGCGGCGCAGCGCGCCGCGCAAGTTGGGCTCCGCCGGCTCGGCGTGCAGCAGCCGGCCGGTCAGCATCAATGCCCAGGTCGAGGCGTTGACAAAGATCGATTCGGACCGGCCGAGGTGACTTTCCCAATTCGCCTCACCGATCTTGTCGCGGATCAGGCGGTCGACGGTCTCCGCATCAGGCACCCGCAGCAAGGCTTCGGCGAGGCACAGGAGGGCGACCCCCTCGGGCGAGGACAGCGCATATTCGTGCAGAAACGCGTCGATGCCGCCTTTGCCGAGGCGTTCGCGGCGCACTGCGGCGACGAATGCCCGCGCCCGGTCGGCGATGCGGTCGCGCATCTCGGCCGGGATAGCGGCCGCGGCCAGAATGCGCGCAACCGCCTCGCTTTCGTCGATCCGGCAGCTGTCGCGGATCGCCGCACGCAGCGGCGATGCCGAGGGGAGAGGTGTCGCGGTGACAATCTCCATGCCGAAGATATTGGCACGGGGGCAGCAGAATGCTCTTTATCGGGTGTGTCTCCGATGACCATGCGAAGGTAAATGTCGTCTGCAGTTGCCGAAACCACTGGCGGCGCAATCGCTTCGGAGGAAGAGCCGCTGCCACAGTGGCATGTGCTCGAGCGCCTCGAAAAGACCGCGATCGGAACGCGCGGCGCCGGCGGGGTCACTTCCGTGCGCCGCAGGGAACCGGCCGGCTGCCTCCTCTTTGGGCCGTATTGGCAGCTGCGCGCCGGCTCCTATCGGTTGAGTTTCCGCTGCCGGCCGGGAAAACCGCGGCTGCCGAGCGAGCCGGTGCTCGGGGTCGAGGTCATCGCGATGAACCGTGTTCAGCTCGCCTGGCGCGATCTGACTGCTGTGGAATTGCAGGACGAAACCGCCTCGCTCGATTTCGCGGTGCCGCCGAACCTTGGACTCGGAGCCGGCGATGAAGCGAGGCTCGAGTTTCGCTTTTTCCATCTTGGGAATGCCGGTCTTACGATCGCCGCGGTCGATCTGCAGCAGATCGAGAGCGAGGAGACGCGGACGGCGCCGCCGAGGATGTGGCGGATGCTCGGGCGGCTCGACGGCGGCCGGCCCTCTCTGCAGCTGCCGGCAGGGCACTACCGGCTCGAAATCCGCGGCGACCCCGGGGTTCCGCAAATGCCAGCCGAGCCCGTGCTGGGGGTCGAAATCACCGCCCGGCGACGCTGGCAAGATGGCCGCTGGAGTTGGAATTCCCTACTCGACCGGCCCCCGTCGGGCGGGGTCCAGCTGGCCTGGCGTGATTTTACCTCCGCAGAATTGTGTGGCGGAGCGGCGTCTTTCGACTTCGCTGTGCCAACCGAGCTGGCGCTCGAAGGCGGCCAGGACATCGTCATCGGCCTTCGCCTCCACCGTTTGGGCAATTCCGGTCTGACCATAAAGGCCGTCGACGTAAAGCAGACAATAGAGGCCGCGTCTTCGCCGCGGGTATGGCGGTTGCTCGGGCGTCTCGCAAAAGGCCGGATCGGAGCTCGTGAAGCCGACTGCGTGACGGTTCGCCATTCCGACCCGGCGGGCCGTTTCCTCTCCGGCGTTCGGCCCCGGTTACGGCTCCCTTCGGGCCGATATCGGCTGAGCTTTCATTGCCGGGCGGGTTCGCCGCGGACCGTGTCGCAGCCGGTCCTCGGGGTCGAGGTCATCGCCAGGAGCCGGTCGTTTTGCATCCCCGCCCTGAGCCTCCCAAGAACCGGAGACGCTGGGGGGCTGCGGGCAAGGTGCGAGTTCACCGCGGAAGCGCTGGCGCGGGAAGCGGCCTCGTTCGATTTCGATGTGCCGCCGGAGTTGAGCTGCGAAAGCCGGGACGAGATCGGCTTCGAGTTCAGATTTCTGCATCTGGGCAATGCCGACCTCACCGTCAGCGCGGCCAACCTGCACGAGCTCAGCAGAGAAAACCCGCCGGCGAAGTCACCGAACTTCCTCGTTTCTCCCCAAAGAACGAGAGTTCTGATCGTCGGCAACTGCCAGGCTCAAACGGTTCACGAAGCCCTGGCGCGTTCGGGTGAGTTTCATGACCGCCTGGATGTGAAATATCATTTTGTCGCGCTGCAGCAGAACCTGCACGAGGCCGGTATAGCCGAGGTAAAAAGCTGCGATGTCCTGCTGGTGCAAGACATCAGGGATTGGGAGAATTATCCTCTTCGGCCCTATATTTTGGACGGCGTCCGGATCATCAAATTTCCACTGTTGCATTTCGCCTCGTTGTGGCCGTTCGACCATTACAACGGACCGGGCGACAAGGAAGCCTATGAACGCGAGTGGCCCAACCTGACGTTCCTCTATCACGACGGGCTGCTCGCGCGGTTGCGCAAGGAGATCCCCGACCGGGAGCAACGCTTCCTCGCCTATCGCATGCTGTCGGTCGATGGCATCATCAATTTCGCCCGACTGCACGATTTCGAGAAACGGCGTCTCACGGCGATGGACAAGCAATTCGGCTGCGAGATCGGCCAGTTCATCTTAGATAACTTCCAGAGACGAAGATTGTTTTACACGACAAACCACCCGAACGGGCAAATCACCGGGATGCTGATGCAATTTCTGTTGCGGGAATTGGGGCTCGATCGAAACTACCGCTCCGTCGGTATTCTCGATCATTTGAAACGGCTGCAAGTGCCGGTGCATCCCAAGGTAGCCGAGGCGCTCGGGGTCAAATGGGCCGACGCGAACACCAAATATTTATATTGCGGCGAGCAGATCACCTGGGAAACCTATGTCCGACGCTACATCGACCATTACGGATAATGCGGTGGCCATCGACATCGGCCGCTTGTCGCATACGATCCTCCGTGAAGCCCCCGACGCGATTATTTATGCCGACGCCCAGGGCATCATCCGATTTTGGAACCTCGGTGCCGCGCGAATCTTCGGCTTTGCCGAAGCCGAAGCGTTGGGCCAATCTCTCGACATCATCATCCCAGAAGGCTTGCGCGCGCGTCATTGGGCCGGTTATTCGGTCACGATGCAGACCGGGAGCACCCGTTACGGCGCCGGCGAAATTCTGGCGGTGCCGGCGCTGCGAAAAGGCGGGCAGCGTATTTCGATCGAGTTCACGATCCTGCCGTTCCGGGACGGTGCGGGCCGAATGGAAGGGATCGCGGCGATCCTGCGCGATGTAACGGTCCGTTTCGAGGAAACGCGGGCTTTGCGCCGACAGCTGGCGGAACGGTCTATTCCGCCGCGTGCGCCTGCGGCCGGGTGAGCTCCAGGGCCTCCTGGGCAATCGCCGCCCTCGCAGCGTCGCCCTCGCCGGCGACCTGCACGGTCGGGAACGCGAATTTGATGCCGTTCTCGTCGAACGCCTTTTTGATCATCGCATAGGCCGCTCGCCGGATGACGAACTGCTCGCCCGGCAGAGTCATCATCTTCGCCCGGATCTGAACCGCGAAATCGCCGAGGTTGTCGACACCCTGCATTTTTAGGGGTTCGAGGATCAGCGGCGCGTATTCGGGGTCTTTCGCGAGATCCAGCCCGATCTGCTTGATCAGCTTCTTGGCGAGGGTGAGATCGCTGTCATAGGTGATACCGATCGCGATCTTGTCGATGACCCAGTCGCGGCTCTGGTTCTGCACCGCGCCCAAGAGGCTGAACGGCACGGTGTAGACCGGGCCGCGGTGGTGCCGCAACCTAACTGAGCGAATGCTGAAGCCCTCGACGGTGCCCTTGTAATTACCGCTTTGAATGTACTCGCCGACCCGGAACGCGTCGTCGAGCAGGTAAAACATGCCGGCGATGATGTCGCGGGCAAAGGTTTGCGCACCGAAGCCGACCGCGATACCGAAGACGCCGGCGCCGGCGACCAGCGGCGTGATCGGCACGCCCATCGCCGACAGCGCCATCAATACGGCGACGGCGATGACGGCGACGAACAGAATATTCCGGAATATCGGCAATAGCGTCCGCAGCCGGCCCCGCCGACGCGCCTCGTCGGTGCTCGGCTGCCCCGGGTCGGCGACTTCGGCGAGCTTGCGATCGATCGCCGTCTTCGTGGCGTGCCACAGGACGTCGGCGACGAGCAGAATGATGATGGCGCTCAACGCTCCGTGTATCAGGCGGCTGAACAGCGTGTCTTCTGCCGTGGTGAGGTGCTGCATGAGGTCGATACCCCAACCCCAGGCGAGGACTGCTGCCGCGGCGATGAAGAGCAGCGCGCGTATGCCGCGTTCGAGGCTTATCGCGATGACGCCGGGCGGACCTTCACCGACCTGCGGAGAACCGGGCGGTCGAAGCAGATGTTCGACTGCGCGGCGGGTCACGCTTATCGCGAGCGGCAGGGTGATGACGACCAGAACGAGCCAAAAGCCCGCCATGGCGTGGAGTACCCAAAGTACCCATAACAGCACGACGGCTACCGACAGCAACGCGTTTTGGGCGCCGCGTCCGAGGCGATGCGTTTCGCGCGCCGGCGCTTCCGTGCCGGCTTCGGGCGCTTCCGTGCTGGTTTCCAGCGCTTCCGCGCTGTCTTCCGGCGCGACGGGGCGTCGCCAAACCGCTTCCAGTGCAATGGCCAGCAGGCCAAGGCCGAGTACGTAGGCTATGAGCTGGCGGCCCGCCAGCGACAGGCCGAGCGTGCTGAGGAGCCCGACCTCCACATAACCGAAGGCAAACCAGCCGACAAACACGACAAGCCGCCGGTGCCAGAAGCGAGCCGCCGCCGCGTCCATCGGAATGATGCGGAAGTGCTCGTGATGGGGGGATAACAAAAAGTGGCCCACGACGGCCGCGACACGGATCACGAGAAAGACGAGGAGATAGCCGAAGACCATCTCGCGAAGCAGCGGTGGCCAGTCCAGCGCGAGGAAGGCGCCGACACTCCCCAGGGCGAAGGCCGCCACCAGACCCACGGCAAAGGCGAAGCGCACGGCCACAATTCGCAGGCGGTCGTTCACGGTTGCCACTGGAAGGCCGTCGAGACGGGCGCGGATCCTCGCCGTTGCCCTTCGAAACAGCCACTCGACGCCAAAGCCCAGGACCACAAAAACCGCGAGGAGCGACAGGCCCTTGATCCTCCCATGATCTCCCAGATCGGCCGAGACGAGGCCGTGGGCGTGCTCAATCTGGCCGGGTAGATCAGGCAGCGCGGCGCCGAGCGCGACGATGTGCTCGCGAATTGCGGCGACACGGGAATCGAACTCGTGCGAAATCGAAATCGCTTCGGCATCCGTCGCCCGTGCCTGGGCGGCGTTCGCCTTGCTCTCCTGTTCCAGCCAATCACGCACCTTCGGATCGGCGAGCAAAGTCATCAGCTCTTGGATTTGCTTTGGCGTCGCTTCTTCGCCGGCGGCAGGCGACCGGTTCGCCGCCGCGGCCGCGCCCGACAGCAAGGTTGCGAAAAGGATGATCGCCGGGAGACAGCCCCTCGAGGTCCGCAATATCCTTACTCCCGCAGCCGAGCCGACAATCTCACGGTATTCGAAAGCGGATCTTTAGTCACCAGCCCACGCCAATCGACCGCTTCACGACGATTAGGCTCAACACGCTCGCCCCTCGCTCCAGGCTCGGCTGGTCGAGTTGAGGTTTATTAAGCAAATTTCTTTAACATCAATGAAAAGCGCATTCAAGTTTGCGCGGCCTCCTTGTGGCGGAGCTGTTTAAAACTTCGCGCGTGTCCACAGATGAGACCCCACCCCGGTGGATCAGAACCGCGCGATATCCCCGGCCACAAGCGGCAGGGCTGTCCGGGAAAAATTTTGTGCGCCACGAAAAAGAGTCTCTGCGGTATGCAATGCTATCTACACTCGCCGTGCCCCGCCTAGCCGGGCGTGCAAGGAAATCGATGACGTTGAACGAAAATCCTGATTTCCCCTTGGGGCCTCGATAACGAAATGAGCCCCAACGCTGCGGCTGGCGGCCAACGTTTTGAGGTAGCCTACCTGATGCTCAGCGGCACGACGACGGCGGCGCGCTGTCCCGAGATTCTGGGTCGGCTGGTCGGGCTCGGCTTTTCAACCGTTATCGCAATCCCGACACCGAATGCTTCGCGCGTGATCGCGCCGCGCGACCTCGCGGAAGTCAAGGGCGTCCAGGTCGTCGAATCCTACTTCGATCTGGCCATCCGCCCGCGACCGCCGCGTGGCGTGGTGGTGTTCGCGCCCTGCAGCTTCAACTCGCTGAACAAGCTGGCGCATGGCATTGCCGACAACCTCGCGTTATCCGTGGTCGCCGAGGCGATAGGGCGCGGTACGCCGGTGATCGTGGGCCCGTCGTTGAACGCACCGCTCCTGAACCACCCCGAGGCGCGGGCCTCGCTAAACAAGCTGCGCGCCTGGGGCGTGACCATCGTCGCGCCGGTGGACGAGGGTGAGGGTCCGCGCCTCGCCCCATCCGCGATGCTGGTCGATGCCGCTCGCCCGCATGTCCGTCGAGGTTGACGCCGCTCGCCGAAAGTCAGTCTGACCAGGATGGGTCCAATCGCGCGGCAATCTAATAAAATAATTCAAAAAGGCGTTTTTCTGACGCTGGCCTGTACAGCGGGCTGACACCATCGCAGTTAAATTCAGGCGTCGGCTGAGTAGCGATTGTGATCGCTTTTGGCGCCCACTGGCTACAGGCCAGTCCCGTTGGAGAAGGAACGTCAAATGCTCGCTCTGACCAGACGCTTTGGCAGTGACGAAGGCGGTGCCACCGCTACCGAATACGCGATGCTTATTGTTTTCGTCGCCCTTGCCATCGCGGTCGGTGCACAAGCGCTCGGGAATGATCTGACCGCTCTGTTCCAGAACGTAGGTACTACCCTCAACGGCATCACCATACCCACCCCCTAGGCATCGCTTGTCGGCGGCGGTCGGCGGCGTTCGCGCTTCCGACCGACCACCGCCAGGGGACCCGATGGTACGAATCCCTCTTCTCCATCACAGAATCCGCCTCCTCCACGCAGGCGGGCACGCTAGTACCTCGTTGCAAAAATTAGCGTACCGAACTTTCACCCGCCCGTCGAAAATTTGTCGTCCCTTCCGAGCGAGGATACCGAAGCGAGATGGGTACGACATACGCCAATTGACGCAACCAGGTCCTAGGATTCCGTTTGGCTCTCTCCTAGCGCCTTGACGATCACTGCCGCCGCGGGTGATCAACAGACCGAGTTCGGCGGCGATGTTGCGCCGGCGCCGGTTGGAGCCGTTTTAGTTGTGGCCCTGGCGCCGTTTGGCGCCAAACTCTATGCGGCGCCGCAGATCACCGGGTTGGCTTCGGTGGTGGCAATAGCCGTGCCGCTCTAGGGCGCTGTCGACGATTCCGCTTACCCCCATTCAGCACTGCTTGGGTCGTCGGCACTCTGAGCGTCAGCAAAATCGCGGCCCCTTCGATCAATGTGTATCTAATTTCTACCACTGCCTGTGGCAGGACCGGAACACGTCCGAGAACTGACCGGGGGCGTATTCCGTTTTACGCAACGCCCGAAGGCTAGGCTGGTCCGATAGGAACCGGACAGGCCATTTTGCGGCGCGACCAGCTTTAGCAGCCTGTTAGGCTTGAGCGTCTCTCCAGGTTAACCGGGTGTTTACCCCGGTGGTGCATATCTTTGCGAGAGTCAGCGACTCCTCGCTTCCAGAGGCGCAGATGCTTCGCCGTTTTTCTAGCGACACACGGGGGACGAAGAGAGGCCGGCCATGGCGATCAAAGCACTAGCAGCCGGAAAACATCGCAACGATGGCAGTCTCGGGGAGAAGGGTATAGCAGCGATCGAGTTTGCGCTGATTGCTCCTGTGCTGCTCTTTTTGTTGCTGGGGTTGGTTCAGTTCGGGCTCACCCTGGGAAACTACGTGATGCTGACAAATGCGGTGAACGTGGGTGCAATGCAGTTCGCGATCAGCCGCTCGGACACAACGCCCTATACCGACACGGTGAGCGCGATCAAAGCAGCGGCACCGATCCTCACTCCAGCCAATCTGACGATTACCCTTTCGGTTAACGGGACGGCGTGCGCGACCGACTCGGCGTGTTCGACGGCGTTGACAGCCGCAGCGCCATCCTCGGGCGGCTCCCTACAGCCTGCGGCTGTCACCGTGACTTATCCATGCGGCGCAATGTTGGCAGGGTTCAACTTCTGGGCGTCAACCTGCCAACTTACATCAACCATGACAGAGGGTGTTCAATGAACCGGGACGGAATTTCCTTTTTCCGTAGGGTGCTTCGGAACGACAGCGGCGCCGTAGCCATTCTGGCGGCGGTCGCGCTCCCTGTCCTTATCGGGCTCGGCGCGCTCGGTGTCGATGCCGGCTTTGTCTTCTCCGCCCAGAGAGCGCTCCAGGCTTCGAGCGATGCGGCGGCGCTGGCAGGAGCGCAGGTCATTGGCACAGGTGGAGCGGCGATCACCCAGGCGACCGCGTACAGCGCAACGGGGAGCCTAAACGGCAATGCAAATCTCACCAGTGTTACAGTCACGGCGACCCTCAAATGTTATACGAGCGTCGGACTTGCGTGCAGCACCAATCAGACGCCGTCATGCGCGGTAGCATCTGCCAATTGCGCCGGCACAAATGGCACAAACGGTATCCAAGTGGTCCAGACCGCCCAAGTCCCGACGTTCTTCGCGAGGGTTTTTGGGATCAATACGGTGAGCATCTCAGCAACCGCAAGCGCGAGCATGAGAGGCGGCGTCCCGACACCGCTCAACGTGGCCATCATCGTCGACACGACCGGGTCGATGGGCGGCGCTCCGACGGGACCCGCCGCGACCGCCTGTTCGGGTTATAGCACCGCAATCGCCTGCGCGGTGGACGGGGCTCAAACTCTCCTTGGCGAGCTTTGGCCTTGGCAAGCCGGCGCTACATCCGGTAGCCCGGTCGACGAGGTCGCGCTCTTTGTGTTCCCGCCCGTGACCAACGCCAGTCA
The DNA here is from genome assembly GCA_963812675.1 of uncultured Alphaproteobacteria bacterium. GTDB lineage: Bacteria > Pseudomonadota > Alphaproteobacteria > ATCC43930 > CGMCC-115725 > AP-15. The sequence goes on along the minus strand of CAWEWR010000006.1, from coordinate 314,232 downwards.
AGCGACGACCGATATCGGCTGCACAAACCCGCAAATTCCGGCGCAGTGGGGCTCGGGAGGAGGAGGATATTCAGGGGTCGTGAACACTACCGGCGCAGCCACGACAACCAGCACGCTGTCGTTGAAAACAAGCATGACTGCGGCGACCGAATTCAATACCGGGTCGCGGTGGGCCGTGGTAACCGATCTGGGCACACCGACGAGCCTGGTAACGCTGCCTGGGTCAAAGGTTTTAACGTTCCCGAGCGGCGTGGTGACGACCAAAATCACCCCGGGCATGACAATCCACGACACGACCACTCCCAGTGCGATTGCGTCGGGCACCACAGTTTCGGCGGTCTCGTCGATCGCCAATACCGTAACGATGTCGAAAAACGCCACCGGGACCGGAGTGGCTATTGGTGATTTGATCACGTTCGGGACGAGCATCCCAGCGGGCACCGGGAGCTGGCCCTGGTGGGGAACCGGCACAACCATCAGCTCGGTGACGCTTCCCACGACTGCAGTGATGAGCGCCAGTCCGACCGGCCCAGGCGTCCTCAAAGGCGATACGATCATCGCCGCGCCGCTCTACCAAATCGTCGGCTTCGGTAACGATTATCGCACCTCCGACACGGCCTCTCTGAACACCAGCTCGAACATCGTGAAGATAACCGGGTCGGGCTGCCTCAAAACACCCGGCGGGCTCGGGACCTACTACACCGATGCGATCACCGCGGCGCAAAACGCACTCGTCACGGAGCAAGCGGCCCGCGTCGCCGCCGGTGGACAGGGCGGGACCAACGTGATCGTCCTGCTGACCGATGGCAGCGCCACTTCGACCGCAGCGCAGATGGGGCCGTTGAAATCCGCCAGCAATGAGTGCGCAGCGGCGGTCACTGCGGCCCAGACCGCGGCGGCGGCGGGGACTCGGGTGTATGCGGTCTACTATGACGACAACGGAACGAGTAGCACGTGCACTACCGATACAGGGAGCTACGCCGGCGCAGCACCTAACGGCGCGTGTTATTCATTGCAGCAAATCGCCAACGCCCCGGGCACGACAGCAGGTACCTACGTCAACGACCCGGCGAAGTTCTATTCCACTGACGGTACCGCCTCACCCTGTCCCTCGAAAAACAACTACAGTACCATAAAAACGATCTTTCAGAACATTGCGACATCTCTGGAGACCGCCCGGCTGATCCCCAACAATACAACTTGAGGGTGTGACGCTGGCGGCACCGCAGCTATCGAAAATATTTTGATGCTGAGACCCGGCACACAGTTTTAAGCAGGCGATTGGACGAGAAGATTGTGGTTTCCCCGTAGCGTTTATGGCTGCTGCTCATAAGTCCATGCCGATTTTTGGGACTAGTTCGGCTCCTTGCGCGGTCTAAGTAGGTTATCCCAAGCAAGACCAGCGTAAGGAGTAGTCGAATGAAACGCTTTGAAGACAAGACAGTCTTGGTAACCGGCGCCGGCAGCGGCATCGGCGCGGCCTGCGTCCGGCGGCTGTTCGCCGAAGGCGCGTCGATCGCCGCCGCAGATTTGCGGAAAGAAGAACTCGATAAGGTCGTGTCCGAACTTGGGAACAGCGAAAGGATTTATGGCATCGGCGTCGACGTTGCGGACCGGGACCAGGTGGCCGCGTTCGTGTCCGGAGCGGCTCGACGGTTCGGAAAACTCTATGGGCTGGTCAACAGCGCCGGCATCCGGGGCGTCGGCAACGTTCTGGATACCGATCCCGAGGTTTGGCGGAACGTCCTGTCGGTCAACCTCGAAGGCACGTTCAACATGTGCCAGGCTTTCGCTCGTGCGGTGAGGCAAGCGCAAACCCAGGCGGCAATCGTGAACCTCAGCTCCGCGGCCGGGATCAGGGGCGTGCCCAACCGCCTCCCCTATGCCGCGTCGAAGTACGGGGTCGTGGGGATCACCCAGACGATGGCATTGGAGCTCGGACCGCTCGGGGTCCGCGTCAATGCCGTCGTGCCAGGGATGATCCGCACGCCGATGACGGCGCCGATGTTTGAGGACCCCGAAAATGTGACGCGGATTCGCGCCGCTCATCCGATTGGCCGCGAAGGCCGACCCGAAGAGGTTGCGGCAGCCATTGCTTTCCTGCTGTCTGAGGACGCCAGTTTCATCACCGGTGTGGCTCTTCCGGTCGATGGCGGTTCAACTGCGGGTATTGCGTCACACTAAAACCTAAAGGTAGTTATCGGTCTCTAATTTCCTGGTTGGTGGGCAGCCCTGCCGTCTTCCATTCAGGAAATCCATCTTCCATCCGCCGCGCCCGGTAGCCGCGCAGGCGCAGCAATGCGACAGCTTCGAATGAGAGGACGCACCACGGGCCGCGGCAATAGGCGACGATCTCCTGGTCCGGCGGCAGTTCGGCCAAGCGCCGTTCTAATTGGGATAACGGAATGTTCAGGGCGTTGGGCAAATGCCCGCTGGCGAACTCGTCTTCCGGCCTGACATCGAGGACGGTCGCGGCCCCGCAGCGCAGGCGGTCGAGCAACTCATCGCGTGATACCGGGTCGAACTCGTCGCGGAAATAGTTCGCCGTTATGCGCGCGATTTCGGCGCTGTTGCGCTCGCCAACACGGCTGAGGGCGGCGAGCAAACCCACCACCACCTCCTCGCCCGCGAGCCGACAGTAGACGCGCTTGCCGTCGCGTCGACCCTCTACGAGCGCGGCGCGGCGCAGAAGCTGCAAATGTCTGGATGCATTCGCGAGGGTGAGGCCCGCGCGGACCGCCAAATCCTCGACGCTGCGCTCGCCCTGCCCGAGATGTTCGAGCAATTCGAGCCGATGCGCATGGGCAAGCTGGTCGAGATTTGCAATAACAAGAATGATTGAATGAAGCCTGGCGGTCAAAGGATGGCGATCCTTGAGCGCATGTGAGAATCGGAAGATCGTCGGTTTTTTCCCGGCAACAACGATGCCCGATGTCGATTGGTGGCAGGCGCTGTGGCCCGATCCCGGGAATGTTCTTGTCGAAATGGGCGTGAAGCCCGGGACGGTTGCGGTTGATCTTTGCTGCGGAGACGGGCTGTTCACGGCCCCGCTCGCCCGTATTGCAGATCGCGTCCATGCTATCGACATCGACCCTCAGTTGCTCGATCGCGCGCGTTCGCTCGTTGCTGCGGCTGGGTTGACTAACTGCCATTTTATCGTGGCCGACGCGATGGCTTTGGATGCAGTCGTGCCAGAGCCGGTCGATTACGTTTTCCTCGCCAACACCTTTCACGGTGTCCCGGATCAGCCGGGCTTGGCGCGCGCCGTCGCGGCAATCCTCAAACCGAAAGGGCAATTCGGGGTCATCAACTGGCATCGTCGTCCCCGCGAGGAAACAGTGGTCCTCGAACAGCCGCGCGGACCCCAGACGGAGATGCGGATCGAAGCCCGCGATGTCGAGGTGCTTGTTGGAGCTGCCGGTTTCGTACCGAACCGAATCGTTGAATTGCCGCCCTACCACTATGGGGCAATTTTCACGAAGGAGGAGAGAAATGAAATAGAGATATGAGCGCGCGATCTCTTTCTGGGTCGCGCATTCAGTTATCTATGTGTATCCACGACAAGTGCTCCTCAGGGAATACATGCCGCGCTGGCTGAAATTCGGCAGCGCGATCGAATGCGCCCACATAGAAATGCGTTTCGGTCGGCAACCGCGCACTTTCGCAGGTCAAAGTTGACCCGCACCGGGCACAAAATCCGCGCCGCGTTCTTCCCGGCGTAGAATCGAACTTCGTTATCTCACCCTGTGTGACCCGATAAGCCGTGTGTTCGAATGCGACAAAAACCGAAGCAGGTGCGCCACTGTGCTTGCGGCAACTTTGACAATGGCACCAATATACTCCTTTCGGTTCACCGGTCGCGATAAAACGGATCGCGCCGCACAAACAGCTGCCTTCGAATTGGTCATTCGTCTCAGTCATAAATCTGATCCTCCAGCTACGTGGCCATGGAGCTCGTCATTGTCCGACCAGTCTATATCTTGTGGCGACGAATTGCGCGCGGCGCCGGACGCCGCATGATTTGTTTCGGCAACCGCAGGCATTCGGTCACACTAAGTCTGGATTTCTTGCCAGGAGTCTCCATCTCCCTCGCCCTGCTCGCGGGGAGAGGGCGGGGTGAGGGGCCATTTTTCCGAGTTCGGACTCCGCTCGGTGCGCCTTTGGTCCTTGCCCCGCAACACCGCTATCTTTCCGGCTCGACGGTTTGCCCCTCACCCCGACCCTCTCCCCGCGAGCAGGGCGAGGGAGTGGCCACTCCGTTTGCACCGGGGCTTCCACCAACTGCTAGACCAGATCGGAGAAGCCAGCCATGAGTGCGAAAATCCAGACCTTCGGTGGCAGAGACGGGACGCGCAGTCTCAACGCGCCTCAGCTTAGAGCGACTGCAAATCCGCGCTGCACACCCGGGCGAGCCGTCAACGTCTCATACCACCGCTTGACGTTGGGGAAGTTTGCCAAATCGATCTGATGGCGCTGATGCCGCCAAGCCCAGCCCACAATCGCGAAGTCCGCAATAGAGATGTCGCCGCCGGCGAATTGAACTTCGCCTAGCCGTTTGTCGAGCACGGCATAGAGCCGGCGGGTTTCCTTCGAGTAGCGCTCGATGCCGTAACGGCGGTCGGCCGCGTTCTCGACCGTCAGGAAGTGGCTCAACTGGTGGGGGATCGGGCCAAAACCGCCCATCTGCCACATCAGCCATTCCAGCACCGGTACCTGTGCGGCGAGATCGCCCTTGGGCCAAAATTTGCCGGTTTTCTCGCGAGGTAGATCAGGATCGCGCCGGATTCAAATAAGCTGATCGGCCCCCCGCCGGGGCCTTCGGGATCGACGACCGCGGGGATGCGATTGTTTGGGCTGATCTTCTGAAAGGCCGGGTCGAACTGCTCGCCTCTGAAAATATTCACGGGGTGGACTGTGTAGGATAGGCCCATTTCTTCAAGAGCGACACTGATTTTCCGGCCAATCGGGGTATCCCAGGTGTGGAGCTCGATACTCATCGGAACCAGCCTTTCGACATCAATTCCGGCGCATCATACGGGAAGACCACGGGTGAGCGATTCTAAGGGGTGTTCTGCACCCTCAAATTCGTTATCGCTCGGCTCGCCGCGAAATTCGACAAAGAAGCCCTCCAGTTCCACAATGCGGAACCTTCGGCCTTTCTGAGGCGACAATGTTGCCATCACGATTGGTCAGGAAGGTGATGGCAAGCTTGTCCGGCAGGATGCGGGAGGGTTCGGTCTCCGCATGCGCTAGAAACCTCAGTCGCGTGGCCTTGCCGCTCCTGATGTCGCTGTGGGCAACAGGGCCGGCCCATGCGGGTGCCGACAAAGTGGCCGTTCCGCTGATCGCCGAAGGCAAGCCGGACGCGGCTGACAGCTCGGTCGCGGGCTATCTTTTCCGGCCGAGCGGGCCGGGCCGGTTTCCCGCAGCAATCCTCATGCACGGCTGCGACGGCCTGAATTGGCATATACCTCGTCGGGGCGGATGGCCCCTCCTCGAAACCTACGCCGAGCGATTCGTCGGCTTGGGCTACGCAGCACTCGTGCTCGACAGCTTCGAGCCGCGCGGGATCGAGCAGGCCTGCAATCAACCTCTCACCGTTTCGCCCGAGCGGCGCGCGTGGGACGCGTTGAGCGCCGCCCGCTATCTTATCGGCACGGGCTTCGTCGATCCGGACCGCCTGGTCATCGAAGGGCATTCCCACGGGGCTGTTGCCGTGCTGGTCGCGATGGAGCAAGGCCGGTGGCATCTGCCGGAACATTTCTCTGCCGGCATCGGGTGGTATCCGGGCTGCAACTGGACAAAGGCCGGCGTGACCGGACCCATTCTGATCCTGATCGGCGACGAAGACGAATGGACGCGAGCCGATGCGTGTCGCCGTTATGCCGATCGCGTGGCGGCCGGCGGACAGGCCGGCCAAATCGTCCTCAAGATCTATCCGGGCGCCGGCCACGCGTTTGACGCTCGAGGTAGCGCACGCGTCTTAGCGGGGCACCCCATCAAGCCTGACCCCGAGGCGGCCGCAGATGCGTGGAGCCAAGTGGTCGATTTTCTGCACCAGCGCATAGGTAAGTAACTGCGATCCGGATCGCAGCGGATAACGGGCCGGCGAGCGAGCCATGATCTCAAGGCGCACCAATCCTAGACCGCTGACCCCGATTGCCCTTTTACGTTGCACAATTCCAGTGCAAAATAGCGGCATGATTTTACGGCTACGCGCGGGTGTCGCCCGCGCCGGGCGCGGCGTGCGTTCTGACGAAGTGTTTCGGCGGCTGATCGCGCTTGGAATTTCGGCCGCTATTATTACCGCTTGCATTGCACGGGAGGCCGCAATTGTCGCTGCGGCGCCGCAAGAAACTTCCGCGGTCTGGTTCGCGCCGGGGTCGCGGGACGATGCGGGCCGCTTCATGGGCGGCACGGAAATGCGCGTCCTCACTGCGCATGCCGGAAAACTCTACGCCGGCAACGGCTACTGGGAGGACCGACCGGGGCCAGAGGGTTTACAGGGCGCCGAAATCCTCGTGCTCGATAGGTCGGGCGCGCGCTGGAGGGTCGACCACATCTTCGACGAGCAGTTGCCCGGCGGGCGGCGCCGCGATCTCGCCGTCTCGGCCCTCGAAGAGATCACCTTCGCGACCGACGGCACCGGTGCGCGGCTGCCCGCGCCGGTGTCGATGCTGATCGCGGCCAACTGGGACCTGAGCGGGACGGCGCGGGTGTTCAGCCGCGACGACGCGACCGGCGCCTGGGCCGCCGCGACCCTGGCGCAGGACCGCCCGATCCCGGGTTTTCTGCCACAGGTGCGCAGCTTCGGCCGGCATCGCGACCGGGTGACGGGCATCGAACAGGTCTTTGCCGGGCAGGACCCGCGCGGCATCTTCAGCGGGACTTACGATCCGGCCGCGACCGGCCGCATACGCTGGCGGACCGCCCCGGAGCTGGACCTGTCGAGTGTTTCGTCGGCGGGAATCTCCGGCCGCAACGGCTATCTGCGGGTCAGCAGCTTTGCCGAATGCAATGGCCGCCTCTACGCCGCCGTCGGGCAGCAGGTTTACGAGCGCATCGACGGGACGGAACCGCAATGGCGGCTCGTCTACACCAACCGCTATCCCGGCCACTCCGAGACCGGCTTGCGCGGCCTGACTGCAATCCCCGGCTCCTCCGGCCAGGGCGAGGTTTTGCTCGCGGCCGTCGAAGGCAGCGCGGGGCGGATCGTGCGCGTCGATCCGCACGACGGCAGCGAGGCTAGTGAACTCGATCTCCCGGATTTTCTCGGTCGGCAATGGGGAATGCCGGCGAGCTATGTGATCGCCGCCTATAACGACATGGCGAAGGCCCGCGATCCGGCCGGCGGCGAGGCGCTGCTGATCGGGATCGAGGCCTTCATCCCGCCACGCGCGCCGATCTCCCCTGGTCACGGTATCGTCGATGTCGGTTACGGCCGCGTCGAAGCCGGAGGCTGGTACCTGGTGCGCCGTTCCAACGGGCATTACGACCTCCATCAGGTCGCCGTGCCATCGGGTCGAGCGCTGGTGTCGATCCGATCGATTCGGGTTTCGCCCTTTCCGCAGGATGCAGATGCGGTCTATTTCGCCGGCTACGATGCGAACAAGGCGCCGGTGCACGATACGGCCTGGATCTACCGCTCCGCGACTGCGGCGACGATTATGGGAGCGCTGCCACGCTAGCTGCCGCTCCCGGCGTCAGGCCGGGATTGTTGCGAGACGCTAGCCGCAGGAACTTACGTTACCCACGGCGGCTCGCTCGCGGATCTCCGCGATGCCGCCGGCGAAGTAGAATTGCCGCTTAACAATTCGGCGAGTTGGCGCTCATCCTGTCAGGTAGGCGGGTACGGGCCCTGTTCGTCCACACGCTTTGCGACGAACGTGCCATTCGGCTGATGAAAGATCAGTTCGCCGATGATCGTCTCTTCGCCGCGAAATTCGACGAAGAACCCCTCCAGTTCCGCGATGCGGAACCTGCGGCCTTGCTGAGGCGCAAGGCGATAGGCTGGCTGATTGTCGGGCTTCAACACTAGCTGGCCTTCCGTATCCAGCGTCGCACGATGTGTCGTCGCGCCACTCTTGAAACTGCCGACGCAGCGTTCGCGGAAAGCTGGAAGGGTGCAGTCGCCAGCCGCGAGACGGACGAACACAATATCTTTGACCATGGGCTCCAGCGGCGCCGAGAGACTGACAATGCCACCATCACGATTGGTCAGGAAGGTGATGGCAAGCTTGTCTGGCAACAGACGGTCCGGCACCTCGGGCAATTCGAACGTTTCATAGTGGCGGTGCGCCATTGTCGCGAACATGCTGCGCCAGGACCAGTGCAGCGCTCCACCCTGCTCCTTGATCGACATTACGCCGTAGGCGGGGTGCTCATAGTCGCCGGCATAGTCCGCGAGTTCGTGCGCAGGATGCGTATCTTTGTGTCGGGCCTTCTCTCTCGCGTCCTTGTCGACCTGAAAGTGAGCAACAGATTCCTCGCGCTGCTTGCGGAAGCGTTCGCGCCAGTCGACCGGATCGCGGCCGCGCAGCCGGTCGATGATATACCAGGTCAATGTCGGCGGCACTTGGCTCGGGCTGCGGTTGGTGAAGACTGCGACACCGATGCCAAAATCCGGCACAAGCGTCATCAGCGTGCCCCAGCCGATCCAGCCGCCGCCGTGAAAAACCACCCGGTCGCCGCGATAGCTGCTTGATCGGAAGCCGAGGCCATAATGCTCTTCACCAAACCCCACAAAGCTCGGTGATGCATTGTAAATACGCGGCGCGTGCAATTCGCCGATCAGCGCGGCCGGCAGCAATCGCTCGCCGTCGATTTCGCCCTTGCCGAGGTGCAGCCGCATCCAGCTCGCAATGTCCGCGACCGAGGTGTTGATCGCCCCGGCAGCGATGACCCGGATCGGGAGACGCAGGGCCGGCAGCCGCGTGTCTTCGTGCATCATATAAGGCCGGGCGGCATCCGCCGATGCTTCAAAATCGTCGAGAGTGAAGCTGACCTTCATGCCAAGCCGGTCGGTCAGGCGTGCGCGCGTGAACGCCCCATAGCTTTGTCCGCTGAGGCGTTCGATGAGGAGACCCGCGACGTTGTAACAGAGGTTGTTGTATTGCCAGGCCGCCCGGATATCCCGGCTCGATTCGAGGTAACGCATGACGCCGAGCAATTCGGCGGCCGAGCAATCGCCTGGCAGATGCACCCAATCATGGCGCGGCAGGCCAGATTGATGACACAACAGGTCTTGCACTGTGACCCGCTCGCTCGCCACCGGGTCGTTCAGACGAAACTCCGGAATGTAGTCGCGCACGGGCTTGGTCCAGTCGAGGCGCCCCTCATTGTGCAAGAGAGCCACGCCGGTCGCGGTGAACGATTTCGTGATCGAGCCGATCACGAACTGCGTCGCGGAGGTGACGGGCAGGTTCGCCTCGACATCGCGCTGACCGTATGCCTTCGCGAGAGCTAGCTTGCCGTCCTGCACCACGGCGAGAGCTGCGCCTGGCACTTTCCAGTCGGCCATGACATCGGCGGCAAGACGATCGAGCTCGGGAACGAACTCGGCGATCGACGCACTGTGCCCTTCAGTTAAAGCGGCCATGGAAGACCTCCTCGCTTCGAAGCATACATGGCGCCCATTCGTCAGACCGATCATCGCGTGTTTGCTCGCCGAATAAGCGCTGCATCCTATTAACCCTTTGGACAATCAGCGCGGCTCGGGGGCAAGGGGCCGGTAAGGCTTAACCGCAATCTCGCCCTCTCGCTGGCGCATCGCGTAGGCGTCGTGCCATGCCTGCATGTTCAACAGCGTCTCCATCTTCACCCCGAATGCCTTTTCGATCCGCAGCGCCATTTCAGCCGACAGCGCCGCGTTGCCGTTGATCAGGTCGGAAAGGGTGGCGCGGCGTACGTTGAGCACCTTTGCAACTTCACTCACCGACAAGCCGAGCTCGTCGAGAATTTCCTCCCGGATGAACGCGCCAGGATGTGGCGGGGCCATTGCTACTCTGGCAGGTGCGCGGCTCATCAGTGATAGTCCTCCAAGTCGAGGTTGCAGATTTCGTTCTGCCGAACCTCAAAGGTCAGCCGCCAATTGCCGCTGACCGAAATGCTCCATGTGCCGGCACGATCGCCCTTGAGCTGGTGCACGCGCCAGCCGGGCGGCCCGGTCACGCCGCCCATGTCGGCCGCCGCAATCAGCACCGCGAGGATGTTGCGCAACCGCCGCACCAGATCATTGCGGAGTTCCCGGCTGTCGTCGTCTTCGATGAGGCGCAACAGGCCCCGATGCCGGACGCTCCGAATGATCATGTAGGGATGTACGCCGCTACCGTACAGATGTCAATTGTGTTTTTCTTGACTTCTGCACCCTCTATTAGCCGGCGAGGAGGCCGCCATCGATGCGGATGCCTTGAGCCGCATAGTCGAGAGCGGCGCTCCGCGTCAGACCGATCATCCTGCATCAACCAAAGTAGTGGTACGGATCAGACACTCGGTCCCGCTACGCGCCGTCGAGATTGTTTCGCTGCGCTCGCAATGACGTCGTGAGTGGTTGTCGTTGCGAGGAGCGGAGCGACGACGCAATCTCGATGTTATGGCATGCGTCGGGAAACGGATCAGCGCGGCTCTAGCCGCAGCGTGGTCGGCAAGGTTTCGGAGCGGACCATTTCCTGCGCATGGCTGCTCCGATGATATTTCCCCAAGAGTTCGCGGCTGGCTCGGGCGACCGCAGCTTGGTCACTCGCCGGGATCGCCTGCACCGCTAACCGGCGGCCGGCAAACTCCAAGGTGGCGGGCCCGCCCGCCGCGAGGTCCCTGTACCAGCGCCCATTGACGCCCAGCCACGAACGCACGAAGACCTCGTCGTCGGCCACCACCACCCAGATCACGACCGCGCTCTTGGGGTGCTTCTCGGTGCGGATCACCACCTCCTGCACATCCCGCAGTTCGCGCAGGTTGTCGGCATCGAAGTTTGTCATGGCTTAACCTCTCGTCGCGCTGGCCATGATTTAGCGCGCGTCTCTGTCGCGATTAGGCCCTATAATTCGAATAATCTTATGAGTTGGTGCCATAAATGCACCGCGGAAATCTGAATGACCTGCTGGCCTTCCTGGCGGTCGGGCAAGAGCGCAGTTTCACGCGGGCCGCAGCGAAGCTGGGCGTTTCTCAGTCTGCGCTCAGCCACACCATTCGTGGCCTCGAGGAACGGCTCGGCCTTCGGCTGTTGACCCGAACCACACGCAGCGTCTCCCCGACGGAAGCGGGCGAACGCCTGCTTCACACCATCGGCCCGCGTTTCGATGAGATCGAGGCCGGCCTCGAGGCTTTGGGCGAACTGCGGGAGAAGCCCGCCGGCACCATTCGGATCACGGCCACAGACTATGCGGCCGACACGATCCTCTGGCCGAAACTCACGAAATTGCTGCGGCAGTATCCGGAAATCAGAGTCGAGATCATCATCGACTATGGCCTCATCGACATCGTCGCGGAGCGCTTCGACGCCGGCGTACGCGGCGGCGAGCAAGTGGCGAAGGACATGATCGCCGTGCGTATCGGGCCGGACATGCGCAGCGCAGTCGTAGGGGCCCCGTCGTATTTCAATGCGCGGCCGGAACCGCAGAGGCCGCAGGAACTGATCGGTCACAACTGCATCAATTTACGTCTGCCCACACATGGCGGATTGTACGCCTGGGAGTTCGAGAAAGATGGCCGCGAGCTGAAGGTGCATGTCGAGGGCCAACTCGTCTTCAACGGCACGTTCCAGATGCTCAATGCGGCGCTCGGCGGATTCGGGCTGGCCTATGTGCCAGAGGACGTGGCGCTACCCTACATCGCGAAGCGCCGTCTCAAGCGGGTGCTCGAAGATTGGTGCCCTCCCTATTCGGGCTATCACCTCTACTACCCGAGCCGCCGCCAATCCACGCCAGCCTTCGCCTTACTGGTCGAGGCGCTTTGCTACCGTGCGCCTCGGTTAGCTTAGGACGGCAGACCTGACACGACTGCGACGTTACTGCTGTACCGTTCGAGGGTCGTCGACATCGAGCTCGATAGTCTCGCCAGGAAAGGGCGTCGCGGCCATTTGCGCCCTCCGAGGAAAGAAGGCGGTGCCATGCTCCCTGGGGAATGACAGCGGTCATTCCGGCGCGAAGCGCAAAAGACTTGGGCGGCCCGTCGTCGCACACGATTTCCAGTGTCGCAGCGCCGTCGAGGATGTAGACGAGCTCATCACCGGTGAGATGGCGTTCCCAATGATCCTTCCCCGAGGCCTTGATCGCTAAAAGAAGGCCGTCGCGGTAGGACGCCAATCGTGCGACGCTTCCCTTGCGATCTGCGGCCGTCGACTGCGGGCTCCGCCGGAACATCGTCAGCTTCGCGAGCTCGGCGTTGAGATCGATGATGCTGAGCGGTCTCATCGTATCGCTTATGTCGAGATCGGGCGTGCCCGTCCGCGGGTCGTCGACATCGAGATCGATGTGATCACCGGGAAGCGTCGCGCTCACCACCGACACGCCATCCGCGGAGTGAACACGGTGCCACGCGCCCGGGGGAACGATGGCGATCATGCCGGCGCCGACGACGCAAGATTGCGGCCCGTCCTTTTCCAGGACATCCACGGTCATTTCTCCGTCGAGAACGTAGAGCAGCTCGTCCTCGGGATGGGTCTCCCAATGGCTTTTCCCGGCGGACTTGCCAAGAAGCAGCATCCCGTCGCGGTAGCGGCCCAAATGCACCGCACTGCCACTACCCCGGCGTTCCGCGAACGTCGTCTGCGCGGTCCGGCCGCGGAGCATTGTGAGCTTCGCGGCTTCTGCGGTGAGATCGGTGATGATCGGCGGTCTGCTTTGCATTTCTTCCTCCATCGGTTGAAGGATGTCGCGGCGTCTTGAGAAGCTTAGCGCCACGGTTTAATTGCAGCGATCCCCGTTTTCGGAGACCCCTGGAACGTTTTCGTGGCGCTCAATTGATGGTACGAATTGCCTCCTCCATCGAGGGGAGGGCTTCTGTGAAAAGGAACATGTCATGGCTGCTCTCGACGGATTGGCGATTGCGGGGCACGAGACTCGGGATGAGCCGGCGACCCGGCCGCCGCGATCGCGCCGCGGGGCGATGGACTGGGACGATGTCCGGGTGTTCCTCGCCGTCGCCCGGGAGGGCTCGATGCGCGCTGCCGGGCGGGCGCTCGGGCTGAGCCAACCGACCATCGCCCGCCGATTGGCGGCATTCGAGGCCACTTTCGGCGGGCCGAATTTGTTCGACCGCCTGCCCGAGGGACTGCGCCTCAACGCCGCCGGCGAGCAATTGGTCCCGGCGGCCGAGAGCATCGAGGATGCGGTACTGACATTGGAGCGGCGGCGCGCGGCGGCCTCGCCGGCGCTCAGCGGTACCGTGCGGGTTGCGACCGGCGAGTGCGCCGCCGGGTTTCTGGCTCGCTGCCTGTCGGCACCGACAAGGACGGCGCTGCCGTCCGGCATCACATTGGAACTGGTCGACGAGTTACGGCAGAGGGCAAATCTCGTGCGCCGCCAAGCCGATATGGCGCTGCGCCACGAGCCGCCGGAAAGTGGCGACTTCTACGTCTCGAAAGCGGGTACCTTCGCCTGTGCCGTTTACCGGCGTCGCGGCGCGGAGGCCGCCGCCTGGGTCGGCTACACCGAGGAGCAAGCCCATTGGGCGCCGGCGCGCTGGGTCCAGCGGCAGATCGAGGAAACCGGGATGCCGGTGGCGCTGCGCGCCTCGTCGATGCTGATGCGTGTCGAGGCGATCCGCGCCGGCACCGGCCGCGGTGAATTGCCGTGCTATATCGGCGACGGCCATCCTCTGCTCGAACGGCTGACCCCGCCGATCCCCGAAATCGCGGCCGAATACTGGATCATCGTCCACCGCGATCTGCGCCGCTCCCCCTGCGTGCGCGCGGTAATCGATTGGGTCAAGGCGGTGTTCGCCGAGCAGCGGGACATGCTCGCCGGCGTCCCCTAGCGAGGAGTTTCGCAGCGCGTGGCGAGCGGCTACCGGCCTACTGACGCCCGCTGCACCGGAACCGGTCGTCTGGCAAGGTCCGACCCAAGGCGGCCGTTTGCTCTGACTTACGGAAGCGACCCTTCCCGTTAGTGCCGGCGGCAGCTCCAAGCAGGAAAAGCGCTGGGGCGAGGATGGCAGCGAGGCGCACCTCGAAGCTCTCGCGAAACGCCAAGAAGCCGATCCAGTCCGGCGCAAGTGTCGGGCGGCAGTGTCGCAGCAGAGTTGTCTTCGCTCGCGGCGATGGCGTCGTTCAGCAGTGCCCGGACTTCTTGGCAGGCGATGTTGCGCGCCCGACCGGTCTCGCGCAAAGCGTCGCGCACTTCGTCTGGATGTGCACCAAGGAGTTCCCGTTCCAAGGCGTCGAGCAGCGCCGTCAGTACGGATTGCAGATAACCAATGCGGATCATGGCCAAGACCAAGCCAAACCGTGGCGCAGCATGGTCCGCCGTATCCGTCGGCGTGTCGTGTCGTATTCCACAGCGGTCAGACCGTAATGACGACGGATTTCCTCGGCTGTCATGCCGCTGATCAGTCCGGTGATCACTTTCAGCGCTGCCGCGTCGGACGCGAACAGCCGTTGAATAGCGACGAGAGCCTCGGCCGCCGCGCAGGCCCGTTCCGGGTCGTCAGCCCCGCCACTATCGTGCGGGGTGGGCAGATGGTCCTGGCGGCGGTGGCGGCGCCATTGCTCGTCGCAGAGGCTGCGCATGACGCCCGCCAGAAAGGCGAGCAACGGCACGCCCGCCGGCCACGGCCGCGCGCCCGTCAGCGCGCGCAGCACCGCCTCATGCAATAGGTCGGACCACGACATGCCGCCGCGAGGGAGGGAGCGGGCGCGCAGCCGGGCGATGGCGCGCAAGCGCAGCAGATCTTCCTCCGACAGCGCGGCCAGCGCCGCGCCCACGTCCCGCTGCGGCGGCACGCCATGCCGGCCCCATTCCTTAACCTGCTGTGACGTGCCTGTCATCGCTCCTCCCGGATGGTATGCGCCTGGGCAGCATGGACGCGGACAGCGGTGAACAAAAAAATAAAAATTTCGGTCGCGTCCGCGTCTCTCCGGGCCGCGCGCACTGCGCGACAAGGGAGGACATGATGACGCCAACCCCCGAGCAAGTCGCACCGCATATGGCCCGGTTCCTCGACATGCTGGACGCCGCCTTTCGGCGCTACGGCGTGCCGGACGGCCTGCCGGAACGGTTCCGGGGCGCGGTGGCCGCCACGCCCCGGCACATGTTCGTTCACGTCTCAGATCCACCCAAACTGTTCCTTGTGCGGATCGCAAGACTTTTGGAAATTTTCATTCCATCAATGGAATGGCGTTTGCAGATATGACCGACACTCACTCGCATAACCGCCACTTCCGCTATGCCCGCGTTTGGCCGTCGCCAAGCAATCCTGCCGTTTCACTGGAGGACCTGGATCATGCCCAACCAAGAAGCGAGCGCCGGCCTACTTCCCCGCCGCCTGATTTTCGCAGATCCCGAGCGAAGCATTGTGCGGATCAGTCCGGACGGCACCCGGATTGCCTTCCGTGCTCCTGTTGACGACGTGCTCAATCTTTGGGTTGCGCCGATCGACGCGATCGAAGAGGCGCGCCCGGTAACCGCGGTGACCGACCGCAATCTCGGGCCTTGGATCATCTGGATGCACGACAACCGGCATGTCGTGTTTTTTCGCGAGGCGGCCGGCGACGAAAATTGGCGTGCCTGGCGCGTCGATCTGGAGACCGGCGACGTGCGGGCGCTGACGCCGGGAGCGGGGGTGAAATGCTACATTCAGCAGAGCTCGCGCCATTTTCCCAGTGAATTGCTGATCGCGCACAACGCGCGGGACAAGCGTTACTTCGATGTCTACCGTGTGAACGTTGCGACCGGGGAAAGCGCACTGGTTCAGCAGAACGATGAGTTCACCTTCCATTTCACCGATCAGCAGTTCCGTGTGCGCTTCGCCGTGCGTTACACTCAAGACGGTGATGTCGAGTATTTGCAGCGCGGCGCAAACGGCGAATGGGCCCTCTTCAGCCGGATCGGCGCGGAGGACGCGGTGGCGACCCGCGCCATCGAGTTCAGCTTCGACGGTCGTGAACTCTATTGGCTCGACAGCCGCGGCCGCGACACCGCCGCCGTGGTCGCGCAGGATCTCGCAAGCGGAACGATGCAGGTTCTCGCCGAAGACGCCCGTGCCGATTTCACCCAGCTTGTGCTCGATCCGATAACCGAGCGCCCGGTGGCCGCCGCGCGTGCGTTCGAGCACGTCGCATGGCAGGTCCTGGACCCGGATTATCGGGACGATTTCGACTACCTCACACGGCAATCGCGCGGCGATCTGACGATCACCGGCATGTCGCAAGACCGGCGGCAGTGGATCGTCGCTTATCAATATGACAACGCGCCGTTGGAATATTTTCATTACGACCGCGGCGCACGGCAGACGCGGCAGCTGTTTTCAGCGACGCCGGCATGGGAGGGGCTGCCTTTCGTGACCATGGAGCCCGTCATCATCCGCACCCGCGACGGGCTCGAACTCGTCTATTACCTGTCCCGTCCGCGCGACGCGCAGCCGAGGGAGCCATTGCCGATGGTGCTGCTCGTCCACGGCGGGCCCTGGGCGCGTGACGTCTGGGGGTTGCACCCCGATCACCAATGGCTCGCCAACCGGGGCTATGCGGTGCTGAGCGTGAACTATCGCGGTTCTACCGGGTTTGGAAAAGCCTTTGTCAACGCCGCCAATCTCGAATGGGCGGGCAAGATGCATGACGATCTGATCGACGCCGTCGACTGGGCGATCGGGCAAGGGATCGCCGATCCCGCCCGTGTCGCGATCGTGGGCACCAGCTACGGCGGCTATTCGGCTTTGGTCGGCTTGACGTTCACGCCCGAGAAATTCGCCTGCGCGGCCGATCTCTGCGGCATCTCGAACCTCGTGACCTTCTTGAACACGATCCCGGAATACTGGCTCACCTGGAAATCGCTGTGGAAGGTCCGGACGGGCGATTACACCACCGAGGCGGGGCTGCGGCTGCTGGAGGAGCGTTCGCCGCTCAATCGCGCCGACCGCATCGTGCGGCCGCTGCTGATCGGCCAGGGTGCCAACGACGTGCGCGTCAAGGCCTCGGAGTCCGAGCAGATCGTCGCCGCCATGCAGCAACACGGGATTCCCGCGACCTATGTGTATTATCGCGACGAAGGCCACGGCCTCGGCCGGCCTGAAAACCGCCGCTCCTTCACGGCCGTCGTCGAAGCGTTCCTCGCGGCGCATCTGGGCGGTCGCTGCGAGCCGGTCGGCGACGACTTCGCCGGCTCGACGATCGAATTCAAGGCTGGCCGCGAGCTGATCCCCGGATTGGACTGAGCAGTCAGCACACCGACACAGCGATGCTCCGCATGGCGTAAGCGAGAGCCCTGAGGGTCGCGAGGAAAGCGCATTTTTCGGGCTTGATACAGAGTACTCTGTATCATAGATAACTCTCTGGTCTGAACGATTGGAGGGAACGATGACGCTTTCTCCAGACGAGGCGGCTGGCGCGCTGCGCGACATGGCTGCCGTCGAAACCCGCAGCCGGCGCGTTTACGGCTATCTTGAGGCGAGTCCGCACCTGATCCTGTGGGGCGTCTTGTGGGCGGTCGGTTACGGCTTGCACGAGCCCTGGCCGCGACGGGGGCTGGCGATCTGGATGACGATCGTTGCGATCGGCCTTGCCGCCAATTTTGCGATCTCTCTGAGAAGCGCTACCCGGCGGGACAGGCAGGCCGGCCGCATAGCCGATCCGAAGTGGCCGGCCGCGGTGGCTCGGCTGCGCTGGGGCTTTCCGGGGATCGTGCTGACCGCCTTCGCCTTCATCGCCGCAACGCTTGCGGTCATGGCCCCGGTCAACGGCCGCCAAGTCGGCGCGTTCATCCCACTCGTGGTCGCAGCCGGTTATGCGGTGGTCGGGCTCTGGCAGGGATTGCGCTTCATCATAGCCGGAGCAGTCATCGGCGGGTTGACGCTGGGCGGCTTCTTTCTGGTCCCCGCCCATTTCGATCTGTGGATGGCGGGGGTCGGCGGCGGTGCGCTGATCCTGGCCGGGTGCTGGTTCCGCGGGGTGTGAGATGGAACAGCCCGATGCCGTCATCCATCAGCCGCTGCGCCTTAAGATCATGGCCGCGCTGAACGGATTGCCGCGCCGCGAGCGGCTCGAATTCGTGCGGCTCAGGGCGGTCCTCAACGCGACCGAGGGCAATCTCGGCGCCCATCTCGGGACGCTCGAGAAGGCCGGCTACATCAAGGTCGAAAAGGATTTCAACGGCAGGAAACCCCGTACCAGGGTCAGCCTGACCGATACCGGTATTCGCGCCTACGCCGATTATGTCGCCTATCTACGCGCGATTCTCGACGGCGGTGGCGCAGCAACGGCTTTCGGGAGGTCTCACGATGCCGATTAGCCCACTCGGTGCCGCGCATGTCGCGGCGGCGCTCGCTGCGCTCGCTTTTGGCTTGATGGTCCTAGCAATGCGCAAAGGCACGCACCTCCATCGCGCGATAGGGATGGGCTATGCGATGGCAATGCTCGCCGTCAACGTGACAGCCCTGTCGATCTACCGTCTGACCGGCCATTTCGGCCCGTTTCACGCGCTGGCAATAGTGAGCTTGGCAACGGTCATCGCCGGCGTTGCTGCGGTCGTGGCGCGCCCGCACAACTGGCTCGCCAAGCACTACCGCTTGATGAGCTGGTCCTATCTCGGTCTGCTCGCCGCAACGACTGCCGAGATCGCGATCCGCGTGCCGGCTCTGCATGTCAATAGCCCGGCGCGCGGGATAACAATCGGGGTCGCGACCGCGATCGTGTTCACCGCTGCCGGTCTTATCATCGTTCCGCGCCTGCAACGCCGGGCGCTGCCTGCGGTTGCCGTCGATTAAGCGAGCGCCCAGCGCTGAAATCGATCGCGATGGGAAGGGTGGGCGTCTGATGGCGCGCCTCGGTGGTCGGTTTGCGATGGTGCGGACCGGCATCGGCCCTGGTCGGCTTGACGTTCACGCCCGAGAAATTCGCCTGTGCGGTCGATCTCTGCGGCATCTCCAACATCGTGACCTTACGGAACACGATCCCGGAATACCGGATGCCGTGGAAATCGTTGTTGTGGAAGGTCCGGACGGGCGATTACACCATCATGGGTCTAGCAACGCCCCTGCGCCGGACCCCCCGTTCGGAATGGCGGCTACCCGGCCGGCCGCAGCGTTACTGCAGGGCGTAAAAGCCCATCGCGCCGCCGGCCAACACCTGGTGCTTCGCGTCGGCGGATAGCGGACCGAGCCGGTCGCGGAGCATCTGCGGCGCGCCGGGGAAGAAGCCGTCCTGGTGCGGGTAGTCGGTCGCCCACATGATCTTGTGCGGGCCGATATAGTCGGCCAGCACGGCGATGCTGTTCTCGACCGGTTCGAACGAGATCCAGCAATTGCGCTGGAAGAGCTCGCTCGGCCGCATCTTCGGGGCGGTGTCGTTGAAACCGTGGTCGTCGAAATGCCGGTCCATGCGGTCGAGCCAGGGTGCGATCCAGCCGCCGCCCGATTCGAGGAACGCGACGCGCAGCCGCGGGTGACGATCGACAACGCCGCCCCAAATCACGGCCATCGCCGCCAGCATCATCTCCATCGTGTGGCTGATCATGTGGCGCGCCGCGCGGTCCTTCTCGAAGCGGTCGACGCCGACCGTCGGCATCGCGGTGGTCGAGCCCTCGTGAAAGCCGATCGAGAAGTCGAGCTCCTCGGCCATCGCCCAGAATGGCTCGTAGATCGGGTCGCTGATCATCTTGTTGCCGTGATACGGGTTCGGCCGCAAAAAGCCGCCGCGCATGCCGAGCGCTTGGCGAGCGTAGCGCATCTCCTCGATCGCGAGCTCGACCGACTGCATCGGCAGCATCGCGACCCCGAAGAGGCGCTCGGGATAAGGCTTGCAGTAATCGGCGAGCCAGCGGTTATAGGCGCGGCACATCCCGGCGGCGAGGCCGGGATCCTCGACGGCGCCCGCGAACAGGCCGAGGCTCGGGTAGAGAAAAGCGGCGTCGATGCCGTCGGCATCCATGTCGACGATGCGGGCGTGTGGGTCGAACCCGCCCTTCTTCCCTTCCGCGTATTTGAGGGTGTCGGGCTTGACCGCACCCTGCCGGACACCGACCGAGCCGAGGCTGCCGATCCCCCGCGGATTGCCTAAGAGTTTGCCCTCGACCTGGAGGCGCTCTTTGCCGTTCTCGTCGATGACAAATCGCGGCCGGCGCTCGCGGTATTCGGGATCGATGTATTTGTCCCAGAGGTCGAGCGGCTCCAGAATATGACCGTCGGCATCGATGACGTTATAAGCAAGAGCCATCACCCACCTCCATCGCGTCCCGCATCGGGTTGTCCTCGATCATCGCGATACTATCGGGCTTGTGACCGCGGCGCGAGCGCAGACGTCATTTTTAGCACCCTCCGAGCGTGGATCCTGATGCTAATTTTCCGCGGATGATATCGGCAGAAGCTGGAGGTAGGACGCGATGCGCAAGTTTTTCGGGTCGACCGGTTCCGTCAGCCGGCTCACTGTCGAAAGCCGAGCCCTCGAGAGCAATATGCTGGGTGATCCGTCGGCGAGGGTCGTCGATGTGTACGTCCCGGCGGGGCACGACGGACGAGGACTGCCCCTGCTGGTGGATCTCGTCGGCTTCACGGGCAGCGGGCTGTCCCATACCAATTGGGTCGGCTTCCGCGAGAACCTCCCGGAACGGCTCGACCGGCTGATCGGCGAGGAGCGGATGCCGCCGGTCGTCGTCGCCTTTCCCGATTGCTTCACCCGGCTCGGCGGCAACCAGTACATCAACTCCGCGTCGATCGGCGCTTGGGAGGACTTCCTGCTGCATGAAATGCTGCCGGCGATCGAAGAGCGCTTCGGCTGCGGCGGCGCCGGGCGCCGCGGCGTGTTCGGCAAGAGCTCCGGCGGGTATGGCGCGATTACGCACGCGCTGCGCCACTCCGATATCTGGTCGGCCGCGGCCTGTCATTCCGGCGATATGGGCTTCGAGCTGTGCTATCTGCCCGACATGCCGGCGGTCCTGCGCGCACTTGCCGGGACCGAGAACTCCATCGAGAAATGGTGGCAGCAGCTCGAAGCAGCCAAAAAGCACCCGGAGGGCTCCTTCAAGGTGATCAACGCATTGGCGATGGCAGCCAGCTACGATCCCGATCCCACCCAATTCCTTGGAATCCGGCTGCCGGTCACGTTCGGCACCTGCGAGGTTATCGAGGAACGCTGGGCGAACTGGTTGCGGCACGATCCTGTTGTGGCGATCGACACACAGGCGGACCATCTCCGCAGGCTGAAGGCGCTCTATATCGACTGCGGCGAGAAGGATCAGTTCAATCTGCTCTACGGCGCCCGCCGGTTCGTGCGGCGGCTGAACGAGCTCGGCATTGCGCATCGTTACGAGGAGTTCTCCGACAACCATAGCGGTGTCGATTACCGCATGGACGAGAGCCTGCCTTTTCTCGCCCAGGCGCTGTCCGGCTGATGTCCATGCCGACGGCCCTATTGCGTGAGACGGCGGCAGTGAGGCGGGTTTCTGCCGGCATTGCGTCAAAAAACTGTTGGAAATGAGGATCAGTCCATCTAACTTGCCGAACGCGAAAGAGTTGGCGCTGTAAAGAAAACCGGCGGAACGCGCCTGACTGAGAACGTGTTCCGAGAACTTTGGATAACGACCCAACTTCACCATTAGTGCAAAAGGTATCATGAGAACAGGACAAACCGGCCGACCGTATGGCCGTAATTACGGTAATAATGCCAACCGCAATCGGCAACAGATGCCGCAGCGAAGTCAGAGCTTCGATAGTAACGGTCCCAACGTCAAAATCCGCGGCACCCCCCATCAAATCTTCGAACGTTACATTACCCTCGCGCGGGAGGCGTCTACGAGTGGCGACCGAGTTGCGGCGGAGAACCTTTATCAGCATGCCGAGCATTACTTTCGGGTAATGAACGCTGCTAATGAAGGTCAGCAGCACCGTGCGATGCGCCCCGCCGCCCCGGCCGATCTCCAAACAGCCGATCTCCAAACCGAAGTGTCGGCGGAGGAAAGATCCGAGCCGGTTGGTTCGGGCCCCGCCTCACCGAGCGATCGGCAGTCTTATCCTTCCTGATCATCCCACGGCCTTGCGGCTGGCAACCGACGGAAACGCGGTAGCGATAATACGTTAGCCATCTCGTCGGCCTAACCGCGACCTCGCGCAGTTATATTCCTGCCAAGCGCGCAATGCACAAAGCACCAGTAATATAACGCCGGCGAGCGGCGCGAACGGCAGATGCGACACTAGTCCCGCTTGGAATGCGAATAGCGGCATTAGATAAACCGTCGCAAGCAAGGGTTTCTCCCAGCGCAGAAAGCCGGAATCGCGGCCGGCGCGGATCAGCCATGCGCCGGCTATCGCTGCAATAATCAAGTCATACAACAGCGCATAGGGCACTGCGATCAAGGTTCCTGCTGTGAGAACAGCTGCCCGGCTGGTGCGGGTAGCATTTGTGCTCCAGACCCAACCTACCAGAAGTATGGTAAGTAATGTCGCGGCCAATTGTACGATACGCGCATGCCCGATGGACAACCCAAGCAGGCGAGCTGCCGCAAAAGGACTTATTGAAGCAAATATGTTGAAGCTCGTAATTTCGAACTCGTAGGTGCTTGCTGATCCGAAGAAAGCCCGAAAATATCCCTGCCATGTTTCCCAACCGAACAGCGTAACCGAAAGTCCAAACGCCATGATCATCGTGACGGCGGCCGCAACGATCGCGGACCAGCGTCTGCCGGCGAGAAGGGCAACAGGAACCAACAGCGCAAAATGCGGCTTGTAGCACAGCATGCCGAACAGCACCCCGGCCGCCACAGGTCGCCGATCAACCAGCAGCGTCCCAGCGCCAAACAACGCGGCGGTCAGGAAGCTGTTCTGGCCGTAGCCCACGGTCCAAAATGTCGGCGGGAAAGCCAGCGCCGGAAGCAACCAGGCACCCCCCCGCACATCAAGGATCCGTCGCACTACGACTAGATAGATTGCCAGTGTCGTCACCACGAATAAAATGAAGGCAGGCAGAAATGGCAGGAATGCGAGCGGCGCACAAAGGAGCAGATAGACCGGCGGATAAAGAAATGGTAAGTAATGAACGCCCTTTTGGGTGATGGATTCTTCCACATCGTAGTCGAATACATTGTCATAGGCGAATTGGGCGTGCCCATCAACGGCCAGCTTTCCGGCAGCGTAGAAGCCGACAAAAGAAACGGTGGTCGGGCCATATCGCGTCACGACCCCATAGGTTCCGGCGACTAGATACGCTAGCGCAAGAGCCTGAAGGACGAGCAGGACGGCGCCACAGACGATGACGCGCCTACTTGTCAGCAACACGCCGGACAGACCCCACATCGCCGACTCCGATGAGATAACCTTCTGCACCGCGGCTCCGCCGCCGAAGGCTGCTCAGATCGCGACCCCAATTCCATGGACGGTCGTTCGCGCGCTTGCAAGGGCTTGTCTTCGTTTGGCGGCTCGGTCGGGGTGCGGTCGGGTATCCCGCCGATCGCGGTGCGCACCGGTGACGAACGATTTCTCGTTTCTATCCGTCCCGCTGGATCGCGGCCGCGACAAAACCGCCAAGTGTACAATGTCGCTTTGCGCTGCGCATTGCGAGGAGCCTTCTCGGGGGGTAAGGTGCGCTCAATGCCTGCTGTCCCGCGTCTATTCGCCGTCGCGACCGCGGTTCCTCCATACCCGCTCGACCAGAACGACGTGATCGAACGCGTGAAACTTTTGTTCGGGCGCGCGCCGGACCTCGATCGCCTGCTGCCAATGTTCCTCAACACAGGAATACAGAGGCGATACTCCTGCGTGCCGCTCGAATGGTACGACCGGGCGCATGGCTGGCCCGAGCGCAACCGCATTTACCTCGCCTCCGCGCTCGACCTGCTCGAGGCGGCAACCGAGCAGGTGCTCTGCTCAACCGGGCGGCATAAGGACGACATCGACAGCATAGTCGTCGTTTCGACCACGGGCATCGCAACGCCCAGCCTCGATGCGCTGCTGATCGAACGAATGGGGCTGAGGAGCACGGTGCAGCGCTTGCCGATCTTTGGGCTCGGTTGCGCCGGCGGCGTCCTCGGGCTTGCCCGCGCCGCCAGCCAGGCCGCCGTCGCCCCCGGCAAGACGGTGCTCTTCTTGGTCGTCGAACTATGCGCGTTGTCGTTCCGGCGCGACGATTGGTCGAAGAGCAATATTGTCGCGACGGCTCTGTTCGGCGACGGGGCCGCGGCCGCGCTTCTGTCGACTGAAGGCGAGGGCCCGGCCCTGGCCGCCGCCGGCGAGCACACCTGGCCCGGCAGCCTCGACGTGATGGGCTGGGAGGTCGCCGATGATGGCCTCAGAGCGATCTTCTCCCGGGACATTCCAAAGCTAGTCACGACGCAACTGCAAGATGCCGCATCGGAGTTCCTCGCCCGTCATGGACTTGCGATCGACGATATTGACTGTTTTTTCTGTCACCCCGGAGGCGCCAAGGTGATCGAGGCGCTGGAGCACGCCTTCGGCCTGGCGCAGGGCGCGCTGGTCGAGGCGCGGGCAGTGTTGCGCGACTATGGCAACATGTCGGCGACGACTGTGATGTTTGTGCTCGAACGGATGCTCGCCAAGGCGCGGGCTACCGGGGCACGGTGGGAGCATGGGCTGATGAATGCCCTCGGGCCAGGCTTCACCGCAGGCTTTCTCGTTATCGACAACCGGTGACTGCGCTCTACTGGACGCTCGGTCTGGTCGCATTGCAGCGGCTCATCGAGCTTGCCCACGCGCGACGCAATACCGCCCGGCTGCGCCGGCTGGGCGCCGTGGAGGCAGATGCCGCAGCTTACCCGCTCTTCGTGTTGTTGCATGCCGGCTGGCTTATGAGCCTTGCCTTATTCGTGCCGGCTGCAACCCCGCCCGACTGGCTGCTGATCGGCCTATTCGCCGTGCTCCAAGCGGTCCGGATCTGGGTCATCGCGAGCTTGGGCCGCTACTGGACGACGCGCATCATCACGCTACACGACACACCCCTCGTGCAAACCGGCCCATTTCGGTATCTACGACACCCGAATTATCTGCTGGTCGCCGCTGAGATCGCCGTGTTGCCCCTTGCTTTTGGCGCCGTCGCGGTGGCCGCGACGTTCTCGGTGCTCAATCTGGCGCTGCTCGCTCGACGCATTCGCATTGAGGAGCGCGTTCTGGCGCCGCGGCGCGCTGTGTAAGAGCCGCGACGCGAAGATTCCGCTGGTGGCTTTGCTCCTGAGACCGGAAGGCACCGCCGGGGCCAAGAGGTGGGTCGGGTTCACCGCCATGAGCATCGGCATGTTCATGGCGATCCTCGATATCCAGATCGTCGCGAGCTCGCTGCCCGATATTCAAGCCGGACTCGGCATTGCGCTGGATCAATTGAGCTGGGTGCAGACCGCGTATCTGATCGCGGAGGTCGTCGCCATCCCACTGACCGGCTCGCTGACCCGCGTCATGTCGACGCGCGGCGCCTTTCTCGCCTGTATTTGCGGCTTCACCGCCGCCAGCCTGGCCTGCGCCGCGTCGAACAGCTTCTGGTCACTGATCCCGGCGCGGGTGCTGCAGGGGTTCTGCGGCGGAGCTTTGATCCCGTTCGTTTTCTCGGCGATCTTCCTGATGTTCCAGGGGCTCGGGCGCAGCCGCGCGACCTTCGTCGCGGGCCTGTTGGCAATGCTGGCGCCCACTCTCGGACCAGCCGTTGGCGGCTTCATCACCGACCGTTATTCATGGCATTGGCTATTTCTGATCAATGTGCCGTCGGGAATAGTCGTCGCGCTGTTGGTCGCCTGGGCCGTCAACATCGATCGCCCCGACTGGCGCCGCCTCGGCTCGGTCGATCTGCTGGCTCTGCCGCTGCTCGCAGTCTTTCTCGGTAGTTTGCTACTGGTGCTCAAGGAAGCTCCCCATCGCGGCTGGGGCAGCCCGGAAGCACTGCTGCTCGCAGGTATTTGCTTCTTCTGCGCCGGTGGTGTGATCTGGCGCTGTTTACGCCATTCGGCGCCGCTGATCGATCTGGTCGCATTCCGCGACCATAATTTTGTGGCCGGGTGCTGCTTCAGCTTTGTTCTCGGCATCGGCCTCTACGGGGCAACTTATCTGTTGCCGGTGTATCTCGGTCTCATCCGCAATTATGACGCGCTGGCGATCGGCGAGATCATGATGGTGACCGGCGCGGCCCAGCTGGTAATGGCGCCGGTCGCCACGATCCTCGAACGGCGCGTCGAGCCTCGGCTGCTGATCGCCGCTGGTTATGCATTGCTCGCTGTCGGCCTGGTCGGCAACGGCTTCATGACCTTCGAGACCGATTTCTGGGGATTGTTCTGGCAGCAGCTCCTCCGCGGCGCAGCCATCATGCTGTGCTTGTTGCCGTCCACAGCGCTGGCATTGAGCGGCTTCGACCCGCTGCGTGTCCCAAATGCGAGTGGCTTGTTCAACCTGATGCGCAATCTCGGCGGGGCGATCGGCTTGGCGCTGATCGACACCGTGCTCCAACAGCGCACGCCGGCCCATATCGCGTCACTGGTCGTGCGTCTCCAGGCCGGCGATCCGTCGGCCGCCCGTCTGGTCGGCCTGCCGACAGAGCGTTTCACGGACGTGCCGATCGGCGAGGTAGACGAAGCGACGCGGGCATTGGTGGCGCCGTTGGTCGAGCGCGCCGGCCTCGTCGCCGCCTTCAACGACGCGTGGCTGCTGATCGGCGGGTTGGTGGCCCTTTCGATGCTGGTCCTGCTGGTCCGAGCGCCGTCGCGATTGCGGAGTGGAACTTAGGACTATGCCGAATGGCAGCAGCGGTCCTGCAATACACGTGGAGCAAGTGCCGGACAGAGGCCCGGGTACGCGAAAAGCACTCGGCCCCAATGGACGGGGTGCGGCGGGTCATGCCGCACCCCGTCGTAGCGGTTAGTTCATCAGGCCGTAGAACTTGCCGGCGTTCTCGCAAGTCATCCTGTAGGTGACTTCGGCCGGCAGATGCGCGAACTGCTCGTCGATGTACTTCTTCGACTCCGGCCACACGCCGTCGGGATGCGGGAAGTCCGAGCCCCACATCAAGGTCTCGACCCCCATGTCTTCGATCAGCTTGGTGCCGACGCGGTCGTATTGGAACGTCGCCCTGCACTGGTTGCGCCAGTATTCGCTCGGCAATTTCTTGAGCTTCAGATCCTGGTACTGGTCCTTGTACTCGAAATCCATCCGGTCGATGACGTAGGGGATCCAGCCGATGCCGCTCTCGCCAAACACGACGCGGATGTTCGGGAAGCGCTCGAACACTGCCGCACCCATCAAATCGGTCAGGATCGTCGCCAGGGTCATCTGGAACCGGCACAGCCCGCTATAGGTCATGCGACGGGCGATGGCCGGGTCCAGGGACTTGCGCAATTCGGGGTCGGTCGCCGGGAAGGTGTGGAAGTGCAGCGGCAGCTGCGTCTCGTTGACCGCCTCCCACAGTGGGTCCCACATCGGGTGCCACATCGGCGTCATGTGCCAGGAGCAGGACAGCTCGACGCCCTTCATGCCCAATTTGGCAACGCGGCGGACTTCCCGAGCGGCACCCTCGATGTTGTTGTAGGGCAGGCAGGCCAGACCGATCATGCGGTCGGGATAGTAGCTGCTGAAATTGTGCATGAAGTCGTTGTAGATGCGCAGCATCTCGTCGGCCGCTTCCGGGTCCTTCATCTTGGCGCAGGCGGCCAGGATGCCGTAGATGACCTCGGCGTCGACGCCGTCGCGGTCCATGTCCTTGACCCGCAGATGCGGGTCGCCCGGCCGCCGCAGCCCCTTTTCGAAATAGTCATTGTACAGACCGGCCTCGGCCATCTTGTCGGCGCGCAATTGCTTGCCCGGAACCCACGGCGTGCCGGTCGCGCCGACGCCACCGCACAGGCCGTACTCGGCACCGTTATTGTCGGTCCAGCGCTTCACCCCGTCCGAATTCTCGGCGACGTAGGGCATCAGGTCCCTGAGTTTGCTCGACGCGTTCGACGTGAACAGCTCGGGCGGCAACCAGAGCATGTCGAGATGACAATCGGCCGATATTCGCTGGTATTGCATAACGCACCCTCCAATGAGATTGGACCCGGGCCGGGTCGATCGACTATAGCTTCCCCACATCAATCTACCGGAGCGGCGCAACGGCATCCTAGACCGATCTGCGCAGGTCTCCGATGCAGGGGGCTCAACCCTGGGGTAAGGCGGGCGGAGCCGTTACTGGATGAGTTGTAGGGATTCGGAATTGGCGATGAGAGTGTTGGTCACCGGCGGCGCCGGGTTTATCGGTTCGGCGGTTTGCCGGCTGCTGGTCGGCGAATTTGACGCCACCGTTCTCAATGTCGACAAGCTGACCTATGCGGCGAATTTGACGTCTCTGCGCGCGATCGAGGGCGATCCCCGTTATGCCTTTCGCCGCGCCGACATCTGCGACCGGCAGGCGATTTCCGACATATTTCGAAAATTCGACCCCGATGCGGTCCTCCACCTCGCCGCAGAATCGCATGTCGACCGCTCGATCGACGGTCCGGCGGCGTTCATCGCGACCAATATCGAGGGGACCTATGTCCTGTTGGAAACCGCGCTCACCTACTGGCAACAGCTTCCGGCAAAGCGTGCCAAACGGTTCCGCTTTCACCACGTCTCGACCGACGAAGTCTTCGGTTCGCTGGGGCCCGAGGGCAAATTCACCGAAACCACAGCCTATCGGCCGAACTCGCCTTACTCGGCGTCAAAAGCGGCTTCCGACCACCTGGTTCGCGCCTGGCGCGAGACCTTCGGGTTGCCGACCGTGGTCAGCAATTGCTCAAATAATTACGGTCCCTACCATTTTCCGGAAAAGCTGATCCCGCTCGCCATTCTGAAAGCGCTGCATGCCGAGCCGATCCCGGTCTACGGCGCGGGCGACAACGTCCGCGACTGGCTCTATGTCGAGGACCACGCCCGTGCGCTGTTCAAGATCCTCAGCGAGGGCAAGGTGGGCGAGTGCTACAATGTCGGCGGAAATGCCGAGCGGACCAATCTAGATGTTGTCACGTCGATCTGCCGATTGCTCGACGAAATGCTGCCGGGTTCCGCGCATCGGCCGCATGAGCAGCTGATCACGTTTGTCGCGGACCGGCCCGGACATGACCGGCGCTACGCAATGGACATCACTAAGATCGGCCGCGAGCTGCGCTGGACACCCCGCGAAACCTTTGACAGCGGTCTGCGAAAGACCGTCGCGTGGTATCTCGAGAACCGCTGGTGGTGGGAGGGAATCTGGGCTCGCCGATATCATGGCGAGCGCCTGGGGATGGCCGCGAGCCAGCCGCCGAATCCGGCGCGAGCGAAGTCCGGCTTGCCTCGCGCCGATCAATGAGGGAATAGAGGCTTGGCTCTCGTCTGGAGGATCGACACGGTGCGTATGCTCGCTTTCGCCGGTCTCGGCTTGCTCCTCTTGGTCGGCGGGTGCAACGATCATGTGCGGGTCGTGAGTTTCGAGGCGGATCCGGCCGGCACCTTTATCTTCACGGCGCAGACCAATACGGTGATGACGGAGAACGACGACGGTGAGGCCGAGAAGATCCGGCGCGACTGGCTCGCCGATGAGCTCAACGCCCATGGAATGTGCGCTGCCGGATATTTCGTCGAAATCCGCCGGCTCGTCGAGCCGCCGGATGCGCCATCGAGTAATGCACACGATGTCGTTTATTCCGGGCGCTGTCTCTAACCCGGCGAGACGCTCCTGCCCTCAGCCGCGATCGGCGGCGCGCCACCGTTCGATCAGCGGGCCCGGCCTGCCATAGACGGGATCGGAGGCCGGCAACGGCACCTCACGGACGTTGCGCAGTGAGCGCTCGCAGTGCTGCGCAGCGGGGGTGCACATGTCAGGGCTCTTTCCACCGGGATAGGCGCCGACCACTACAAGATCGGGACTGGCGCCCTCGTTCTTGTGGGCGACGCCGGCCGGGATCACGACGACGTCGCCGGCGTGCAGCTCTACCGTTGTGCCGTCTTCGCCGCCGAGGCGCACGCGAACCGAGCCGGCCGCGATGCCGAGCACCTCGTGCGCGGTGCTGTGATAATGGTGGTGCGCGTAGATCCCGTTGCGCCATGCGCCGCTCCAGCCATTATCGGCGAACAACTTCGCGCAGTCGGCAACGCACCGGGAACCGGTTTCGAGCACCGAGCGGTAAACGATCAGCGGCAGCGACGGGTTGTTCGGTACGCGGCCGTCATCGGCGAAAAGGTGTTCCTCTATCGTCAGGGCGTCCGGGGGGATCGGCATGAAGTGCCCTTCCATCGCATGATCTGGAGCGACCCTTGTTAGATTACCGGGTTAGATTACCGGATTAACCAAGAAAATGCCACCCAGGTTTTACGGTATTCCTCTCGGTCGACGCCGGTCGACCGCTGATCCCTTCCATCGCAGCGGTTTACCCGCGAAGTGCGCGACTGGTCGCGATTCACGAAATTCATTTTCGGCGAGTGCGTTCAGTTTTATGGGCCGGGCGGCATCGATTATTAACTACGATAAGATGTGGAACTGCTTGCCAAGTTGATCTCTCTCGGATATCAAAGGCGGTGTCGCAGGTTGCGCTCCGCGATAGTGCCCGAGCGAGAATTTCCTTTTTCAGGCGCCGAGTGATGGACTACCCGATCAAGACCGTGTGCGTGGTCGGTCTCGGTTATATCGGATTGCCGACTGCCGCGACTTTGGCGAGCCGCGGCATCGATGTGATCGGCGTTGACATCAATCCCCGAGTTGTCGAAGCGGTCAATGCCGGGCAGACCTATTTCTCCGAGCCCGATCTCGACATGCTGCTGCGTGCCGCGACGACATTGCGGAAATTGCGCGCCACGGCGCAGCCCGAACCGGCTGATGCCTTTGTAATCGCGGTCCCGACGCCGTTCCGCGAGGATCGCTCCCCCAATCTCGACTATATCGACCTGGCGGCGGACGCGATTGCGCCGGTTCTCGTCTCCGGCAATGTCGTGATTCTCGAGTCGACCTCTCCGGTCGGCACCACGGGCCGGTTGGCCGATCGTTTGGCGCGGCTGCGCCCGGATCTGCGCTTTCCACCGACGCGGCACCCGGAGCCGCTCGATGTGCATGTGGCGCATTGTCCGGAGCGAGTGCTTCCCGGGCGGATGGTCCGCGAGCTGATCGAGAACGATCGCATCATCGGCGGGATGACCGAAGCCTGCGCCGAGCGTGCCGAAGCGGTCTACCGCGTTTTTCTGCAGGCGAAGGTGTTCCGCACCGATGCGGCGACGGCGGAACTGGTCAAGCTCGTCGAGAATGCCTCGCGCGACGTCAACATAGCTTTTGCCAACGAGCTGTCACTGATCTGCGACCAGCTCGGCCTCAATGTGTGGCACGTCATCGAGCTCGCCAATCGGCATCCCCGCGTCTCGATCCTCCAGCCGGGACCGGGGGTCGGCGGGCACTGCATCGCGGTCGACCCGTGGTTCATCATTTCGTCGGCGCCGGAGCGGACACGGCTGATCCGCACGGCTCGCGAAGTCAACGATTCCAAGCCGAAGTTTGTCGTCTCGCAGATCCGGGAGCGAGCCGAGCGGTTCAAGCGACCCGTCGTCGCCTGTTTGGGTCTGACCTACAAGCCTGATGTCGATGACACGCGGGAGAGCCCGGCGATCGCGATCGCGGCGCAACTGGCGCGCACCGGGCAAGACCGCATCCTCGTCGCCGATCCGAACCTGACTGGGCTCCCCGAGGAACTCGCCCTGCTTCCCAACCTGTCGTTCTGCGAGACGCTCGAGGCCGTACGCCAGGCCGACATCGTCGCCCTTCTGGTTGCCCATTCGCCCTTTCGGAAGATCCCGCGCGAGGAGTTGATGCGCCGCGTCGTCATCGACGCGACCGGACTGACCTATCAACATGCCTAGCCTCGCGTGGCCGCGTTAACTGCGCCTACGCACGACGGCTCGCGCAGCATGAAGCTGTTGTTTGTGTTCGGGACGCGGCCCGAGGCCATCAAGCTCGCGCCGGTTTTCTTGGAATTGTCGGCTCGGCCGAGTTTCGACTGCAAAATTTGCGTAACTGGGCAGCACCGCGAAATGTTGGCCCAGGTCCTCGAACTGTTCGAGCTGCGGCCGGACTGGGATCTCGATCTGATGCGGCCAAATCAGGATCTCGCCTATTTGACCGGTGCCATATTATCCGGAGTCGGTGAGGTCCTCGATGCCTTGCGGCCCGATCGGGTGATCGTGCAGGGCGACACGACCACGACCTTTGCCGCGGCGCTTGCGGCCTTCTACCACCGCATCCCGGTGGCTCACGTCGAGGCCGGCCTGCGCACCGACAACATCTATTCGCCCTGGCCCGAAGAGGTGAACCGGAGGCTCGTGACCCATATCGCCGATTTGCACTTTGCCCCGACGGCACGAGCACGAGAGAATTTGCGCCGGGAAGGGGTCGGTTGCGACCGGATCTTCGTCACCGGCAATACCGGGATCGATGCTCTGCTGCGGATTGCCGCTCTACTGGATAACCGGCGAGACCTGCGTTCCCGGTGCGCGGCCGTTCTGCCTGCGCATTTCGTGGGCCGGCGAATAATTCTTATGACGGGCCACCGCCGCGAAAGCTTCGACGGGGGGATCGCCCGCGTTTGCCGCGCGATCGCGCGCGTCGCCGACAGAGATGATACCGCGGTGGTCTTTCCGGTACATCGAAATCCCAGCGTCCGCCAGGCGATCGAGCCGCTTCGCCGGCACCCGAACGTGCTCCTGACCGAGCCGGTCGATTATCCCGAGTTGGTGTTTCTGCTGAAGCGCTGTCATTTTGTGGTTACCGATTCGGGCGGGATTCAGGAGGAGGCGCCCTCCTTTGGGAAACCGGTGCTGGTTACCCGAGACACAACCGAACGCCCGGAGGCTATGGAGCTGGGGCTTGCCGCGTTGGTAGGCACCGACGAGAATCTGCTTTTTTCCGAGATGACGGCATTGCTCGACCATGCCGACGCCTATTCGCGAATGAGCCGGGTAGCGAGCCCTTATGGAGACGGGCGCGCGAGCTGTCGGATCGCGCTGCAGTTGATGGCCGAAGCCGGTGTGCCGCTTGCGCAGGCGGCTTGTTAGCCGACCACCACCAAAATCAGGGAGGCCGCGGCTGCCCCTATCGCGGCCCACAATCCGAGCGACAATGCCAAGATCAGCAGCAGCGAGGCGCGCCTGTTGACGCGCGGCGCCTCAAGATTTATCGGTCTTTTGGACGACGTAGCAGATCTTGGGGCAATGCTGGCGTCCATTCGATATCCCTCCCGGTGATGCCTCAGCGAGGCCAGCCACCCGACTCTCGCCGCGCCGCCTGTCAGCCGGGTTCATTCTGCCCGTGCCGCGTCAAGCGCCTGTCCCAGGCAGCGTCAAGATCCTGTCCTCGGAAAATTTGGGATTAGAGAGGGGGAGGGAAAGATTCGTCCGAACGCGCCCGCATTGGGCCGTCTCAGCTCGCAGTAAGTAAATTCAATACCTGTTAATAGACCCTTTAAATTTATCGGGCTGCCCGGTTGCATTGGCGAATCTTCAATAAAATTGGGCAAAATCCCGAACGATGTTTCTTGCCTCCCTCGTAGTTTTGCTTAAAGTCCTGCACGACGCCAACATTATCCATCAAAAAAATGATCCAAAGCAATTCTTCCTACCGCGATTGTGGAGTAATTGAGGGAGTGGAGTTCGGCAGCGATCGCCTGCCGATGGGTCCTGCCCTGTTTGCTGTCCTTGGATTATCAGTGCTCGGATGGGCCGTTGTGCTCGCCCCGCTTCTCGCAATCTTCCGCTGAGGCAAAACAGCAGGCCGGCATCACTGGTTTCGCGCCGGCGAGGACGCCCGGCGCAATTATCCTTCAGCTATTCCGTTCGATAACCCCAGGCACGGAGCTGCGCCATTCCCGCCTGAAACCCTTTCGGAGTGAGACTGAAGCTGAACTGCCCCTTTTCCGTGTAAACGTCGATCAGGATAAGCAATCCGGTTTTGAGTTGCTTCAAAGCAGCCAACGCCTGGATGCTCGGAAAAACGCAGTAGCGCGCTTCCCTGCACTCGATGGGCGGGTTCTTGTCAATTCGAAGCACTGCCCTGGTCGGAAAAGGCTCGCCGACAATCCCCATATTCCCAGTCTGAAGCATGACGACCAGCGCGAACGAGCCCCTCGGAGCGCCTCGGGTTTGCCAAAACGGCACCGTGATCGAGCAGTCCGGAGCACCAATTCCGGGAGCGGAATCGCATTCGGTGACCCACTCGTCGGCTCGGAATTTCTGTCCTGCGACAGTCCTTGGAGCGCCCAGCATTTGAACGCAACAGGTAAGTAAGACGACCAGGGCGGTCTGAACTTTTCTGCGGCGCATCATCTTATGTCGTATTGCCGCCCGCGCGATCTCGAAATTCCCAGACCCCTTCGGTTGTGCAATGTACAGTCCTCGCCAATGATTTCAGCTTTGTTAACCTTGGGCCTGACGGAGCCCCTGAAAGAGGAGGCTGCGCATCCCCTTGTCGGGCCAATGTTTACAGTCTCTTAACCCTTTGAAAGTAATGGTTTACGGATGCATTTAACTATAATTCTGCTTTCCAAGCGATCAAAACAGAGTTATGCGTGTGGGCCGACCTGAGAAGGCAGGACTGAACCGATCGCTGATAATCGGCGAATAATTGCACTGGCTCGCCAATGGCAACCCCGAGGGCCGATCGGCGTCCCCGTCGGACGCTTCAGAGTGAACCTCCTGATTTCGTCGACACTACTTGTTTGCAACAGCTTAGGGACCTCGAATGGCCTGCTTTCTCGTGACCGGCGGTGCTGGCTTCCTGGGTTCGCACTTGGTCGACACGTTGTTGAGGCAGGGACACCTGGTTCGCGTTCTCGACGATCTGTCGAGCGGACACCGCCGTAACCTGCCGCGGCAAATCCAATTTCTGCACGGGGACGTTACCGATGCGACGACTGTCGAAGAGGCTTTCGAGGGCATCGATGCCTGTTTTCACTTGGCTGCAATTGCTTCTGTCGTGTGCTCCAACCGCGAGTGGTTGCGCACGCGCGAAGTCAACCTCACCGGCACGCTCAACATTTTGAATCAAGCGCGGCGTTTGCGGAACCGCCGCGAAATCCCCATTGTCTACGCCTCGTCGGCGGCGATCTACGGCGATTGCGCGACCGTTCCGATCGGCGAAGACACTCCGGTTGCCCCGATGAGTGCGTACGGCGCCGACAAGAGCGCATGTGAGCTGCATGCGCGCGTCGCCGGTGCGGTGCACGAAATTCCGACGGTTGGATTGCGTTTCTTCAACCTCTATGGACCCCGGCAAGACGCTCAGTCCCCCTATTCCGGCGTTATTGCACTTTTTGCCGATCGGCTGAGGCTCGGCGAACCAGTCGAAATCTTTGGCGATGGAGGGCAGGTTCGCGACTTCACCTATGTCGGGGATGCCGTCGGCGCGCTCGACCGAGCCCTGGGTGCAGCGAGCACCAGCGCCCCGGTCTTCAACATCTGCACGGGCCAAGGCACCAGCGTGCGGGCCCTCGCCGAAACCATGGCCGAGTTGTACCAAACCAATATCACCGCGTATTACCGCCCGGCCCGATCGGGTGAAGTCCGAATATCGGTCGGAGATCCGCGTCGTGCCACCGAGCAGCTCGGCTTCAAGGCCGAGACGGCTCTGGCGGACGGTCTGGCAATCACCCTCGATTTGCCGCGCACTCGCTTCGAGCTGAAGCCCCGAATTGTCGCGTAGGCCGGGTCGATCTGCGAGGTTCGATCGCGGCATTTCGCGAATGCGCAATCATGCGGAATTATGTAGCAAACTCAGGTTCGGCGCGATCCGCACTTATGAAGTTGTTGCCAGCTTGTGGATTGTAAATCTCAGCCTTGTCCGCGCCGATCTCGTGCATCGTTTCGCCGACTACATCTAGCAATTTGTCGAGGATATCTTGATCGTATCCGCTTTGCTTCTTTAGGAGGGGTATAGTCGTCTCGACGTACAGCATGTGATACACGTTCGGGTCGGGCAACGACAGACGAGTGCCGGTCCACACCTTTGTCACACCTGGGTGATTTTTCAAATTCATTTCCCAATTCCCAATCTGAGGCGCGTTGCGGTACAAGGCGCGATTGTGCCGGCAATCAGTTAATGCAGAGATTTAAAACGATGGACTTTGGGCACCTCACGCCATCTGAATTATTTGACAATCGCGACAATAACACCGGCGATGACCCCGACTGCTGCCGCTAAAGCGACCCACGCTGCCATTTTTGTTGCTCTCGCCGATTTTTGGGACGCTATCAAGTTTCCCCTGGCTATCGCACGCGAGTAAGTGGCGAGCTGCTGCTCGCGGGCCCGCTTCTGAGCCGCGGCATTTTTAGCGAAAAATTGGCTGGACATGCGCACGTTATGCCAGAGGAGTGTTGCTCAATCGTTAGAGGGTTGGCCGCGCACCTTCCCCGATATGGCGCAAAGCTAGATTTAGTAGGGTCATTGACCTCCGCCGCGATTCGCGGTATGCATTTGGAATGCAACGAGGCCAGCTTTGGGGGCTGGCCTCATTATTCACCCTGTGTTTGCCGGGTGGGGGCGTGCGTATAAGCGGTGTCTTCATGGCACAAGCGGGCTCCCTCTGTCAAGCCGTATTCAAGCGCGCGCCGTTGATGTGCGCTAGGGGGAGTTTGTTGGATGCCTTCGTATCCATTCGGTCAAATGCCGACTTACCGCCAGTTTATCGACTATGCCGAAAGCAAGGGATGCCATCTAAAAACCGTTCGTACCGTCGTCGGACCGAAGGGTCCGATCCTCGGTTCTTATCTTATTGGGTCGAACAAAGTAGCGGTATTGCTGCCGAACCTGTCTCTCGACAGCCGTTTAACGCCATCAACCCTACAGAGTTACGAGCGGGCGCTTGATATTCCTCCCTATCCCCTCGATGCCTGATCACCGCGACGATTGTGTCCTTGCTTAGCGCGATCGGAGGCGGCTATTGTCCCATGGTTCGCGAAAGTGGTGGCCGCCTCATTCTCCCCTGGGGCCGCAAATCGGGGGCCGCCCATGAACAAACATGAGATCAACGTCAGTGCCGTGTTATTTCAAGAGGGTGATTGGTGGTGCGCGCAATGTCTAGAATACGATGTTGCGACGCAAGCGCCTTCCCTCTTGGAGATCCGCTCCGAGTTGGAGCGAATTCTGGTTTCTCATCTGGCGATAGCCGAGGATTTGGAAAGGGATCCATTTTTCGGTCTTGCCAGAGCGCCGCAGAAGTTTTGGCGTATGTATGAGCATGCGAGACCTATGCCGCGATCGGACCAAAGGTTTAGGCTCGCGAGTTCCTCGCCCACGTCGATCATTCCTGCAATCCGCGTAGTCTGACCAGAGCAGAAGCTTTTTACCTGGACGGCTTGTGTAGGGCGAGCCGTCCAGCAAAATAGCAAATTCGGCGCGGAAACACGTGGCTACGCGCCGGCCAACTTCCATCGCACTCCGCGCCCCGCACCAATTTTCTCGACCGTGCCCGCCCGCCGCAGATCGTGCAGTGAAACGAGAATGCGCCGAGTAAAATCCATGCGCTGCTTGCGATCGGCTTCGGGATCGAGGCCCTTCTCGCGCATCGCTCGCACCGTCACGTCATCGGCTGTGATCTCGCCCTTTTCGCGGAGCAGGTCATAGCAGCGCCGAGTGACCTCGTTGCGCCCGAAGAATGCCGAGCGTACCGGCATACGGCCCTTGGTCGGAATGTCTTGCGGTTCCTCGCCGTAGAGCCGCAGAACCATATCGAGATGGAAAATATCGGCTTGTAGCTTGTCGAGCTGGCGGCGTAGCTCGACGATCTGCCCGGCGATCTCTGACCGCTTGCGTTTTAGGGCGCCGATGGCGGCGGGACTGTTCTCGGTCATGCCGCGCTCCGTTGCCAATAGCCGCGCCAAATTTCCGATTTCGGATGCTGTAGGGCCGCGCCGATTACCCGGCGCCAGTGCAAGCCGTTCGGCTCACGGCGGCGATCTTCGCGCCAAGCCATTTCGTTTGCGTACTGATAGAGGTACTGCCCGCTGATCCGATGATGGATGCCGTATTCCGCCCGGCGAAGCCGGCTGAAAAAGCTCTCGGCCTGGTTCACGCTGGCTCCGTCTTCGCCCACGTATTCTTTTGAGTGATTGACCCGCATCATCGGATAGGACGCGAGCAGCCGATCCCAGCCGCTCGCTTCGTCGGCATGCACGGTGGTGCCGCTCGCGACGTGCTGGCGGATCAAGGACACTGCATCGCTCTCTCGCGGCACGATGAAAGGAAGTGTCCGCCCAAGGACCTCGCGAGCGACAACCACGACCTGGCGCTTGCCGCTCTGCGTCTCGGCAGTGCGGCGATCGATTCGCTCCGCCTTTCTGTTCGCCGGTTTCGTATTGCCCCCAGCGTACATGCCGTCGATTTCGACGGTGCCGGAGAGCTCGGGCTGATCCGGGCTGTGAACTTCGGAGCCCATCGCCTCGCGGAGCTTGTGCGCGAGAACGAAGGCGGTTTTGTACTGGCAGTCGAGATCCCGGCTGAGCTGCAGGGCGCTATGACCCTTCGCGCCGTTTACGAAAATCGCGATCGCGAGCAGGTAATCCCGGATCGGCCGCTTGCGGCTCGAGAATAGCGTCCCGGAAGTCGCCGAAAATTGCTTACCGCAATCCTTGGCTCCGCACTGCCACGTTTTGCGAGACGGGATCGCCCACACGGTCAGGCATCCGCATTTCGGGCAAAATGGTTGCCCGTCATTATCGGCCCAGCGGAGCGCCACGAACTTGGCATGCGCTTCCTCATCCGACATGCGCGCAACGGCGCTCAACGAGAGCGTCCTTGCGGCGGCAGAAAGGAGGAAGTGTTGAGGCATCGCCAGTCAGCGAAATTCGATGACCTAGAATATAATCGTCGAGATGGGTCACTTCAAGCATTTTCGTTGACATGGCGTCTAAAAACGCCCATTTGTGCGGTATGAGCCCGGAGCAATGCCGAGCTGCCCGCGCGTGGCTCGATTGGACACAACAGGAACTCGCCCGGCGAGCTGGGGTCGGCCTTTCGACCGTGCGCGATTTCGAGAAGGGCGACCGAACACCTATCCCGAATAACCTCGCGGCAATTGAGCGGGTAATTGAATCAGCTGGGATCGTTCTAATCGATGACCTGGGAAGGGCAGTCGGAATCCGCACTAAATAGGCAAAGCTTCCCCGCCGCCCTCCTTTGGTGATTCCAAAAGGAGGGTTGATTTAGACCGCGCGCCCGCGGCCTCGAGCGTTAGGGGATTAGCTCTTTACGCGGCTGCCAGAATTCTCGTAACGGTTTCCGGCTCTCTGTCAATCAAGGTGAGCAGCACTCGATCGGAACCGTCGGGGTAACGGCGACCTTGCTCCCAATTCCTCACCGTGCAGACGGAAAATCCGAACCGCAACGCGAACTCTTTTTGAGTCATTCCCATCCGGCGGCGGATCTGGCGCACATCCACTTCCTTGGGCACGTTGACTGTGGACACACGCGCAGCCGCCACATCACCGCGAGCGTGCGCAACCGCGTCACGCAGCCCGGCAATGATCTTGCTGCCGTTTGCCATTATTCCTCTCTCCTTCCAAGTTAACGATATTGAGGTTGCACTTAAGAGATCATCTTTGGCGCACTCCTTATCCTGTACTCACGAACGACTTGCTTCACGAACTTACGCATTGCTGCCTTCTCAACATCACTAAGCGTTAAGCGCTCAGATTTTGCATATACGGCCAAGAGATCAATCGGTATCTCTCGATCGTGGTAGTAGTGGATTACACGCACACCCGACCTTTTGCCTCTTCCTGCCGTTCCCCATCTCAGTTTCCTTACGCCGCCCGTCCCCTCTATTATCTCCCCCGCCAAGGGGCGCACCCCAAGATGCATTTTGATTGCCGCAACCTCGTCTTCTGTAAGTATGCCCTTAGCTTGAGCCGAAAATGCCCTCGTTTCCGCGAAACTCATCGGGAGGCCAGAGGTCAATTCGACATGAATTGAACCGATGTAATCGGGCATATCCCCTCTCCTTTGTGACGTAAGTAAGCCAACGGCGCACTCCCGTCAAGCCAAAAAGTGCGTCAACGACTTACTCCCGCTTTTTGCCGGAGGGACCGGCGCTAAGTAGGTGGGGGGGCCGATTAAATGCGATACGATGAGATCAGGCTAGAGCCCTATCGGCGCTCAACCTGAGTTTGCTACATAATTCCGCAATCATGGCGACCCCGGCAGGATTCGAACCTGCGACCACTCGCTTAGAAGGCGAGTGCTCTATCCAGCTGAGCTACGGGGTCATGGCGTCCGTTTCGCTCCCGCAATGCGCACTGCAAGGGTCAGCCGCGAACCCGGTCATAGCGGAAATTATCCGCGTAACTCTTTGGCTTCTCGGTGCTCTGCTGCGGCTGGATGACCGTATAGTCTAGACCGTTTTTGGTCGCGAAGGCGACCGCCTCCTCCATCGTCTCGAAATGCAGCTGCACCTCGTTCAACGTGTCTTCGGCACTGATCCATCCCATCAGTGCCTCGGGTCGGCGGCGAGTGGCTGGTTCATAGGCGAGCACCCACTTTCGGGCGCGCGCTCCGGACTGCATTGCCGTCTTTGCCGGCCTGAAAATTCGCGCCCGCGCCATCGCCGTGCTTCCCGATCCGCTGCAATCTTCCCCGAAGAACGGCCCCGAAATGGTCGGGGCGAGAGGATTTGAACCTCCGACATCCTGCTCCCAAAGCAGGTGCGCTACCAGACTGCGCCACGCCCCGCCGCGAAGGCCCACACCCTTCTAGACGTTTTGCGGTCGTCGAGCAAGGTCGCGGGCTCGCGGGATCAATGTATCCACCGGCTTTCAGGGCCCGACCATCAAGCCGCTTCGCGTGGATAATCGGAATTTTGACGCTCGTGCGGACGGTCGAAGGTTACGTCCGACTCCTCCTTCATATCCATCAGGCGACGCAACATTTCGCGGCCGCGCGACAAGCGGGAGCGAACTGTGCCGATCGGAATGTCGAGCACCGCGGCGACCTCTTCGTAGCGCATCCCTTCGAGACCCACGAGCAAAATGACCTGCCGCTGCTCCTCCGGCAGAAGTTTGATCGCCCGTTCGAGATCGCGCAGCTGCAAGCAGGCGGCGGCTCTCGGCGCCGCGGTCAGAACCGAGGCGACGTCCTCCACCGCTACCGCAACGCCCTCGCGCACCGCGCGACGGATCTCGTTTACATTTTGATTGTGCAAGATCGTGAAGAGCCAGGCGCGCAAATCGGTTCCCGGCTCCCAGAGATGCTCTTTGGCAATTGCGCGGACCAGACAACTCTGCACGAGATCGTCGGCTCGCGCCGCGTCCCGAGTGAGCGCCCGAGCGTACCGCCGCAGCCGAGGAATTTCATTTTGCAGAAGCAAGGCAAAACGGCTCATCGAGATCACCTTATAGGTCTTCAGCCTCGGCTGGCCGAGGCGGTTTCGTATCGAAGATGAATATAGCGCCGGGCTGTAACCCCTTCGTGGCGTCGGGTGGCAAGCCCGTAAAATGTTGTTTTTAATTGTAACATTCCTCCGAAGCGCAATCGGGACGCTGGCGGCCTGATAGCACAACGGGGCAATCGTGCGATTGACCCGCTCGGCCTCGCCACCTTATCCTTCCGTGCCGCAGCGAGCCCGTAGCTCAGCCGGTAGAGCAACTGACTTTTAATCAGTAGGTCTCGGGTTCGAATCCCGACGGGCTCACCATATCAATGAAAGTTCGCCTGATACCCGAGCATCAGGCGGGCCAACAGGACCTAATTTGACCCGGTGAGCGCTGTCTGGCGTGAACCCGACCGATTTGTTCCATCCTGCCGTCGCCGAATGGTTCGACCGCAGCGTTCGTCAGGGGGTAAACGGCGGTCTCGCGGACGAGACCCAGATAGTCTACGTGTCGCCGCTGAAGGCGCTCTCCAACGTGGCGATCTCGCTCGAGCGGCTGGCCGCGCTCTGCGGCGGCCCTCTGTTGCGCATCGGCCTCTCCGCGACGCAGAAGCCGGTCGAGGCGGTGACCCGTTTCCTGGTCGGCCGCAGCGGGGAGTGCGGGATCATCGACACCGGCCACCGTCGGGCGCGCGATCTCGCCCTCGAAGGTCCCGCCTCGCCGCTCGAAGCCGCGCTTCTTAGCGACTTGCCAGCGGGCCGGAATGGGTGGCCTCCTCCAGCCGCACCAAGCGATCCGCCAAGGCCAATTTCTGGGCCTTCAACTCCCGAAGTTCCCGGCCTTGCCGCTGCAATTCGTTGAGCAGCATCGGGATCAGCTCGTAGTACTGCACCGATTGGACGGCCCCGTCGGTTCCCCGCGTCACCAGCTCCGGATAAACTTTGGCCACTTCCTCGGCAACAAGCCCATATTGCCGAAGCCCTTGAGGGTCCTGCTTGTAGCGAAAGGTCACCGGACGCAGCTGGAGTAGCCCCAAACTGCGCTCCCCCATAGCTTCGATGTCGCGCTTGAAGCGAGCCGACGAAGCCAAGATGCCTAGCTGACCGGCGGCGGTGACGACCACTTCGCTGCCGCTCAACGGTCTGCCGGCGATACCGGCGACGAAGGTGTGGGTTTGGCCTTGCCCGAGGCGCATAGTCTTGGATTCGGTAGCGAGGGAAGCCGCCCCCACATAAATGTTGTCGCTGCCGCTGGTCAGCTTCGAGCCGGCGTTGAGTCCAATCGCAATATTGTTGTTGCCGGTCGTGTTGCTACCGAGCGCATTCTCCCCGACGACAGTATTTCCGCTGCCTGTGGTACCTTTCCCAAGCGCTAAGACACCAACGGCGGAATTATCGCTGCCGGTGCTGTTCGTAAGTGCCGAAGCCCCGATGGCGGTATTGTTATTGCTGGTCGTGTTGCTGTTGAGCGTGAGATTTCCGACCGCGG
This sequence comes from uncultured Alphaproteobacteria bacterium, assembly GCA_963812675.1. Taxonomy (GTDB): domain Bacteria; phylum Pseudomonadota; class Alphaproteobacteria; order ATCC43930; family CGMCC-115725; genus AP-15. The sequence goes on along the minus strand of CAWEWR010000006.1, from coordinate 271,287 downwards.
TGTTGTTACTGCCGGCGCCATTGACTTCGAGAGCTGCGTTTCCGACGGCGGTGTTGTTATTGCCGGTGTTACTGAAACTGAGCGCAATCGTTCCGACGGCGGTGTTGAAGTTGCCGGTGTTGGTGCGGAGCGCCGCATTTCCGTAGGCGGTGTTGTCATTGCCCGGGGTGCTACTCGTCAGCGCCCCCGTGCCTCCGCCGGTGTTCCCCATGTTGTCGCTGGTATCGTTGGTCGGCGGTCGCTGCGCCCAGCTCGGCGCGACGCCCAGCGTAAGCGGAACGCAGACCAGCATCGCGGCAATACAACAGATCCTGCGCATTAGATCCTCCTTCGGTCGGTGGGTGAAGTGTCGCTGTCCCGAGAAGTGGGCGACCCCTGCACCGGGGTCCCTCTGTGATCCGCTCACATTACGTCCGCCCAGACAGCTGGGATGTGAGCCGTCTCACATTGCGTAGGAATCTCGCGATCCGATCAGCGCGTCGGTGCGGCAGGGGTCACGAATGTGCCGTGTCACGAAAGCGGCTCGAGACGGATCGGGCCCGCCGCTCCCCCCAGCTTCAGCCGACCTTACTCAGGGTCGATGGGACCGGTTGGATATGGGTGGGCCGCGGGCGCGAACCCCGCGCTGAGGCCGACTGAGCCGATCGCCAGCGCCAACGCGAACAACATCAACATCGCGAACTTGCGCATCGTCGTTTCTTCTAGCGGCGTCTTGGTGGCGCCTGCAGAAGAATTTAAGCTGCCGATCCATCGAACGCTGTGAGGCAGGTCACACTTGTGGAAAAAAAAGCGGCGGCAAATTTTCGCCAGTCGCCGTATTGGGGGGAATAATGGACCGCACTCCCTGGCCCATCTCGCTCGCTGCCGCGCTCGCTCTGCCACGAACGCCGAAGTCGAACTCAGATGTCGGCTATCAGTAGGTCTCTGGTCCGAAATCCGGCGGGCTCACCATATAGCTTCCAACAAGCAAGATCGTGTCGCGCTTCGTGAATCTAACCTCACTGTTTCATCCGGCGGTTGCCGAATGGTTCGAGCGCAGCTTTGCCGCGCCGACCGCCGCGCAGGCCGAGGCTTGGCCGGCGATCCAAGCCGGCCGACATACGTTGATCGCTGCACCGACCGGGTCCGGCAAGACACTCGCCGCCTTTCTCGCGGCGATCGACACGCTCGTTCGTCAGGGGGTAAACGGCGGTCTCGCGGACGAGACCCAGATAGTCTACGTGTCACCGCTGAAGGCGCTCTCCAACGACATTCAGCGCAATCTCGAAGCCCCGCTCGCCGGCATCCGCGAAGCGCTGACGCGGCAAGGGCTTCCGGAAGTCGACATCCGCACCTGGGTGCGCACCGGCGACACGCCACCGGGAGAGCGGGAGCGCATGCGCCGGTTTCCGCCGCACATCGTCGTCACCACGCCGGAATCGCTCTATATCCTGCTCGGCTCCGAATCCGGCCGCAAAATGCTGGCGACAACGCGCACGGTCATCGTCGACGAGATCCATGCCGTGGCGCCGAACAAGCGCGGCTCGCATCTGGCGATCTCGCTCGAGCGGCTGGCCGCGCTCTGCGGCGGCTCTCTGTTGCGCATCGGCCTCTCCGCGACGCAGAAGCCGATCGAGGCGGTGGCCCGATTTCTCGTCGGGCCTGATGCCGAGTGCCGGATCATCGACACCGGCCATCGCCGGGCGCGCGACCTTGCCCTCGAAATTCCCTCCTCACCGCTCGAAGCGGTGATGTCGGCCGAAGTCTGGCAGCAGGTTTACGACCGGCTGGCCGAGCTGATCGAAGCGCATCGCACGACCCTGGTCTTTGTTAACACCCGCCGCCTCGCCGAGCGGGTGACGCGGCAATTGTCGGAACGGCTCGGCGCCGAACGGGTGACCGCGCATCATGGCAGCCTCGCCAAGGAGCAGCGCTTCGACGCCGAACAGCGGCTGAAAGCCGGTGCGTTGAAAGCATTGGTTGCAACCGCTTCGCTCGAGCTCGGTATCGATATCGGCGATGTCGACCTGGTGTGCCAGCTCGGCTCGCCGCGCTCGATCGCGAGCTTGCTGCAGCGCGTCGGGCGTTCGGGACACGCGGTGGCCGGCACCCCGAAAGGCCGGCTCTTCCCGCTGTCACGCGATGAGCTCGTCGAGTGCGCCTCGCTGCTCGACAGTGTGCGCCGCGGCGAACTCGACCGGCTGGTCCTCCCGGAGCAGCCGCTCGATGTCCTGGCGCAGCAGATCGTCGCCGAGGTTGCCGCTCGGGAGTGGAACGAGGACGAGCTCTACGCGCTGATCCGCCGCGCTCGGCCCTACCGCGCGCTGCCGCGCGAGGATTTCACCGCTGTGGTCGCGATGCTCGCCGACGGGTTCAGCACCCGCCGCGGCCGGCGAGGTGCTCTCATTCACTACGACGCGGTGAACCATAAGCTGCGCGGCCGGCGCGGCGCTCGGCTGACGGCGCTGACTTCCGGCGGCACGATCCCGGACAATGCGGACTATCAGGTTCTGCTCGAGCCCGAGAACCAGATCATCGGCACGGTCAACGAGGACTTTGCGGTCGAGAGCATGGTCGGCGACATCTTCCAGCTCGGCAACGCCGCCTACCGCGTGATGCGGGTCGAGCGCGGCACGTTGCGCGTCGAGGACGCGCCTGGCATGGCGCCGAACATTCCGTTTTGGCTCGGCGAAGCACCCGGCCGCACCGACGAGCTGTCGCAGTCTGTCTCTCGCCTGCGGGCCGAATTCGCCGCCGGTTTGCCCACCGGGAATACTCTTTCGTGGCTGCGGGACGAGGTCGGCATCGCCGAGCCCGCGGCAGAGCAGCTCGTCGAATATTTGGCCTCCGGCCACGCGGCGCTGGGGGTTCTGCCGACCCAGGAGACGCTCGTCATAGAGCGGTTCTTCGACGAGGTCGGCGGCATGCAATTGGTCATCCATTCGCCCTTTGGCAGCCGCCTCAACCGCGCCTGGGGCTTGGCGCTGCGCAAACGGTTTTGCCGCAAGTTCAATTTCGAGCTGCAGGCTGCGGCGACCGAGGACAACATCGTCCTTTCGCTCACCCGAGCGCACAGCTTCGATCTTGCGGACGTTCCGCGCTACCTCCACTCGGCGAGCATCAGAGGGCTGCTGATCGAAGCGCTGCTCGACGCACCGATGTTCATCACCCGCTGGCGCTGGGTGGCCGGAGTCTCGTTGGCGCTGCCGCGCTTCCGCGGCGGGAAGAAGGTGCCCCCGCAGCTCGCCCGCATGGCTGCCGAAGACCTGATCGCAGCGATCTTTCCCGACCAGGTTGCGTGCGCCGAGAATCTGGTCGGCGAGCGTGAGATCCCGGACCATCCGCTGATCCGCCAAACGATTGCCGATTGCCTCGGCGAGGCGATGGACATCGCGGGTCTCGAGCGTTTGCTCGCGCGGCTCGAGGCCGGCGAGATCCGGGTCGTCACGCGCGATCTGACCGAGCCCTCGCCGCTCGCGCTCGAAGTCCTGTCGGCCCGGCCCTACGCCTATCTCGACGACGCCCCGCTCGAGGAGCGGCGCACCCAGGCGGTGATCAGCCGGCGCTGGCTCGCGCCCGAAGAGGCGCGTGACATCGGCCGGCTCGATCCCGAAGCCATCGCGCGGGTGCGCGGCGAGGCGTGGCCCGATCCGGCGAACCCCGACGAACTGCACGACGCGCTGGCCTGGCTCGGCTTTCTCGACGCCGAAGAAGCGCAGCCGGAGTGGCGCGACTGGTTCTTCGAGCTCTCCCGAGAAAACCGGGTTGCCGAGGTCGCCCTCTCCGCCCTACGGGGGGAGAGGGAGGGGACCCGTCGCGAGAGCGGCGGGGAGGGTGAGGTGGGTCCTCCCATAGTTCCGAACCTGGCCTCCCCCCACCTCACCCCAACCCTCTCCGCCCCCGAGGGCGGAGAGGGAGTTTTATGGATCGCGGCCGAGCGGGTGTCGCAGTTTCGGGCGCTGTGGCCCGGAGCGGAAATAGACCCGCAGATATCCGCGCCTGCGTCTTATGGCGAACGCGAATGGTCGCGCGAGGAGGCGCTGATCGAGATCGTGCGCGGGAGACTTGAGGGGCTCGGGCCGATCACCGAGGCGGTGCTCGCGGCGCCGCTCGAGATCGAGCCTGGGGAAATCTCGGCGGCCCTCGCCGCGCTCGAAACCGAGGGCTTTGCAATGCGCGGGCGCTTTTCGCCCGGCGCGGAGGCCGAGGAATGGTGCGAGCGCCGGCTGCTCGCGCGGATCCACCGGTATACGGTCAACCGGCTGCGCGCCGAGATCCAGCCGGTCGCCGCCCGCGACTTCCTGCGTTTTCTGCTCGGCTGGCAGCGGGTGACGGCGGAAACCCGCATGGAAGGGCCGGACGCACTCGAAGTTCTGGTGCGGCAGCTCGAAGGTTTCGAGGCGGCGGCCGGGGCTTGGGAGACCGAGATCCTGCCGGCGCGGCTCGAATCATACGAGCCGTCCTGGCTGGATGATCAATGTCTTGCCGGACGGATCGCGTGGGCTCGCCTCCGGCCGCGCAACGGCGGCGAGCGCAACGCGAGCCCGGTCCGGACGACCCCGATTGCTCTGTTGGCGCGGCGCCACGCGGGGCTTTGGGCATCGTTGTCTCCAATCGAAGAAGGAGCCCGTCCGAGTTCCCGAGCGCAGGCCGTCGTCGACTTTATTCGCCAATACGGCGCATCGTTTTTCGATGAGCTGGTCGAAGGCACCAGCCTTTTGCGTCCGCAGGTCGAGGAGGCCCTCGGCGAACTGGTGGCGCTCGGCCTTGTCACTTCGGACAGCTTTGCCGGGTTGCGCGCCTTGCTGCGCAAACCCGCTGCCGGAGGGCGGCGGCGCACGACGATGTTCGGCATGGAAAGCGCCGGCCGCTGGGCGCTTGCGCGCCGAACCCAGCTTCAGACGCAAGCCAGACCCGAGGCGGTGGAGCATCTCGCAGGGACCTTGCTGCTCCGTTATGGCGTCGTCTTCTGGCGCCTGATCGAGCGCGAGGCCCCTTGGCTCCCGCCATGGCGCGATCTGCTCCGCGTCTACCGCCGGCTCGAGGCGCGCGGCGAGATCCGCGGCGGCCGGTTTGTCGCCGGGTTCTCCGGCGAACAATTCGCGTTGCCGGACGCGATCGGGATGTTGCGCGAGGTTCGCCGCAAGCCTCCCTCGGGCAGCTGGGTCTCGCTGTCCGGCGCCGACCCGCTGAACCTGGCCGGCATCCTGACCCCCGGGCCGAAGCTCGCCGCATTGACGGGCAACCGTCTTCTCTACCGCGACGGGCTGCCCGTGGCGCTATTCGCCGGCGGCGAGGCGCAGTTCCTCGAAACCCTCGACCCCGCCACGCAATGGGAGGCCCGCAAGGCCCTGCTGCGCGGCGCCGTCCCGCCCTCCCTTGTCGCGCTGTCCTGACCCTTTTAAGTTCTGCCGGAGACGATCAGTCGCAGCCAGGTTTCGATCCGATCCTGGATGGCGCGATATACGTCTTGCTGCTTGACCCCAGCGCTCTTTGGAACCTTGAATGAATGGTCGCCGCCTTCGACGACGAAGAGATCCGCGGCGGGCTCGAGCCGGGTGAGGATCGGCTGCAGTTCGGCGGGCGTGCCGAACGCATCGCGGGAGCCTTGCACGAACAGCATTGGAGCCTTTACGTCTCGCAGGTGGTCTGCGCGCAGCCGGTCGGGCCTGCCGGGCGGATGCAAGGGATAGCCGAGAAACACCAGCCCGGCCAAGTCGCCGGCATCGCCCACGGCGACCTGCGATGCGATACGTCCGCCCATCGATTTGCCGCCGATCGCCAGTTTGTCGTCGAAGGCGATCCGGCCGCGCACGGTATCGATGACGGCGCGCCAGCAGCTTTCCAATCTGGCGTTCGGATCGGGAATGCGACGGCCATGCTCGCTGTAGAGAAAGTTGAAGGTGACGCTATCGATCCCGCGTTCCGCCAGCGCGTTGGCGAAGGCGACCATGAAGCCGCTCGTCTGGTCGGCCCCCGCACCGTGTCCGAGGATCAAGGTCGCACCCGCCCGGTTCCGGGCCGCCGCGCGGTAATCTATGGCCGTGACGTGTTGCGAAGGTGCGACTTCGACCCGAAACCGATCAGGCATTCCCGAACCGGTAAACTCGCCGACAGCTCATCACGGCCGCAGTACGAGACCCTCCTGCGCCACGATGGTGCCGGGCCGGGCTGCCGCCGCCTCGGCGGCGACCTGATCCATGAAGTCGTCGTCGTGGCCGGGATCGTGGTGGAAGATGACGAGGGTCTTCACATCCGCCGCGTCGGCGAGACGCACCCCCTCCTGCCAGGTCGAATGACCCCAATCCTTGTGGGTGGGAAATTCGGCGTCCGTATAGGACGCGTCATAGATCATCACCTCGGCATCCTCAATGAGCGCGAGGACGTTGGGGTCGCGTCCGCCCGGGTGATGTTCGGTGTCGGTGATGTAGGCCACGACCTTTCCCGCGTACTCGATACGATAGCCGGTGGCGCCGTTCGGGTGGTTTAGCGGGCCCGTCCGAAGCAGGATGCCAGGATGCGGGGTCAGCACTTCGCCGGCGGCGAAATCGATGAATTTCATGTTGGCGGTGAAAATACCCATCGGGATCGGGAACAGCGGCGCGATCATCATCTTGTTGAGCACCGCCTCGATGCCCTTGTTCCCGTTCAGATGCCCGGCCCAGATGCGCATGCTGCTCGCTGCATCGTAACACGGCGCAAAAAACGGCAATCCGCAGATGTGGTCGAAATGCGTGTGGCTGTAGAAGAGATCGAGCTCGGCGGGCCGGCCCGAGGCCATCAGTTCGTTGCCCAGCAAGCGAAGCCCGGTGCCGCCGTCGAAGACCATCAGGTGATCGCCGCAGCGGATCTCGACGCAAGAGGTGTTGCCGCCATACCGGACGGTGTCGGGCCCCGGACAGGCTATACTGCCGCGCACGCCCCAAAATCGAACTGTGCAATCCGGATGGACCAAGGTCCAACCTCGTCCTACCAATCCCCCCACCTCGCATATATCGGCGAGAATCGTGCGAAACGCCAGCCGACTCGCACGAGTTAGACGGCTTTTCTAAAACTTTTTTAGAGGTATTGCTCTAAACCCGTCATTAACCGGCCTCGCGCTATCTCAGGGCATCGTTCATCCAACAAGGGAATTCGCGATGTCGGACGCCGATTATCAAGCAGCAGTTGCCGCCTATTTGAGCACCAGAGGGGTCACGCGTTGCCCGACCGTGTGCGCTGTTCCAACTCAGGCCACAGTGGCCGAGGCAGACCGCGCGGCCTATCGCGACTACATTGCGGCACAAGAAACGGCGCGGCTGGAAAAGCTGAAATCGGCCCAGACGGTCCATTTGCCATCGGTGCCTCCCATCTAAAGTTGCGGCGCTCGCTCCACCGGTCGGCGGAGCGGCGGAGGCAAAAGCGGGAGAAGTCATGATGGATGCGGCCGAAGTTTCGGTCCGCTGCTGCATCGCCGGCGGCGGCCCCGCCGGTATGATGCTCGGCTTCCTGCTCGCCCGAGCCGGGATCTCGGTTCTGGTTCTAGAAAAACATGCGGATTTCTTGCGCGATTTCCGCGGTGATACGATCCACCCCTCGACCCTCGAAATCATGTACGAGCTGGGGCTGCTTGACGAATTCCTGCAGCGTCCGCACCAGGAAGTCCGCACGCTTCGGGCGCAGATCGGAGACGAGTTTGTCGAAGTAGCGGACTTCACGCATTTGCCGACCCATTGCCGGTTCCTCGCCTTTATGCCGCAATGGGATTTCCTCGACTTCCTCGCCGACCATGCCAAGAGATTTCCGGCGTTCCAGCTGAAGATGGACGCCGACGTCCGGGATCTTACTGTCGACAACGGGCTGGTAACCGGGCTGCTGGCGACGACACCCGGCGGAGACATTAGGGTCAAGGCGGATCTTGTCGTCGCAGCCGACGGACGGCATTCCACGCTGCGCGAACGGGCCAGTCTCGATGTCCTCGATCTCGGTGCGCCGATGGACGTGTTGTGGATGCGGCTGTCACGCCGTTCGGAGGATCCGGGGCAGACCCTCGGGCGGGTCGACACCGGCCGCATCTTTGTGATGCTCAACCGCGAAGATTACTGGCAATGCGCCTACGTGATCGCCAAAGGCGGGTTCGAGGAGATCCGTGCTCGCGGTTTGGCCGCTCTTCGCGAGGAGATCGCGGGCCTCGCTCCCTACCTGAGGAACCGTGCCGACGAGCTGAGGGATTGGTCCGATGTGAAGCTGTTGAGCGTGTCCGTGGATCGCCTGCGCACGTGGCACCGGCCCGGCCTTTTGTGCATCGGCGATGCCGCTCATGCGATGTCGCCGATCGGTGGCGTCGGGATCAACCTCGCGATCCAGGATGCGGTCGCCACCGCGAACATTCTCACCCCGCGGCTTCTCCAGGGTCCGGTTGCGCAGCGGGATCTCGAAGCCGTTCAACGACGCCGCGAGTTTCCGACGCGCGCGACGCAGCGGCTTCAGGTCGTGCTGCAGAAGCGGGTGATCGGCCGCGTGCTGGCGAGCACCGCTAAAATGTCGCCGCCAGTCGCGGTCCGGCTTCTAGGGTGGGTGCCGTTTCTGCGGCGCCTCCCCGCCCGCCTCATCGGCCTCGGTTTTCGCCCGGAGCATGTCCGAGCTCCCGCTGCGGGTTGAAAAGCCGCTGTTGTTTCAGCGGCAAAATCGTCATTCGGGACCGCCCGTGGGGCCGCGCTGTTCAACGGAGACGACGTTCATGTCTTTATCCATCTTCCAATATTAATTCCGGGCCGCGGCACGCCGAGAACAATGTAGCAGGATTAGGAACGGCAATCCGGCTGATTGACCATTTCGTCTTTTTCATGTAGTGGGATGAGACTGGTCCAGGAAAGCAGCGCCGGCGCGTTACGCCAGTTTCCGTTCCCCTGACGAATGTGTCGATCCTGAGGGTAAGTGCTAGCGGCCGGCTGTTCGCTTGATCGCTATGCTGGTGAGGACGGCGAGGTGTGGGTTTGACTCTCGGCCGCGGGCTATTTCGCGTGAATATGGAAAGTTGGCGAGCCGCCGCCTTTGACCATCGCACCTATATTTTTATTCTATTGGCGATCACGCTGGGGATGTATTTCGGCCTCGCGAAGCGCGGCGATATCGACTGGCCGGACGCGTCGCGCCACGCATTGAACGGCGCTTTCGTGCTCGACTTTGTCCAGCAACTTCCCTGGCGTCACCCGATCGAGTTTGCCTACGATTATTATCGCCAATGGCCGGCACTGACGATCCTGTTCTACCCCCCGTTATTTTATGGAGTTTTGGCGGCGGTTTATGCGGTCTTGGGCGTCTCCGAAGCGTCCGCCTTGCTGACCGAGCTGGCTTTTGTGTTCCTTCTCGCTTGGGGAGCGTTTCGCCTGTCGCGGCATTGGCTCGGCCCACCCCCGGCGCTGGCCGTGGCGCTGCTGTTGCTCGGCGCGCCGGAAGTGGCCTTTTGGGGCCGTCAGATCATGCTCGACGTACCGGCCTACGCCTTCCTGTTATGGGCCGCAGAATTCTTTGTGCGCCATTTGCAGAGCGGGCAAAGGTGGACCCTATTCGCAGCGGTAATCTGCGTGGTCGCGGCGGCCTACACCAAATACAACGCCATCTTCTTCGTAGCGCCAATTGCCATTTCGCTGGTATATGCGTATGGCTGGCGCGTTTTTCGTCAGGGCGCAGTGCTCCAAGCAGCTGCGTTGGGGGGCGTATTGCTGCTGCCGCTGGTTGGCATCTTTTTTGCCTTCGGCAGCTACAATCTCGATCAAGCAGCGGCCGTCCCGGGCACGGAGGCATCCCGTTGGAGCATCGCGGAGCTGACTTATTACGCCCGCATCATGCCGTCGGTGATTTCCTGGCCGACGGTGGTCTTCGCATCCCTCTATGTGCTGGCGCTGCCGTTCGCCCCGGCCCTGCGGATCGCGCGCACAGACGCCATCTTCCTCGGCAGTTGGCTGCTCGGCGGCTATGCGTTCTATTCAATGATTGCCGTGAAAGAGCCGCGGCATATCCTTTTCATCATTTACCCGCTGGCGCTCGCGGCAGTGCTGGCGATCGACAGAACCTTAATCAGGTTCACTCTTCGGTATGGGGCGTCTTTAGTATTTGCGGCGGCGGTATTGACGATGACGCTGACGACGAGCACCGTCCCCGCTGTTGCCGGTATGCGGGAAGCTGCGCAGGCGGTGGCGCAACTGGCGCCGCCGGAGACCAATGTCGCCTTTTGGGGGTCGCGCGACGGCACTTTTGTTTACGCGATGCGCGCCTATTCCGGACGCCCGGATCTCGGGGTCGTCCGTCTCGACAAGATTCTGCTCAGCGAGGTTGCCGCCTATGTCGAGCGCGGGTTCAAGGAAAACGTGATCAGCCCCGATCAGCTGACCGATACCCTTCGCAACCTGCACGTCCAGTATGTCGTCTTTCAGACGCGCTATCATAACGACCTCGCCGCGGTGAAAGCGCTGGCAGAAGCGCTCGGCTCGGATAAGTTCTCCGAGGTGGAGCGGATCCCGATGAGCGCCAATTATGGCAAGGGCTATATGGCCGATCTGGTGATTTATCGCATGAAGGAAGAGGTCCCGCGCGGGCGTGTCGCGCCCTCGATGCAGATCAAGCTTCTCGGCCGGTCCCTTTGACGAGCCGAGTGGTGGTGGAGAAGCGGATGGATCATGTCGAAGTTCTCAACACGGCAACGAAGAGCGCCACCTCTCCACGCATTACGACGGTCCTGAGCATCATCATCCCGACATTGAACGAGCGCGAGAACATCGCACCGTTGCTGTCTCTGGTGGCGGCAGCCCTGCCGAATACCGACTGGGAGGTGATCTTTGTCGATGACGACTCGCGCGACGGGACAGCCGAGCACGTACGGGACCTCGCGCGGCGTAATCCGCGCGTGCGCTGCCTGCAGCGGATCGGCAGGCGCGGCCTTGCCACTGCCTGCATGGAAGGCGTGCTCGCTTGCGCCTCGCCTTATATCGCCATCATGGATGCCGATCTGCAGCATGACGAGCGGCTGCTGCCACAAATGTTGATGGCGCTGGAGGGCGGCGAGGTCGATCTGGTGGTCGGCAGCCGCTATGTCGCAGGCGGCGGGGTTGGCGATTGGAGCAGCGTCCGGGTCCGGATGAGCGGGGCAGCGACGCGCCTCGCGCGCGTGATCTGCAAGGCTGATGTTGCCGATCCGCTGAGCGGCTTCTTCATGTGCCGCCGCGAAATCTTCGAAGCCGCGCTGCGCCGTATGTCCGGGCAAGGATTCAAGGTCCTGCTCGACCTTCTCGCCTCGTCGCCCGAGCCGCCGAGGGTCAGGGAAATTCCGTACAGCTTTCGCGAGCGGCAGCACGGCGAAAGCAAGCTCGACACGATGGTCGCGTGGGAATACGGGATGCTGCTCGCCGATAAATTGGTCGGCCGGTTCGTTCCCGTGCGGTTTGCCCTTTTCGGCCTGATCGGCGGGTTGGGCCTGGTCGTGCATCTTGCGACGCTGTGGGTCGCTCTCAACCTTCTGGCCTTTGGGTTCGGCGCATCCCAGGCCATCGCCACAATGGTGGCGATGACCTCGAATTTTGTCCTCAACAATCAGTTCACGTACCGCGACCAGCGGCTGCGCGGGTTCAAACTGCTGCGCGGCCTCGCGATTTTTTACCTGATCTGCGGTGTTGGGGCGATCGCGAATGTCGGCGTCGCCTCCTACGCGTTCACCTCGAGCCACACTTGGTGGCTGGCCGGTGTGGCGGGAGCGGTGGTCGGCTCGGTCTGGAATTTCGCAATGTCCTCCGTCTTCACTTGGCGGCCCCGCTAGTGCTCCCAGTCATTCACACGATTTCATCAGGCAATGGCGCGCCATCGCTCATACCAATCCCGCTACACCGGCGAAAGCCGGTGCCCACGAAGAACTTGCGGTTGTTCGAACAGGCGAACGCCCGTCACGTTTAGCGAATCCGCTCACTGCACGCGGTGCAGTCCGTAGTCGGCGAGGCAGCCCTCGATCGGGTCGCTCTTGTTCGCAGTCTTTGCTCGGTCTTCGCAAGCGGCCATGACTGCCGCAAACTCAGTTTTCGAAGGCGGCTTTCCGTCCGCGGTTCGCCACTCGCGCAGTTCGGAAGAAGCGTTCGCCGGTGTCACGGCATCCCCCGTGGCACAAGCGACAATGCCAAAGAGAACAAGCAACGCCACCCCCCGCATCCCCAACACCCCTGAATTATTCCACAAACTTTCCCCACCCGCACTGTACTCGGTAGGGCTCGGGATCCGCCACTCTTTTCAGATTTAACGACAGCCGATCGGGCTCACTCGATTTCGGCAAACCCGAGCTGGTCGGCCAGCCCGTAGCCCTCCGCCAGTGTGCGCAGCTTGTACCAGGTGGCGTCCTCGATTTCGATGCCGTTGGCGCGGCGATCCGCTTCCCGCATGTGCTCGATTTCGCCCGGATAGTAGACGCCGCTGCTGCCTTCGGCCGGCTTCGTCGCCTTCAGATATTGCACGAACTCGCCGATGTCCTTTTTGAACTCGGCGAGCGGCCGGAAGGCCTCGACTTTGAAAACCGCCATGAAACAGCCGTCATTGTGGCGTCCGGTCGGCTCGACCCCAAAGCCGAGGCCGGTCAACAGGCCGCAGAGGATCTCGACCATCACCGAGAGGCCATAGCCCTTATAACCTTCGCTGCCGCCGACCGGCAGCAGCGCGCCGCCTTGACGCAGCTGGCTCGGATCGGTGGTCGGCCGGCCGTCGCGGTCGATGATCCAGCCCGGCGGCACCGGCGTGCCGCGCGCGACCGATAGCGCGATCTTGCCGGCCGCAGCGGCCGAGGTGGCCATGTCGAGGTAGAGCGGCCCGTCCAAATCCGACGGCATCGCGATCGAGATCGGGTTGGTGCCGAGCCGCGCCTCGCGCCCGCCAAACGGCGCCACCGCCTTGGGCGAGCGCCCGGAATTGGCGGTGGCGATGCCGATCATCCCTTCTCGTGCGGCCATCAAGGTATAAGAGGCCACTCGGCCGATATGCCCCTGGCGAAAGACCGTGGCGGCCGCAACATTGCCGGTTTTGGCCTTTTCGATCGTCAGGCGCATCGCGCGCTCGTTGACGACGTAGCCGAAACCCCAGTGCCCGTCGACGACCGTGGTGGTCGGCGATTCCTCGACGATTTTCCAGGGTGCGCCGGGCACGATGTGGCCGACTTTGATGCGCTCGATATAGGTCGGGATCTGGATCACGCCGTGCGAATCGTGGCCGGCCAGATTGGCATTGACCACATGCCGCATGACGATCTCGGCCTCTTGCTGCGGCGTCCCCGCCGCCACGAACAGCGCCCGCCCGATCTCGGTCAGCCGCTCCGCCGGGATTTTCGGCATCGTGTTTTCCCTCCCTAATGACCCGCGCCGAAGGCGGCGGGGTCGACTGTCATTCCATAAAAGCGTTGCGGGTTGTCGAAGAAGATCTTGCGCTTGAGGCCGTCCGCGATGTCGGCGCGGTCGGCCAGGGTCGAAACGGCATCGGGGAACTGACCGTCCCAATGCGGATAGTCCGACGCGAATAGGATATTGTCGGTCGGGAAGAACTCGGGCACGTAGCGCAAGGTCTTCTCTTCCGGCTCGCAGGACACGAATACCCGGCCGCAAGTCATGTATTCCGACGGCTTGGCCTTCAACAGCGGCGCGTCGAACTGGCGGAACTCGTATTCCTCGTCCATGTGCTCCATCCAGAACGGCACCCAGCCGATCCCAGCCTCGAGAAAGGCGATCCGCAGATCCTGGTATTTCTCGAGCAGCCCGCTGTAGATGACCGCTGTGCACGCGATCAGCTGCTCCGGCGCATGCGACAAGGTGTGGATCTGCAGAAAATTCTCGAAATGGCACAGCGGGTCCATCGTGTCGCTGCCCGAGGCGTGAAATGCAACCGGCACCCCCTGCCGCGCGCATTCCTCATAAAACGGCCAGAAATCGCGATGCGCGATATTGCGGCTGCGGTCGTAGGTATTGACCATGACGCCGACATTGCCGAGCTTTGCGACGGCCCGCTCCATCTCGTCGATGGCGGCCCGGGTGTCGACATGCAACGGGACGAGGGCGACGGCTTTCAGCCGTCTGCGGTCGATCGCGCACCAATCGTAGAGCCAGTCGTTGTAGGCCTGGCACAAGGCGGTCGCATAATCGCGCTCGCGCACTCGCGTCAGCATCAATCCGCCGGTCGGGTAGATGATCTGCAGATCGATCCCCTCCTGCGCGTTGTCGGCGAGGTTCTGTGCCGGCGACGGCGGCCGCTTCCCGGCAAGCGCGCCGTTTTGCGTGCGGTCGAAATTGTCGGCCGGGTAGATCGTCGCGCGGTTCCGGTACTTTTCCGGCAGCCTCTCGCGGTACACCGGCTCGTAATCGACGGCGTGCCCGTCGGCGTCGATAATGACCATGCCGTTCTTCATGCGGAAACTCCTCGTCGGCCAAATGCGGCTTATACCATGGGTTCGCGGCCCAAGGTACCGGGAGCGAGGCTCGGGCGGTTCGCGTGACAAGCGGCAAGACTTACCAGTATACCTGCACCAACGATCATTGGGCAGCGGCCCGCTGCGAAGGCCGGAGGAGTGAGGGGAGAAGGCGCATCGCCGGCAACGAACCGGGCCGCGACGACCGCGACGATCATCTGCGCCTGCATCATGCAGGGGCTCGACACGACGATCGTCAATGTCTGCCTGCCGCACATCCAGGGCAGCATGTCGGCAGCGCAGGACCAGATCTCGTGGGTATTGACGTCCTACATCGTCGCCTCGGCGATCATGATGCCATTGACCGGCTGGCTCGCCGGGCATTTTGGCGTCAAATACATCTTTCTCGCCTCGGTTGTCGGCTTCACGATCGCCTCGGCACTGTGCGGCGCCGCGACGAGCCTCACCCAGCTGGTGCTCTATCGCCTTCTTCAAGGCGTATGCAGCGCCGGGCTGGTGCCGCTCGGCCAGGCCACGCTCTTTACGATCTATCCGCGCGAGCGCCACGGTTACGCGATGGCGATCTTCAGCACCGGCGCGATGATGGGGCCGATCATCGGCCCGACCTTGGGCGGCTGGCTGACCGATAATTTCGGCTGGCGCTGGTGCTTTTACATCAACCTGCCGGTCGGCGCATTGTGCGCGCTCGGCATCTTCGTCTTTATCCGCCACTCCCGCACGATGCGGCGCGACGCATTTGACGGCTTTGGCTTTGCGATGCTGAGCCTCGGCGTCGGCTCATTGCAATTGATGCTCGACCGCGGGCAGCTCAAGGACTGGTTCCACTCGACCGAGATCTGGATCGAGGCAACGGTCGCGGGGCTGTGCTTCTACCTATTGGCCGTCCATACGATGACGGCCGGTGAGCGCTCGTTTCTCAATCGCGAGCTGTTGAAGAGCCCGAATTTCGTGGCCGGCAGCCTGCTGATGTTCGGGGTCGGGATGATCCTCACCGGCACTCTGGCGCTGGTGCCATCGATGATGCAGGTATTGCTGAACTACCCGGTGTTCGACGCCGGGTGGATGATGGCGCCGCGCGGCTTCGGCACGATGCTGGCGATGTTCATCGTCGCCCGCATGATCAACCGCGTCGACAATCGCCTCTTCATCCTGGCCGGGTTTCTGATGACTGCGGCCTCGCTGTGGCAGATGACCGGCTATTCCCTCTACATGGGGTCGGGGCCGATATTGTGGGCCGGCTTCGCGCAGGGCTTCGGGCTCGGCTGCACCTTTGTGCCGCTCAACCTTTTGGCGCTGTCGGGCCTGCCGCACCACATGCTGACCCAGGGAACCGCATTGCGCGCACTGATGCGCATGCTCGGCGGCAGCATCGGGATCGCGATCCTCGAAACCGAGCTCAGCCAGAACACGCAGATCGTCCACTCCCGCCTGATGGAGCACCTGCGCCCGGACAACCCGCTGGCCCAAGCGCCCTACCTCTCGGCCCCGTTCAGCCTGACCGACCCCTCCGGAATCGCCGCGCTCAATCACGAAGTCACCCGCCAAGCCGCAATGATCGCCTACAACGACGATTTCGCCTTAATGCTGATCGTCATCCTCGCCTCATTGCCATTATTGCTGCTGGTCCGCGGCCCCCGCCGCCAGCCAATTCCCGCGGCGGCGGATGATTAGTATTGGTCACTAGTCGGAGCCGACCGTCCGGGGCCACCGATTGGACGCCAAGCGTCAGAAAAACCTGCACAGAAGCGGACAATGTCTGAGCCGGCGTGAAGGGGCTGCTCTCGACCCATTCCGGAGCTCTCGCCCGGCGCATGAACTCGAAACGCCCGCAACGCCGCTTTTTTCAGAATGGGGCTTACACGACTTTTTCCTGATCGGATATTCTCCCGGAAACGCCGGTAATTTTTAGAGCCGTCCTGTCGCGCTCCATATTATTTGGCGCACGCACTTGAGTTACGGAAGCTTGATTGGGGGACTGCGCGGACGCTAAAACCGCCGCAGAAATAACAAAGTCCGCTTGCGCACACGCGAGACATGTGATGACAATAAGAGCCGTGATCCTGTTTGCCTGGAAACTTTTCTGTGTAATAGCAACAGTATGGCTCCTGACGGAACTTCTGACTCGCTATGTTGTCGATCTCTGGCCCTATGTCGTTCTGCCAGATCACCGCTCAGCTCTTTGCATAAATTTTGGGATCGTATTGCTATTGATATTTCTGTGTTCGTGCTCAGAGATTTCTCTTTCAGAGACTACGGACAGAGCAATAAATATTAGATTGGAAGAAATATCTGTGCATCGTTACAATGGGCGTATGCCATTACACATAGATATATTCTTCCGAACCATAAATTTCCTCAAAAATATTTCAGAAACAGTAAGCACATGTGTCGTTCTAGCCAACACAATTCTCACCGTTTATTTGGCCGTCTCTACGTTGAGCTACGTAACCGATGCCAATCATCCGCCAGCCGTGGAATTCCCAATGCCTGTCATACGTGATTGGTTGTCCCATGTTCAAGGTTCCGTGCTTATCCGGTTGACACCCAAGACTACAGTTGGTAGTTTAGCGGCGGAAACGAGATGCCGCCATGCCCGCCGTTGTCTTGCTCCGCGCGGATCTGCCCTTTCCGGGTTCACTGCCCGAGTTCCAACGCCTGTTTCCTGACGATACGGCTTGCGCTGCTTACCTTGAAGCCATCCGCTGGCGCGACGGGTTCGTCTGCGGATGGTGCGGCGAAGCCAGCGAACCCTACCGCTTCGCCAACCGGCCGCAGGTTCTGCGGTGCCGCAAATGTCAGCGGGATAATGCGCTGACGGCCGGCACGGTCATGGAGCGGACCCGCACGCCGCTGTCGATCTGGTTCTGGGCCGCCTACCTGGTTTCGAGCCATACGCCAGGCATCTCGGCCGTCCAATTCCAACGTCAGCTTGGCTTGAACCGCTACGAGACGGCGTTCCAGATCCTCCACAAACTCCGCGCTGGCATGGTCCGACCCGATCGCGACCGCATCGGTGGCCAGCCGCGGGATCATGTCGAGATCGACGAGTCATGGGTCGGCGGCAGGACGCGCGGCGGGGGCCGCGGGGTCCATGATCAAAGCCTCGTTATCGCGGCTGTCGAAGTCCGCCAGCGCAAGCCCGAGAACGTCAAAGGCGTGCCGCGCCGCAATGGCCGATATGCCGGCCGTATTCGGATGGAAGTTGTGCTGGATCGGTCGGCAAGATCGCTGTGCGGCTTTGTCGAGGCGGCGGTCGAGCCAGGAGCCGTGGTGGTGACCGACGCCTGGGGCGGCTATGCGACGTTGCGTGATCGCGGCTATCGGCATCTGCCGGTCGCAGCGCAAGGTGATCCCAGCGTGGCCGAGGACTTTCTGCCGATCTCCCATTTGATCTTCAGTAATCTGAAAAGCTGGCTGCGAGGTTGCCACCACGGCGTCAGTCCGCAGCACCTTCAAGCCTACCTCAACGAGTTCACGTTCCGGTTCAATCGCCGTTTTTACCCGTTCAATGCGTTCCGGTCATTGCTCGGGATCGGCGGGCAGGCGGTGGCCCCGACGTATGACGGGCTGTACACCGGTTCATGGCAACATCCAAAATGCCGCGGCGAAAACCCGGCGAGCATCCACTGAGCTAGGGTACCGACAAACCGCCACCAAATCTGGTGCTCTTGGGTGTCAACCGGACAAGCATGCAAGGTTCCAATGCTTTTTCGATAATCGGGGTTACAATTTTTATCTTCCTAATCGGAGAGGTTATACCCAAGCAAATCGCCATTGCGTTGAAAGAAAAAGCGTTTTTCTTATGCTCGTTGTGGATAATAATAATCCTAGTATTATTTGCCATCCCCGCCACCGGGATTTTGGCAATCTTGTGGTGGTCTCTGGGAGCGCTTAGGTTTGCATATTATCGCATTTACCCACCAGTGCCCGGCGCGCCCCCTACTTAGTGGTGAAAATTATGTGGACGAATCCGATGAAAGTCGGATTTTTCACAGCTATAGGCTTGCGGCCATGTTGGTTATAGGAGCTTGAGCCTTTCTAGAATGGATTTGGCTTTCTTGAATGCCGGGCGGTCCGCGGGAAACGTTCCCGCATAAACCTGACACGGGTTCGCATTCTGAGCCTTCATTCTCAAGAGTAAATCAAACAGATAGGAAGCATCCCTCACGGGCCAAAATATTGCTCCAGTGATATTGCCGATTTCAAACTTATGGGGCTTATCGTGTTCATCTACGATAGTGAGAGTTCCGTAGTCCTCGATTTCGACTTGAGAGTCCTGCGTAACATACCAACGTTCATATGCTGACAGACGACTCGATGCCCATTCTCTGATCTTCCCGAATAGGCCAGAACGTTGCGAATTCGGAACCTTTTGTAGGGCGCTGCCCATATTTTGGCTACCCTCGTATGCTAAGCCGAGGCCGACAATCGGCTCGATTCCAACACCTAATCCCCTCCCACAGTGCCCTATTTGGGAGAGTTTCAACAGTCCGACAAGCTTAGGAGCACATTTGGCATCACGCTTGCCTAAGTGTGGCTACAGAATCTCTCGATCGACGACGAAAAACCGTGTTGGCGCCCTTAGTTCGATCCGCGTCGGAAGCATCGGGTCGATGATCGGGACGCCCTTCGTCCCGACAGGTTCAGCACCGCACAGAAAGCGGCGCGCTCAAGGGACCGAAATGGTAAGACTCTACGACACACGGCTCTCCCTGGGAGCGAAGCGCCGAGGAGCGGAATCGCACGCCGTCGGCTAGTCGGGCTTGACTTCACAGCGATCTGTTCGAGTGGTCAGGGTCGGCCAGCGACGCGCGTCCGGCGCGAGTTTGCGCTGCATGACGCATTCTCGTCTACGGCGAAGTCCGCAGCGTATTCTTTCGGCCGCATCCGGAGTGTGAAACCCGAAATGCCCGATGGACCTCGCTACGCCGATTTGATGCTCCTCCCGGCAGGCGGAATGGAGACCTCACCGGCATGAACACCGCCCGCTCCAGGCCCCCCGCCTCGCTCTACGTCGCCGGGCCGTTCAGCATGGGGTATGTCGATTTCTTTACCTTTCTTATCCCGCTCTATAGCCTGTCGCTGGGGTTCGATGCGGTCGAGATCGGCATCCTGGTGGGGGCGCGCTCGATCCTCGCATTGTTTCTGTCGATCCACATCGGCGTGTTGATGGACCGATTCGGCACGCGCCGGGTCACTTTATTCTTTGTCTGGACGGGTATGGCTCTGGCGCCGCTCTTTCCGCTCGTGCCGGGGTTCTGGGCTTTGTTGCTATTGCAGCTGGTAAACGGCGCCGCGGTTTCCTTTGCGTGGTCCGGCGCGCAGACCTTGATCGCGCAGCTCGCCGAGGGCGATGCCGGCTATATCGGCAAGTTCAGCTTCTTTGCCCGGCTCGGCTCGACGACGGCGCCCATTCTCGCCGGCATCGTCTGGGATTTCGGCGGAGCCTGGCCGGCTTATCTCTTTGGCGTCGCTTGGGGCACGGTGTTGACGATTGCACTGCTGCGCACACAAGAGGCCGAGATTTTTGGGGCGCGGCCATTCGGGTCCCAATCGGCGGATGGAACCGGACGAGCGCGGTTCCGCGCCCGCGACGTCTTGCCCCGAGCCTCCGACTACGTGAGCTCGATCATGCTGGTCGTGATCCCGACCGTTGCGGTGTCGATGGCAATCATCTCGATGCGCAATACGACATACAGCATCCAGACCTCGGTCTATGTCGTTTACCTCGAGCAGATCGGGCTCGTCGGCACAATCATCGGCGTCCTGTTCGCTACGGCGGAGATTGCGAGTGGGTTCGGCGCGCTCTTTGCCGGGCTCGTGGTGCGATTGGGCGATCCTCTGCGCACAATGCTGAGCGGCACGGTGCTGTCGATCCTGCTGATTGCGATGACGCCGCTGCTGGGCGGGATCTTCGCTTTGCTGCTGCTGTCGCAGGTGATCCGCGGCTGGCTGGAAGGCGTCATCCAGCCGGTCATTTTATCGGTGCAGGCCAGGGCGGTTGGCCGCCATCAGCAAGGTGCGGTCGTCGGACTGCGTCAGACCGGACAGCGGCTCACCTCGATCGTGATCCCGCCGTTGATGGGCGCGATCGCCGATCATTGGGGTGTGAGCGAAAGCTTTTTCATTCTCGGTGCATTGATGCTGCTGTTGTGCGTACCGCTCGCGCTGCTCACCCGCCGCGCCATGCGCTCCACTTCGCGGTCCAAGGCAAAACCCAACTTTGAGGCCGGAGGTGATACGGCATCGGCAAAATTGCCATAATCGGATGCTATCCTCGCCAAGGTAATCCCGCGTCGCGAGCACCGAGGTGGAGAAGGGAGATGCGGGCTGGCTGTATATTCGCTGCAGAAACAGCCAGGCCGGGGCGGGAAGGCGCTCTCGGGCTACACCGGGGCGTCGTCGCTCGACGGCTTCAGGAATTTGTAGACCGAGGAGAAATCCTCGCGGCCGAGCCCGTGCGACGACGCGAGCCGGTAGAGCTGATGCGCCGCGGGCGCGACGGCGACGGGGACCCGCTTCTCGCGCGCGGCGCTGATGGCGAGGCCGAGATCCTTCGCCATCAGGTCGGTCATGAAGCCCGGTGCGTATTGCCGGCTCGAAGCGGCGCTGTCGACGATGCCGGGGACCGGATGCATGTGCTCCATGACCCAGGTGGCGCCCGAGGATTTGGCGATCACATTGGTCAATATCTGCGGATCGACCCCAAACGCCTCGCCGATGCGAAACGCCTCGGCGACCGCGACCAGGGCCGAGCCCGAGATCAAATTGTTGCACAGCTTGGCGACCTCGCCGGACCCGACCGCGCCGACGTGGATGATGTTGCCGCCCATCGCCGCGAGCGCCGGCCGCGCCTCTTCGAGGTCCTCGGCAGCGCCGCCGACCATGATCGCCAATGTGCCCGCCGTGGCGCCGCCCACCCCGCCCGAAACCGGCGCGTCGAGGAATTCAGCCCACGTTCCATGAGGCGCGCCGCCACCCGCTGCGAGGTGCCGGGATCGATCGTCGACATGTCGACGCAGAGCCGCCCGGCGGGGGCGCTCTCGATAATCCCGCCCTCGCCGAGATAGGCGGCCTCGACATTGGCCGAGGACGGCAGCATCGTAATCACCAAGTCGCAACTGGCCGCCGCTTCGCCCGCCGACCCCGCCCGCCCCGCACCCAGCCTTACCGCGGCGTCGAGCGCTCCCTGCACGACATCGAAGGCGACAACCTCGAAGCCCTTCTTGACGAGATTGGCCAGCATCGGCTGCCCCATCGTCCCGGTCCCGATGAATCCGATCTTCATCGCTGTACACTCCTCAAATCACCAGATAGCCGCCATCGACCGTGACCGTGCTGCCGGTCACCCAGCGGGCTCCGTCCGAGGCGAGATAAAGGATCGCCCCGACGATATCCTCGGGTTCTCCCAAACGGCCGAGTGGGATCTGCGCGATCGTAGCGCGGCGCCTTTCCGGGTCGGTGTAGCTGGCCCGTGTCAGCCCGGTCAAAGTCGGGCCGGGGGCGATCGCATTGACGCGGATGCCGTGCGGCGCCAGTTCGAGCGCCATCGCATGGGTCAGCGACCGGCCGCCGCCTTTGGAGGCGACATAAGCGGCGCGCTCGGGGCGGGCGACCTCGGCGAGCTGCGAGGTGACGTTGATGATGCTCCCGCCGCCGCCCTGCCGCACCATCTGCCGGGCCGCTGCCTGCCCCAAATGGAACATCCCGGTCAAATTGACCGCGATGATGCGGTCCCACGTCGCAGGGTCGAGGTCGAGAAAAGCGGCGGTCTGACTAACGCCGACGCAGTCGAGCAGCACATCGAGCCTGCCGAACTCGCGCACCGCCGCGGCAATCGCGGCGTCGACGGCCGAGCGGTCGCGTACGTCGAGGCCGAGCGCCGCAGCACGGCCGCCCGCAGTGCGAATTTGCGCAGCGACCGCCTCAGCCGCGGCGGCATCTATATCGGCGCAGACTACCGCCGCGCCTTCCCGCCCGAGACCAAGCGCGCCCGCCCCGCCGATCCCGCCGCCCGCACCAGCTACGAGCGCGACCTTTCCCTCGACCCGCCCCATGCCGCCCCCTCCCGATCTTCGATTGGTGATTATAGAGGCAACTCCGAAGACACGTATTAAACAATTATGATATGTATTTACTGCCAGATTTGACTCCTATCCAAATGTAATTATCTCTGATTAATCGCGAGGAGGAGTTGATGAGGCACATCCATGTGATTCACGAGAACGCTGCTTGGCTTGAACCACTGGCGGCTGCCTTGGATGGGCAGGGGCTTCCCTGGCGCGACTGGTTCCTCGACCGCGGCGTCTTCGATCTGTCGCGGCCCCCGCCCGAGGGCGTCTTCTACAATCGGATGAGCGCGTCCTCGCACACGCGCGACCATCGTTACGCCGCCGAACTGACTGCCTCGGTGCTCGCCTGGCTCGAGCGGCACCGCCGCCGCGTCGTCAACGGCAGCCGCGCGCTCGACTTCGAGATCAGCAAGGCGCGCCAATACGCCGCCCTCGAAGCCGCCGGCATCCGCACGCCGGATACCGTCGTCGTCGCCGGCAAGGAGCTGCTCGCAGAGGCTGCCCGCCAGCGCTTTGGCGGCGGCCCATTTATTTTGAAGCCGAACCGCGGCGGCAAAGGCTTCGGCGTGCGGCTGTTTAGCTCGCCTGGTGCATTGGCCGACTATCTCGCCAGCCCGGATTACGAGCCGCCAGTCGATGGCTTGCATCTCTTGCAGCAATACGTCCGCGCCGCGGTCCCGCTCATTACCCGCGCCGAGTTCATCGGCGGCAGATTCATGTATGCGGTCGAGGTGGACACCAGCGAGGGCTTCGAGCTGTGCCCCGCCGATGCCTGTGCCGTCGGCGACGCGTTCTGCCCCGCCGGTGAGGAGCCCCGCGCCAAGTTCACGATCATCGACGACATCGACCCCGCTCTGAAGCAGCAATACCGGTCCTTTCTCACCGCCAACGCCATCGGCATCGCCGGGATCGAGTTCATCAGCGACGCCGGCGGCACGATCTACACCTACGACGTCAACACCAACACGAACTACAACCCGGACGCCGAAGCCCGCGCCGGCCGCTCCGGCATGGCGGAGCTCGCCCGCTACCTCGGCAGCGAGCTCGCCGCTTCTCCCTCCCCAAAGGAGCCCGCGTAGGTTGGGGTCTTTCAATACCCCAGATACGAGCGGCGCACCGCCTCGTCTTTGCCGATCTCGCCGGCTGGGCCGGCCATGACGATACGGCCGGTTTCGAGCAGGTAAGCATGGTCTGCCAGGTCGAGCGCGAGGGCCGCATTCTGCTCGACGATCAGCATCGCAACCCCGAGCTCGCGATTGAGCTGCCGCAGGATCTCGAACAATTCCTCGACGATCAACGGCGCCAGCCCGAACGAAGGCTCGTCGAGCAGCATCAGCCGCGGCCGCAGCATCAGCGCGCGGCCGACCGCCAGCATCTGTTGCTCGCCGCCGCTCAGGGTCCCGGCGGCCTGAGCGCGACGCTCCTTGAGCCGCGGGAAATGCGCGTAGACCTTCTCGACATCTGTCGCGATGGCGGCCCGGCCGCGTCGCACCATCGCGCCGAGCTGCAGGTTCTCTTCCACGGTCATGCGGACGAAAGTGCCCCGGCCCTCCGGCACATGGGCTATCCCGAGGCGCACGATATCTTCAGTGGCGCGGCCGAGGAGGGACTTGCCGTCGAAGCGAATCTCGCCGCTGAGCCGAACCATTCCGCAAAGCGCGCGCAATGTCGTTGTCTTGCCGGCACCGTTGGCGCCCAGCAACGTTACGATCTTGCCTCCGTCGAGCGCGAAGTCGAGGCCGTAAAGGGCCTGGTTCTCACCATAAAACGCACACAATTCGCGCACTTCGAGCATCATTGCCCGTCGAGCATCATTGCACCGGCGCCCGCGGCTTGCCCAGATAGGCCCGGATGACTTCCTCGTCCTGCTGGACCAGAGCGGGGGGCCCTTCGGCGATCTTGCGGCCGAAATCGAGCGCGACGACCTTATCCGAGATCGACATTACAAGGCCCATGTGATGCTCGACCAGCAGCACGCTGACTTGGCGGTCGTCGCGAACCCGCCTGATGAGGCCACCGAGTTCGGCGACCTCCTCGTGAGTGAGCCCACCAGCCGGTTCATCGAGCAGCAGCAATTTCGGATGTGCGGCGAGGGCCCGCGCCAGCTCGATTCGTTTTCGCGTGCCGAGCGGCAGACCCTCGGGCGGTTCCTGCGCCACCTCGCTCAGATCGAGCGCATCGAGCAGCGCCCAGGCGGTCTGTTCGAGCTCCCGTTCCTGACGGCGCACCCATGGCAGGTGCAAGGCATCACTGATAAAATCGCTGCGGCAGGCGGTATGGGCGCCGATCCGCACATTGTCGAGCACCGACTGACGCGGGAACAGAGCGAGGTTCTGGAAGGTCCGGGCAATGCCGATTTCGGCGATCCGGTGGGGCGGCCGATGGAGCAGCGAGCTGCCCTCGAACAGAATTTCGCCTCGGTTGGGGGTATAGAGGCGGCTGAGGCAATTGAATAATGTCGTCTTGCCGGCGCCGTTCGGGCCAATGAGGCCGAGGATCTGGCCCTCCTCCAAATCGAACGAGACGCCGTCGAGCGCGACGATGCCGCCGAACCGCACCGCGACATCGCGTACCTCGAGCAGTGCGGCATCGCGCATTCATCCTCCCGTGAGCCTCTTGCCTCGACCCTGCCGGCCGCGCTCCGGCGAGTCAAGCCGCCGCCAAGCCGGATTGGGCCTTCATTGCGCGGCCTTGCCGGGATAGTCTGCCGAAGAAGGCGTCAGGACCCGGAGAGCATCATGGGCAATATCAACGCCAGCGTCGATCTCCGCCGTGACGGCGAGGTCGCGGTCGTCGCGGCCGACAACCCGCCGGTCAATGCGCTGAAGCACGAGGTGCGCGCCGGGCTCACCGAGGCGCTGGCGCAGGCGCGCGACGACGACGCGGTCAAGGCGGTGGTGATCGCCTGCGCCGGTCGTACCTTTTTCGCCGGCGCCGACATCACCGAATTTGGCAAGCCGCCGCAGGCGCCGAGCCTCCACCAGGTCATCGCCGCGATCGAAGCAATGCCGAAGCCGGTGGTCGCGGCGTTGCACGGCACCGCCTTCGGCGGCGGCTTCGAGCTGGCGCTCGCCTGCCATTTCCGTGTCGCAGTATCCGGAGCGCGCGTCGGCCTGCCCGAAGTCAAGCTCGGCCTGTTGCCGGGGGCGGGCGGGACGCAGCGGCTGCCGCGCCTCGTCGGGCCGGAGAAGGCGCTGCAGATGATCGTCACCGGCGAGCCGATCGGAGCGGCCGAGGCACACGCGGACGGGGTCATCGACGAGATCGTCGAGGGCGACCTCACCGGCGGTGCGGTCGACTTTGTGCGGCGCGTCGTACGGGAGGGGCGGCCGCTACGGCTCGTCCGCGATCGCGAGGAGAAGCTGATCGGCGAAGGCTTTGCTGACGCTGCGGAGGCGCTGACCCGTCGGCTGCGCGGCCGGGACGCTCCCGCGGCCTGCGTGGAGGCGGTGCGCAACGCGATCGTCCTGCCGTTCGACGAAGGATTGAGGCGCGAGTCAGAGCTGTTCCGGCAACTCGTTGCCGGGGATCAGTCGAAGGCGCAGCGCCATATCTTCTTCGCCGAGCGCGAGGCGGCAAAAGTGCCGGATATGCCCGAGGCGACAAGGCCACGTCAGATTGCCCGCGGCGCCGTGATCGGCGCCGGCACGATGGGCGGCGGCATCGCGATGTGCTTCGCCAATGCCGGCATCCCCGTCACGGTCGTCGAGACCGCCGGCGAGCTCTTGCAGAAGGGGCTCGACCGGGTCGCCGCCAATTACCGTACCAGCGTCTCGCGCGGCGGGCTCACCGCCGACGAGATGGAGCGCCGCCTCGGTCTGATGACCGGAGCCACCGGACTCGAAGCGGCCGCCGAGGCCGATGTCGTAATCGAAGCCGTGTTCGAGGAGATGGACGTCAAGAAGCGCGTCTTTGCTGATCTCGATCGGATCGCCAAGCCGAATGCGCTGCTCGCGACAAACACCTCGACCTTCGATGTCAACGAGATCGCGCGAGCGACGGCTCGGCCGAACGACGTGCTGGGAATGCATTTTTTCAGCCCGGCCAATGTCATGCGCCTATTGGAGATCGTGCGCGGCGCAGAGGCCTCGTTCGAGGCGCTCGCCACCGCAATCGCGCTCGGGCGCCGCCTCGGTAAGGTACCGGTCACCGTCGGCGTGTGTTACGGGTTCGTCGGCAACCGCATGCTGGCGCGCCGGTCGGTCGAAACCGAACGGCTGCTGCTCGAAGGGGCGTTGCCGCAGGAAATCGACGCCGCGGTTACCGGGTTCGGGTTCCCGATGGGCCCCTGCGCAATGATGGATCTCGCCGGGCTCGATGTCGGGTGGCGCATTCGGAAAGGGCGGGGCGAACAGGCGCTCATCGAAGACGCCCTTTGCGAAGCCGGGCATTACGGCCAGAAGACCGGGAAGGGGTACTTCCGCTACGAGCCCGGGTCGCGTACGCCGCTTCCCGATCCGGAGGTCGAGAAGACAATCCTCGATGCTTCCTCGCGGTTTGGCATCAACCGCCGCCCCATCAGCCACGAG
This sequence comes from uncultured Alphaproteobacteria bacterium, assembly GCA_963812675.1. Lineage (GTDB taxonomy): Bacteria > Pseudomonadota > Alphaproteobacteria > ATCC43930 > CGMCC-115725 > AP-15. Next base: position 244,282 of record CAWEWR010000006.1, on the reverse strand, counting down.
GAGATCATCGAGCGCATGATCTTGCCGATGATCAACGAAGGCGCGCGCATCCTCGACGAAGGCATCGCCAGCCGCCCCGGCGATATCGACGTGATCTGGGTCTATGGCTATGGCTGGCCGGTATGGCGCGGGGGTCCGATGTATTACGCCGACCGTCTCGGCCTCCCGCATGTCCGCGACCGGCTGGCCTTCTACGCCGATAGGTCGCGCGACGAGAGCCTGCAGCCGGCGCCGCTTCTGCAGCGTCGCGCCGCCGAGCGCCGCGGTTTCAGCTCGTGATCCGCCTGTTATTCTATCAAAGCCCGATGGTATCTCCCTCTCCGCCCCCGGGGGCGGAGAGGGTCGGGGTGAGGTGGGGGATTCCACAGCCGCCGCCGGTACCCACCTCACCCTCCCACGCTGATGGCGTGGGCCCCTCCCTCTCCTCCCTGAAGGGCGGAGAGGGGCTTTTACCGCCTCTGCATTAGGGGAGTTCGCGCCATGGACCTCCGCTTTACCTCCGAAGAGCTCGCGTTCCGCGACGAGGTGCGGGGTTTTTTCCGCGCCAATCTGCCGGAGAGCATCCGCACCAAGCTGGTTGAAGGGCGAAAGCTCGCCAAGGACGATATCGTCACGTGGCAGCGCACCCTCAACAAGAAGGGTTGGGCGGTCGCCAACTGGCCCGTCGAGTGGGGCGGCACCGGGTGGACCCCGGTTCAGCAATATATCTTCCAGGAGGAGCTTCAGCTCGCCCCGGCGCCGCAGCCGCTCGGCTTTGGGGTCACGATGGTCGGGCCGGTCATGATCGCGTTCGGCTCGGAAGCGCAGAAGCAGCGGTTTCTGCCGCGCATCGCCAACCTCGACGATTGGTGGTGCCAAGGCTTTTCCGAGCCGGGCGCCGGCTCCGATCTCGCCTCGCTGCGAACCGCCGCGAAACGCGAGGGCGACTATTACATCATTAACGGCCAGAAGACCTGGACGACCCTCGCGCAGCACGCCGATTGGATCTTCTGTCTAGTGCGCACCGACCCGCAGGCCAAGAAGCAGGAAGGAATTTCCTTTCTGCTGATCGACATGAAGACGCCCGGGATCACGGTGCGCCCGATCATCACGATCGAGGGCGGGCACGAGGTCAACGAGGTGTTCTTCGACGACGTCAAGGTGCCAGCCGAGAACCTCGTCGGCCAAGAAAACAAGGGCTGGGACTACGCCAAGTACCTCCTGGGACGGGAGCGCACGGGGATCGCGCGGGTCGGCCTCTCGAAGGAGCGCATCCGGCGGATCAAAGAACTCGCCGCGATGGAACGCGCCGACGATAAGCCGCTGATCGAGGACGAGCGCTTCCGCGAAAAGCTCGCCGCCGTCGAAGTCGAATTGAAGGCGCTCGAGATGACGCAGCTGCGTGTCGTCGCCGCCGAGCGCCGGCGCACCGACAACAAGCCGGATCCTGCTTCGTCGATCCTCAAGATCAAGGGCTCCGAAATCCAGCAGGCGACGACCGAATTGCTGCTCGAAGTCGTCGGCCCCTACGCGCTCCCCTACCAGCCCGAGCACCAGGATGACGAGCGCTGGAACGAGCCCCCGATCGGTCCCGAATGGGCCGGCCCGATCGCCCCGACCTATTTCAACTGGCGCAAGACCACGATCTATGGTGGCACCAACGAGATTCAGAAGAACATCATCGCCAAGGCGATCCTGGGGCTGTGAGCGATGGACTTCGACCTGAGCGAGGAGCAGCGGCTGCTGAAGGAGAGCCTCGACCGGCTGATCGGGGACCGCTACGCGTTCGAGCAACGCAAGGCTTACGCGCAGAACATGGACGGCTGGAGCCGCGATCTGTGGGCGCAATACGCCGAGCTTGGGCTGCTCGGGCTTCCGTTCGAAGAGCAATATGGCGGCTCCGCCGGCGGTCCGGTCGAAACGATGATCGCGATGGAAGCCTTCGGCCGCGCGTTGGGGCTCGAACCCTATCTTGCAACGGTCGTGCTCGGCGGCGGGCTTCTTCGCCACGGCGCCAGCGCTGAGCAATGCGCCGACCTGATCCCGAAAATTGCCGCGGGAGACCTCACTCTGGCGTTTGCCCATACCGAGCGGCAGTCGAGATATGATTTGCACGACATCGCGACGCGGGCCACGCGCGACGGCAGCGGCTGGGTGATCGAAGGCGAGAAGGGTGTCGTGCTGCACGGCGACACCGCCGACAAGCTGATCGTGACGGCCCGGGTCGGCGGCGAGCGGCGGGATCGCGACGGGGTCGCCGCTTTCATCGTGGATGCAAAGGCGCCGGGAGTGTCCAGACGCGGCTACCCGACCCAGGACGGGTTGCGTGCTGCCGAAATCGCGCTTTCGGGCGTGCGGGTCGGCCCGGAAGGGGTGCTCGGCGAGCCGGGGGCCGCATTGCCGCTCATTGAGCGCGTCGTTGACGAGGCGATCGCGGCGCTCTGCGCCGAGGCGGTCGGCGCAATGTCGGTGATGCACGAGCTCACCGTCGACTACCTCAAGACGCGCCGGCAATTCGGCCGCGAGATCGGCAGTTTTCAGATCCTGCAGCACCGTGCCGTCGATATGCTGATCGCGCTGGAGCAGGCACGCAGCATGGCGATGTTCGCGACGATGATGGCGACCGAAGAAAATACCGCCGAGCGGCGCAACGCAGTCGCGGCGGCCAAGGTGCAGATCGGCCGTTCGGGCAAATTCATCGGCCAGCAGGCGATCCAATTGCACGGCGGCATCGGCATGACGATGGAGTACAAAGTCGGGCATTACTTCAAGCGGGTCACGATGATCGACACGTTGTTTGGCGACGCCGACCACCATCTGCGCCAGCTCGCCCGCCGCGGCACGGCGCCCGCGGCTGCGTGAGGTTTCGGCGGCGGTAGGCTCGGCCAATGATCGTCCGCTGCCCGGTCTGCCGGACCTGCTATCTGGTCGACGAAGAGGCGCTGCGCGGACGGTCCGGTCGTACCGTCCGCTGCGCCAACTGCGGTCATACCTGGCATCAGGCGGCATCGCCGGAGCCACCCGAAGACGGGGACGAAGCCAAGACCGACGGCCGGATCGAACCGGCGCTCGAAGTCCCGCCGCGCCCGGCGACCACGCTGGAAGTCCCGCCGCGACGGCGAGCTCTTCCCGAAACGTCTCGGCGTCGGAGCCGCTGGGGTGCGCTCCGCTGGCTCGTAGTGGCCGTCCTGCTCGCCCTCGCGGCTCTGGCTGGGGTGATGGTCGCCCGCGGTGCGGTTGTGGCGCTATGGCCCCCGGCGGCACGGCTCTATGCTCTGGCGGGCTTCCCGGCCGAGCCGCCGAGGACCGGGCTGAAGATCGAAAACCTCGCTCCCTCGCGCACCCCGGACGGCCTGCTCATCGAGGGGGATGTGGCCAATGGCGGAAAAACGACGCAGGATCTCCCTCGGCTGCGGGTCGCCTTGCGCGACGCTGCCGAAAAGGAAGTGCAATTCAAGATAATCGATCCCCCAAAGCCGCGGTTGCCGCCGGGTGCCGTGGCCCATTTCAAAACGCCCTTCGACCACCCTGACGACGCCGCGACCGGTGTCGTCGTCACTTTCGCTAAACCTTAGCCTGGCGCTAAACCTTAGACCGGGAAGCCAGATCGGATCAGGAAGCCGCAAATGTTCATCGCGATGAATTGCTTTAAAGTCGTTCCGGGTTTGTGTTCCGAGTTCGAGCGCGTGTGGACATCGCGGGACACGCATTTGCGCGATGTGCCCGGCTTTGTCGAATTCCATTTGCTGCGCGGGCCCGAGGGCGAAGACCATGTCCTCTACTCCTCCCACACGGAGTGGCGGAGCAGGGCGGATTTCGAAGCCTGGACGCGGTCGGAAGCCTTCCGCCTCGCCCATCACAGCGCCGGACAGAATAGGCCGCTCTATCTCGGGCACCCCGAGTTCGAGGGCTTCGAGGTCGTCCAGACCGTCGAGCGAACGAGCCGGTGACGGCGCGCATCCTCGTCCTGGGTGCGGGATTTGCCGGGCTGTGGAGCGCGGTTGGCGCGGCGCGCGCGTTGGATGAGTTCCATATCGGCCGGGAAGCGGCCCAGATGACCGTGGTCAATCGCGATCAGTGGCACGCTATCCGCGTGCGGAATTACGAGCCCGATCTTAGCGGCGTTAGGGTGGCGCTTGATGAGGTGCTCGAACCGATCGGCGTCGAGCGCGTGGCGGGCGAGGTCGTCGGCATCGATTTCGACCGCCGGCAGGTCACCTACTCTGTGGGTGGCGCAGATCGATCGATCCGCTATGACCGGCTGATCTTCGCCCTGGGCAGCCGGCTAGTCCGCCCCGACATCCCCGGGCTCGGCGAATACGCCTTCGATGTCGATACTTACGACGGCGCCGCGCGCCTCAATAACCACATCCAGAGCCTCTCGGCGCAGCCGCGCTCGCCGGGGCAATATACCGCGCTCGTCGTTGGCGCGGGGTTGACCGGCATCGAGGCGGCAACCGAGATGCTCGGGAAATTGCGTTCGTCGGGAGCTGTGGCTCCCCGAGTAATTCTCGCCGATCATCAGCCGCGGGTCGGTTCCGATATGGGCGACGGCGCCTGTCACGTGATCGACGCGGCGCTCGCCTCCCTCGGGGTAGAAACCCGCACCGGCGTCGCGATCAGTGCAATCGACCGGTCCGGCGCCACACTCTCGACCGGCGAAAAGATCCCCGCGGCGACAATCGTCTGGTGCGCCGGCATGCGAGCCAGCCCTCTGACCGAGCTTTTTCCGGTTCGGCGCGACCGGTTCGGCCGGGTTCCGGTGGACCGCTTTATGCGGGTCGAGGGAATGCCAGATACCTTTGCCGCGGGCGATGCCGCCTATGCCGTCGTCGACGATCGGCACAGCTCGGTGATGTCCTGCCAGCATGCCCGGCCGATGGGCCGCTTTGCCGGCTATAACGTCGTGTGCGATCTCGTGGGAAAACCCATGCTGCCGCTGCGCATCGACTGGTACACCACGATCCTCGATCTCGGGCCCTGGGGCGCCCTTTACACCGAGGGCTGGGACCGCCGGGTCGTCGCGACCGGCGCCGCCGCCAAGCGGACCAAGCAGCTCATCAACTGCGAGCGCATTTATCCGCCCCGCTCCGGCGAGCGGCGCCAAATTCTGGACGCCGCCGCACCGGTCGTCCAAAGACCGCCGCCGCAGTTCCAAACCCCGGAATAAGCGAAGCGTCACTGGCCGGTTCGGCCCGGCGTCGAGCAGGCGGCCTGTAGGCTCACTGGAATTTCTTCGATCGCGTCATTGGACAGTCGGAAGACCTTGTCCTGCGGCACCGGCAATATCAGCGCCGCCTCGCGCGGGAGGCGCGCGTAGAGACCACGCAAGACGCGGCTGACCATGCCATGCGTCACGACAATTGTCAGCGGCGCATCAACCGGCTCGCTCAGCCAGTCGCCGACGCGCGCCGCAAAGCCCTCGTAACGCTCCCCATCCGGCGAGCGGAAACACCACTCGGAGCGCCCGTCTCCGTCGAAGATCCCGGGCGCGCACATGGCGATCTCGCTATAGGTCAGACCGTCCCAAGAGCCGGTGGAAAGCTCCCGCAGCCGATCGTCGAGGCCCAGCTCCGGGGCAGGGTCGAGGTGCTCGCAGATGATCTCGGCAGTCCGTCGCGCGCGGCCCAGCGGACTGGCGACGATGCGGGCCGCTGCGGCATTCGGCAATATCGCGACCAGCCGTCCGATGGCATGCGCTTGCGCGATGCCCCGCTCAGTCAGGGGCGAGTTGAAGCGGCCCTGATTGCGTCTCTCCCGGTTCCATTCCGTCTCGCCGTGGCGGACCAAGAGGATGCAACCGCTCACGGCCGCCGAAGCCGGTAAAGTACATGGCGGCGCAAGGGGTGTCCCGGCGGCAGCCGCGGATGCTCGAAATCGAAATCCTCTGCCGGGTCGCGGGTCATTCCGAGCTTTTCCATGACCCGCCGCGACGCCCGGTTCGCCGGCACTGTAAAGGCGACGATCTCGTCGAGACCGAGTCGGCCGAACCCGTCATCGATCGCGGCCCGTGCAGCCTCATAGGCATAGCCCCTTCCCCAATAGCGGCGGGCTAAGCGCCAGGCGGCTTCGACCGCCGGCGCGAACGGCAGCGCGAAGCGCAAATTGCTGAGGCCGACGACGCCAATAAACGGCGCATCACCGGGAAGCTCGACGGCCCAGGGACCAAAGCCATGCTCCTGCCAATGCCTGCGGACCGCCATGACCCAGGCGTCCATAGCCGCTCGGTCAGCAAAGGGCACGAGGTATTGCATGACGGTAGAGGCGCCGGAAAGCTCGGCAAACGCCGCGCCATCCTCATCACGCCATTGGCGCAGCAGCAGGCGCGTGGTGCGCAGCGCGTGTGTCACCGCTATTTCTTCTTGTCGCCTGCGCCCGGCATATTTGCGAAAAACATTTGCTGGAGCTGCTCGAATCCCTTGAGGGTCGCCGGCAGCCAGTTCTTCAGCATCGCCTCCGGGTCCATCGCCTTCAGTGTCGTTCTCAGACGCTCTTCGACTTCCGGCAGCAGCGCCTCCTGCAATGGCTTCACGTCCGGCAAGCCGAAAAAGGCTCGCGCCTCATCCGGAGTGCAATCGATGTCCACCTTGAACTTCATCGCGGCCTCTCCTCCTACCTGTCGCGGATTTTGACCCAATCTTCGCAAAGAAGCACTCTTCAGCGGCAAATTCCCGCAATCATGTAGCTGTCCCCGAGATTGCCGCCCTTTTATTAGACACAAACATTATGGCAATTTCAGCGTTGCACAGATAGCAACGCGTGCGCGCGACGGCCTTTATGGCGCCGCGCTTCCCGGGTGCCGACTTGACCAAATTTCTAGCGTTTCAGCCAGGAGGGCTATAGATATTTCGGTCTCGCCCTGGGTTGCGCAGGAGCAAGACCATGACCCTGGCTACGACCGCTTCCGGCACCGGCCGATCGCCGTTGCGGCACCTGCCGGTCTTGGCCGCGACGCTCGCCACGGCCGCGGCGGTGCTGCTCGCCCTCGGCCCGATCGGCTGGCGCGCCGGATGGTGGCATTTTCGTTTCGCGTTCCAGACATTGATGCCCTGGGCGGGCTACTGCGGGATCGCTGCCCTGGCCGTCTCGGCGCTGGCTTTGCTCCTCGGCCGCTCGCGGATCGAGTGGCGCGGGGTCGCGCTCGCGGTCGCGGCATTTGTTGCCGGTCTCCTCATCGCTTACGTCCCGTGGCATTACGACCAGATGCGGCAGACGGTGCCGCCGATCCACGACATCACGAGCGATCCCGACAATCCTCCCGCCTTCGCCGCTGTCGTGGCGGCGCGAACCGCCGATGGCGGAAATCCGGTCACTTATGAAGGCGCCAAGATTGCCGAGCAGCAGCGCCGCGCCTATCCGGACATCGCGCCTATGAGCCTGGCGCTCCCCGCGGACGCCGCGTTCAATCGGGCGCTCGAGGCGGCGCAACGGATGGGATGGACGATCGTCGCCGCCGACGATACGGCGGGCCGCATCGAGGCGAGCGACAGGAGCCGCTGGTTCGGCTTCACCGACGACATCGTCATTCGCATCACCCGATCGGACTCGGGCAGCCGCATCGATGTCCGCTCGTCGTCCCGTCTCGGGCGCAGCGATTTCGGGGTCAATGCCGCGCGCGTGCGCGCCTATCTCGGGGCGTTGCGCACGACTGCCGAAACACAGGGATAGCGATGTCGAGCATCCGACCGCTCTGCGGCATTACCGTCGTCGAGATCGGCCACAGTGTGGCGGCGCCTTATGCCGGGATGATCCTCGGCGAGCTCGGCGCCCACGTGATCAAGGTCGAGAACCCGAAGGGGGGCGATGCGTGCCGCGGCTGGGGTCCACCCTTCACCGGCGGGACGGCGACCGCGTTCCACGCCTTCAACCGTGCCAAACGCGGCATCACGATCGACCTCGGCGATCCGGCCCAGGTCGAAAAGCTGCACCGGCTGATCCGCGACCGGGCCGATGTGCTGATCCACAACCTCAAATACGGCACCCTCGATCGATACAGTCTCTCAGCCGAAAGGTTGACGGCCGAGAAGCCGAGCCTCGTCTACTGCAATATCGGCGCCTTCGGTGCGACCGGGCCGCTGCGCGACCGGCCGGGCTACGATCCGATGATGCAGGCCTATGGCGGGCTGATGAGCCTGTTGGGCGAAGACGGACGGCCGCCAGTGCGGGTCACCGTCTCGATCATCGACATGGCAACGGCCATGTGGGCGGTGATCGGTATCCTCGCCGCCTTGCAGGAGCGTGGACGCACCGGGCGCGGCGGTGTCGTCGACACTTCGCTCTACGAGACGACGCTCGCTTGGATGACCCTGCCGATCTCGGCCTATCTCGCCAATGGCGAGGTGTCGCGGCGCTACGGGTCGGGTGTCGAACAGATCGTTCCCTATCAGGCCTTCGCAGCGGCCGACGGACATATCATGGTTGCCGCAGGCAACGACAATCTGTTCCGCCGTCTGTGCGCCGCGATCGGCCGGCCCGGCGTCGCCGAGGATTCGCGTTTCCGGACCAACAGCGACCGGGTCGTCAACCGCTCAGCGCTAATCTCGATCCTCTCGGACCTCTTTGCGACGCAACCGCTTGCGGTTTGGGCAGCGCGGTTCGATGCGGCGGGAATCCCGAACGGGCCGATTCAGACCGTCGACCAGGTCGTAGCCGACGCGCAGACGGCAGCGCTCGGCATTATCCAGCAATCGGGGGCGATTGCGCTTGTCGGACTTCCGCTGTCGTTCGACGGGATTCGCCCGCCATTGACCAAGCTGGCGCCGCGGCTCGGAGAGGACAACCCTGAAATCTACGATCCGGCCACATGACGTCCCGCGGTCGTGGCATCCTTGCCGTCTCGCTCGGATTGGCGCTCGCCGCCTGCACCCAGGCCCCCCCGGCGCAAGCTCCCGCTCAACCGAGCGCCGCGGCCGTCGCCCCCACGCGCGAAGATATCCCGTCCCGGTTCGTCGGCCTGATCGGCACCAAGGCGCAGCACGCGCCGCCGTTTCTCGGCGTGCCCGAAACGAACTTTTATTGTCTGCGCAGCTTTCTCGACCGGCAGACCGGCGAGACCCGCCATCAGCTTTATGTGGCGGACAGCTATTCGGGCCTGGAGCGTCACTGGGACGCTGCGCGCGACGGCGGGGGACGCGCCTTGCGCTTCCTCGAGATCACCCGACACCAGATCACCTGCGATGGCGGCTGCGCCTATACGGAGGAATTCGCCGCCGACATTCCGGAGAGTGAACTGCGCGCGAATCTTAACGGGCTGAAGGTTACCTTCGGTGCGCAATCGGGCACGGAAAAGACGATCACCATTGGCGGCAGCCAGATCACCGCGCAGCTCGCCGCAGTGGACGCCGTGCACAACCCGCCGGTATCGACCGCGGCGCCGCCCTCTCCCCCTCACCAGTAGGTGCCGACGCTGGTCCAGTTCTGCCCGACCGGAAGAGTCTTGCATCCGTCCACGCCTTGCGCGGACGGAACGCCGGGTCCGACGCAGGGATCGTGCTGCGGAATAACCGCCGAGGCGAGATGCCGCTGCGGATGCGAATCGGCGCGTGGGCACGCCACGGCGCTGACCCCGGCCAGCAGCAACAGAAAGAGCAGAAGCAGCGCCCAGGCCGCGGCCACCACGCGCCAGCCTCCGATTTGCCGGTTGTCGCTCTCGTGCGCGGCCTCGCGTTCAATTGCATCGATCATGATGTGCCTCACGATGTTGCACCGCACGAAATTAGGTCGGCGGCGTCTCCCGTGCAGACCCCTGCGACCATATCAGCCATGCCATCACATTGCAGTGATCGACCTTGCTGCGGATCGCGCCATATATTCGGGCTAGGACACCAGAGGAGGCCGAGGCATGAGATTCGGGCTTTTCGGCGGGGCGCGCGCACGCGGCGGCCCGGCGGGCGACAGCTCCGCCTATCACGACTTCATCAATTATGTCGTCGAGGCCGAGAAGCTCGGTTTTTCGAGCGTCTTTCTGGTCGAGCACCATTTCACCGGTTTTGGCCAGGTGTCGGCATCGATGAGCCTGCTCGCCTATCTGGCCGCGCGCACCGAGCGCATTCGCCTCGGCACCGCGGTCGTCGTGCTGCCCTGGCACAACCCGATCCTGGTCGCCGAGCAGGCCGCGACCCTTGACCTGCTGTCGAACGGGCGGCTCGATTTCGGGGTCGGCAAGGGCTATCGGACCTATGAATTCTCCGGCTTCTGCATCCCGCCCAAGGAGGCAACGGAGCGGTTCGACGAGGCGATGGAGGTGATCCGCACGGCGTGGACGAGCGAGGGCCGCTTCTCGCATCATGGCAAGCGCTGGCACTTCGACAACGTCGTCGTCGAGCCTTACCCGATCCAACAGCCGCACCCGCCCTTTTGGCTCGGCGCCGGCAGCGCCGAGTTGATCCGCCGCGCCGCGCGCGAGGGCTACAATCTGCTGCTCGACCAGATCGCCCCGACCGATCTGATCATCGAGCGCGTGGCCACGTTCCACGATGAATGCGAGCGGGTCGGGCGGCGTTACAACCCGATGATGGTCGGCGTGACCCGCGGGCTGCAGATCGTGCACAATGAAGAGGAGCGCAAGCGGGCAATCATCACCCGCCGGCAGGTGCTGAAGAACATCGGCGACCTCGCCCGCGGCCCCGGTGCGGAACGTTACGCGCATATCAAGGAGGACGAGAATTCGTTCGTGCTCGACGATGCACCGCTACTCGGCACGCCGGAGGAGATCATCGCGCAGTTGAAGCGGCTCGAAGCCGGCGGCGTCGAGAATGTGCTGTTCGCCGCCCCCGGCGCCTCGGTGGCGGGCCTGCGCACCTTTGCGGAGGAAATCATGCCTGCCTTCGACCGGGAGCCAATGGCCCTCGCGCAAGTCTAATGCTTCATTCGAAGCCGGTGGTGACGCCGCTGATCAAGTTCTCGCCGTAGAGCGACCCGATATCGAGCTCTATTTCACTCAGCGCCGGCTCGAGCGCGCCAACAAGCTTCGCGAACTCGCGTTCCGCCTCCCGGCACATCTCTTCGGCCGCTTCCGGCTCGACCGAAACGAAACGCAGTAGATCGCCGGGACGGCACCTTCCTAGCCTCGGCAAATCGGCGGAGATCACGGTGGCAATTTTCGGATAGCCGCCGGTCGTCTGGTGATCGGCGAGAAGCACGATAGGCTGGCCCGAGCCGGGCACCTGAATGGAGCCGGTGACGATTGCGTCGGAGACGATGTCCCAACCGCGCCGGTGCCGCAGCACCGGGCCATCCAGGCGCATTCCCATGCGGTCCGTGTCATTCGATACACGGAATTCGGCGTCGAGCAGGATCGTCAACGCCTCTTTTCCAAAATATTTCTGCTGCGGCCCGAGGACGATGCGGATCGAGTGGTCCGCGGGTGTGGCGGACGTCGCGGGCGCGCGCAGCTGGGTCCTTTCGGAGGCGAACGAGATGGCGAGCGGCACGACGTCGTCGCGTTGCAGGGCACGCCCGTTGAGCCCGCCGAGTGCCGCCCGGACGTAGGTCGAGGCGCTGCCAAGGACGCGCGGCACTGCTATCCCACCCTCGACGGCGAGATAGCAGCACGCGGATTGGCGGCCGGGCGCGATTTGCACGATGTCGCCCCGCTGAACCGTCAAACTTTGCCCCGCGGCCACGACCCTCGGGTTCTCTCTGCGGATGCCGAGACTAGCCCCCGTCCCGACGAGCGCGAGCCGCGCGGAATCGGCGGCAATCTCGACGGTGGGCCCGCTTACCAGGATTTCGACTGCCGCCATCCCCTGCGGATTGCCGACCAGTGCATTGGCAAGGCGCAGGCTAAAGCCGTCGAGCGCGCCTGAGACCGGCACTCCGATATTCTGGTAACCGAACCTCCCGAGGTCCTGCACGGTCGTGTGAAGGCCGGGCGACAATATCTTGAGGCCGGGCGTCATGGGCCAACCGGGGCGCTTTCGACCTCGTAGCTGCGGGTCTCGACCGCCCGGCGGATCGATGCGAAAGCGGACGCATCGATCGGCTGAAAACTTACGGCGTCGCCGGGCGCGAAGAGAGCGGGTCTGGGGCGCTCGGGGTCGAACATCCGGATCGGGGTCGCGCCGATCAGATGCCACCCACCGGGACTTTCGTACGGGTAGATCGCGGTCAGCGAAGTGGCGATCGAGATCGATCCGGCCGGCACGCGCAGCCGCGGGTCGGCACGCCGCGGCAGTGCCAGCTGCGCCGGCAGATCACCCATATAGGGGAAGCCCGGCAGGAAGCCGAGCATGTAGACGTGGAACCGGGTGCCGCTGTGCAAAGCGACGATGTCGTTCGGCGTCAACCCGGTGAGCCGCGCAACCTCCGCCAGATCGGGGGCAAATTCGCCTTCATAGCAGACCGGTACGTGCCACAGTGTCGCGCCGGCGCGCGGGTTGTCCCCGAGGTCGAGCAAGGGCGCGATCGCGCGCTGCAGTTGGGCCCGGCTCGTCAACAAGGGATCGTAATAGAGCGCCAACGAGCGGAAGGTCGGGACCGTCTCGACGATCCCGGCCGGCGGGTTCGAACGGATGATCGCATCTAGGCGGAGCACACGCTCGCTCATCCTTCGGTCGACGCGGTTGCCGAACTCGACGACGAGCGCGCGGTCACCGGCCGACACGAAACGCACTTTCACCAATTTCCCTGGTAAACTTGCAGCAAGAGCGGCGGTGGCCGATCAAAGCGAGGAGGCGGCATGGCCAAAGAAATCAATCTCAACGCCGATATGGGCGAGGGTTTTGGGGCGTACGACATCGGCGATGACGCCGGGTTGCTCAAGATCATTCGGTCGGCGAGCATCGCCTGCGGGTTCCACGCTGGCGATCCGGTGACGATGCAGCGGCTCGTGACCGAGGCCGCCGCCCAGGGCGTCAGCATCGGCGCGCATCCGGGGTTCAACGACCTTTGGGGCTTCGGGCGCCGGCGCATCGACATGAACCCTCGCGAGCTCGAATACATGATCGCCTACCAGATCGGCGCCCTCCAAGCGATGGCCTGTTATGCCGGCGCCAAGGTGACGCATTTGAAGCCGCATGGCGCGCTCAACAATATGGCCGCCGAGGACATCGAGCTGGCGCTGGCGATCGGCCGGGCGATCAAGACGGTCGACCGCGACATCATCTATGTCGCGCTCGCCGGCTCCGAAATGGAGAAGGCCGGGCGAGAGCTGGGGCTGCCGGTCGCCCGCGAAGGCTTTTGCGACCGGCTCTACGACGATGACGGCAACCTGACCTCGCGCAAAATACCGGGCGCGGTCCTCCATGACCCCGATGTGGTCAAGGAGCGCGTCGTCAACATGGTGCTGAGCGAGGAGATCGTCTCCCGCAACGGCAAGCCGCTGAAGGTGCGGCTTGACACGCTATGCGTGCACGGCGACGAACCGAGCGGCGTCATCGTCGCGCGGGCTGCCCGCAAAGGTCTCGAGGCCGCAGGCGTGCGGGTCGTCCCATTACCCGAGATGACCCTCGGCTGAAACCCTAACGCCGGGAACGGCTGTCGAGGATCGTTGGCAGGGTCACCGGTCGAAAACCCCAGACATCGACCCCGACATCGAACTGCCGCGGCTGCGGCTTCAACCTTCCATGGCTATGGCCGTGCAAATTGACCCAGCCCTTGTCCATGCCTCGCCACGACCGAAACGGGTAATGGCACAGCACCAGTGAGACGCCGTCCACCGTGATCTCCGCGTAAGGCTGCACGCTTTCCCAGCCGCCGAGCTCCGTTGTCCCCGGCGGATCGTTGTTGCCGGTCAAGAGGTGCTTGCGGCCGCGCAGCCGGGCGAGAATTTCCGCTACTACTTCCGGCCTCTGCCGGATGGCAAAATCCCCCAGGTGCCACACCACATCCTCCGGCCCGACCGTCTCGTTCCAGCGCTCCATCATCCCCTCGTTCATTGCAGCGACCGAGGAAAACGGGCGCCGGTAAAGCCCCAAGGCGCCGCCATGACCAAAGTGCGTATCGCTGATGAAGAAGATCGTCATTCACTGGCGCAAAGAGGTGGGGTTAAAGCGGCTGCCATACCGCAACAATGCTCTTGCCGAATTTATGGCCCGTGACTTTGTCCAGTATGCGAGAAACAGGTATGAGGGCCTTGTCCCAAAAGGCGATCTGCCGGGGTGACGGCATTGTCGCGGCGAGCATGAAACGGTTGGCGAGCGATGCGAAAAAACCAGCGGAATCGAGCATAAAGCAGGTTCGCAGCCGGCAGCGGCGCGGAGTGACCGCGGTCAGGCTTACAGCATTGTAGCGGCGATGGTGTCCGATCGCGGCATCGAACTCGCTGAACAGAAATTGGTGGGCCGGCGCCAGTACGACCAGATTTCCGTCGGGCGCGAGATGACCGGCGGCACAGTTCAATTCCGCAGCATCGTCCGCGATGTGCTCGAGCACGTCGATGTAGAAGACGGTATCGAACCGCGACGTTGCCTCGATGCTCTCGATCGTGCCGACCAGTACTCGGCAGGTCTCGGGTAATTCGCCGAGGGCGATCCGTTCGGTGATACGGCGTGCCAGGTCAGGATCGGGTTCGACGCTGGTCCATTGCAGGACGGCGGGAGTATGCAAAAAGGATATATTGCTGCCGATGCCTGGCCCGACCTCGAGGACCTGTGCCCCGATGAACGGAGCCAGCGCGTTCGAGAAGTAGGCCTTCCAGTTTGTCGCAGCCGCGAACAGCTCCAATTCCGAGCCGATGTAGGAATGGGTCATTGTGCCGGCCGCACAAAATCACCTGCAATTTCTACCGGCCGGATCCAACTCCGCTCCCGTCGCACGACGTCCCGCCCCACAATGTAGGGCGCGCAATCGACGATCGGGATGATCGGCCGGTTGCTCCGGCCGGCGAGCATCGTCAGACTTGCCGCGGTGATGATCACCACTGTCTGCAACAATATGACCAACAGGTCGCCGACCGCCGTCGTCGCCCACCCGGGAATGGCGAGATCGGTTGCAAAGCGGGTGATCGTTACTGCGCCGATGCCGGCAATCGAGACCGACGCGACGAAGGCAGCGACGAGTAGCGCGCGGACAAAGATCACGTCACTGTGGACAGACATGATACTGAGGCCATGCAGCACGAGTGACACGAGATTCATCGTCGATCGTCCAGTGTAGCGGTTGCCGCGCACGGTCGGTACCGTCGTGTAAGGGAGGCGCGAACGCAAAATGCAAGCCGCCAGGTTGTTCCAAAGCTCCGGCATGTGCACCAGCCGCTGGACCGCCGCCATGGGGATGAGCGAATAGTTCCCGAAGCTGATGGCCTGCCCGCTCAGCAGATGAAATACCAGTTTGTAGACGCAGTACCAAAACCTGAACGCAGGCGATTCGGAGCGCTTGGCGCGATGAGCAAGCACGACATGGCCGGGATGCCTCTGACTGGCCGCCAGTAGCGCGGCGATATCGAGGGGTCGATCTTCCCCATCGCTATCCATTACCAGCACCGCATCAAAGTGGGCATGATCGGCGATGGCACACAACCCGATGGCAATCGCGCGCTGGTGGCCGAGGTTGAGAGCGAGGTGGAGTATCTCGATGGCAGCGACGCATGAATCCGGTGGCAGCACGATGCTCTTTGCATCCAATGATTCGATCGAGCCGTCGTCGGCGCCATAAACGTGGAATATCAGGTCGGCACCGGTGTACCGGTTGGATATTTCCGTGACCAGCGCCGAGAAACACGCCCAGTCATCGAGCACCGGGGTTACCACTGCAATATGTCTGGTCATCGCGGTGCCGTAGAAAAGATGTTGAAGATGAAAGGCGTTCCGGCGACAGGATAGATCAAATACTTCTAAGTTTTTAAGAAGAGCGGAATACCCAAACACGCAGAACCAAATAGCAAAACGTGGATAAATGAGCAATAAGGATTTGCAACATCACGCGGTCGCGGACGCGCGGATGGCACGCCACACGCGCTCGGGTGTGACGGGCATCTCCAGTTTCGATCGCGGTTATCCGCGCATGCGCATGAGGCGATCGCACCACCACCGCGTAGACTTGGCCCGCCAGGTTGAAATCGTCGCTGTAGCATCCCCGGCCGGTCAACAGACGCGCGTCTTCCAGGCGTCGCAACGGCTCGCCGATACCGGCGCGGAGCGGCTGCGGGGGAAGCCAAGAGGCGGCGGTCATGTCGTCGCGATTGTCCCATCATCCGCGCTTGACAGCGAGCGGAAAGGCCTTATGTGAATGTGACACACATTAACATAAGGTGCCGCCATGCAGGCGTTCGCGGCGCAACTGGACGATATCGGCAAGCCGGCCTGGATCGCGCTGACGGTTGTCAGCTTCATCCTGTTCTGGCCGCTGGGCCTCTTGGTTCTCGGGTTCTTGATAGGGAGTGGGCGGATGGCATGCTGGAAACACGGCGGCGCGGACCGTTGGCAGCGTCGGATGGACAGAATGCAGAACCGCATGCAGCGGATGCAATCGGCCGCCGAGCGATGGGGCTGCGGCAGCTACCGAGCCTCGAGCGACAACTACGCGTTTGACGAGTACCGCGCCGAAACCTTGCGCCGTCTCGAAGAAGAGCAGCGCGAATTCATGGCGTTCCTCGACCGCCTGCGTCACGCCAAGGACAAGGCGGAATTCGACCAGTTCATGGCCGAGCACCGCCGTCCCTCCAACGGCCCGCAACCACAGACCGTCTGAATAGGGCCGTACCCTCACCCACCAAGCCCAAAGGGCTTGGTCCCCCCTCTCCCGCAATGCGGGAGAGGGGCCTTGAGCCGGGTGCATCATCGCATTCGAGCCCCTCTCCCGCATCGCGGGAGAGGGTGCCGAGCGCAGCGAGGCGGGTGAGGGTACAGCCTTCCGCTAGACGACGCCGCGATGGCGCAGCCCGGCGATCGCTTCCGCATCATACCCGAGCTCGTGCAGCACGGCATCCGTGTGCTCGCCCTGATCGGGGGTTGGGCGCAGCTCGTCGGGCTGCGGATACCCGCTCATATGGATCGGCTGGCCGACCACCTTTTGCGGGCCGAGCTTCGGGTGGTTGACCGGCTTGGCGATCCCGAGATGCTGGACTTGCGGATCGGCAAAGGTCTGGTCGATCGAATTGATCGGCCCGCACGGCACGCCGGCCTTGTTGAGCCGCTCGACCCAATAAGCGTTCGGGTGCTGGCGAATGATCTCGGCGAGATGCGCATTGAGCGCCGGCCGGTTTCTCGCGCGCGCCACCACCGTCGCGAAATCGGGGCTATCCGCCAGGTCCTTCGTCCCCGCCACCTCACAAAACCGCCGCCACAGATTGTCGCCCGAGGCAGCGATGTTGATGTATCCGTCGGCAGTCTGGAACATGCCCGTGCCCGGCGAGGTCGGGTGAAAATTGCCCTCCTGGCCGGCGACCTCGCCCTTCATCAAGTAGCGCGCTGCCTGGAAGTCCAGCATGAAAATCTGCGCCTCCAGAAGCGAAGTGTGAACCCATTGCCCCTCACCGGTGCGCTCGCGGTTCAGCAGCGCCAGCACAATACCATAGGACAGCAAGAGGCCTGCTGAAGTGTCGTTGATCGCGATGCCGACCCGCACCGGGCCTTGCCCGGGATGGCCGGTAATCGACATGAGGCCTCCCATGCCCTGGGCGATCTGGTCGACGCCGGCCCGGCCCGCATAAGGGCCGTCCTGGCCAAAGCCGGAAATGCTGCCATAGACGATGCGCGGGTTGATCTTGCGCACCGCCTCGTAATCGATGCCGAGCCGGTGCTTCACGTCGGATTTGTAGTTCTCGACGATGACATCGGTGCGCTCGGCGAGCTTCATAAAGATCGCGTGGCCCTCATCGCTTTTGAGGTTCAGGGTCATTGCCCGCTTGTTGCGGTGCAGGTTCTGGAAATCGGGACCGTCGCGGCGGCTGCCGGTCGCGTCGACCAGCTCGCCGGAGGGCTCGATCTTGATCACCTGCGCGCCCCAATCGGCGAGCTGGCGCACTGCCGTCGGCCCGGCGCGATGCGCGGTCAGGTCGATGACGAGGAAGTCGTTGAGGGGGAGTGGGATCATTGAATTCTCTCCGAAGAAAGCCCCTCACCCCGACCCTCTCCCTGCCAGCGGGGAGAGCGTCGGGGTGAGGGGCGGCTAGACGGAACTCACACCGCGGGGCGGGAGCGGATTTCGTCGGGGATCTTGCGCGGCAGGAACTGGCCGTCACTGAGGGCGGCGTGGAATTGGCCGTTCTCGACGACGATTTTGCCGCGCAGGATCGTCATGCTCGGCCAGGCGGCGACTTCGTGACCCTCCCAGGGCGTGTAATCGGTCTCGTGTAGATCCTCCTTGCGGATCAGGCGCCGGGAGCGCGGGTCGAGCAGGACGATGTCGGCGTCCGAGCCGACCGCCAGCGCGCCCTTGCGCGGGTAGAGGCCCATGATGCGCGCCGCATTCGTGGAGGTGAGGGCGACAAAATCGGCAAGACTGTAACCGCGCTTCTCGACCATGTGCGTGTACATCAGTGAAAGCCGCGGCTCGACCCCGGAATTGCCGCCGGTCGTGTCGTCGATGCGCCGTCCCTGCAATTTGACCTTCAACGAGCAGCAGACCTCGTCGGTCGCAACCGCCTGGATCGCGCCGTGATTGGTCGCCGCCCACAACGCCTCCTGGTCGTTGGCGAATTTCAGCGACGGGTAGGTGTGAAACATCTGTCCGCCCGGACGCTTGTAGTCCTCGGCGGTGTAGAGCAAGTATTGGTGCAAAGTCTCGCCGTACATCGGATATCCCTGCGCCCGTGAAGCGGCGATTGCCGCCACCCCGGTCGCTGCCGAAACATGCACCATGTAGAGCGCGGCGCCCTCGACATTCTCGGCCAGCCGGATCACCCGGTTGAACGACAGATCCTCCGACAAAGTGTTGTGCACTTCGGCCATGTTCTCGAAGCCGACGCGGTCTTCGCGGATCAGCTTTTCATACATGTGCATGACGATGTCGTTGTCTTCGGCGTGGATCGCGGCGAGGCCGCCGGCGGCGCCGAGGATCTTTAAGACCTCCCAAATATCGCCGAACTGCACCATCCGGCCTTGCCGGTTCGGCCGGATGTCGGTGGTGAACATCTTGACCGAGGCGTGGCCGTCCTGGATCGCCTCCGGCAGCGGGTCGAGCACGCCTTGTGACAATTTGCCGTGCAATAGTAGGTGAAAACCGTAATCGCAGTAGCAGGCGCCAGCCCATTCGCGCTTGCGCAACTCGATCGATTGCTGCAGCGGCTGATCCGATGGGCACGGTGCGAAGTCGAGCAGCGTGGTCGTGCCGCCATGGAGAGCGGCGCGGCTGACCTGCTCCGGCGGCGCGCTCAACAGATCTTCGTTGCGGCCGGGAAACGGGATCGGCGAGCTGCAATGGATGTGTGGGTCGACCCCTCCCGGCATCACGACCTGCCCGGCCGCGTCGACAATCCGCGCGGCCCCAGTTCCCGCGAGGCTCCCCGGCCCGCCAATCGCGACGATCTTGCCACCGCTGACGCCGATTTCGGCCGGGTCCGCGCTGCCGCTCGGCATCACCGCTTTGCCGCCAGTGACAATCAGGTCAAACATACCGCCCATACCCCTTGCCATTAGGATCGCCGCCATAGTGCACGGGACGGCGCGGTCTGGCTATGCCCGAGCGATCTAGGTCATCCTCCCGGACCCTGGCGAAAGATCGCGTCGGCAGTTTGCCTTTGCGCCGGCGAAAAGGTCGCGTACAGCGCTTCCAGCGCCGGCAGAAACCTTTTCATTCCGGCGAGCTCCACCTCGTCGTACTGAATCTCGGCGCGCAGATGGTCGACCGCGCTGGCGTTCGCGGGCGGCGACTGCGGCGCGCTCGCCTCCGCCCGGGCATTCTGCCGCATGACATTCGCGACCGCGTTGAACTGGGCTTCCTGCGCCGGCGTGATCTGCAGTCTCTGATGCAGGCTCGCAATGTTAGCCTCGACATTTTGTGGCTGCGCAGGAGGCTGGGCTTGTGCCAGCAAAACCTCCGGCGGCATGCCGGCCGCGGCGATTTGAGAACCCGCTGCAATCGTCGCAAAACCCAATAACCCGGCGGCTGTAAAGCGCAACAGCATGTGAGATTCCCTTCGTGGTCGTCCCTGGCATGCAGGGAGACGATGGCGGTTTCAAGGCTCGCATCACCCGGGAGCAGCGCCTTGAGTGGCGACCTGGAGCATGTAGAGCGACTGGCTCGCGGCCATGAACAGGCGGTCGCGCTTGGGTCCCCCAAAGCAGAGATTGGCGCACACTTCGGGCAGTCGAACGCGGCCGATCAGCTTGCCTGCAGGGTTGAACACCAGCACACCGGCATAACCGAGCGGCGCGTTGGAGCTGCACCACAGATTGCCGGTGACGTCGGCGCGCATGCCGTCCGGCCCGCATTTGACGCCGTCCACCATCATATCGGTAAAAAGGCGCATATTGGCAACTTTGGCGCCCTGCGCGTCGAAAGCATAGATCGAGCGGGTGCCGCCCGGCCCGACGTCGCCCGGACCCTTGCCGGTGCTGATCACGTAGAGCGTCTTGTAATCCGGTGAAAAACAGATGCCGTTCGGGTCGGCCAGCTGGTCTTCGGTGATCACGACCTCGAGCCTGCCGCTCGGGTCCCAGCGATACACATTGGTCGACAATTCCCGTTTGCGCCCGCCGATCGCGCCGGCGTTTTGGGCGCCGATGCGCGGATTGAAGATTCCCTGCGGGTTACCCGAGCCGCCGGGGTCGTCCGGGTGACCTTCGGCGAGCGAGCCGCCGTAGGGCGGATCGGTGAACCAGATGCTGCCGTCCGGATGCGGCACGATATCGTTCGGCGAGTTCAGCGGCTTGCCGTCATAGGAATCGGCGATCACCGTCATCGTCCCGTCATGCTCCCAGCGAACGACGCGGCGGTTGAAATGCTCGCAAGAGAGTTGGCGCCCTTGGAAATCAAAGGAATTACCGTTGCTGTTATAGGAGGGACGGCGGAAAACCGTCACCCGGCCGTCATCCCAGATGTAGCGGTACTGCACATTTCCCGAGACGTCGCTGAACACGACGTAATGGCCTTGGTTCGACCACGCCGGCCCCTCGGCCCACAGCGCGCCGGTCCACACCCGGTAAATCGCGCCTTGGTTACGCCGCAACGGGAGAAAGGACGGATCGACGACGATCACGTCGGGATCCGGATAGATCGAGGGGTGTCCAGACGCGAAGTCGCGCGGCGGGCTTGAAATGACTGTCTCCGGCGTACCCAAATTGGCGTTTTGCTGCGCCCGTGCGATGCCGGGCCCCAGCGCCGCGGCACCGGCCGTCCCGGCCAAGAGCGCGCGCCGCGACAGCGCTTGTCGACGGTCAGTCGTTTGCGTCATCGGTTTTCCTCCCTCGCCTTCATTCGACGAATTGTGGCTCGGCAGATCGCAGGAGGCAACGGCTGGCCCCGCCGCAATCCAGCCATGCGGGTGAGGAAGACCATGCCGTCGATTTCGCGGGGCGGGTTCGACCCACCCCGCGTGCTACACTTCCCTAGAACGATCAAAGAAAGGGGTACCGATGGCGTACGATCTGCTGATCAAGAACGGCCGCATCGTCGATGGGTCGGGGATGCCGGGTTTTCGCGGCGATGTCGGGGTCAAGGACGGCAAGATCGCCGAGATCGGCAAATTGAGCGGTTCGGCCAGCCGGACGATCGACGCCGAGGGCCGGGTCGTCGCGCCCGGGTTCATCGACAACCACTGCCATTATGATGCGCAGGTCACCTGGGATCCGCTGTGCTCCTTTTCCTGTGACCACGGCGCCACCTCGGTGATTTTCGGCAATTGCTCGCTGTCATTGGCGCCGGTGCGCAAGGGGTCGGAGCGGCGGCTGTCCGAGTTCCTCTCCTATGTCGAAGCAATCCCGATGGAGGTGCTCGACACCCTCGAATTCACCTGGGAGAGCTTCCCCGAATATCTCGACCAGATGGACCACCATCTCGGCGTCAATGTCGGCAACCTGATCGGCCACACTGCGGTCCGCTATTACGTGATGGGCGACGACTGCCAGAAGCGCACCGCCGCCGACGACGAAATTCAGCCAGATGCAAGACCTCGTCCGTGACGGCATGAAGGCCGGCGCGCTCGGGCTCTCGGTGTCGCGCAACCAGGGCCATTTCGATCCGCAGGGCGTGCACATCCCGGCGATCTGGGCCGACGAGAAGGAGATCTTTGCGCTCGGCGATGTGCTGCGCGACCTCGGCACCGGCCTCATCCAATCCGGCGGCGGCAACGGCGCCGAGATGAATGATGCGCTGATGAGCCGGCTCAGCGAGGCGACCGGCCGCGCCGTCGTGTACAACAATCTCGGCCAAACAATGCGGCGGCCCGGCCAGTGGCAGAAGCAGATGGCCCAGGTCGATGCGACGACCGCGAAAGGCATCCGCGCCTTCCCGATGTGCACCCCGAACCGCATCACCGACTACTTCACGATGCGCAATACGCAGACCTTCCGCGGCCTGCCGGTGTGGCACCCGATCTGCCTGTCCTCGCCCGAGGAGATGCTCAAGGCCTATGCCGATCCGGAAGTCCGCAAAAAGCTTCACGAGGAGGCGATCGAGTTTAAGAATGGGCCGGCGATCGGCATCTGCAGTACGTGGTGGGACTACATGGTCCTGCAGACCGCGGTGCTGCCGAAGAATAAGCAGTTCGAGGGCAAGACCCTCGGGCAGATCGCCCAGATGCAGGGCAAGGGCGTCATCGACTGCTTCCTCGACTTGGCGATCGAAGAAAACCTCGACACCGAGTGGCTACACGGTGAGAACAACGTCGATGACAAGGCGGTCGCGCAGATCCTGAACTACCCGAACGCGATCATTGGTTTGTCGGATGGCGGCGCGCACGTGCAGTTCCAGAGCGGCTTCGGCTTTTCGACGCGGCTGCTCGCGGAGTGGGTGCGCGAAAAGCAGATCATGTCATTGGAGCAGGCGGTGCGGCGGCTGACCTTCGAATCGGCCTCGATTTTCGGCCTTTACGACCGCGGCCTGTTGCGCCCAGGCATGGTCGCCGACATCGTGATCTTCGATCCCGACACTGTGAAACCACTGCCGCTTGAGGTGTTGCACGACTTCCCAACCGGCGCCAAGCGCATCAAGGAGCCGGCCCAAGGCATCATGGCGACCGTGGTAAACGGCGAGGTCCTGATGGAATACGGCAAGCACACCGGCGCACTGCCGGGCCGGGTGCTGCGCAACACCTATTACCAAGCTCATCGAGCCTAGCCTAGTACCCTACCCCGTCCTGCCTGCGGCTCCCGCTCTCCCGCGTCTGGGAGGGCGGTGCGCCGCACGCGTCAATCCCGCATCAGCTTGTCGCCCGCATCAGCTTGTCGAGCGTGATCGGCAGGTCGCGCACGCGCTTGCCGGTCGCGTGATAGATAGCGTTGGCGATGGCCGCCGCGACGCCGACGATGCCGATCTCGCCCAGCCCCTTGATGCCGAGCGGATTGACGATGTCGTCCGGCTCGTCGACGAAGATGACGTCGATCTCGTGCACGTCGGCGTTCACCGGCACATGATATTCGGCGATGTTCGCATTCATGATACGACCGAATTGGTGATCGACGAGCGTCTCCTCGTGCAATGCCATGCCGATGCCCCACACGACGCCGCCGATAATCTGGCTGCGCGCGGTCTTGGTGTTAAGAATGCGGCCGGCCGCGACCGCGCTGACGACGCGCGTGACGCGGATGACGCCGAGCTGCTCGTCCACCTTTACTTCGGCGAAGACCGCCGAGTGCGTGTTGTGCGCATGTGACCCGTCATCGTCGAAGGTGGTGGTTTTCTCCTGCTCCATGCGGTCCAGCCCGCCATGCCGCATGGCATCTGCGATCGACACCGCACGCGAAGCATCGCGCTTGTCGACGAGCTTGCCGTCCGCAAGCGCGACCTCGTCAGACGTGGCGGCCGCAAGCGGCGAATTCGGTATCTGCTTTGCCAGACGCAATAGTTCCCTACCGACCGCGTTCGATGTCGTCACGATCCCATTCGACACCGAGGCCGCGATCCATGATCCGCCTTCGACCGGTGATTGCGGCAGTGTCGAGTCGCCGAGCTTGATCGTGATATTGTCGAGCGGCAGCCCCAGCATGTCGGCCGCGACTTGCGCCATGATCGTATAGGTGCCGGTACCGATGTCGGAGGTTGCGCAGGAAACCTCGGCATGACCGTTGGTGGTGAGCACAATGCGCACCGCGATCGGCACCTGCAGCGCTTCCCAGACGCCGGTCGCCATGCCCCAGCCGACGAGCTCGGTGCCATCGCGCATCGAGCGCGGTTCGGGGGTGCGCTTGTCCCAACCGAACGCTGCCGCGCCCTCTCGGTAGCATTCCCGCAGACTCTTGCTGCTGTATTGCCGGTCGCTGTGCTGGTCGCGCTCCGAATAACATCGTAGCCGAAACTCGAGCGGATCGAGCTTGAGAGCGGCCGTGAGTTCGTCCATCGCGCTTTCGAGCGCGTAGACGGCGGGCGCAGCGCTCGGGGCGCGCATGTCGCACGGCGTCGCAAGGTCGAGCCGCGCGAGCTTGTGCGTGTATCTCGCATGGGGGCTCTTGTAGAGCAGGCCGGACCAGCCGGTTTCTTGGCGATGGAAGTCCTCGAATTGCGAAGTCACAGTGATCGCATCGTGCGCGATCGCTTCGAGCGTTCCGCCGGCGTTTGCGCCCAGCTCGATCTGCTGGATCATCGCGGGCCGGTAGCCGAGCACATACATTTGCTGCCGGGTCAGCACGAGGCGCACCGAGCGCTGCAGCGCGCGCGCCGCCAGCGCGGCCAGGACCGCGTTATATTGCGGGCGAAGCCCTGCGCCGAAGGCGCCGCCGACAAACGGCGACATGACGCGCACATCGCCCGCTTCCATGCCGAGCACGCTGCATAGATAGCGCTGCACGTTCTGCACGCCCTGGGTCTTGTCGTAGATTGTCAGCTTGCCGTCTGTTTCGAAGATCACCGTCGAGGCATAGAGTTCCATCGGATTGTGATGCTCGATCGGGACATAATACTCGCCTCGGTGGCGCACCGCGGCTGCGGCAAATGCCGGCTCGGCCGTGCCGCGCGGCTTTGGCGGGGCGAACGGGTTCTCGGCCGGCTCCAATGCGACGGTCTTGTCGCGTTGACGATACAAATCCGTGACGTGCGCTTCTTCGTCGTATTCCACGCGGACCAGCGCCGCCGCGAAGCGCGCAATCTCCGCCTCCTCGGCGACCACCAGTGCGACCGGCTGGCCGCTGAACCAAACCCGGTCGTCATAGAGCGGCCGGAACGGCGAGCCCTCCGGAGCCACCTCGTCCTTGTACGCGCTGTCGTCGCTCGCCATGGGTGGCCGATGCTGATGCGTGAGCACGTCGATCACCCCTTTGACGCAAAGCGCCTCGCTCGCGTCGATGCGCGCGATGCGGCCTTTGGCGGTTGTGGATGTAACGACGTTGGCATGTGCGAGGCCGGCCGTAATGAACTCGCCGGCGTATTTGGCTGCACCGGTGACCTTGGCGCGGCCATCGACTCGCGATGTGGCGGTGCCGATGTAAGTCTTCATGAGCCTGCTCCTGCTCACCGGATTTTCTTATTGGACTGCGACTGCGGGGTGCCGGCCGCCG
This sequence comes from uncultured Alphaproteobacteria bacterium, assembly GCA_963812675.1. GTDB lineage: Bacteria > Pseudomonadota > Alphaproteobacteria > ATCC43930 > CGMCC-115725 > AP-15. The sequence goes on along the minus strand of CAWEWR010000006.1, from coordinate 218,774 downwards.
CGTGCGTCAGCGCGCGGACGATGGCGCGGCGAGCGAGATCGATCTTGAAGGCGTTGTGCTCGAAACCCTTGGCATCGTGCAGCAAGAGCTCCGCAGCGCGGGTGTACGTTGGCTGACTGGCGGCCTGACCCCGCAGCGCGGCTTCGGCTGACGGATCGCGCCACGGCTTGTGCGCGACCCCGCCGAGCGCCAGACGTGCCTCCTTGATCATGTCTCCCTCAAGCTCCAGCGCCGCCGCGACAGACACCAGCGCGAACGCATAGGAGAGGCGGTCGCGGACTTTCAGGTAGGTGTAATTTGCTGCGAAGCCCCGCGCCGGGAGCTCGATCGCCGTGACGATCTCGTTCGCCTGCAGGTTCGTGTCACGCTGCGGCGTGTCCCCCGGCAGCCGGTGGAAATCGGAAAAGGCAATCGCCCGCGCCCCCGCCGGCCCGGCCACATGGACCGTCGCGTCGAGCGCGGCCAGCGCCACGCACATGTCGGAGGGATGTGTCGCAATGCAATGTTCGCTCGTGCCGAGGATCGCGTGCATGCGGTTGAGGCCCGTGATCGCGGAGCAGCCGCTGCCGGGCTCGCGCTTATTGCAGGGCGTCGCGGTATCGTAAAAGTAGTAGCAGCGCGTGCGTTGCAGCAGATTGCCGCCGGTCGACGCCATGTTGCGCAGCTGCGCCGACGCGCCCGCGAGGATCGCGCTCGCGAGCATGGGATAGCGTTGCGCGATCAGCGGATGATAGGCGAGGTCGGAATTCGGCACGAGCGCACCGATCCGCAATCCCCCCTCCGCCGTCTCCTCGACGCCGTTAAGCGGCAACCGCGAGATGTCGATGAGCCGCGAGGGGCGCTCGACATCCTCCTTCATCAGGTCGATCAGGTTGGTGCCGCCGGCGATGAATTTGGCCTTCGGGTCAGCGGCGATCTGGCGCACCGCGTCAGCGACGTCACCGGCCCGGGCGTACTGGAAATTGATCATGATCCCCCCATCGCCTGCTGGATCGCAGCGACAATGTTGGGATACGCGCCGCAGCGGCAGATATTGCCGCTCATCAGTTCGCGGATCTCGTCGGCACTCTTCGCCTTGCCCTCGGCGATGAGGCCGGCAGCCGAGCAGATCTGTCCCGGCGTGCAATAGCCGCACTGAAACGCGTCATGGTCGATGAACGCCTGCTGCAGCGGATGCAGCGCGCCATCCGCCGCCAGTCCCTCGATGGTGGTCACTTTGGCTCCGTCCTTCATTACGGCCAAAGTGAGGCAGGAATTGATCCGCCGGCCGTCTACCAGCACGGTGCACGCGCCGCATTGCCCGTGATCGCAGCCCTTTTTGGTGCCAGTCAGGTCGAGATGGTCGCGCAGCGCATCGAGCAGGGTCGTCCACGGTGCGACCTCGAGCTGCCTCGTAACGCCGTTGACGGACAGCGCGACCGGAATTTTATCCGGCCGCGCGAGGGTCTCTCGGTCCGGCCGTACCGCTGTTCCTGTTTGCGCCATCCGCATTCTCCGCTTATGTCGAGAAGGCTCGCCCCAGCACTACACCTTCCGCTGCGTTAACGGTCATCGGCCCCGCATCGATCCGGCCGCCCTGCTGCGCTCGGCACCCTCTGCCGCGATGCTGGGAGAGGGGGGACCAAGCCCGCGGCGCTTGGTGGGCGAGCGTTGGTGCTTGGTTGTGCTATCCTGTTCCTTCTCATGGATGTTGGGGAGGATGTGGCATGACGCGCTCTTGGATCCATTTTACGCGCGGCCGCTTTGTGCGCCAGGCACGGGTCGGGCTCGGCGATCTGCGTGAGGAGCATCTGAGCCGGCAGGGTTTCGCGGGGCCGGTCGCGATGCTTTACCGCACCGACGGTCCGAATGAGGTGGTGCGGTTCGAAGGCGACTACCGGCCGCGTCAAGTCGACAGTGCCGATGTCGTCGCACCGGATGCGAGCGATCCGCGCGGCGGCTGGCAGAATTTGCTCGCGAACGAGGATGTCGCCATCGCGATCAGCCGCCGGCGGCAGGCGATGCCCTATTGCTACCGCGATGTGGAGGGTGACCTTCTTTATTTCGTCCATCGCGGCCACGGTGTCTTCGCCACCGAATTCGGGCCGATCCCGTACGAGCCGGGCGACTGGGTGTTGTTGCCGAAGGCGACGACGTTCCGGCACTTGCCGGAAGCCGGCGACAGCTTGTTTATGGTCGTCGAATTGCCGCAGCCGATCCGGCTCTGCGAGCACGAGCAGGTCGGCCGTCACACACCGGTCGACCCCACGATGCTGGAGGTCCCGGACATCACCGATTACGGCTGGCCGAAACAGGACGAATACGAGGTCCGGCTGAAGCATGCCGGCGGGCACAGCTCTATCTTCTACCGCAACGACCCGATGAAGATGGTGGGCTGGAAGGGCGACCTCTTTCCGTTCAAGCTCAATGTCCGCAGCATCCTGCCGATCATGTCGGACCGGATCCACATCCCGCCCTCGTCCTGGGTGACCTTCGAGGCGCCGGGCTTTGTCGTGTTGAGCATCGTCCCGCAGATCGCCGTCGCGGATCTCGAAGCGGAGGAATTGCCCAGCTATCACCGCAACATCGACATGGACGAGGTCATGCTGTCGCATGCCGACGAAGATGCGAGCGGCCGCCGGCCCGGCAATTTCCGGCACACGCCGCAAGGCATCCTGCATGGCGCCAACGAGGCGTACCGCGCAGAATTTCAGGCCCGCCGCAAACCCGGCATGCGCCGGACGAGCACCATGGTTGGCATCGATACTTACCGGCCGCTGAGACCCGCCCCGGAGTTCTTGCGCATCGCCGGATGACCGCCGCCCGCGCCGGCGGCGGCTGCATCCCCGGGGTGAGGCGGAGGTCCGCTATTTTTTCGCAGCAACGGGCTCGCATCAGGATCGACGACCACCTTGAAACTCGCCTCCTTATTAGTGCAGCCTGACTGGGGGAAGGTCCTGCGACCGGGGCTCGGATCTGGTGGTCGCTACAACCGATGGAAGAGCTCCCGCTCTAGATCCGCTGCAGGAGCAGGGACGTGAAATGTCTTGCTAAATTTCAAGTTGTGGGACGCGCATGCAGCAAAAGAGCTTTGGTAAGCTTCCGCCCGCCTCGGTGCTGACCCTCGGCGGGGGCGGCCTCGGGATGGTGTGGGGTGAAACGACATTCGACGAATGCGTCGCGACCGTGCACGCCGCAGTCGATGCCGGGATCAACTGGATCGACCTCGCGCCGCGTTACGGCGACGGCAAGGCCGAGCTGGTGGTCGGCGAGGCTTTCGCCGGCCGGCTGCCAAAGGGCGTGCGGGTCACCAGCAAATGCAATCTCGGCAACCCGCCCTCCGTCGAAATCGAACCGCTGGTGCGGCAATCGATCGAGGGAAGCCTCGAGCGTCTGCGGCTGTCGCGGCTCGATCTGTTCTTTCTGCATTCGAATGTCGTCCCAAACGCGGACCACCTGGCGCGGTGGCCCGACGCCGCCAGCCGCATGACCCTATACCGGACCTTTGTCGACCACGTGCGTCCGCTGTTTGAGCGGCTGGTGGCCGAGGGTCTGATCGGTGCTTGGGGGCTGACCGGGATCGGTCATCCGGACACAATCATCAAGCTGCTCGGCGAGCGCCCAGCCCCGTCGGCAGTGCAGTGCATCGCCAATTTATTGGATTCGCCTGGCGGGCTGAAGTTCTTCGACGGGCCGGCGAAACCCCGCGCGGTGATGGCTGCCGCGCAGGCTAACGGGGTCGGCGTGATGGGCATCCGCGCGGTGCAGGCCGGGGCGCTGACCAGCGCTATCGATCGGCCACTGCCCGACGACCATCCCGAGATGCGCGATTACCTGCGAGCCGCTGGCTTTCGGCAGCTCGCCGGGGAATTGGGCGTCACTCCCGCCCTGTTGGCGCATCGCTATGCGCTGTCGCTCGACATCGACACGCTCGTGCTCGGCGTCAAGAACCGGCAGGAACTTGCAGAGTGCGTTGCCGCGGCCGAGGCTGGCCCGTCGCCGCCGCAGTTGCTGGCCCGGATCGACCAGACGGTGGAGCGGAAGACTGGCTAGACTGAGACACGCGCCCCGGCTTTCACAGGGACCCGGCCAAACTGAGCCAGCGACCCGAACGCCATCACCGCAAAGAGGCCGGTAGAGGCGATGACGACGGCCAACACGAGCGGGTTCCCATTGCCTCCGATAGAAAGCGCGGCAGTGGCCCCGGCGGCTCCGATCATCTGGATAAAGCTCGCCAGACCCGAGGCCGCGCCCACGATGCCGACCTTGACCCCGAGGCTACCGGCAACTGCGTTGGGCGTGATGAGACCGCTGCCGCAACAGATCAGGATCATCGGACCGACGATCGTATAAGGGCTGCCGAAACGCAGCGCTGCAAGGGCCACCATTGCGAAGCCCGCGGGGATCAGCACCGCGCTGCCGATGGCGATGCAATTGTCGACGCCGAGGCGCCGCGTCAGCCGATTGGACAGAAAGCTGCCGACGAGAAAGCCAATCGGCGGAAGCGAAGCGTAGTAGCCGTAATCTTGCGGAGGTATGGCAAGCCCGATGATCAACACCGCCGGCGCCCCGGCGGTAAAGATGTGAAAGCCCGCATGGGCGCCTGCCGCCGTAAGCGCATATGCCGCAAAACGCCGCGTTTGAAGCAAACTGCAATAGCTGGCCCGCATCGTTCGGGCGAGCAACGCCGCGGTTTCGGATGGAGAGGACCCTTCCCGAGGAGATGACTCCGGTACATATCTGTGGACCAGCGCCAGAGCCACAGCGGCTAAGATCGCAGTGGCGGCGAAATTCGCCCGCCAACCGATCCATGTCTGCAGATAGCCGCCGGGGATCGGTGCCAAGGCCTGTAGAAGAGTAAGAACAATGGATAGCCCTGCGATGATCTGAGCGGCGCCGTCTTCGCCGTAGAGGTCGCGAACGGTAGCCCGGCCAACGACCAACCCCGCCGAGAGACCGATCCCTTGCAAGACGCGGGCGCCGATCAGGAACTCAATCGTTGGGCTCGCGGCACAGGCGATGCCGCCGAGCGCGCTCAAGGACATGCCCAAGATCATCGTTCGTCTTCGCCCGTAGCGATCGGATAACGGCCCGAGAACGAGCATGCTCACCGCAAAGGCTGCGAGATAAGCAACAAACGTCAATTGCACGCGCGACACCGAAGTCTCGAGCGCGGCGGCAATCGCCGGGACGGACGACACATAGATTGTCGAAGCGACCTGCCCCAGAGAGCAGGTGATGGTCAGGGTCAACAATAGAAGGCGACGGTTCGCATTGGTAACCTCGCTTGCTTCGTCGAGACTGCTGCCGAGGAGATTTAACAAGCGAACTCTCGTCCGAGGGGTGAGCGACTCCAAGATCTCCGGATCGGGGGATCGCCGGGGCGTGCTGCTGTGCAGCAGGTCGGAACTGTCGGAGGTGCCCGACCGACCCCGGCAGATATAGTTGGAAGCGGACTCATGCCCTAACGCTTTGCTAACGCATCGCTGCCGACTGAACGGAATGACGGTTTTTTGACGCGCCGGAGCGGAATGATGGTTTTTTGACGTACGTCGTATTAACCTTAAGTGACGAGGGAGTGTGCCCGGCTCGCGTTCGCGAACGCTTTTCCTGGCATCCGCTGCACCTTAATCGACGGCGAGAGGGATACTCGATGATCATTCGCGATTTTGGCCTGATTGCCAACAGCGATGCGAGGGTCATTTTCGCAACCGTGGCTTGGGAGGATTGCGACTATCCCGAACAGGAGCTCATCTTCGAAACTCGCGAGGAGGGGCTCGATCACGCGCCTGACGAGCCTTCCGCAGACGCCTTCCTATCCGCGTGTTTTCCTCTCGCTGCGGTGCACGGCGAATTGAGGGTCCGAATTCGAGGGTCGACCCTGCCCGATGCTGGTCGAGGGTCTTTATACGGCGCACGCTTGGTGGACAAGTTGGGGTGGGCCGTCCGCGATGCCCTCGATCGAACCTTCTGGTCGACTCGTCCGCAGAGGGTTCACTGGCGATCCGCGGGGCGTTGCATTTCTCTCAGGCGGTGTCGACAGCCTTCATGTGTTGATGCGCAACCATCGGCTCTATCGACCGGAGGACCCCGCATATATTCGCGATGCTCTCTTCATCCATGGGTTTGATATTGGGAAACGTGCGCGTGATCCGGAGGACGAGCGCTTTCGCGTGGCTCTGCGACATCTGCAACCGCTAGCCGCAGAAACCGGCCTGCGACTGATCTCCTGCCGCACCAACCTCCGCCATCTGCCCTCGAAGCCTGATTTCTGGTATTATCGGCACAATGGGGCCGCACTAGCTGCTGTCGGTCACGCGGCCATCTTCGGGACAGCGTTTCTGTTTATCGGCGCCTCGCATGACATCGCCAATCCTGTGCCGATCGGATCGCACCCGGCAGTGGACAGCCTGTTTTCCAGCCAGCGCGTCACCGTAATCCATGATGGGGCACGCTATGCTCGCTTTCAGAAAGTACGTGAGCTGGCAACTTGGCCGACCGCGCTTGCCTCGCTGCGGGTCTGTCCGGGCAATCCGGGCAATGAACTGAACTGCAGGGTTTGCGAAAAATGCTTGCGCACGCGCCTCGAGCTGTTGGCCGCAGGGGTCGAGGAGACTGCAACACTCGGCCCGAGCCTCACTCCGACCGAGCTGTGGAATAATCTCGGGCCGGTCGGCGACCGAGCAGTTACATACGAAGACTTATTGGCACCACTGCGGGCTCGCGGGCTTGCGGCGCTTTGCGAAGTGCTCGAGAACAAAATAAAGGCGTACCGGGGAGGAAACGGATATCGTAACCCGGACCTGCATCAAGATGGTTAAGAACGGAGCGGGCCCCCTGACGATGAATCGCTACTTCATACCCGTCTTCCGTGGCGCCGCTAGCAGCATATTGGGACGGTTGCGATGACCTTGTCGATCAGCATTCTCGGGCCTCTGGTGATCGAGAGTGGCGATTGTCGGCTCGGGAAAGTCCCGAAGAAGGCGCGCGCTTTGCTTGCCTTTCTTGCAGCCCAGCTAGGCCAGCCGGTCAGTCGCGAGCGATTGGCCGACCTGCTGTGGCCGTACCAGGGGTCGGAGCAAGCCCGCCACAGCTTACGGAATTGCCTATTGGAGCTGCGCAAGGCTTTAGGGCGGGATACAGGCGTTCACCTCTTCGCCGACTTCGCCAATTGTCGGATCCAGGACGCTATCGTAGACCTCGATCAATTTGAACGGCTGGCGCGTTCACAGCACCGCTCCGATCTACAGGCGGCCGCGGAGCTGTACCGCGGCGAACTCCTCACGGATTTCGATTTAAATTCCGAGCCGTTTCAGGAATGGTTGGCGGCGGAGCGCGACCGGACTCTCGCGATGGTCTGCGACATCTTGCATCGATTGAGCGCGAAACAGGATGCGGCTGGTGAGCACGAGCCCGCAATACAGTCCGGCCGCCGGCTCGTTTTTCTCGACCCGCTATCGGAATTCGGACAACGCGCGCTGATCCGCGCCTATGCACATGCCGGGCGCCGCGGTGAAGCGCTCCGCCAATATAGGAGTTGCGCCGAGACCTTGAAGCGCGAACTTGGTGTCGCACCGGACGTTGAGACGCAGTCATTGGCGAATGAAATCTCGCGTTCGAGCACTGCGCGGGACCACAATTCACCGGAGCTCCCGGCAGAAGATCGCGATCCCATCGCTGGCATCAGCACATCGGATCGTTCGCCCGGACGTCGCGCCCCATCGCAGGTCGATGCTCCAAGCCAGGGCATGGCAACACCACGCTGGCCTTGTCTCTTGCCGAACATTGCCGTCGCCGTTGCACCGGTGCGCAACCTGACCGGCAATCCCGACCAACAATATTTGGTGGAAGCCTTTACCGACGACCTCGTCACCGACCTGCTTCGGCACGGACGCGGGCTCTCGCTGAAGCCGTTGGGAGACGATCGCGGCCCCGCGGACAACGGTAACCGGATATCCGAACGCGGCTACGATTACATTGTCACCGGCAGTGCCCAAACCAGCGCGCCCGGCTTGCTGCGGGTAAACATGCGAATAACCGATGCGGCAACCTCGGAGTACCTTTGGGCGGGTCGACATGAATTCAAGCCCGAGGACCTCGCTCCGATCCAGACGAGGATTACGCGACGGATTTCACGAGAACTCCACGTGCTGCTCCTTCAAGCGGCCAGCCGCCGGGCTTTGGTGACATCGGGTCTAGATCTCGAGATTACCGAGTGTCTTTCCGAAGCATCGAGTGCTCTGAAGGGCAAGGTCACGCCAGAACTCACTGCCCAGGCCCAGACGTCGTACCTCTCTGCGCTGGCCCACGACCCGCGCAATGTAGAAGCGCTTACCGGATTGGCGCTCACCTGTCAGAATTTGGTCAGCAACCCCTGGTGGGGTGATCCGCGGGCCGCTGCAGCAGCGTCCGACCTCGGACGCGAGGCGGTCGCGATCGCTTTGGACCTGGCACCCGGTCACGCCGTGGCGAAACTCATCCAAGGGATGCTCTACTCGGCGGCCGGGCAGTTGGAACCTGCGGAACGCGCTTTCGCGCATGCCCTTGGAATGGATCATGGGTTGGGCGCTGCGCATGGATTCGCGGGCTATAATGCTGCCCTTCTCGGTCGTGCCGATGAGACGTGGCCGGCGATCGAGCGGGCCATGCGTCTCGATCAGACCGATCGACGACACAGCATCTGGTTCTTCTTTGCGGGTTTCGCCGAGTTGCTGCTAGGCCGGACGGAAACCGCTATTCAGCTGCTTCAGAAGTCCCTGGAACGAAATCCCAGCTACGGCGCCGCACAACTTTTTTTAATGGCCGCGCTTTCCTTGCTGGGTCGTGGAGCCGAGGCCACCGGGACTGCTGCATCGTTCCGCCAGCAATATCCGGATTACCGTACGACTACATTCGAGCAGCTGTGGTTGTCGCGATCGGGTTCTTCGACCTACCGCGCCCAAATTCATCCTCTTTTCGAAAGAATTCGCACCCTCGGCGTGGCGAACTGAGTCTCGCTCATGAGCCGTCGAAAACTCCTTCTCCACACGAAGAACTCCCGTGCGGCGCAACACCCCGCCGCTGTCATGTACGGGCCAGCTCGATCATCACCGGAGCGAGAGCGCGGAAGGTTCGGGCCGCCAAAGACCGAACACGCGGCAATGCCGTGGCCGTGTTTGCTGTCAAGCATTGCCGTAGGGGTAGCGCCGTTGCGCAATCTGACCGGTGACGCCGATCAAGAAAACCTTTTGGATGCGTTCACGAGCGACCTGGCTGCCGACCTAACACGGCACGGTCGTGGTTTTTCGCTACGACGCTTGGCCAAGGAGCCGGCCAGCCCCGCCGAGCGACCCGAGTCCGACGTCAAATATATTGTAAGTGGCAGCGCCCAGCGCGCTAGTCCCGGGATGCTGCGCATCAATGTCCGGATCACCGATGCAGCGACCTCCGAGTATCTTTGGGCCCGTCGATTCGAATTTGGCGCCGACGAGGCCGTGCCGGTGCAGGCCAAGATCATCCGGCGAATCTCTCGAGAGCTGCATATTCTGCTTCTCCACCAGGAAGTTGGACGAGTTGTATGGGAATTGGGCGCCGGTCACGAGGTCAACGAATGTCTTTCCAGTGCGGCGACTGCTCTAGAAGGAGAGCTGCGGCCGGACCTCACAGCTGAGGCACAGCGATGGTACCTGGCCGCGCTGGCCGACGACCCACGGAATGTGGAGGCGCTCGTCGGCCTGGCCAGAACCTGTCAGGAGCTGGTCAGCAATCCGTGGTGGGGCGACCCGCTCGCTGCCTCCGTGGCCTCCGATCTCGGACGCGAAGTGGTCGCGATCGCATTGAACCTCGCGCCAGGGGCGGCCGATGCGCATTGTGTCCAGGGGATGCTGCACTCTGCGGCCGGCAAATTGGACGAGGCCGCGCTTGCCTTCGAGCGGGCGCTGGCGATGGATCAGAGTTTGGCCATCGCCCACGGTTTCGCCGCTTACAATGCTGCCTTTCTCGGCGACGCCGGAAATACGCTGCCGGCGATCGAACGTGCGATGCGTCTCGACCGAGCCGACCGGCGGCACAGCATCTGGTTTTTTTTTGGCGGTTTTGCCGAATTGCTCATCGGGCGCGCCGACGCGTCGATTGCCTTGCTCCAGAAGTCCTTGGAACGCAATCGCAGCTACGGCAGTGCGCGAATGTTCCTGATCGCCGCCCTATCGCTTAGTGGCCAATATCGCGAAGCGGCCGAGGCCGCCGCGTTGTTTCGCCAGCAATATCCAGATGGCCCCGCGGGAGCGTGCGAGCAGTTATGGTTGTCACGTTCGCGATCCGCCACCTACCGAGCCCAGATCCTTCCGGTATTCGACACAATCCGGAGTCTCGGGGTGGGAACCTGATCGCCGCACCAACCCGTTGAAGCGGCGACGATTTGCCGGGGGCAATCTGCCGCGCATCTCGTACATCTTAACATCCGCCTCGCGTCTTTCGCCCGCACTTCTCAGGCCGTCGCATTCCGTGCAGCCGGGCGACGTTCCCATCGCGCGCAATCTAGTAAAATAAATCACAAAAGGCGCTTTTCTGACGGCAGCCTGACAGGCCACTGACAGCAACTGGGTTAGTCTGGCTACTGGCTGCGTGGCGACTGTGATCGCCTTTGGCGCGCACTGGCCACAGGGTCACCCCTGAAGGAGGATCAAATGCACAGTCTGACCACTCGCTGGCGTCGTGACGATAGCGGCGCCACCGCTACCGAATATGCGATGTTGATCGTGTTCGTTGCCCTTGCGATTGCAGTCGGTGCACAGGCGCTCGGCACCGACCTTACCAATCTGTTCACAAGGGTTGGCGGCACTCTTTCTGGCATCACAATTCCCTCGCCCTAGGCGCCGCGCTCCGCAGCGGTCGGGAGCGGGATTTCCGTTTCCGACCTGCCTGCAACAGGCGTGAGTGTGAAGTAGGGAGTAGATTATGCACTCGGCATTCCTCGTCATCGCTGTCGGTGTTCTTGCGATCATCGGCTATCACGATGTTCGAACGCGGCGTATCCCCAATGCCCTTTCCCTTACGATCGCCGCGCTAGCCCTAGCTCGCATCGCGCTTGCCGAAGACGCGGTCACCGGCTGGTACACACTAGGGGCAGCGACTGTGACTTTCGCCGGTACGTTTGCAATGTTTCGATGCGGCATCATTGGCGGCGGCGACGCAAAGATGATACCCGCGACAGCGCTGCTCATCGGCTATCGAGATCTGTTCGATTTTCTGTTTCTGATGAGCCTTTGCGGCGGAGCGCTCGCGCTCGCCACGATTGCAGTAGAAAACCTCGAATGGCCTTTGAGGCGCTTCTGGCGCCGGGCGCGCATCCTCGCAAACGCGCACACCGACCAGGCTCGAGTTCCGCCAACGGCGTCAACCGTGCCTTATGGCTTCGCTGTCGCCACTGCCGGCGTGATCACTCTCATGACGGCGAAGTGAACAGCTATGCCCGCGAAGACAATACTCACCCTGTTGTTCCTCACATCGCTTTGCGTCGTCGTGGTTCTCGCCGTTCGCGCATTGCCGCGGGGAATGACCATCGATACGGCCGCATCGAAGGACGAAATACTCGTTGCCGCAACGGCCTTGCCGGGCGGCACCTTGTTGCGCGCCAAGGACGTAGCTTGGAGGCATATTCCCGGAGGCACCCAGTCGGGGCAGATCACCCGTCCCCCCAATGCGGTCGGTAACCCCAACCTCGAACTCGATCACCAGGCGCGCGCCGAAGTATCTGGGGCTGCACTGCGTAATAGCGTCATGGCCGACGAACCGATCGATCGCGGCGCCATTGTGAAGCCGGGCGACCGCGATTTTCTCCAGGTCGTTCTGTCGCCTCAGGCACGAGCGATCGCAATCCCAGTAGCAACGGGCGGCGCGAGCACAGGCATATTGTATCCCGGTGACAGGGTCGACGTGATCCTGACACAGACGTTCAAGAACGACCCCCCGCTGACGCGGCGCTCGGTCGGCGAAACCGTCGTCCAGAACCTGCGGGTATTGGCGATCGACCCACTCGACACTCGGCCAAACGGCGCAGCGAACGGCTTTGGCCGGACAGTTACGCTGGAGGTCATGCCCGACCAGGCCGAAAAGGTCAATGTTGCCACCGAGCTCGGCAAGCTCTCGCTGACGCTGCGCAGCGCCAGCGCAAATAGCGGGACCGCTTCTACTACACTGGGCTTGGCCCCAACCGAGGGCATCCAACCGATTTGGGCCGGTGACGTTTCACCGGCACTAGGCGATGCGGTGCCCGCGAAGGCTGTTGTTGCCGTGCAGCCTACCGTCGAGGTCATCCACGGAATCAAAACCGCGACGGTCAACCCCCAGTGATGTCCGAAGGCCGGCGGAATATCGAGGATAGGCCAGTCTCTTCCGTTTTTATGGAACGGTCTCTGGGATAGCTACGTGATTAATGCCCTACAGAGCCTGAAGAGCCCGCTTCAGACCCCCGGGCCAATAGAGAAGCCGGTCACGCCTCCGGCGAGCCGTGTCCGGTTGGCGGCTTTCGTGTTGGACGCAGAGAGTGAGGCGTCTTTGAGCTCATGTCTCGCGCAACTCCCCGTTCCCAGCCCGATGATCAGGCGTGGAGGTCTCGCCAGCGCAATTCGATACCTCGGCGCCGAGCGATCGCCCGAGAGCATCATCGTCGATATCAGCGGCGCGGAAATGCCGGCTTCACAGATCCATGACCTTGCCGAGCTCTGTGAGCCTGGTGTCATGGTGATCGCGATTGGCGACAGAAATGATGTTGCCCTTTATCGCGACCTAGTGAGGGCGGGAGTCAGCGAGTATCTCGTCAAGCCTGTGACTGCGCAACTGCTGGTCAAGGCATTGATGGGCGCACCTGCCTCGGACGAAGGAAGCCCAATAAGCCGCAAGCTCGGAAAAGTCGTTGCCGTGGTTGGTGCCCGCGGCGGTGTCGGCGCGACGACCCTGGCAATCCATCTGGCGCTGCATCTCGCCAACCAACAAAGCCGCCGGGTGATGCTCCTCGACCTAGACCTGCACGCCGGCGATTGCGCCCTTGCATTAAACCTCAAGCCCACGCCCGGGTTGCGGGAAGCCTTAGCCAATCCGCTGCGTATCGACAACGTATTTCTCGACCGGACGATGGCGCTTCACGGCGAGCGCCTGTTTGTGCTCAGCGCGGAAGAGCCTTTGCGCGTCGACAAGGAATTCACCGCCGAGGCGGTCGACAGGCTGGTTGGGGTCCTGCGTACGCAGTTTCACTACATTATCGCCGATGTGCCGAGAATCCCTGGCCGACCTTATTGGCAGGCGCTTGACACCGCCGATCTTCGCATAATCGTAGCCGACCAGACTCTGCGCTCAGTCCGCGATACGGTGCGCTTACGTGAGGGCTTCAGTGCAGGCCGCGCCGCGCACTCCAACATGCTCGTCGTCAACCGGAGCGGCGAGGGCGGCCGCCGGGCGATGACCTTGGCGGAGATGGCCAAGATTAAACTGAAGCCAAATTTTGTAATCCCGTTCCGGCCGAGCCTGTTTACGGCGCCGTGGCCGTTGCGACGCGGCGCTCTGACGGAGGTGGTTGCAGCGCTGGCGGGGGAAATTTCCGGCCGCGCAATAGGACGTAAGCGATGGTGGAGGTTCGCCACATGATAACGACCGGCTTTGGGCGCCGTGTTCCCGCGCCGCAGCGCCCGGGTCTCGTCCTAATACCCGACGATGCTGCGGAATTTCTTGCGCCGGTCGTCGATTTAGCTTCGTTGAGCGAACTGAAGGAGCGGATCCGCACGGTTTTGCTGTCGCGGATCGACCCGACTGTAGCAGGCCGCATTCCGCGCGCGGCATTGCGCCGCGAGATCGCCAAACTAGTGAACGAGATTGCGACCGAGGAACGTGTCCAACTCAATAAGCTGGAGGAAATGGCGCTCGCCGCTGATCTCAGCGACGACATGGTCGGGCTCGGTCCTCTCGAGCCTTTCATCGACGACGAGGACATCACCGATATTTTGGCAAACGGCCCGTTTGATATCTATGTCGAGCGGAATGGCAAGCTGGAAAAGACCGCCGCTCGCTTTCGCGATGCGCAGCATCTTGCGAGCATTGCACAGCGGATCGCCACCTCGATCGGCCGCCGCATCGACGAGGCGAGCCCGATGGTCGACGCCCGGCTCGCTGACGGCAGTCGGGTCAACATCGTCTTGCCGCCGCTGGTGCTGAACGGCGGGTCGATCTCGATCCGCAAATTCCCGAAGCAGAGCCTGACGCTGGACATGATGGTGCGGCAACAGAACTTGTCGGCCGAGGTGGCGCGGCTTTTGGAAATCGCCGCACGCTCGCGCCTCAACATGCTGATCTCTGGCGGCACCGGCTCCGGCAAGACGACATTGCTGAACGCAGTGTCGCAACACATCGACTGCGACGAGCGGGTGATCACGGTCGAGGACGCCGTTGAACTACGTCTTCAGCAGCCGCACGTCGTGCAGATGGAAACGCGCCCCCCTAACATCGAAGGGGTCGGTCAGGTTGCGCAGCGCGAGCTCGTGCGCAACGCGCTGCGCATGCGCCCCGACCGCATCATCGTCGGCGAGGTCCGCGGCGGCGAGGCCTTCGACATGCTGCAAGCGATGAATACCGGGCACGATGGGTCGATGTCGACAGTGCACGCCAACTCGCCGCGCGACGCGCTCTACCGGGTCGAGAACATGGTGATGATGGCCAATCTGAGCCTGCCGCTCAGGGCGATCCGCATGCAGATCGCCAGCGCAGTCAATCTGATCGTGCATGTCGAACGCATGCGCGACGGCATCCGGCGGGTTCAGAGCATCGCCGAGGTCGCGGGGATGGAAGGCGAGATCATCACGACTCGGGAACTCTTCGGTTTTCAGCATCGCGGCGAGCGGCTCGCCGGCGGCATCCAGGGCAGCATCGAGTCTAATCGGATGCGCCCTGATTTCATCGTGCGCGCGGCGCGCTTCGGCCTCGAAAGGGACCTCCTCGACGCGCTTGGTATTGGGGAGACCTGAATTGTTCGATCCAATTCTGCTCGCCGCCCTCCTCACGACAGGTCTGCTCGGCGGTGCGCTTTGTAGAGTGCTGCGCTCCGAGCGCCGCAGAGCGCATCTGGGGTCCCGTCTGAGCACCATCGCCATGACCGCCTCGAGCGCTGATGCGCCAGCCTTGTCACTACGCAGATCAGGGCTGCAGCGCAACGCGCTGCCGACTGTTCTATCGAGACGCCTCGACCTTGCCTTTGCAGCGACCGGCAATCGCATTCGACCGGCGCACCTCGTTTCGGCGGGAATTGCCACGGCGGCAGCGGTCGGACTGGCCGCCGTCGCCGCGTCGGTTCACTCCGTGCTCGCGATTGTCCTTGGTGGCGCAGGGGCGATAGGTGCTCCGGTCTTGCTCCTTCGGTCTGCGCAGAGCCGATACCAGCGGAAATTCCTGACCATATTTCCGGAGGCGCTCGATCTGATCGTCCGCGCCGTCAGGTCCGGTCTTCCCGCACCCGAGGCAATCGAACTCGTAACTCATGAAGTTCGGGCGCCGGTCGGCACCGAGTTTCAGCAAATAGTGGACGAGCTGCGGATCGGAACCGAGATGGAAGAAGCGCTGCGGCACGCCGCCGACCGCATTCGCGTGCCGGATTTCAGGTTCTTTGCCGTCAGCTTGCTCCTGCAACGCAAAACCGGCGGCGGCATAGCTGAGACCCTTTCTAATCTCAGCGGCATTATTCGCCAACGAAAGGCGCTGCGTATGAAGGCCCGCGCGCTGACCGCCGAGGCACAAGCCTCCGCCGCGGTTATCGCGATCACGCCATTCGTTGCCGGCGGGGGCCTCTTCGTGATCAATCGGGATCTTGTTTCGGTCCTGTTTATTGACCCGCGCGGCCGTTTCTTGCTCGGGATCGCCATCGCCAGCTTGCTGACGGGGATCGCCACGATGCGCACCCTGATAAAAAGAAATCTGCGCTAACTATGTCCGAGGCACCCATAGAATGGCTGATTACAGCCGCCCAAACCAATCTTGCGATCCGTATTGGCGAGATGCAACTCAGGTCGCTCGATACCTGCATCCTCGTGATCGCATTGACGGCGGCCGCGCTGTCGGCGCTCAACCTCAGCCGGATCGCTCAGTCTGAGGATCGTCAGAAGCGCCTTCTCCAGGCGCTGAGGCGCGGGCCATACCACTTCGCTGAGCCTTCACGAGGGCCTCGGCTGCCCTGGTACCAATGGCTCGGAGCCACGGTGGCGGCGACTCGGGTCATCGGCACGGCAGCCCAAGAGAGATTGTTAGCCGCGCTTGTCGCGGCGGGGATAAAGGGACATGGCCATCTTGCCGCCTTGCTTACGGCCAAGCTCGTTACTGCCATCATGTTTGTCCCGCTCTGTTGGCTGGTGCTCGAATGGCGCCACTTCTTCGTCGGAGCCACCCCGATTAGATTGGCGTTGTTGGTGGGCGCCGCTATCCTCGGCTGGCGCGCTCCCGACGTAGCTCTCTCCCGGCTGGCGGCAAGGCGGCGCGTGCGTCTCGAAACCGGCATACCCGACGCGCTGGATCTACTCGTTATCTGCGCCGAGGCCGGTCTCAGCTTGGACCACGCGATCGAACAGGTCGGCCGCGTTCTCCGCTCCTGCAATCCCGAGGTTGCCAAGGAGTTCGCCGCTACGGCGGCAGAGATGCGGATTTCTGCAGTTCGCGATCAAGCATTCAACAATCTGGCGCAGAGAGCGGGCATTGCGAGCCTGCGCGGCATCGTCACCGCTCTAAACCAATCGATCAGGTTCGGTACACCACTTGCCGGATCGCTGCGAGCCGTGGCGGCCGAGATGCGAACCGAACGTCTGGTACGCTTCGAAGAGCGAGCGGCGCGCCTGCCCGTTCTGATGACCCTGCCGTTAATGACGTTTATTTTGCCGTCCTTGATGATCGTGATCGGCGCTCCCCTGGCGCTGCGCATCATCGACATGCTGGCACGGGGTCCATGACGGAATCCTCGGGGAAAGAAGCCGGGCGCCAGTCTCCGATCCGCTGCGGCTTGCAATAAATATGTCGCCTGACTTCATTCGATCGCTTTTCGGCACGATCGCGCGTCTTGCTCGCGATAGGTCCGGCGCGGCTGCAACGATCGTGGTTATCGCTTTTCCTGCTTTGGTCGGGATGAGTGCGCTCGGTGTCGAAACCGGTGTTTGGTTCGCCATCAAATTGCAGAACCAGTCTGCCGCCGATTCCGCCGCGGTTTCCGCGGCTTATGAGGTGATCGCCGGGAAAACCAATGTAACCGGCGCGTTGACCGCGGCCGCCGATGAGGCAGCCAGACGGAACGGCCACAAGGGGAGCCTCCCGGCAGTCGCTGCTCCCTATAGCGATGGGATCGTCACCAACGGCATTGCGGTTACGCTGAACCAATCCCAGGGAGCTTTGCTCGCAGCGATGTTTTTGCCCGGCGTCACGATCGCCAATACCGCTGTTGCGGCGATCGAGGTGTTGAATAACCTGTGCATTCTGGCACTTGGCGCCAACAGCACGGGTGTAGAAATCGCCGCTTCTGCTCAGCTCGACATGCCGAGCTGTTCCGTGGCGGCTAATTCAATCAGCAGTACGGCGATCGAGCTTCGCAGCAGCACCAGTGCCATAGCTGCAGCAACTTTGGTTACCGCCGGCGAAATATCGTTGCAGGGGATCCCGATCAACCCGGCCGCACCACCGCCGCAGTTCGCGCTATCCTCTCCCGCGATGATCGGCGCGCCGAGCGTAAGCGATCCTTATGCAGGTACCCTTACCCACGCCTTTCTCATCTCCCGCATGCCGACGGCGCCGAATTGCGTATCAAAGACCGCAGGCCCTATGACGATTTATGCCGGCGGTTGTGCAATCCCCGGAAAGTCACTGACCGATCCACAAATTCTTCTCTCGGCGAATACCCGGATATCCGGGTCGTGGCGCATCACGTCTGGCCAGACGGTTGACCTATCGCCCGGCACCTATTGGGTGACCGGCAATCTGACGCTTCAGTCGCGCGCGATGCTCAAATGCTCGGCTTGCGACAATACGAAGGGTGCGGGGGTGACGATCATCCTGACCGCTCAGACCAGCCGGATCGGCGCCGTGTCGGTAGCCTCCAATGCCACAGTGACTCTCAACGCACCGAATTCAGGTCCCTTTGCCGGCCTTGCGATCATTCAGGATTCCAACGGCTTGCCACCCGGAACGACCTATACCTCGAGCCAAAGCACGATCGGCGGCGCGCCAGGGGCGATACTCAACGGACTTGTCTACTTCCCCAACTCATCGATGACGTTCCACGGAGCACCGAGCGCCACCGGCCCGCAATGCTTGCTGCTCGTGGTCAAAACCCTGGACATCGATGCTGCGTCGCGGCTCGAAGTCGGCGGATGTGCGGGCGCTGGCCTCGGCAATCTTCCCGCAATCGACACCGTTGCCGTCGCGGAGTGAAGATGCCCAAAAGGTTCAAAAGAGATTGCGATCAGCGAGGCGGAGAAATTGCCTCGGGATACCGAAACCATAATGGCAGCGTAGCTGCAGAGTTCGCGCTGACGGCGCCGATCATCGTTCTGCTCGCGGCCGGAATTGCCGATTTCGGTATGCTCGCGACTAAATGCGCCGGACTTGCGGCAGCGTCACGGATCGGTGCGGCGTATGCGCGGACTTATCCGGACGACACTACAGGCATACAGCATGCGATGCAGAGCGCAATTGGCTTCGCGCCGGCATTGACCTTTCCGGCCAGCTTTCCGCGGAGCTGCGAGTGCGATGACGAGACGCCGATCGCCTGTAGCGAGTCGTGTGCCACGGTCGGCCGTCCCGGGCCCAATCGCGTGTTCATTCGGATCACGGCCAACCAACCTTTCACGCCACTGGTGCCGTGGCCGGGCATTCCAGCAATGCTGACCGGGGCGACGGAGGCGCGGCTGCAATGAGGAGCCGCAAGCGGTCCAGGCGCGCGGCCGAGGCGGGCACGGCGGCTGTCGAGGCCGCCCTCATTATGTCTGTGCTGTTGTTAGCGGTCGTCGGCGGCGTTGAAACCGCGCGAGCCTTGTGGACCTACAACACGATGCTGATGGCGGTAGAGCAAGCTGCCCGCTATGCAATGATCTACAATCACCGTCCGCCTGCGATCTGCGTGACTCAAACCCAGGCCTCGCAATGCCCAACCCTGTCGAATACTCCGCTCGCAAATTGTTCCGCCTGGTATGCCCAGCAGATATTGGCAGCCTACCGGGCCCCCGCCATCGCCGTTTCAGTTGCGGTTGACACGACGACATCCCCAGCCGAGATAACGATCTGCGCGAGCCACTCATTCAATTTCATCGCACCGCAGCTTCTACCGTACGGACCACTCGATCTCTTGAGCAGCGTGACGGTCCCGATGATCTGAATTCCTTGGTTTCGGCGCCCGCGCGGGCATTGTTCGGTCGGGCAATCCGCTGAGCGACCCGAGACTGCGACCTTCCGACCCCCTCGGTCAGTCGGACACGGTGACATGCTGTGTTCCGTGGAAGCCGAGACCGGCATTCGGTGAAGGCACCAACAAGACTTCGCATATGCGCTGGCGCAGCTCGGCGACCTTGAACGGCTTTGCGAGAAGGGGGATTCCTGAACCCCCGCCCGAGCGAAGCACATCCGCGTGTCCGGACATCAGTATCACGTTCAATTCTTGCTGACAGGCCCGCGCGCGATCGATGACGGCGAGGCCGTTCATCCCCGGCATGGCGTAATCGACCAACAGAAGATCGAGCGGCTGCTCCCTCTCGACGATCTCGAGGGCCTCAGAAGGAGTGTCCGCTGCCCATACCACGTGACCATTGTCGCGCAGAACCGTCGCAACATAGGTCAGCACACCCAAATCATCATCGCAGACCAGGATTCTTGCCTGGCTCGGCTCTAATATGGATGGACCGGGATCGGCAGCGACACATTGGAATGTTTTACTCTCGGCGCGTGGCAGCCACAAATCCACCTTGGTGCCCTCACCGGGCGTGCTGGCAATCTCGACCAATCCCCCCGATTGCGCCGCAAAGCCGTGAACGATCGATAATCCCAGCCCCGAGCCTCGGCCGGCCTCCTTCGTCGTGAAGAACGGCTCGAAGGCACGTTGGAGGGTCTCCTTATTCATCCCAATGCCGGTGTCGCTTACAGAAATTACCACATAGTCGAACCGCCGGAACTCGGACGGCAGGCTGCCGATGTCTCCTTGTCGGTTCTCCGCGCTGATTCGCAGAACTCCACCTCCCGGCATTGCGTCGCGCGCATTGAGGGCAAGGTTCAGGATTGCGAGCTCCAGCTGGTTCGGGTCGATCCATGCCGGGTGTAAATCGAGCTGCGAGCGTATCACCAGCGCGATTCCAGGCCCGACTGTCTGCTCCAGCAATCTCTCCGCGGCGCTAAACACGCCGGGAATATCGACCGGCCTTGGATCCAAATGCTGTCGGCGCGCGAAGGCGAGCAGATGCCGGGTCAGCGCGGCACCACGCTCCGCCGCATGCAGGGCTGCCTGTAACAACGCCACGGTGCGGGGATCGGCGCTGACGCGGTTTTGCGCCATTTCGAGTTGCCCGACGACTATTGTGAGCAGATTGTTGAAATCGTGAGCGATGCCGCCTGTCAGTTGGCCGACGGCCTCCATTTTATGGATTTGCCGCAACTGGTCCTCTGCGACCCTCCGCTGCTCCATCTCCAAATGCAGTCGTTGATTTGCCGAAACCAGCTCCTTGGTCTTCTCGTTCAGATCGCAGTTCAAACGCAATCCATGCACAAAGCCGCGAGTGGAATTGCATGCGGCAAGGGTGATTGTCACTGCGAACACCACCATCATGTCGCCGTGGACGATCCAACCGTCGAAGAAGAAGCGGCCCGCGAGCGGTAACGAAGCGGGGAAGACGTAGGCGATGAAGGCCGGCAGATAGTTGGAAAATGCGACAAGAGAGGCGGCGCACATCCCGCCGATGACAAACGCGACGAAAGTCTGCTCCACCAGGTTATCGGGAAGCAATAGCGCGCTGCCGATGCCCCACAGCAATCCGGACAGCCCCGATCCGACAGTTGCCGCCGCCGCCCATCGGCCCGCGGTCTCTGCGGATAGTCTGGTCTGGCGGTAACGGACCCATCCGAATGCGTGAGCCCCCGTAAGGGCGATGGTCAATGCGAGAAATACCAGCCACCAAGTCTGCCCCTTATAGGACGCCAGCACGACCGCGACCAAGGCGGAGTTGACCACGTTGACGAGCAGGACTATCGGGATGTGCTGGTAGAGAGCTTGTATCTGCGCGACGTAAATCCCGTTCGTGATGCCAGTTCGTTTCACGTCGCCTCGCTTTAATCATTGCAATAGAGGCGCGACTCGCCACGTTATTTGATCTTAGCTGCCCCATGTCATGCGAGCGTCATTTCCACGTCTGACAACTGTCAAAAAGGCTGTGCTTAATTAGTCCGTTTTCGCCGCTTATTAGCGGCATCTTATTAGCGGCATCGAAGACTCAACAAATTGAATCAAAAGAGGCGAAAATCCGGCCTGATCAGGCATATTGAAACAATCGGTCGCGAATGGACGTAATTTTGCCATAATTCGTACGATAGTAACACAGTCGAGCCCAAGCTGCCACCCTGCAGTGGCAGTCCGATGGGTACGACAGCGCGATCGAACACGACGCCACTGTCCCACATTACCTAATCGAAATGGGACAATGGCTGGTGACTGGTTTGTGCCGCTCCGCCGCACCGGGCAGCCGATGCGCGGCCGAGTATAACTACCGGCCGAGAGTTTTTCTCAGCCATTATTGGGATATTAAAGATGTCTTTGACGATTCAAGTGCTCGGACCTTTGGTGATCAAGAATAACGACTGTCGGCTCGACCAGCTCCCGAAAAAGGCGCGCGCCCTGCTCGCCTTTCTCGGGGCCCAAAACGGCGAAGCGGTCAGCCGCGAGCGACTGGCCGACTTGCTGTGGCCTTACCAGGGGTCGGAGCAAGGCCGCCATAGCTTGCGCAATTGCCTGTTGGAGCTGCGCAAGGCGCTCGGGCGCGGCGCAGCCTCTGATTTGGTGGCTGACTTCGCCAACTGCCGGATCGAGGACGCCATTGTCGACCTCGATGATTTCGAGCAGCTGTCGCGCTCACAGGATCCTCGCAAGCTGCAGACGGCAGCCGATTTATACCGGGGAGATTTCCTGGCGGATTTCTATATCGCTTCCGAGCCCTTTCAGGAATGGTTGGCAGCGGCGCGAGACCGCGCGCTTGCTGCGATCTGCGACATTCTGGAACGGTTGATCGCGCTGCAAGATGCCGCCGGCGACTACGAATCGGCGATCCAGTCCGGGCGCCGGCTGGTGACCCTCGAACCGCTATCCGAATCAGGGCAGCGCGCGCTGATGCGCGCCTACGCGCGTGGCGGCCGCCGCGGTGAAGCGCTGCGCCAGTACAAAAGCTGCGTAACTACTTTGCAGCGCGAGCTGAGCGTCACGCCCGATGAGGAAACCCAGGCGCTGGCGCGCGCTATCGCCCGTTCGGGCGGGGAGGGTCATCTCGTAAGCGGCGCACCGCGCAGCCAAGCTCGCCCTTCGTCGAGCGCGATGCCCGATCGCGTGGCGGAGAGCCCCGGCCCTCGGTCGCAACAGCAGCCGAGCCCCGGGTCCGAAAAACCGCAATGGCCATGCCTGCTGCCGAGCATTACCGTGGCGGTAGCGCCGATGCGCAATTTGACAGGCGATCCCGATCGGCAACGCGTGGTGGAAGCCTTTACCGACGACCTCGTTACCGATCTTCTTCGACAGGGCCGAGGGCTCTCGCTCAAACCGTTGAAGGGCGAGCAGCCTACCCTCGCGCGGTCGCCGGCTTCGCAGCACGAATATGACTACGTCGTTACCGGGAGCGCTCAGTGCGGCAATTCGGAAACTTTGCGGGTGAATATGCGGATCGTCGATTCCGCGACCTCCCAGTTCGTGTGGGCGGGGCGACATGAATTCCGTATTGAAGAACTCGCGCCGATCCAGACGAGGATCACTCGGCGGATATCCCGCGAGCTTCACGTGCTGCTGCTTCAGACGGCCAGCCGGCGCGCCTTTTTCGACGCGGGCATGGAGCACGGGGTCACCGAATTGTTGTCACGGGCGGCGAGTGCGCTGCAACAAGGCATGCGCGCGGAGTTGTCGGCCGAGGCACAGCGTTGGTACCTGACAGCGCTGGCGAGCGATCCACGAAATGTCGAGGCTCTGACCGGTCTGGCGATAACCTGCCAACATTTGGTCAGCAATCCGTGGTGGGCCGAGCCGCGGGTCGTGGCGACCGCCTCCGACCTCGGCCGGGAAGCGGCGGCGATTGCGCTCTCGATCGCTCCGGGACACACCGCTGCCCATTGTGTACAAGGGATGTTGTATTCGGCTGCCGGACAACTGGATGAGGCGGGGGGCGCCTTCGAGCGCGCTCTGGCAACCGATTCAGGCCAGGGTACCGCGCACGGGTTTGCCGGATACAATGCTGCCTTTCTCGGCCGTGTCGAGGAGACTGTGCCGGCGATCGAGCGCGCGATGAGCCTCGATCAATCGGATCGACGGCACAGCATTTGGCTCTTCTTCGGCGGCTTCGCCGAACTCCTGCGCGGGCGAACCGAAGCTTCGATTTCCCTTCTCCGCAAATCCTTGGAACGCAATCCCAGCTATGGCAGCGCGCACCTGTTCCTTGCGGCTGCGCTGTCGACCATCGGGCAGAACAAGGAGGCCACCGAAGCCGCAGAGAGATTCCGCGGATTATACCCGCAACACCGGACGCGGGCGTTTGAACAGCTCTGGCTGTCGCGTTCCGGGTCCGCGGCGTATCGGGCGCAGATCCACCCGGCGTTCGAGAAAATCCGCGGACTCGGCCTTATAAATTAATTCGCTGCAGCTCGGCGGTTTATCGGGCGGCGGTCTGCGAGAGCTTGCGCGACAGCTCGAGCGCCATCTTCTGGTGCTCTTCGAGCGTGGGCAAGGTCTTTTGCGCGAACTGCTTTAGCTCGGTGTTGTGACCCGAGTGCTCCTCTTGCTGGAAGAGCTTCACCGCCTTGTTGTGGTCCTCGACCATTGCGTGCGTGTACTGGTCGTCGAAGGCCTTGCCGTGCAGCGTCTGGAGCTTCTCGCGCATCCGCTCGTGCTCTGAATTGACCGTCTTGGGCACATCGACCCCGAGCCTAGCCGCAATCGATGTCAATTGCTCGTTTGCTTTTGTGTGGTCCTCGATCATCCGGTCGGCGAAACGCTTGACGTCGGCATTTTCCGATTTCTGAGCGATCTTGCTGAGCTCGACCTCCGCCATCCCGCCGATCGCGGCCTCCCTGACAAAGGTCTTGTCCTCCTGGTCCAGCGCATCTTTGGCGGAAGTGGCAGCGGCGTGGCCGGGCTGCCCGGTCTGGGCAAAAATCGGAGGCGCCGCGAGCAGTCCGACGGCAACGATGGCAGTTGTGGTGAGTAAGCGCAGCATCATGGTCACTCCGGAAACGGTATTTAGCCCTTCAACGGGCGCGTTCAGACGGAGTTCCTTATTGCCGATATTACCGGTGCGACCCTCCCCACACCCGCGGCAACCCGCCGCCGCTTTTCATCCGCCGGAAACCTCGATAAAGGCCCGGAATATCCGGCAGTCAGCCTCGCTGATCTCGAATTCGGGGTGCCACTGCACACCGAGGCAGAAACGGCGGCGCGGATCCTCGATCCCCTCGACGACGCCATCCTCGGCCACCGCGTCGATGACGAGCCCCGGCCCAGCCGCCTTGACCGCCTGATGGTGCGCGCTGTTGACGCCAAGGCTGTCCACTGCGGTGATGCGGTGGAGTAGGGTGCCGGCGATCACCCGGACGGTATGCCCGGGCTCGTTGCGCGGGTTCGGCTGGCGATGGGGCAGGCAATCCGGGACCTCGTCCGGGATGTGCTGGATCAAGGTGCCGCCGAGCGCGACATTCAAGAGCTGCTGGCCGCCGCAGATCCCCAGCACCGGCATGTCTTTGGCGAGCGCGCCCTTTGCGGCAGCGAGCTCGAAAGCTGTGCGGCGGTCCTTGGTCTTGACCGTCGGGTGCCTCGCCGGCTCCCCGAATAGAGCCGGGTCGACATCGAAGCCGCCGCCGGTGACGATCAACCCGTCGATCCGGTCGAGATATTCTGCGGCTGCGTCGGGATCGTGCGGCAGCAGAATGGGCAGTCCGCCGGCACGGCGCACCGAATTGCAATAATTCTCGCGGATCGCATACCACGGAAAACTCGAATAGCCGCCGGGCGGTTCGTGATCGAGGGTGAGACCGATGACGGGCTGTGCCATGCTGCAAAATCCAATCGAGGCCGGCGGAGCGAAAACCGGAGGGGCGATGACCGAATATTACGAGCAGCCGCTCCCGATACGGACCTACGACATAGACTTTGCCGGCATCGTCAGCAACATCGTGTTCATTCGCTGGCTCGAGGACCTGCGGCTCGGCCTTTTGGATCAGGCATATCCGCTGATCCGGGCGCTCGCCGAGGATATCGCGCCGATCCTGTTGTCCACCCGAATCAGCTATCGGCGGCCGGTGACCATCGCCGACCCGCTGGTCGGCCGCATGCGGGTCGCCGGACTGACCCGGGTGCGCTGGCGGCTCGCCGCGGAATTCTCGGTCAGCAGCGCCGTCCATGCGGAGGCCGAGCAGGAAGGCTTGTTCATGCGCTTGTCGACCCGGCGGCCGATCGCGATACCCGAGCCCATCCGCCGCTGGCACGGCGGATGACAGCGCAACCGTCACCGATGAAACTGGCCCTCGCCGAAGCGGAGGCGGCGGCCGCCCGCGGCGACGTGCCGGTCGGCGCCGTGCTGGTCGATGGCGAAGGGCGCATCCTGGCCAGCGCCGGCAATCGTGTCGAGGCCGACCATGACCCGACCGCGCATGCCGAGATGTTGGTGTTGCGCAGAGGCGCAGCCCAAATGGGGACCGCAAAGCTGGCCGAATGCGATCTCTACGTCACGCTGGAACCCTGCGCGATGTGCGCCGCCGCGATTGGGTTGGCCCGCCTGCGCCGGCTCTATTTCGGGGCCTATGATCCGAAAGGCGGCGCAGTCGAGCACGGCCCCCGCCTGTTCGACCAGCCGACGACGCATCACCGACCGGAAATTTACGGCGGCATCGAGGAAGGGCGGGCCGGTGAATTGCTGCGCAGCTTTTTCCAGACCCGGCGATAGGAGGACCAAGCATGCCCGATCCCCTGGTGCTGTACGACATCGACGACAAGATCGTCATCATTACCCTCAACCGGCCGGAGAAGCTCAACGCCATCAGCGCGGAATTGCGGCGGCAGCTGACCGATGCGTTCGCGCGGGCCGACGCGGATCCCGCGACCAGCGTCGTCCTGCTGCGTGCCGAGGGCCGCAGCTTCTGCGCCGGCTACGACATTTCGGCAAAGGAGCCGGGCGACGAAGATTGGCGCAGCGACCCGGCCAAGGCGCATGCGCATCTGCACCCGCAGCTCGATTTCGAGATGGTGCCGTGGCTCATGAAGAAGCCGGTCATCGCCTCGGTTCAGGGCCACGTGATGGGCGGCGGCTGCGAGCTCGTCATGCTGTGCGACCTGACGATCGCCGCCGACAATGCGACGTTCGGCGAGCCGGAAGTGCGTTTCTCGAGCGTCGGCCCGGCAATCGTGATGCCGATGATCATCGGTTACAAGAAGGCGCGGGAACTCCTCTATTTCGGCGACACGATCGACGCCAAAGCGGCGCTCGAGCTCGGCATGGTCAACCGCGTCGTGCCGGTGGCCGAGTTGCGCGAGGCGAGCCTTCGTTATGCGAAGCGGTTGTCGCTGATTTCACCGGAAGCACTCTATGCGACGAAACGCGCCGTCAATCGCGTTGCGGACACGGCCGGGTTCCGCACCGCCCTTTACGCCGGGCTCGATGTCGTCGGGCCGCTCTACGCGACGAAAACCGAGTTCGGCCAGAGGTTCCGCGAGATCGTAGCTTCAGAAGGCGTCCCTGCCGCCGTTAAATGGCGCGCCGCGCAGTTCCGCGAGTAAGTTTACTCGGCCGCCGCCAGGGTCGGCCGTTGCTGGCGCAATTCGGCGACCCGCTGCCGGGTGTAAAGGTCGGTCCAGTTCGACAGCGCGAAGTCGGTGACCTGCCGAGGATCGTAGGGGCGGTCGGGTATTTGGAACTCCTTCCCGGCGATATAGACTGCGCGCAGCCGGCTCTTGTCCTGCAATACGCGGATGTCGGCGAGTGGCGAGGTGTCGAGCACGATGAAATCGGCGGCGCGGCCCGGCTCCAAGGCGCCGATATGGTCGCCGCCGGTCATGAAACCGGCATTGACCTCGGTCGCTGCCCGTAATGCGGCGGCCGGGGTGAAGCCGAGATCGTCGACAAAGAGCTCGAGCTCGCGGGCGTTCCATTCGCCATACGGGGTAACCGCAAAACCAGTATCGGTCCCGGTCAGCAACGGCACGCCGGCAGCGCGCGCCTTTTTCCAGTTGGCGCAGCCGATCTCGTATTCGCGCTGCGCATGCTCGGGGCGCCCCTTGAGGAAAGCCGGCTCGTGCGGTTGCGTGAAGTCGATCGTGTTGCGCGGGTGCGTCATGGTCGGCGAGACCACGCTGCCGGTCTCCAGCATCGCCGCGATGCATTCGTCGTCGAGGTGGTTGGCGTGGAATATCAGATCGACCCCGGCTCGCGCCGAATATAGCGTCGCCTCACGGCCTCGGGCATGCGCCACCGCCTTCTTGCCGTGGCGGTGGATCTCGCGGACCATGATGTCGGTCTCCTCCTGCGTGAACGCGGCGACGAGAGTGCCGTCGTCGCGGCGCTGGATGCCGTCCATCGCGATCTTGACGCAGTCGACCCCGTTCTTGGTCTGGCGGCGGATCTCCTCGACCGCTTCGGCAGCCGTCTGAACCAGCTTGCCAATCGAGGTCTCGGGCGCGCCGATCCAGGTCGGGTACCAATCGGTCAGCCCCTGGTGGCTCGTAATATAGGGTCCCGCCGCCATGACCCGCGGCCCATCGAAGAGGCCGGCGCGGATTGCGTTGCGGATCGACAGGCTGATCTGGCCGGCGTCGCCCGGCGAGCAGATCGCGGTAAACCCCGCCGCGGCGACCTTCTGCGCGAAGAACATGCCGCGCAAGGTGCGGAACTCGAGCGGGCTGTAAAGGTCGATATCCTCCTCGCTCTTAGCATTGCCATAGGCGAGATGCGTGTGGACGTCGATCAACCCGGGCATGACGAAACAGCCGGAATAATCGAGCACGTGGTCGCTGCGGGCGCGCCGCGGCGAACCAGCCTCGGTGCCGGCATACTCGATAACGCCCTGCCGGTCGAAGACTAGAATTTCGCCTTTACGGGCCTCGTCCTCGCGCCCGGAGAAGAGCTGACCGCAGCGAACAAAGGTCCTCATTGCCGTAGACTCCCGTGAAAGAAACGAGCCCGCTCGATGCGACTTCTACCACAATGTGTGGGGCTGGACATACGCGGCGTTCCCGTGTGTCTTACAGTCTTCCTATGTTCGGGAGGAAACTTCGACCCCGTCCGATGACCGTTCACGCCCTTGCCTACCTGCCCGGAGAGATGGCACGACGGATCCGCGAAATGGACTGGTCGGCGACCCCGCTCGGCAACAGCGAGGCTTGGCCGCAAAGTCTGAAGCTCAGCATCGCGCTGATCCTCGCTTCGGGGTTTCCGATGGCGATCCGATGGGGACCCGAGCTGGTCCTCATCTACAACGATGCCTATCGGCCCATTCTGCGCGACAAGCACCCGCAGGCGTTGGGCCGCTCGCTGCGCGAGGTCTGGTGGGAACTCTACCCCGAGCTCGGGCCGTTGAACGAAGCGATCCTGCGCGGTGAGCGCGAGGCCTATTTCGCCGAAAATCACCCGTGGACCGTCCGCCGCCAAGGGTCGCTTGTCGAGGACGCTCGATTTACCATCAGCTACAGCCCGATCCCGGACGAAGCGGCGCCGCACGGGATCGGCGGCATTCTCACGACCTGCATCGAAACGACCGAGCGCGTTCGCAAAGAGGAGGCGCTTCGTCTCCTCAACGACAGGCTGGAAGCCGAAATCGCGCAGCGCGTCCGCGAGCGCGACCGCATCTGGCAGGTTTCGGAAGACCTGCTCGGCGTCTCCAACTTCGAAGGTTATTTCACCAGCGTCAATCCCGCCTGGACAGCACTCCTCGGCTGGAGCGAGGACGAAATCAAGCGGATGCATGTCAGCGAGCTGCGGCATCCCGACGATGCGGCCCATTCAATGGCTGGCCGCAGGCGGCTCGCCGAGGGTGTTCCAACCGTCCGCTTGGAGAACCGTTTTCGCCACAAGGACGGCTCGTGGCGCTGGCTCGCCTGGACGCTGACGGTAGAGAACGAAGTGATCTATTTGATCGGCCGTCACATCACTGCCGAGAAGCTGGCCGCGGAGGCGCTACGCGAAAGCGAGCGGCAGTTCCGATTGTTCTCTGAAGCCGCAACCGATCACGCACTGATCAGGCTCGATGCGCGCGGCGTAGTGTCGGGCTGGAATGCCGGAGCGCAGCGCATCGAGGGCTATGCCGAAGCGGAAATCGTCGGCCACCATTTCTCGCGTTTTTATACAGCGGCGGATCGAGCGGCCGGTGCTCCCGAACGCGCCCTCGCGACGGCTGCGACCTCGGGAACCTACGAACACGACGGCTGGCGTGTTCGCAAGAATGGATCTCTGTTCCTGGCAGCCGTGGTGATCGATGCGATCCGTGACGAGGAAGGCAAACTCATCGGGTTCGCGAATATCATGCGCGACGTCACCGAGCGCCATGAAGCGAGGGCGAAACTGCAGCGCGCCCAAGACCAGCTCGCCCAGTCGCAAAAAATGGAGGCACTGGGACAGCTGACCGGCGGCATAGCGCATGACTTCAACAATATGCTGATGGTGGTGAGCGGCAACGCTCAAATACTGAAGGAGCGGCTGAGCGACGCGAGAAACCTGCGCTCGGTCGAAGCGATCGAGCTTGCGGCGGCACGCGGTGAAAGGCTCACACGCCAGCTGCTCGCCTTTTCTCGGCGCCAGGCCCTCAACCCGATGGTCGTCAGCTTGCGCCAGCGCCTCGCAGAGTTCCGCGATCTGCTTGTGAGTTCGGCCCGCGGCGATATCGCGCTGGTGATCGATATCGGGCGCAGTATTTGGCCCGTCGCGGTCGACGTTCATGAACTGGAGCTCGCCCTGATCAACCTGGTCGTCAATGCCCGAGACGCGATGCCCGACGGCGGGACGATCGTAATCACGGCTAAGAATACACGAGTCCAGCCGGAGGACGCGCCAGATGCCATCCGTGGCGAATTTGTTGCTTTGACAATAACGGATACCGGGTGCGGAATAGCAGACGACATCCTGCCGAAGGTGTTCGAGCCGTTTTTTACGACCAAGCAACTGGACAAGGGCACTGGATTGGGGCTGTCGCAGGTCTACGGCCTCACCCGCCAATCGGGAGGCACTGTAACAATCGCCAGCAGGCTCGGAAACGGCACTGCGGTGACCCTCTACTTGCCGCGCAGCCATCGCCCGCTCAGCAAACGAGGGGTCACCGAGGGGGATACGCCGCGGGGAGGCGAAAAGGTCTTGCTGGTCGAGGATAATCCCGAGGTGCAGGAAACCGCCGGCATGTTGCTGGATCAGCTCGGCTACCGGGTATTCCGCGCCCAATCGGCAGCGGCCGCATTACAACTCCTCCAGTCAGGCGAGGCCGTCGATCTGGTGTTCAGCGATATTATCATGCCGGGAGAGCTCGATGGCATGGCGCTCGCGCGACAGGTCAAGGAGGAATACCCCGACGTTGCGGTGCTGCTGACGAGTGGCTATGCAAAGGCCGCAAACGCGCAGGAAGCCGGTTTCCGTATCCTGCGCAAGCCCTATAAGCTTGCGACGCTGGCTCGCGCGATCCGCCATGCATTGGATGCCGAGCCGGCTCGGCTCTTGACTTGAAGCAGGAGGCGGACATGAAAATTGCGCGCATCGAAACTTTTATCCTCGGGACCGGCAGCTCGAAGGATCTGTTGTTTTGTCGCGTCGAGACCGAGGACGGTCTCCACGGCTGGGGCGAGGCCTATGTCACGCACGGCAAGGAGACGGTGGTCGCGGACTGCCTCGAGGCGATGGCGCCGCATGTAATCGGCCGCAGTGCCTTCAACATCCGGCACACCGGCCAGATCATGTTCGAAGATTTTGCGATCCGCCGCATCTCATTGGAGCTGATGGCGGCGTGGAGCGCGATCGAAATCGCCTCCTGGGACATCATCGGCAAGCGTGCCGGATTGCCGGTCTACAACCTGATCGGCGGCGCGTCGCGTGAGCGCGTGCGCGTCTATGCCAATGGCTGGTCGCGCGGGACGACGATCGAGGAGGGGGTAGAACGCGGGTTGAAGGTCAAGGCAATGGGCTTTACCGCCGCCAAATTCGACCCGTTCCCCGGCCCCTGGCGCAGTTTTGTCGATCGGAGCGACGAAGATTTCGCGATCGACTATGTCCGCGCGATGCGCCAGGCATTGGGGCCCGATTTCGAGCTGTTGATCGAAGCGCACCGCCGCTTTGCGCCGGCTCACGCGATCCGCATCGGCCGCCGCCTCGCTGAATTCGGCATCGACTGGTACGAGGAGCCGTGCCTGTCGGAGAACATCGACTTGGTTGCCGAAGTGCGGCGCGCGGTGCCGATCCCGATCGTCACCGGCGAGGCAATCTATTCGAAGGAAGCCTTCTTCGAGTGCCTGGCCAAACGCGCCGCCGACATTTTGAACCCGGACATCTGCGCCGTCGGCGGCATCAGCGCAATGCTCGACATCGCCGCAATGGCGCAGCCACAGGCGGTCGTCATGTCGCCGCACAATTACAACAGCACGCTCGTCGGCCTCGCAGCGACAGTTCACCTCTCGGCGGTAATCCCGAATTTCCGGATCACCGAATATTTCGTGAATTTCCAGGACCTGTGCCGCGAAATCGCCACAGCGTCATTGACCGTGCAAGATGGCTGGATCGATCTGCCGACCGCACCCGGTCTCGGCATCGATATCGACGTCGAGAAACTACGCGCCCACCCACACCAGGAAGCCACCCACCGCGGCTTCCGGCAATATTGGGAAGAGTACCCCCGCAAGGGCTACACGCCGCGACTGTAGGACGAAAAAGCTCAGCGCCTTCCGCCTAACGGCTAAGGCCGAACGGCGGTGATCGATAGCGGCGGAGTGCGCTACACTATAAGCCAATTAGTCATCTGACCTTGTCCTGACAATGTACGTGTGCTATGTAGCTGGAACGCGGATCGGTTATCGGCAGTAAGGCGTCTCGAATGACGGACATCGCAGAACCTAAATCGGAGCGCGTCGACCTTCGGATGACGCCGACAGCCAAGCGCACCCTGCAGCGCGCTGCGGCGGTGAGCAACAAAACGGTGAGCGAATTTTTACTCGACAGCAGTCTGTCGGCGGCTTTCGATACCCTAGCGGACCGGCGAGTGTTCCAGCTCGACGAGGTGCAGTGGGCCGCCTTCATCACGGCGCTCGACATGCCGCCGAAAGATAACCCGCATCTGCGTAAGCTGCTCAGAACTAGGGCCCCATGGGATTCTGACTGAGCGCGCGTCAAAAGCGCGGGTGCTGTCGGCACCGACGCCGCTCGCGGCTGAACACGAGCTCGATCGATTTAGCTGCGGCACCGAACCGCTTGATGACTGGCTTAAACGCAGGGCCCGGCAAAACGAAGCGAGCGGCGCGTCGCGCACTTACGTCATCGCCGAGGGCTGGCGGGTCGTCGGGTATTACAGCCTGGCGGCAGGTTCGGTATTGCACGAGGCGGCGACCGGACGTGTACGCCGCAATATGCCGGATCCGGTACCCGTCGCGCTGCTCGGACGGCTGGCGGTCGACCGGGGCTGGCAGTCCAGTGGGTTCGGCGCGGGGCTGCTCCGCGATGCCGTTCTCCGGGTGGTCGGCGCCGCCAAGACGATTGGCGTGCGGGCCTTGCTCGTGCACGCGATTTCCGATGAGGCCAAGGCCTTCTATGAGCATTGGGGCTTCCGAGCCTCGGCGACAGATCCGATGACCCTGATGATCACGATCGAGGAAGCGCAGAGGATGCTTGGGCGGCCGAGATGATGAGAACGGCCAAGACGAGAACAACGAAATAGGGCAGGGGAATAGATATGGTTGCAGAGACGACTTTTGACGCGACGCAGGACACCTTTGAAAATCTGCTGCGGGAGATCGGCCAAGGAAAGATCCAGCTTCCCGACTTTCAACGAGGATGGGTATGGGACGATGACCACATTCGCAGCGTGGTTACGAGTGTCTCGCGATCATTCCCGATCGGCGCGGTGATGACCCTTCAGACGGGAGGCGACGTCAAATTTCAGCCGAGGGTGATTGAGGGTATTGAATTTGATGGGGCTGCGCCGGCGCCCGAGAGGCTGATCCTCGACGGGCAGCAACGGCTTACTTCGCTGTATCAGGCTCTGATGCTGCCGCGCGCCGTTGCGACGCGTGACGAAAAGAACAGGCAAGTCGATCGATGGTACTACGTCGATATTAACAAAGCCTTGGGCACCATTGACACACGTGAAGAAGCGGTTATCGGCGTTCCCGGCGGCAAGGTAATCACAGGTGTTTTCGGGCGCGAAGTCTTGCTCGATATATCAAATAGAGAGAAGGAATACGAGAACCAGCTGGACGAGCCGGACGATGAATAGCTCATGCTCATGACGACCGATCGTTCGGCCTTTTTTCCTCGCGGCCGCGACAATCTTAAAATCGCCATTTTGGGATTGCGTACTGTCGCCGCAAGGCCGGGATCTACGAGATTACAACCAAAGGAGGAAAGTTGGCTGTAGCGTCGTGTAAATTCAGCGGAGAACGATTTCACGAACAGTTTATGGTTGTGGTCTGCGGCGTCCTGAGTTGATGGTCATCGTTATTCGCCTAAACCACCGGATTCCCGGGTTGAGTTTCAGTACACGCGCTCTGCGGGTGGGAAGGCCTGTACTTCGTTCGACAGTGTATGGAGGTGCACCGGGCGGTCGCCGAGACGCACCTCGCCGGCGCCGTTCAGCCAGGCGAGGGTGTGCTTGAGCCAGTTGCGGTCGTCACGCTCCGGAAAATCCTCGCGGGCATGGGCGCCGCGGCTTTCGGTCCGGAATAGGGCAGAATGGAGGATGACGGCCGCCTGTCCGATCAGGTTGTCGAGCTCGAGCGCCTCGACGAGGTCGGTGTTCCAGATCAGTGAGCGGTCGGCGACGGCGAGATCGCGCAGCCCGTCGGTGACCGCGCTCATCTCGCGCAGCCCTTCTTCGAGCACCCGGGCAGTGCGAAAGACCGAACAGTGGTCCTGCATGGCCCGCTGCATCGCGGCTCGGATTTCACCGGTTTTCAGCCGGCCTCTCGCGTGGCGCACCCGGTCGAACCTGGCGAGCGCCGGGTCTGTTGCCGAGGGTTCGAAGGCGTTGTGCTGCGCTCCCGGCTCGACGATCTCGGCGGCGCGCTGCGCGGCGGCGCGGCCGAACACGACCAGGTCGAGCAGCGAGTTGGTGCCGAGCCGGTTGGCGCCGTGCACCGACACGCAGGCCGCCTCGCCGATCGCCATCAGCCCGGGCACGATGCGCTCGGGATCATCGGCAGCCGGGTTCAATACCTCGCCATGAAAATTGGTCGGAATGCCGCCCATATTGTAATGCGCTGTCGGCAATACCGGGATCGGCTGCCGCGTCACCTCGACCCCGGCGAAGATCTTGGCGGTTTCGGAAATGCCGGGAAGCCGCAGATGCAGCACGTTGGGATCGAGGTGCTCCAGATGCAGCAGAATGTGGTCGCTTTGCGGCCCGCAGCCGCGGCCCTCGCGGATCTCGATCGCCATGGCGCGGGCGACCACGTCGCGCGACGCGAGATCTTTGGTCGTCGGCGCGTAGCGCTCCATAAAGCGCTCACCTTCGGCATTCGTGAGATAGCCGCCCTCGCCGCGCGATCCCTCGGTGATCAGGCAGCCGGCACCGTAGATCCCGGTCGGATGAAACTGAATGAACTCCATGTCCTGCAATGGGAGTCCGGCGCGCAAGGCCATGGCATAGCCGTCGCCAGTGCAGATATGCGCCTGGGTCGTCGAAAAATAAGCGCGGCCGCCGCCGCCCGTCGCCAGCACGACGATCTGCGCCCGGAACAAGTGCAGTGTGCCATCATCGAGCCGCCATGCAACGACACCACGGCATTGGCCTTCATCCATGACCAGGTCGAGCACGATATACTCGATGAAGAACTCGGCGTTGTGCTTGAGGCACTGCTGATAGAGGGTGTGGAGCATCGCATGCCCCGTCCGGTCGGCGGCGGCGCAGGCCCGCTTTGCCAAGCCCTTGCCCCATCGCACGGTGTGGCCGCCGAACGGCCGCTGATAGATGAGGCCATCCTCGGTGCGCGAGAACGGCACACCAAAGTGCTCGAGCTCGACGACCGCTTCCATGGCATTGCGGCACATGAATTCGATCGCGT
Source organism: uncultured Alphaproteobacteria bacterium (assembly GCA_963812675.1). Lineage (GTDB taxonomy): Bacteria > Pseudomonadota > Alphaproteobacteria > ATCC43930 > CGMCC-115725 > AP-15. The sequence continues at coordinate 183,343 of CAWEWR010000006.1, read as the reverse complement.
CCTGGTCGCCGAGCCAGTCGGACCCCTTGACGGTGTCGTACATGTGCCAGCGCCAGTCGTCCTCGCCCATATTGCCGAGCGCGGCGCCGATGCCGCCCTGCGCTGCGACGGTATGGCTGCGGGTCGGGAAGACTTTGCTGATGCAGGCGGTCTTGAGCCCCGCAACGGTCATCCCCAATGTCGCCCGCAATCCGGCGCCGCCGCCCCCGACAACGACGACATCGTAAGTGTGGTGCTCGATCGGATAGGCGGTGCTCATGGGTCCTCGCCTTCGTGTTTCGCGAAATCTGATGCGGCTCCTGAGTTGACACAATCGGCATTTGGCGTAACCTTGTTTCGTCAAACGCGAAGGCAGTCCTCATGCGTTTCGATCTCAGCGATCTGCGCCTGTTCCTGAGCGTCGTCGAAGCGGGCAGCATCACGCACGGCGCCGAGCGCATGCATCTGGCGATCGCCGCGGCGAGTACGCGCATCCGCAATATGGAGGCGACGCTCGGTACCCCGTTGCTGCACCGCGAACGCCAAGGCGTGCAGCCGACACCGGCGGGCCGCACCTTAGTTCATCACGCGCGCATGCTGTTGCAGCAGGCCGAGCGCATGCACAGCGAGCTCGCGCAATACGCCGAGGGCATCAAGGGACAGGTTCGCCTGTTGTCCAATACCAATGCGCTGACCGAATTCCTGCCCGAGCCGCTCAGCGATTTTCTCGCCTCCCACCCGCAGGTGAACATCGATCTGGAGGAGCGGCTCAGCGACGAGATCGTCGCTGCCGTCGCTGACGGCACCGCGGATATCGGGATCGTCGCCGCCACGGTAGAGGTCGCCGGTCTCGAAACCCTGCCCTTTCGCACCGACCGGTTCGTGCTGGTTGTCGCGCCGAAGCACCCGTTGGCAACGGTCGGGCAAATCCGCTTTGCCGAGGTGCTCGATTTCGACTTTGTCGGTCTGGACCGAACGAGCGCGCTGCAGCGCTTTCTTTCCGAAAAGGCCGATCGGATCGGCCGCCGCCTCAAACTGCGCGTTCAGCTGCGCAGCTTCGATGCGGTCTGCCGATTTGTCGAATGCAACGTCGGGATCGGCATCGTCCCGGCGACCACCGCCGAGCGCCACGCCAAGTCGATGTCGATCCGTCGCATCGAGCTGGCGGACGACTGGGCGCTGCGCAATCTGACGATCTGCATTCGCCGGGAAGCCGATCTCCCGATCTACGCCCGCGACCTCATTCGCCATCTGGCCGCGCCCGAAGCCTCTCCCCGCTTTCGGTAATAAAGGGATAGCTTTGCGATCCTTCCATCAATCGCGCAATGTCGCCAGGAACGCTATCACATCCTCGATCTGCTCGGCGGTCAGGACGGGCTTGCCGCGCCAGGCCAGACCCACCCGAGCGAGCCCTTCCACCCGGTAGTATGCCGGCATGATCGTGTCCGGGTTGAGGCGCGTCGCGTCGACGAGACGCAGCCTCAGCTGGCCCTCGGACCAGCGCGAACCGGCCCCCGACAGGTCCGGCGCGAGCGTCCCCTGGAATTTCTCGTCCGGAAACGGGCCGGTGTGACACAACAGACAAGCGCCGAGCCGGCGGTCAACCGCGACCGCCCGGCCGCGGACCGGGTCGCCGTCGGTCCCGGTCAGCGAGGCGGGGATCGCGTCGCCGGCGATCGTGTAGGAGCGCAGCTCCTCCGGTGACCCGGCGCCGGTCGACGTCAACAGCGCCGCGAAACCCGCGACGACTGCATCAGCCGAACGTTTCCGCCGTGATCGTGCGGAACCAGGCTTGCGCATAAGCCGCCTCGAGAGCACGAAAATCGGCGGGTGCATCGAGCGGACTGACCCCGCCCGCTCCCTCGACATCGGCGAGCTGCCCGCCTGCCGGATGGTAGACCCCGGCGATCGAGATCCCGTAATCGGGCGCGACCAGGCTGTAGCAGGTGTTGATCAGCTTTGGCGGCGGCGGCGTCTCGCCGTGCAGCAGCGCAGCGACCGCCTCTGCGCAGACCTTGGCCTGGGCATTGGCGGCGAAGGCTGATTTCGGCATTGCGCCGGCAATCGCGGCATCGCCGATCACATGAATGTTCGGCTGCAGGCGCGACTCGAAAGTCACCGGGTCGATCGGGCACCAGCCGGTACGGTCGGCCACTCCCGCGAGTTGAGCAATCTCCGCCGCCCGCTGCGGTGGGATGACATTGGCGACGTCGGCTTTGTACGTGGCGAAATCGGTTACGAGGGTGCGGGTCTTGGCATCGACTGATATGACTTTCCCGCCATTCGACAGCGACACCCATTCGATGAGATTGGGATAAAGCTGCTGCCAGGCATTTTGGAAGAGGCGCTGCTTCGAGAAATTGTCCTTCGCATCGAGGATGATCAGCTTCGAGCGCGGCTTCGCCTCCTTCAGGTAGTAGGCGATCAGGCTGGCCCGCTCATAGGGACCGGGAGGACAGCGGAACGGATTGGCCGGAGCCGAAATCACGACCGTTCCGCCATCGGCCATCGCTTCGAGCTGACGGCGCAGCAAAAGGGTCTGGTCGCCCGCCAACCAGGCGTGCGGCATCACTGCTGACGCAGGCTCGTCATAACCGGGCAACGCGTCCCAGCGGATCGCGATCCCGGGCGCCAAGACGAGCCGATCATAATCGAGCGCCGCGCCGCTGCGGAGGGCGACGCGCCGCGCCTGAGCCTCCACCGCCGTCGACTGCTCCGGCGCCAGGACAATGCCTTGGTTGCGGATCGCGTCATACCCGAAGCGTTGGCCCTGGATGTCGCGCAGCCCTGCGATAACGGCGTTGCTGAAGGGGCAGGCCGTAAAGATCGGGTTTGGCTCGACGAGCGTAACCTCAAACCGCGGATCGGCTCGGCCCAATGCCCGCGCGCAGGTTGCCCCGGCGAAGCCGCCGCCGAGGACGACAACGCGCGCCTTCCCCTGAGCCACAGCGGGAGCCGGCAGAAGTGCGGCGGTTGCCGCCGCCGTCCCACCGCTCAAGAATGCTCGCCGCGTGGTCTGGATCACTGCGGTCCTCAGCGCTGTGCCGCGAGCCAGGCGGCGATCGCCCGTGTCTCGTCTTCCGAGAATCCCTTGGCGATCCGCCCCATCACCGTCGACGGGCGCTCGCCCGAGCGGAAGGCCCGCATCGCTGCGACGATCTCGGCCGGGTCGCGGCCGCGAAGCGGCGGCACCTTGGTTTCCGCCGAGGCGCTTAGCGGGTGACAGCCCGAGCACGAAGACGCTCCAGGCGGCGGCTCCGCCGCCGCAGCGGCCGCGATTAGAGCGCACGATATCCATACGCCTGCCCGTGCTAGCCCCCACCCTAACCCTCCCCCGCTGGCGGGGGAGGGAATGGGAGGGGGCTGGGCGGGGGAGGGCAGACCGCTCACACCCGCTTCAGGTCCTGGTCCTTCAGCGGCAACGAGCGGATGCGCTTGCCGGTCGCCGCGAAGATCGCATTGCACAATGCCGGGGCCAGCGGCGGCACGCCGATTTCGCCGCCGCCGCCCCAGAACCCGCCGCTCGGCACCAGCACGGTCTCGACCACCGGCATGTCGGCAAGCCGCAGCATCTCGTAATCGTCGAAATTGCCTTGTTGGACGCGGCCGTTCTCGATCGTGACCGCGCCGTAGAGCGCCGCGGTCAACCCATAGACAATCGCGCTTTCGGCCTGGGCCCGCAGAATCTCCGGATTGACTACGTGGCCGGTGTCGATCGCCACGACAACGCGGCGCACGCGCACTGCGCCCTTGTCGTCGACCGACGCTTCGGCGACTTGCGCGCACAGACTGCCATATGCTTCCACCAGCGCGATGCCGCGCGAGACGCCCTGGGCTGCCGGCTTGTCCCAGTCCGCCTTTTGCGCCGCCGCGTCGAGAACGGCGAGCCGCACCGGGTCCTTGCTCAACAATTTGCGGCGGTACTGGTACGGGTCCTGCCCGGCGGCGTGCGCCATCTCGTCGATGAAGCTCTCCCGGAAGAAGCCGTTCTGCGAGTGGTTGACCGACCGCCAAAAGCCGACCGGCACATGCGTCGTGCGCATTGCGTAGCCGACCTCGTAGTTTGGCACGTCATAGGCCATTTCGTCGGTGAAGCCGTTGGCGAAGGACTGATCGACGCCGCCCGACAACCGCTGCGGGAACAGATTGGCGAGGATCGATGGACCGGTGACCCGCACCCGCCACGCGACAGGCATCCCCGCGGCATCGAGGCCCGCGGTAAACTTGGCCATCGCCGTCGGACGGTAGAAGTCGTGGCGGATGTCCTCCTCGCGCGTCCATAACAGCTTCACCGGCTGCCCGGCCGCCTTGGCGACCAGCACCGCCTGATGGACGAAGTCCTGCACCGCGCCACGCCGGCCAAAGCCGCCGCCGAGCATCGTTTTGTGCACGACGACCTTCTCCGGCGGCACTTCGGCGGCAGCCGCCGCCGCGGCCAATGCCGCTTCGCCGCTCTGCGTGGATACCCAGATCTCGACCTTGTCGGGGGTGACGTGGGCCGTGCAGTTCTGCGGCTCCATCGTCGCATGGCTCAAAAACGGTGCCCCGTACTCGGCCTCGACCCGCTTCGCAGCCTTGGCGAGCGCCGCATCGACATCGCCCTCCTTGCGGACCACCGCCGCCTCCGGCGCGGTGAGCCCGCTGCGCAGGAACTCGGCGATGCTGGCGCTCGACACCTTGCCGTTCTGCCCCTCGTCCCAGGTCACCGGCAGCGCATCGACCGCTGTCTTCGCCTGCCACCAGCTATCGGCGACAACCGCCACCGCATTCGGCAGCCGCACGACCTGGCGGACGCCTTTCAAGCCGCGGATTTTCGCCTCGTCATATGATTTGGGCGTGCCGCCAAACACCGGGCATTGGGCGATCGCGGCATAAACCATGTTCGGGACGCGGACATCGATGCCGTAGATCGGCTTGCCGGTCACCTTGTCGGTCGTGTCCAGCCGCTTTTGCGGTGTTCCGAGCAAGGTCCAATCCTTCGGGTCCTTCAGCTTCGGCTCGGACGGCGGCGGCATTTTTGCGGCGGCCTCCGCCACCTCGCCATACCGAAGAGTGCGGCCGCTCGGCTTGTGAGTAACTACGCTGTTTGCCGCCTGACAATCGGCGGCCGGAACAGCCCATTGCGTCGCGGCGGCGGCGATCAGCATCTCGCGCGCCGCGGCGCCGGCCTTGCGCAGATATTCGTGCGAGGTCCGCACCGAGCGGCTGCCGCCGGTCGACATGTCGCCCCAGGCGCGCTTGCGCCGCAAGTTTTCCTCGGGTGACGGGAATTCCGCGCGCACCTTGCTCCAATCGCATTGCAGCTCCTCGGCGACCAGCATCGGCAGCGCAGTGGTGATGCCCTGCCCCATCTCGGAGCGGGCGACGCGGATGATGACCGCGTCATCAGGCTGGATCACCACCCAGGCATTGACCTCGGCGGGACCGGCCGCCGCCTCGGCCTCGGGAACAGCCGCCGGCAGGTGAAAGCCGAGCGCGAGCCCGCCGCCTGCCGCGGCTGCGGTCGTCAGGAAAAAGCGGCGGCTGATCTGCGGCATGTGTGTCATGGCGTATCTCCACCTCACGCCTGCGCGGCGGTGTGAATCGCCGCGCGGATGCGGGCATAGGTGCCGCAGCGGCAAATGTTGGTGACCGCCGCGTCGATCTCGGCGTCACTGGGTTGCGGCTTGTCCTTGAGGAGAGCCGCCACGGCCATGATCATGCCGCTCTGGCAATAGCCGCATTGCGGGACATCGTGGACGATCCAAGCTCTTTGCACGGGATGCAGGCCGCCATTTGCCGGGAGCCCCTCGATCGTTGTGATCTGGGTCCCCTCGGCGGCGCTGACCGGCACCGAGCACGATCGGGTCGCGGCCCCGTCGATATGGACCGTGCAAGCGCCGCACTGGGCGATGCCGCACCCGAATTTCGTGCCGGTCAGACCCAAGCTGTCGCGCAGGACCCATAGCAGCGGGGTATCCGGGTCGACATCGACTTCGTGTGTCTGTCCGTTGATATTGAGACGGGGCATCTGGCTACTCCTTGGTCGGCTCGGGGCACTCGCCGGGAGGGTGCTGACGAGGATTATAGGCGGCGGCCGTCATCCTTCCCAGTCACCCTTTTGTGCGGATCCCTAATCCCCGGCACCGGCGAAGTTGATGATCGTTATCGGCTCGCGTACAACCGAACCGCGATGATTGCCCTGTTCCATTTCCGCCCTAGGGTCCCGCTCGCTTGGCGTATTTTGACTTATGACAAGAGACGGACCGGGCTCGCCTTGGTCGGGATATTCATGGCGATCCTGCTCGTCTTTGTCGAACTCGGCTTTTTCTATGCTGTGCCGCGCGGCGGCCTGCTGCTTTACGACAATATGAGATTCGACCTGCTGCTGGCGTCGAACGAATACGAGTATCAGGCGCAGCCGGGGGCCTTTCCGCTCGACCGGCTGAACCCGGTACGGTCCTCGCCCGACGTAGCCGAAGCAGTGCCGGTCTATTTCGGATTTGCCAAATGGAAGAGCGGCGAAGGAGGCATGTGGCCCGATGTTTTTGTGATCGGCTTCGACCCGGCGAGCCATATCTTCATTCCCGACAGCATCAACCGGCAGACCGAAATCCTCGATCGCCCCGACACGGTCCTCGTCGATAGCACGACCCGCCCGATGTTCGGACCGCTCGACACCGGCCGGGTCGTCGAGATCGGCGACCGCAAGATCACGATCGGCGGGGAATATCTGCTGGGCACGGGGTTTATGGGGCTCGGCGTCGTGCTCGCCAGCACAGCCAATTTCGCCCGCCTGTTTCCGCAGCGCGGCGTCAACATCGTCAATCTCGGCGTGATTCAGCTGAAGCCCGGGATAGACCCCGAGCGTGCTGCCGATGACCTTCGCAAGGCGGTCGGCCCTTGCCTCCAGGTGTTCACGCACAAAGCCCTCGAAGCGCATGAAACGGCCTATTGGACGACCCGCACTTCGGTCGGGATCATTTTCGGATCGGGGTTGCTGATTTCTTTCGTGGTCGGGATCATGATCGTCTACCAGATCGTCTCGACACAGGTCAGCCGGCAATTGCCGCAATTCGCCACCTTAAAGGCGATCGGCTATCCCGACCGGTCGCTGGCCGGTACGGTCAGCGCGATGTCGCTGCTGATCGTCGTCGCCGGGTTTGTTCCGGCCCTGGGTGCTGCATTGGGGCTCTACTCGGTAATCCGGCAGGAGACTCTTTTGCCGGTGATGATGAGCGAGATGCGTCTGCTCGCCGTGTTCGCCGCCGCTGTCGTGATGGCATTGGTTTCGGCGCTGCTTTCGGTTGGCAGCCTGCACCGCGCGGCGCCTGCGGACGTGTTCTGAGAGGCTGTCCTGTCCGCTACCCCCGCCCCCCTCGGACATGCGCCAACAGGGCCCGCCGGCATCGCGCGACCGGGCTCGGTTCCGCTCGCCTGGCGCAGCCTTGTCTCGAACAAGCCGCGGCTGCTGCGCTCGGCCGGCGGGATCGGTTTCGCAGTGCTGCTCATGCTGATGCAGCTCGGCTTCGAACAGGCCTTCTTCGAGAGCGCCTTCGCGGTGATCCGCGGCCTCGACGGCGATATTCTGCTGCAGAGCGCCCACAAGTATCAGTTCGCGACGCGGGACCCGTTTCCCCGCGCCGATCTCGACAAGGCGCGCGATGTGCCGGGTGTCGCGAGCGCCCGGCCGCTCTATGCCGACTGGTTCAATTTTTTTTGGAAGAACCCGATTGACGGCAAGATCTTTCTGGTCCGCGCCTTTGGTTTTGATCCCGCTGCGCCGGTCTTTACCTATGCTGACGTGAACGCCGCCCGCGACAAATTGAAGGAGCCGAATACCGTGCTCGTCGACCGTCGCGCCCGGCGCTTTCTCGGCATGGACAGCGATGCGACGCAAGCCGAGCTCAACGGCGCGAAGGTCAAGATCGTCGGCAGCTTTGCTCTCGGCCCCGATTTCCAGAGCGACGGCACGGTCATCATGAGCGAGCGCACCTTCGTGGGCCTGCTGCGCGGTCCTCCCGGCATCGATATCGGGGTCATCAAGGTCGGCGACGGCGATGATCCAGTGGCCGTCCAGCAGTCCTTGAGAAAGGTGTTACCGGATACGATCGCAGTATTCACCAAGCCGGAGCTGATCGAGTTCGAGCGCAAATTTCAGGCGGCCGTTTCTTCGGCCGGACCGATCTTTGCGATGGGCACGATTGTCGGATTTGTGGTTGGAATGCTGATCTCGTATCAAGTCACCTACACCGATCTTTCCGACCAGCTGCCGCAATATGCGACATTGAAGGCGATGGGATATCGAACCGGATACCTGCTGCGCGTGGTGCTCGAACAGGCGGCGTTCAATGCCTTGGCCGGGTGGGTCCCGGCGCTGCTGTTGAGCATCGTGCTTTACCACGTGATCGGTCGGCTCGCGCTGCTGCCGCTGCATATGACCGCTTATGTGGCGCTCGTCAGCCTTGGCCTCACCTTGGGCATGTGCCTGGTCTCGGCGGCGATCGCCGTGCGGCGGGTGATCACGACCGACCCGGCCGAGGTGTTCTGATGTGCGCCGCTCTCCTCGACGAGCAGATAAGACCGCCGCCAGCCGCGCGGGCGCCCATGGAACTACCAGTCGTGCGGGTGGAAGCGCTGAGCCATTATTACGGTGAGGGCGAAGCGCGCAACCAGGTCCTGTTCGGCAACTCGATCGAAATTCCGGCAGGTCAGCTGGTCGTGATGACCGGCCCCTCGGGAGCGGGCAAGACCACTCTGCTGACTTTGATCGGCGCCTTGCGTTCGGCTCACGAAGGCCGAATTGACGTGCTCGGCCACGATCTGTCGCGACTGGGCGGCAGCGAGCTCGTCGAAGTGCGCCGCGGTATTGGTTTCATCTTTCAGATGCACAATCTGTTCGAGGCGCTCTCGGCTTACGAAAACGTAAAAATGGCGGCGCAGCTCGGCGATGCTCCACAGAGCCAGATGCGGCTGCGCTGCACCGGCATCCTGGAACGGTTGGGGCTCGGTCATCGGATAGACTACAAGCCGAGATTTCTTTCGGGCGGCGAGCGCCAGCGGGTCGCAATCGGGCGGGCTCTCGTCAATCATCCAAAGCTAGTCCTCGCCGATGAGCCGACCGCGGCCCTCGACAAAGATTCGACGATGAACGTGATCAATCTGCTCAAGCAGCAGACGATTGAGCATGGCGCGGCGGTCATGATGGTCACCCACGACCACCGGATCATCGATTCGGCCGACCGTCTGGTCCACATGGTGGACGGCCGGATCATGTCGGATGTGGTGCTGCACGATGCGCTGCGGATCTGCGAGTTCCTGCGCCCGATCGATTTGTTCAAGACGTTGACGCCGCAACAGCTCACGGATGTCGCGGAGCACATGAAGAAGCGTCATTACGCTGCCGGCGAGACGATCATCCGCGAGGGGGAGCCCGGGGAAGAGTTCTTCCTGATCTCGGACGGCGAAGTCGAGGTGATCCGTTCCGATCACGAGGTGGCGCGGTTGGGGCCGGGGGACTTTTTCGGCGAGGTCGCGCTGATCAGCGGCGAGCCCCGCAACGCCACCGTCGTCGCCGAGGGCGGCGTCGACGTTTATGCGCTCGGAAAGACCGATTTCCAGACCGCGCTCGCGACCAGCCAAAGTTTCCGTGATCAGCTCTATCGCGTGTATTTCATGCGCCATTGACTGGGGTGAGAACTTCGCCGCGCAAGCGCGCTTGCCCCGGCATCGCCGACAGCTGATATTGTGCCAGGGGAGGCCGGCGGCGGACAGGTCCCTCGCCAACCCGGTCAGGTCCGGAAGGAAGCAGCCGTAACGAGCTCCGATCTGGGTCGTACGTCCGGTCTCCCTTGTCTCGGGACGGTTTCGAGAATGAGCGATTCGGCGGCCCCATATCGCGTCCTCGCCCGCAAATATCGGCCTTCGACCTTCGCCGAACTGATCGGGCAGGAGGCGATGGTGCGCACCCTGTCGAACGCGATCGCGACGGGGCGGATCGCCCACGCCTTCATCCTGACCGGCGTGCGCGGCGTCGGCAAGACAACGACGGCCCGGATCCTCGCGCGCGCCCTCAATTGCGTCGGGCCCGATGGCTCGGGCGGCTCGACCGCAGAACCCTGCGGCCGATGCGCGCAATGCCTCGCGATCGCCGAGGACCGCCATGTCGATGTGATGGAGATGGACGCCGCTTCGCGCACCGGCGTCGACGACATCCGTGATCTGACCGAAGGGGTGCGTTATCGGCCGGTCTTCGGGCGGTATAAGGTCTACATCATCGACGAAGTTCACATGCTCTCGAAAAACGCCTTCAACGCGCTGTTGAAGACGCTCGAAGAGCCGCCCCCCGATGTCAAATTCGTGTTCGCGACGACTGAGATCAACAAGGTGCCGGTCACAGTCCTATCGCGCTGTCAGCGTTTCTCGTTGCGCCGGGTCCCAGTCGAACAGCTCATCCCGCATTATCGTCGGATCGCCGAGGCGGAGGGTGTCGAGATCGAGCCGGCAGCCCTCGCGCTGATCGCCCGGGCGGCCGACGGCTCGGTGCGCGATGGGCTGTCCCTGCTCGACCAGGCGACCGCTCTTTCGGGCGGGCGGATTGCGGAAGCCGCCGTGTGCGACATGTTGGGGATCGCCGATCGCGGGCTCGTCTTCGATTTGCTGGAGAGCGTGCTGCGCGGCGATGCGCCGGCGGCGCTCGCGCAGATGCGTCATCTTTATCAGGGCGGGGCGGACCCGCTGATGGTCTTGCAAGATCTCCTCGAGCTCAGCCATTTCGTGACCCGGCTGAAGCTGGCGCCTGAAGCCGGGACTGGCGATCCGGTCGCCGAAGGCGACCGCCTACGGGCCCGGCCGCTCGCCGAAAGACTGGCCATGCCGATGCTCGCCCGCGCTTGGCAAATGCTGCTGAAGGGTCTGGAAGAGGTGCAGGCCGCACCCTCACCGATCCAGGCTGCGGAAATGCTGCTCGTGCGGCTTGCTTATGTCGCCGACCTGCCGGCACCAGCCGAACTGGTCCGCTCGGTCACGGCAGCCCCGGGCCCTCCAGGAGGTCCTGCAGGAGGTCCCGCAGGAAGTCCCGCAGGAAGTCGGGGCAACGGCGCGGTCATCGCGTCGAACGCCGCCGCTGCTTCGCCCGCCGTTGCGGTTGTGCAGCCCTCGGATGCCGGTTCGCCCCGGCCGACCGCTGGGAATGCGCTGCGAGCCCTTGCCGAGCTTCCCGCGTCTCGCGCCGAACCCGATCTCGACCCGATGCCGCAAAGCTTTGCCGAGGTCATCGCGTTGTTTGACAAGAGGCGCGAGGCGCTGCTCCGCTCCCATCTCTGGTCAGACGTTCATCTGATTCATTTCGAGCCGGGGCGGATAGAGTTCCGCCGGGGAGCAGGCGCGCCAGCCGATATTGCCAACCGTGTCGGCCAGCTCTTGAGCGAGTGGACCGGGATACGCTGGCTCCCTATCGTTTCCGAGGCCGAAGGCGAGCCGACCCTGCGCGAGCAGGAGGAGCGTCGCGAGCGGGAACTGCGGAACGAGGTCACCAGCCACCCGTTGGTTCAGGCGGTGCTCGAAACGTTTCCGGGGGCGACGATCGCCGCCGTTCGAGAGCGGTTTGCAGCGGTGGAGCCCGATGGAGGTGAGACATCTCCGGAAGAACCCGGAGAAGAAGCCGATACAGGAGAGGACGGCGCATGAAGAACATCGGCCAGCTGATGAAGCAGGCTCAGGAGATGCAGACCAAGATGGCCGAGGTGCAGGCCCAGCTCGAGGCCGTCGAGATGACCGGCGCGGCCGGCGCCGGCATGGTTCAGCTGACCTTGAACGGCAAGGGCGATTTAAAGAAGATAAAGATCGACAGGAGCCTACTTACTCCTGAAGAGGGCGAGGTGCTGGAAGACTTGATCGTGGCCGCGTTCAACGACGCCCGTGCCAAAGTCTCTGCCCACGCCGAACAAGAAATGCAAAAGCTGACCGGCGGCCTGCAGTTGCCGGGGGGCCTGAAGCTGCCGTTGTAGCGACCACTCGCGCACGCCAGCCCCCGGAGGCGCCGTCCGACCCAGGCGATGTCCGAACTCGACACCTTGATCCAGCTCCTCGCCAAGCTGCCTGGCCTCGGCCCCCGCTCGGCACGGCGTGCCGCGCTGCAGTTGATAAAGCGGCGCGAGAGCCTGCTCGAGCCGCTGGCGGCGGCGTTGGCCAAAGCGGCGCAAGCGATCCGCCCTTGCCCGATCTGCGGCAATCTCGATACGGTCGAACCGTGCGCAATCTGCCGCGATCCGGAGAGGGACAAGACGACGATCTGCGTCGTCGAAGATCTCGCGGATCTCTGGGCACTCGAACGAACTGGGGCTTTTCGCGGACGTTATCACGTGCTGGGCGGAACCTTGTCGGCGCTCGACGGGATCGGGCCGGATGATCTCAATATCGAGCGGCTCCTTGCCCGCCTTCGACCGGGCCAGGAATTGATCCTCGCGCTGAACGCGACAGTCGAGGGTCAAACCACGGCGCATTATCTGGCAGACCGTCTCGCCGGCAGAGATGTCAAAATCACCCGTCTTGCCCAGGGAGTGCCGGTCGGCGGCGAACTCGATTATCTCGACGACGGCACCCTGACCGCCGCCCTCAAGGCTCGCCGCGCGGTGTCAGCGAGTTGAGCCGCTCGGCTCTATTTTTTTGCGCCGGCGCCGTTTCCTGACGATCGCCGCGCCGATTGGCGTCCGGTACCTCGCCCAAGCCCGATTTTCTTGGCGAATGCCGAACGTTGTTCAGCATAGTTGGGCGCCACCATCGGGTAATCCGCCGGAAGGCCCCATTTTGTACGGTATTCGTCGGGCGTCAAATTATAAGTCGACCGCAAATGCCGCTTCAGCATCTTGAGCTTCTTACCGTCCTCAAGGCAAACCAAATAATCGGGAGTAACCGATTTGCGCACCGGCACTGCTGGTTTAAGCGGCTCAGGCTGAGATTCCGCCGGCTGGCCTTCGAGTGACTTGAGAGAATTGTAAACTGCGTTAATGACTTCGGCCAATTGCGCGGTCGGCAACGTATTGTTGCTCACATACGCCGCGACAACATCGGCGGTCATCCGCAGCAACTCCTCCTCTGCCATCTTCGGCGCTGCCGGTTCTGCCATTTTCCGCCCCGAGAAGTCGTAAAATTCGAATTGGTTCGCATAATTGGTGCACGAATTTCTTGTGTCAACCGAAACTTTAGCGGGAGGACAGTAATCAGCATTGCTGCGGCCATGGAACGACTTGTCAGGCACCAGATCGTCCCGGACCTGATCCTAGGGGAGCTAAAATTGGTCAGGGATCGATCTGCCAAGCGAAATCGAGCTATTCAGCACCTTAATCCTAGTGTCCAACTCGACCCTCGGTTTCACGGCGGACCGCGATTCATGGTAGGCGGCTGGCATTATCGAGCGAGATCTGGTAGGGTCCACCCGGCTAGGTGCCCGACCGGGAATCTTGCCCGCGACCGGAAACCGGCCCCGGTGGAGGTGTTTCCGGTGCCGGTTTGTCTCGCTTCCGACAACAAGTGGTTCTGATGCCTTCGGTCCATACCTCGGTCTACGCTGGCGCCGCTGATTTCTTCTGTGACGCATTGCTCAAGTCTGATCCCGAGATCGCTGCGGCGATCGCTCGAGAACAAGAACGCCAGCAGTTCCAGATCGAGCTGATCGCCAGCGAGAACATCGTCTCCCGGGCTGTGCTGGAAGCCCAGGGCTCGGTGCTGACAAACAAATACGCCGAAGGCTATCCCGGCCGCCGATATTATGGCGGATGCGAATTCGTCGATATCGCCGAGACGCTCGCGATCGAGCGCGCCAAACAGCTGTTCGGATGCGGCTTTGCCAATGTGCAGCCGCATTCCGGCGCGCAGGCTAATCAGGCTGTTTTCGTCGCGCTGCTCGAGCCCGGCGCCACCATTCTTGGAATGGCGCTCGCCGCGGGCGGACATCTGACGCATGGAGCGCGGCCAAATCTGTCGGGCAAATGGTTCGATGCGATCGCCTATGGCGTTTGTGCGCAGGATGGCCGCATCGATTTCGACGAAGTTGAGAGCCTCGCCCGCCTGCATCGGCCAAAGCTGATCATAGCCGGTGGCAGCGCCTATTCACGGATCATCGACTTCGCCCGGTTTCGCGCTATCGCCGATGATGTCGGCGCTCATCTGATGGTGGATATGGCGCATTTCGCGGGGCTCGTTGCCGGCGGTGTCTATCCGAGCCCACTGCCGCATGCTCACGTGGTCACAACCACTACGCACAAGACGTTGCGCGGGCCACGAGGGGGTCTGATCCTGACCAATGACGCGGAGATCGGCAAACGGATCAACTCGGCCGTTTTCCCGGCTCTGCAGGGCGGGCCGCTGATGCATGTGATCGCTGCCAAGGCGGTCGCTCTGCACGAAGCGTTGCAGCCAGGCTTCAAGTCTTACGCCAAATCGGTCGTCGAGAACGCCAAAGTACTGGCGGCAACTTTAGTCGAAGGCGGGCTCGATATCGTCTCCGGGGGGACCGACTCGCATCTGATGCTGGTCGATCTGCGGCCGCTGAGCCTGACCGGCCGCGACGCCGAGACCAGCCTCGAGCGCGCCGGCATCACCTGCAACAAGAACGGCATCCCGTTCGATCCGCAAAAGCCGACGGTGACCTCGGGGATTCGCCTCGGCTCGCCGGCGGCGACGACCCGCGGCTTCGGTCCGGAGGAGTTCCGCATAGTCGGGAGCTACATCGTCGAGGTGCTGAGCGCGCTGGCGCGACGGCCAGGCGACAATGGAGCGACCGAGGCCCGCGTGCGAGAGAATGTCCGTGATCTCTGCGCCCGCTTTCCGATTTACGGCGGGCAAAGCGAGCCGAAGAACCTGACCGACTAGAACCGGAGGAGGAGATGCGCTGTCCGTTTTGCGGAGCCGACGACACCCAGGTCAAGGATTCGCGGCCGACCGATGATCGCGGCGCGATCCGGCGCCGGCGCTTTTGCCCGAATTGCGCCGCCCGCTTCACGACCTTCGAGCGCGTGCAGCTGCGCGAATTGACCGTCATAAAAAAGCACGGACAACGTGAGCCCTTCGAGCGGGACAAGCTCGCCCGTTCGATTTACATCGCGCTGCGCAAGCGGCCGGTCGAGCCGGATCGCGTCGAGCGCATCATCAACTCGCTGGTGCGTCAGCTGGAGAGCTCCGGCGAAACCGATATTCCGAGCGACGTGATCGGCGGCCTCGTCATGGAGGCGCTCGCCAGTCTCGACCAAGTCGCCTACATCCGTTTTGCTTCGGTCTACCGCAATTTTCGCGAGGCCAAGGATTTCGGGGATTTTGTCGGGCGGATCGCCGCCGATGGCAACTGAGCCGACGGCTGACGCAGCGAAATTTTCGAGCGATGGACGTTTCGATTTGCGCTCGATGCGCGCCTCGCTGGCGCTGGCGCGGCGCGGGCTCGGCACCGTCTGGCCGAACCCGGCTGTCGGCTGCGTCATCGTCGATCGGGGTCGCGTCGTCGGGCGCGGGTGGACGCAGCCGGGCGGGCGGCCGCATGGCGAGACCGAGGCGCTCGGCCGGGCGGGGGAAGCTGCTCGCGGAGCTACCGCCTATGTCAGTCTCGAACCTTGCTGCCATTGGGGCCGCACCCCGCCCTGCACCGACGCGCTGATCGCTGCCGGGATGAGGCGCGTGGTGGTCGCTTTGGAGGACCCTGACCCGCGCGTCGCCGGCGCTGGCGTGCGGCAACTGCGCGCGGCGGGGCTCGACGTCGAAACCGGCCTTTGCAAAGCGGAAGCTGCCGAAATCAACGCCGGTTTCCTCTGCCGTCTCCGCAACGGCAGGCCGCTGGTCACCCTGAAGCTCGCCACCTCGCTCGACGGCCGCATCGCGACCGGGCGCGGCGAGAGCCAATGGATAACCGGTTCGCCGGCGCGGGAGCGCGCACACGCTTTGCGTGCCGCCCACGACGCAATCATGGTCGGCACCGGAACGGTCCTCGCCGACGATCCCCAGCTCACCTGTCGGCTGCCGGGCCTCGCCCACCGTTCGCCGGTGCGGGTCGTCGTCGATCGGCATTTGCGCATCCCACCCACGACGCGTTTGATCTCCGACGCCCGAACGGTTCCGACTTGGGTCCTCACCTTGCCTTCGGCGGACGCTGCCCGGCGGCAAGCGTTGCAGTGCGCCGGTGCGACGGTAATCGACATCGATCCCGGTTCCGACGGCAACGGCAGCCTCGCAGCCGCCCTCGCGGCGCTCGGTGCGAGCGGAATCACACGGCTGCTCGTCGAAGGTGGCGGGCATCTCGCGGCCGCTTTCGCGCGCGCTGGTCTGATAGATCGCCTGGTGTGGGTACACGCACCAATCCTCATCGGCGGCGACGGCATTCCGGCAATCGCGGAATTAGGGCTTGAAATGCTCTCGGAGGCGCCCGGCTTCGAGCGCCTATCGACGGAAACGGTCGGAGATGACGTTTTGACCGTGTTCCGCGTCCGCGACTAGGCTCCTACTTGCTTCGACGCAACACGAGAATCGGGTATAGGTACCAAAGCCCAGTCAGCAGCAAGAAAGCCAACCCGCCGGCAACTGCCCCGACGGCGAAAGACCCGGAGATTTTCGCGATTACGACGTAAACATCGCCCGCCAGCCCCAAACCGAGCGGCAGGGTTGCAGCCATGACGAGAGCGCTGCCGACCCGGTACATGTCTTCGCTATCCTCGCCGGCATAGACGATCCTATGATAGGGGGCAGGCGCCATCAGCATCATGACGGCCAGAGCGACGAGAAAAAGGCTTGCGGCATGCACGATAATCGAGGCTTTCGGCAGCTGCTCGAAGGCTCGCGTCAGCACGATCGCCAGTTGAAAGCCGAATAGAGCCTGAGCGCCGGGCAGGACGACGCGGGCCTCCGTCAGCAATTGTTCGATCTTGACCTGCAACGGTGTGTCAGCCCGCTCGTTCGATTGACCCCGCGTGATCATGCGTTCCCTCTCCCCGACAAATCTCTTTCGCAACTGTGGCAGGCCATACCAGAGAGCAAGCGCCAGACCGGCTCCCATTGCACCCGCCGCGATAGAGACGGCGCTCCCGTCAAAAATCCCCACGCTGCCGACAAACAGACCGATACCCAGCGCGAGCGCGAACGGCAGCAGCGCCAGATCGGCGATGACCGTCACAAAGCGATGCAGCCGGCCGCTGTCCTGGCCTGCCTCGACAATACGATGATAGGGACCGGGGGCAATCAGCAAGCCGACGACCCAAACGAGGAGCGCGAGCCCAACCCCATCGGCGTAGCGCGCATATTCCGGGAGTTCGTCGAACCTCTCGCTGAACACCCCGCGAAACCCGAATCCGAGTAGAATCTGCGCCCCGAGGATCAGCATCCGGGTTTCGTCGAGTGCGATCTTTACCTTTTCCGACAGCTTCATGCGCCAGGCTTCACTGGGACGCCGGACGGCTTCTCGGCGTGCTGCACGAGGCTGCTGCCATTGCCATCTTCGCGATGACCTACCTGGTCCCGGCAGTCGGGCGGCTGCCAGGTTTTCGGCTCGACCGCGCCGGCGCCGCGCCGGTCGGGGCGAGCCTGATGGTCGCGGCAGCCGCGCAACCGGTTGGCGGGGTTGCCCGACCGGCGCTTGACAAACCCCCCGCGCCGGTCTCGCGTTTCCTGTTTCCCCTGTTTTATCTGGTCGAGATCAGGCATCGGCAACTCCTTCGATCGCGACCTCGCACCCCCTGACGGGTGCCATGTCCGGAAGAGTATAAGATTATCTATTTGTCAGGCCCCCTTACAGGGTTCGAGGGCGCCACACCATGACCGAGCCGCCCTGAGGCACCACCCCACCGCGCGAACCGGCGCCGCCGCCATAGATCGGTGCCACGATGCGAGTGATTTCTCCGGGCCGAATTGATGGAACAGACTTGCAGCTGTTCATAGTTCGTGCGTGCGCGGCTTTCGGCAGGACAGGATGGTCCGGTGGTCATTAAGGACGGGATCGGAGTGTTCCTGGCGATTTATCTGCCGTCGAGCGGGCACTGGGACCCGGGCGGGATCGGCGAAGTCCTGACGACAGCCGGCTTCTGGGCCGCCTTCCTGTTTCTGGCGGGCTGCGCGCTCGCTGCTTTTCTGCTGCTGTGGATCGCCATGCCCGAGACCCGCCAAGCGGCGAGCCGCGATGGCCGCCGAGCTTTGCCGGTGGGACAGCTGAAGCAGAACAAGACAACGGCGCCGACCGGCTGACATCATGGCACGGCTCCTCGGCCTGGTGCCCGAAGCCGCGGCGATCGCCATTTTCGCGCTGACCTACCTGGTTGTGGCAGTCGGGAGGCTGCCCGGCTTTCGGCTCGACCGCGCCGGCGCCGCGCTGGTCGGGGCCAGCCTGATGGTGGCGGTCGGCGCTCTGCCGCTGGAGGAAACGCCAAAGGCGATCGACTTCGATACGATCATCCTGCTGCTGGGTGTCATGATCGTCGTCGCCAATCTGCGGCTTTCAGGATTCTTTCGGCTGGTCAGTAGCTGGGTCGTCACCCGTGCCCGGTATCCGATCGTGCTGCTCGCCTCGATCGTCCTGGTCTCGGGTATCTTCTCGGCCTTTCTGGTGAACGATACGGTTTGCTTGGTCCTGACGCCGCTCGTCCTCGACCTCGTGTCGCGTCTGCGGCGCAACCCCGTCCTCTACCTGCTGGCGATCGCGATGGCGTCGAATATCGGCAGCACGGCGACGATCACCGGCAACCCGCAAAACATGATCATCGGCAGTCTGTCGCATATCCCGTACGGCGCCTTTGCTGCCGCGCTGTCTCCGATTGCCGGGATCGGGCTGGTGCTGACCGTGGGGCTGATAGCGCTTGTCTATCGCTCCGAATTCAGGACGCGTCAGCGGCTCCGCGGCGAGTCCCGGCCGTGGCATGCCGATTGGCCGATTATTATCAAGTCGGTGGCGGTTTCGCTCGCCATGATCGCGGCCTTCTTTGCGGGCGTTCCGCCTGCCGAGGCCGCGATCGTCGCCGGCGCTTTTCTGCTGCTCACTCGGCGCATCAAATCCGGGAAGGTCTATGCCGAAATCGACTGGACTTTGCTGCTGATGTTTGCCGGCCTTTTCATCGTCGTCGCCGGGCTCGAACACAGCGTGCTTTCACCGGAGGTCATCGGCGCCGTCGCCCGACTGCACCTTGAGCGGATTCCAGTTCTTAGCGGGATCACCGTTATCCTCTCGAACATCGTCAGCAACGTCCCGGTAGTGCTCGTGCTGAAGCCGTTCATCGCGCAATTGCACCCCCAGTAGCAGGCTTGGCTCACTGTCGCAATGGCCTCGACCCTCGCCGGCAATTTTACCCTGGTCGGCTCGGTCGCCAATCTGATCGTCGTGCAACGCGCAAGGGCGCAAAATGTCGAAATCGGGTTCTGGGAATACTTCAAGTTAGGCGCCCCATTGACGGTATTGACGATCGGCATCGGCGTGCTGTGGCTCGAATTCGCGTGAAACCTTGCCGGCGTGGCGATACCCGTTGCTAGGGAGACCTCGCTCGGGACGGCCTCTGGATTGCTCGAGAGTCCAGTCCGCGCCAGGCACGCGCCGCGATTGCGATCACGGTCAGCGAGGCCGAACTGCCGTCGGCCTCGCCTTTTTCGAAATCGCCCTCGATCACCGCCATCTGGTTGGTGACATGGGCGAAGCACAGGACCGGCTTGCGGCGTGCCGTGGCGAAGGCGTAAAGCCCGGCTGCCTCCATTTCGACCGCGAGAATGTTGCGCGTGCGGCAGCGCTCGATGGCGGTCGCAGTCTCGCGGAACGGCGCATCGGTCGTCCAACTTGCGCCGCGGTGCATCGGCTGGCCCGCTGCCGCAAACGCCTTCATCGCGGCTTCGACCAGCCCCGGGTCGGCTTCGGCGAACTCTGCCGGCGGCAGGTAATGGTAGCTGGTGCCCTCGTCGCGCATTGCGCGGTCGATCAAGATGAAATAGGGCGGCGACCCCTGCTCGACGATCTGCCCGGCCGAGGTCATGCTGATCAGCAGCCGGCAGCCCGAGGCAAACAGCTGCTCCGCCAACAACACGGCAAAGGAGGCGCCTACGGCGCAGCCGATGATGCCGAAACATTCGTCCCCGTGCGCGAATTCGTAGAGGTCGGTGTGATAACACGCCCAACCAGCCGAGCGGCGGCTCCGACCGCTCTTGGCGAGCGCCCGGACGATATCGCCGTCCGGGTCGAGCAGACAGACCTCCGGTACCGTCGAGCCCGGCAGGTTTTTCTGCCGCCGCGCCTCCCGCAGCAGATTTCCCGGTTCGAAAACCGATGGCGCAGCAAAGTCCTTACCGGCCAGGATCGGCGGTGGGTTTGACAAGTTCGGCGTAACCCCAATTAACGGCGACCCCTCGGTCAGGGCAGGCTCAGGTATCTCGGCCTACCATATGCGGTCAAGCCCAGGTGCCCGAGATCAAAAGAAGTTGAGGCCTCGCCTGCTGTCGATCATTTATGCGTGATGAGGCGCACTCGCGGAGAATGGCAATGGGCATGCTGGTGAATGGCGTCTGGCACGATGAAGATCCGCCGACAGTGGCTTCGGACGGCAGCTTTGTGCGGCTCGAATCAGGGTTTCGCGACCGCGTGACGCGCGATGGGTCATCCGGGTTCAAGGCGGAGGCGGGCCGCTACTACCTCGTCGCCGCGCCGTCCTGCCCGTGGGCACACCGCACCGTGCTGATGCGCCAGCTGAAGGGGCTCGAGGATACGATCCCGATCCTGCAGTCGGATCTTCCCAAGGGGCAAGGCTGGGCATACTCGCGCGGCTTCGACGATCTTCGGGCGGTCGACGGCGTTTTCCATGTCCATCAGGTTTATCGCGCCGCACGCCCCGATTTCACCGGCCGCGCCACTGTCCCCGTATTGTGGGACCGCGACACGCGCACGATCGTCAACAATGAATCCTCCGAGATCATTCGCATGCTGAACTCCGAGTTCGACGAATTCGGCAATGCGGCGCTCGACCTCTACCCCGCAGTGCTGCGCGGTGCGATCGACGAAACGAATGCCTTAGTTTACGACGCGATCAACAATGGCGTCTATCGCTGCGGCTTCGCCAGAACCCAAGCGGCTTACGAACAAAGTTTTCGCAAACTATTCGCGGCGCTCGACCGCCTCGAGGAGCGCCTCAGCCGTCAGCGCTACCTAGTGGGCGAGCGTTTCACCGAGGCCGATCTCCGGTTGTTCCCGACGTTGGTTCGCTTCGATGCAGTCTATTACAGCCATTTCAAATGCAATCTGCGGCGACTCGCCGACTATCACAATTTGTCGAATTATACTCGTGACATCTATCAAATGCCGGGCGTAGCCGAGACTGTCGACATCCCGCGCATCAAGCTCGGCTATTACGGCGGAATGCGCAACCTCAACCCCAGCGGCATCATCCCGCTCGGCCCCGAACTGGATTTCTCCGCGCCGCATGACCGTGGGCGACTGGCCAAAGCGGTCTGATCGGTGCAATGGAGGCGTACCAATACCCGCAATATTACGCAATCGCCTTAGCCCCGAGCAATCCCGGGCGCGAGATTGACTTTTTCGAAGCTGCAATCGACAGGTTCTCCAAAGCTTCAGTTCGCCGGGTTTTCGAGCTCGGCGCCGGCACGGCGCCGTATCTGAGGGAATGGCACAAGCGGGGCTACGTCTATTGCGGGCTCGATCTGAGCCCGGCGATGATCGAATTTGCCCGCGAAAAGGCGCAGCTTTTCGGGATCGAGGCCGAGTTTATCCTGGGCGACATGCGCGAGCTCGACCGTGGTCTCGGTCCCTTCGACCTCGCCTATGTGCTGCTCGGCTCGCTCTATGTCCGATCCAACGGCGAATTCCTCGATCACCTCGACCGCATGGCCACCGTGCTCGCGCCGGGCGGGCTGTATTTGTTGGACAGCTTTGTCTGGTTTCGGATTTTTCACGACTACAAGCGAAGCTGGACGCGGCACCAAGGGGGCGTGACGGTACGTACCCGCTACCGCGCCGAACTGACCGATCCGGTCGCGCAAACCTATGACGAGTGCCTGACCTTCACGGTCGATGATCATGGCAAGGCCGTGGTCATCAACGGCCGGGTTCCCGCCAAGGTATTTTTCCCGCAGGAATTTTTGGTCCTTGTAGAGCTCAGCGGACGGTTCGAGTTCCTCGGCTGGTACAATGACTTCAGCTTTACCACAGAGCTGAAGCCGGAGGGCCGGCACCTAGCTATTCTGCGGAAGCGCTGACAGCTACAAGCCGCTCGACGGCTTCGGGTTCTTCCTCGATGTCGAGCGCGTCGTTGAATTTATTGAATAAACCGCAAAGCGTGATGCGCAAGGTCAGCTCGACGAGCTGAGCCTCGCTGAAATACTCGCGCAGCCGGGCGAACAGCGCGTCGGGGATGCGACTCGGCTGCTCCCACGCGGCGATCGCGTATTCGACGACGAGCTTGTCCCTGTCGTCGAATTCCGGGTGGTCGCGGTAATCGAGGACGCGTTCGACGCCGGCGGGCGAGACACCCTCGACAACTAGGAACGGCGTGTGGTGCGCCACGCAATAATCACACTCGTTGAGCTTGGAAACGGCGACGATCGCCAATTCGAGGACGCGCTTCGGCAATGTCGCGGCCTCGCGCAGTTCGAGCAGCATTGTCATCAAGTGGCGCAGCGCCGCCGGCACATGCGCGAACACCGCGGCTTGATTGCGGAATGGGCCATACGCCCCGGCGAACCGCTCGTAGATCGCGGCGAGATCGGGGGGCAGCTCGCTGGAGGGGATATTGCGCACCCGCGCCATGGTCATCAGAGCCCGGTAAACAGGCGCTGCGCATCGGCTTGCGCCATCGCCGGCGCCAAAGTGTCGAACCGCCCGGTCCCCCGCAGCTCATCGGCGACCTGCCGCGCCATCGACATCGCCATGAGCGCCAATTGGCTGGCGGTGCTGGCGCGAGCGACGCCGAGCGCTTCGAGTTCGGCAACGCTCGGCGATCCGGCGCGCACATTGATGTTGATCGGCGCGCCGAGCGCCTTCACCAGCCGCCCGATCGTCGCGGGATCGCGCAACCCGATCGGATATACGCAATCCGCTCCAGCAGAGAGATAAGCCCGGCCACGCTCGATGGTCTCCTCGAAGCGAGAGGCTTCGTCGCCGATGTTGCGCAAATAAAGATCGGTCCTCCCATTGATGACGATCGGCACAGCGGCTGCCCGGCCCGCCTCGCGCGCTGCGCGGATCCGGTCGGCGGCATCCGCCGCGCTGCGGATCGGGGCCGGGCCGTGCGGCGTCCCGTCCTCGAGATTTACGCCGACCGCGCCGGCCTCAATGATCTCCGACACTGAGCGCATCACCGCATCGGGCATCTCGCCGTAACCCGCCTCGATGTCGGCGGTGACCGGCACCCGCGCCGCCCGCACGATGCGGGCCGTCGCAGCGACGACTTCTGCCCATGGCGTCTGTTCGCCGTCGGCATAACCGAGCGACCACGCCACACCTCCGCTGGTCGTCGCGATCGCATCGAAACCGGCGGCCACAAAAACCCTCGCGCTCATCGCGTCCCAGGCGTTCGGCAGCAGCAGCAATCGCGGCCCGCGGTGCTTGTCCCGGAACAGCTCTGCTTGCTGAGCCTGTTCTGCTCGGTTCATCTCGCCGCTCCCTCGAGTTGGCTGTCGACGGTCGCTATAACCTCTTCTCGCGAACCACGAAGGTCAAGGCATCGATTGCCGCCCGTCTTACGGACACAAATGCTAGGGAAATATGTCTCAAAACCCTGCTGGCAACTCCAGCACGTTCCCGGAAGATTCCCTTTGCCGACGTCGCCGAACGGACTACACTGAATTGCCCGCACGAGTCTGAAGGCGGTGGTTGCGATGAACACCGATGTTGCCGAGGCCGAAGCCGCCGAACAGGTCGTTGCGCGGTTCCTCTGCGGGTATCACAAAATTTGGCAGAATTATTTTCCCGGCTTGAACAAGCGTGCGCACTGGCACGTCATGTTCTCCGCCAGGTGCAGTCCGGAGGAGGGCGTTTCTTGCCGCTCGATCCACCGCACGCTTTATGGTTTGTATGGCACCGACATCCGGACCTGTATTGAACGGATACGGGATTGCGAGAACGACGGCTTCATTCGAGTCGTGGACGCATCCGGCCAGCCTTGCACTGCTTCTCCCACATCCCTGATCGCCGCCACTCACAAATTGCACGAGGGCTTCGACCGCCATTGCCGCGAGACGATCGAAGCGCTTTGTAAAGCTTTACGAGATCGCGAGAGCTCGCGCTCGCCTGGGTTCGAGTGCGACCGGGCTGCAATTTCCGCGATATTCAGCTTTATCACTTCTTATGAACAGAAATGGCGGGAGACGTGCGAGCTGGTGGTCAGGAATAAAGGGCTGACCCCGGCCTATGCCAACGACGCGATGGACCACCTGGTCACCTACCAGTATTGGGCGATCGTAATGCTGCTGTGGTCGGCGAGCCCGTTCGGCGGCGGCCGTCCAGATGCGCCGGCTCTCGTCATCGACGAAATCAACAGCAGGATGTGGGATGCGCTGCGGCTCGGTCATCTCGCGATCAAAGAGCGCGTCGGCAACTTGATCCGTTGGGGGTTTTTCGCCGAGCAGACGATCAAGAAACACAAGGCGGTGGCGCTGACGCCGGTCGCCGGCTCGGCGATCACCGAGAGCCTCGCGGCGACCAAGCCGCTGCTCCACGACCTCTATATCAAGCTAGTGCCGCAAGAGGCGACGGCCTAGTCTCGCTCAGTAGAGACGGGTCCTGTAGCTCTCTGCCGTAGCCCGCTCCGCCTCCTCGACCGACATGCCGCCGATCTGGTCGGCGAGGATACGGCCGAGAGAGGGGAATTCGGATCGACTGAGCTGCTTTTCCGGGTTCCACAAATCGGAACGGATCAGCGCCTTGCCGCAGTGGAAGTAGATTTCCTCGGCCGCGACCAGGATGCCGCTCCGCGGCACCTTGCCGTTGACCGCCAGCGGCTCGAGCAAAGCGGGATCCGTGGCGATGCGCGCCCGGCCGTTGACGCGCAGGGTCTCGCTGAGCCCCGGCACGAGAAAGATCAATCCGACGCCGGGCCGCTCCAGCAGGTTGCCGATCGTGTCGACCCGATTGTTACCGAGCCGGTCAGGGATCAGCAAAGTCTCGTCGTCGAGCACCTGGACAAAACCGGGCGCATCGCCCTTGGGCGATGCGTCGCAGCGCCCCGACGGATCCGAAGAGGCGATGACGAGAAACGGCGAGCGCGCGATAAACGCGCGGCAGTGCTTGTCGAACCGGCTCAGCTGTTTTTTGACCGATCGGTCGCTCGGCGGTCCATAAATCTCGCGCAGCTCATCCAGACCTTCAACGACGTCCATGCTCGCCTCCGTCAATACCGTGTCACTATGCATGAACGGCAGCAAAAGCTCCAGCAGCAGCCGGGCGCTTTTGTTTGGTTTTGGCCGCTGTTGCGGATATCACTCGGGAAGCGGCAGGGGCGTGCAATGGGCGTGATGGTGCAGCACGAGGAACGGCTCGAAGGCGGCCGTCTCGCGCGACTGACGATCGACAATGTGTCGAAGCTGAATAGCCTCAATCGCGCGTTGATGGCTGAGATCATCGAAGCCGCCAGCGCGCTCGCCGCTGACCCGGAGCTGCGGGTCGTGGTCCTGACCGGCGCCGGCCAGCGGGCTTTTGTCGGCGGGGCCGATATCGGCGAGATCGCGACGCTGGATCGGGCGAGCGCGCGCGACTTCATCACATTGGTCCATCATTGCTGCGATGCCTTTCGCCGTCTGCCCGTCCCGGTCATCGCGCGGATCGACGGTTACGCGCTCGGCGCCGGGCTCGAACTCGCCTGCGCTTGTGACCTGCGGGTCGCCAGCGGGCGCGCCCTATTCGGCATGCCGGAGGTCAGGATCGGCATCCCTTCGGTCGTCGAGGCGGCGCTGCTGCCGAAATTGATCGGCCACGGCCGAGCGCGCCGCCTGTTGTTGACCGGCGACACGATCGCCGCTACCGAGGCCCTCGCCTGGGGGCTCGTCGATGTCGTCATGGCCCCCGAAGCTCTCGACGAGGCGGTCGAAGATCTCGCGCGCTCGATCCTCGCCGCCGGCCCCAACGCGATCCGCCTACAGAAATCGCTGATCCTCGACTGGGAGGAATTGCCGACCGCGGCCGCCGTGCAGCGCGGGATCGACTGCTTCGTCAGCGCCTACGACACGGACGAGCCGGCGCGCCTGGCGGGGGCGACGCTTGCCGAACTGCGGGCCCGGCGTCGGCCGCGCTGAGCGGCCGATGAACGCCAAGCGCCGCCCCAGACAGTTGCGCCTCGCCGAAGGGACCGACGATACGCCGCATTATCATGGGCACCGGGAGAGGCTGCGCCAGAGGCTGATCGCCGCTGGCGCAGACAATCTGCCGGATTATGAGCTGCTGGAGGTCATCCTGTTCGCCAGCAACGCGCGCGCCGACGTCAAGCCGCTGGCCAAGGATCTGCTGGTGCATTTCGGCGGCTTTGCCGAATTGCTGAGCGCCGAGCCCGACGCGCTCGCCGGCGCCGGACTCGGCCTCGCCGGCGTGGCCGCGCTCAAAGCGGTGCGCGAGGCGGCGCTGCGCCTGATGCGCTCGGCACTGCACGAGCGCCCGGTAGTCAACTCGTGGGACAAGCTGATCGATTACTGCACCGCGCACATTGCCCACGGCAAGGTCGAGGAGTTCCACATCCTCTTCCTCGACCGCAAGAACGTGCTGATCAAGCATGAACGGCAGCAGCGCGGCACGGTCGATCACACGCCGGTCTACACCCGCGAAGTCGTCAAACGCGCGCTCGAGCTCGGGGCATCCGCCTTGATTTTGGTGCACAACCATCCCTCGGGTGACCCGACGCCCTCGAAGGCGGATATCGCGGTGACCAAGGACATCGTCAGAGCTGCCGCTCCGCTCGGCGTGAGCGTGCACGACCACTTGATCATCGGCCGCGGCCGCCACAGCAGCCTGCGCGACCTCGGACTGATTTGAGGGCGGGCGCCGGACGTTCAGCCGCCGGCGGGTTCGAGCTTCAGGTGCCGCTCGATGCGGCGCACCCGCTCATCGAGCTCGCTGATCAGAAGCCCGTGGCCGAGCACGCTTGAATGATAGTGGGTCACCGCCTCGCGGAGCGAAGCGAGGCCGGCGGCGAGGTCATCGAGCTTGCGGTCGTGGCTTGCGACGGTCTCGCTGAGCCTGCCTACCATTCCGTTCAGCCCGGCTACCACTCCGCCTAGCCCACCCACGGCGCCGCGCAGCTCGGCGACCTCGCCCGAGAGATCGTCGAGCTTACGGTCGTGGCCCGTCACCGTGCGGGCGACTTGCTTCAGCAGCTGGTAGACGGCTGCGATATCGGGACCGTTGGCACCACTCATGCTACAAACTGTTGCGGTACTTCTGCGACCCGGTCAAGCGCTGCGCGCGCCGCGCTCGCCAGATCCTCCTTGCGGTAGGGTTTGCTAAGCAGCGGCGTGCAGGCGGCCAGCGGACCGGCATCGCCGTTCAGCCGCGCTTCCGAAAATCCCGAAGTGAAGACGATCTTGATGCCTGGCCGGCGCTGGCGGGCCCGGCGGGCCAATTCGCGGCCGTTGATGCCGCCCGGCATCACGATATCGGTCAACAGCAGATCGATGCTCTGTCGATCCAGCAATTCGAGACCTGCTGCCGCATTTTCGGCCGCGAGCACCCGATAGCCGAGCTCGCCCAGCTGGCGCGTTACGACGCGGCGCAAAGCCTCGTTGTCTTCGACCACCAAAACCGACTCGCCTCTGCCGTGCAGCAGCAGCGGGGTTGCGACGCTCTCCTCGACGACCGGCACATCCTGCGCCAGGCGTGGCAAGAAAAGGCGAAACGTCGTGCCAATTCCGGGCTCGCTATAGACGCCAATATGGCCGCCCGATTGCTTGATGAAGCCGAAGACCATGCTGAGGCCGAGGCCGGTGCCCTTGTCCCGGCTCTTCGTCGTAAAGAACGGCTCGAAAATCCGATGCATGACCTCCGTGGTCATGCCGCACCCGGTGTCGCTGACTTCGAGCATGACATAGCCGCCCGGTACGACCTCGGCATGCTGCGCCGCATAATCGGCGTCGAGGGTGCGATTGCCCGTCACGATCATCAGACGCCCGCCATCGGCCATCGCATCGCGGGCATTGGTGGCAAGATTGGTCAGGCTCGCTTCCAGCTGGGCCGGGTCGACGACGACCGGCCACAGCTCAGCGGCCAGATCGAGGGAGATTTCGACGTCTTCGCCGATGGTTCGGCGCAATAGCCGAGTGATTCCGGAGACCAGCTCATTGACGTCGACCTGTTGCGGCCGGAGCGGCTGCTGCCTGGCAAAGGCGAGCAGGCGGCGCGTCAGATCGGCCCCGCGAAATGCCGCGTCGAGCGCCTCGCGAGTCAGCTCGTCGGTGTCGGGATCATCCCCCTTCAGATCGCGCAGCAGGTCGATATTGCCGATGATCACGCCGAGCATATTGTTGAAATCATGCGCCATGCCGCCGGTCAGATTGCCAATGGCCTCCATCTTCTGCGCCTGGTGGAGCTGCGCCTCCAGCTTGGTCCGCTCGCCTTGCTCGCAGTGCTGCTCGGTGAGGTCGCGCAGGATGCCGGTAAAATGCCGGTATCCGCCGGCCCACCATTCGGCGATCGACAGATGCGCCGGAAAAACCGACCCATCCTTGCGGCAGACTTCGAGCTCCCGGATCGTCCACAAATAGCGTGCAGTCTGGCGCTCGGGCTCCTGCCGCATGGCCGGCGGCAGCAGCACCCGCATGTTTTGGCCGATCAGCTCCGCCGCGCGGTAGCCGGTCATGGCTTCGGCCGCCCTGCTGAATTCCTGGATAATGCCGTGCTGGTCGCTGACGATGATCGCATCGACCGCCGTCTCGAAGATCGCCCGATACCGGCTCTCGCTCTCCCTGAGCTCCCGTTCGACAGCCGCGCGTCTGCTGTACTCGTAGCGAAGCCGGATGATGAGTAGCCCGGCCACAAGGCCGAGCACCAGCGAGGCGGCGGCGCCGGCAGAGCAGAGGGCGTCGAGGATTTCTGGAGCGAGACCAGGCATCGTAATCGACCCGATTTTCCAATGTCGCGGCGCTACCGGATTAGTTGGTTAACGCCTTCTTAACTTGCTCGCCCGAATGTCAGAAACCCGTCAAAAACCCAGATGAAAGAAGCATCGGGAAAGATCTTTTTCTTAAAATTGCATTAACATTTTACGAACTCGTGAGATCTGATCGGTGTAGGATACATATAACTTTATGTTTTGCGTGCTTGGATTATGATCCCCCAGTCAATAAAAAGCGTTTGAGTGCGGACCCGTGATCGCCGCTAATATCGGTGTCGTCGAACTCTGAGCGGGAGCATGGGCATGTTTGTGAGCCTATCGGACGAGCAGCGCCGTTTCGTGCAGACTGTGCGCGACCTTGCGCAACGCGAATTCCGACCGCGCGCACTGGGTTACATGAACGGCGCCTTTCCGTGGGAAAACATGCGCGCTCTCGGCGAATTGGGCGTCCTCGGGATGGCGGTGCCGGAGGAGTACGGCGGGCTGGGGCTGCCGGTCTTCGACACCGCGCTCGTTCTCGAGGAGATCGCCAAGACCTGCTATGTGACGGCGATGGCGGTGCTCGGCGAGGTCGGGGTGCAGACCCGGATCATCGCGACCTACGCGCCCGAAGCGGTCAAGGCGCGCATTCTGCCGGCGGTGTGCAGCGGCGACGCCATCCTGGCGATCTGCATGACCGAGCCCGACGCAGGCACGGATGTCGCCAATTACAAGACGAATGTCGACACGACCGGCAATGCACTCCGGCTCAACGGCGTCAAGACCCTGATCAGCCGCGCCGACGAGGCGCAGATGTTTGTCGTCTTCACCCGGGTCGACCGGCGGCCCGGCCGCGAGGGGATCGGCTGTGCGCTGGTCGAGCGGGGTACCCCCGGCTTTTCGGTCACCGGCACCTATCACACGATGGGCGGCGAAAACCTGCACGAGATCCGCTTCGAGGATTGCATCTTGCCGCCCGAGAATTTGGTATTGCGCGAGGACGGCTTCAGGAAATTGCTGTCGGCCTTCAACACGCAGCGCTGCCTCAACCCGAGCATCTCGCTGGGCCTCGCCGAGGGGGCGCTCGAAGAGGCGGTGCGCTATGCCAAGGAGCGCAAGGCGTTCGGCCGCGCGATCGGCGAGTTCCAGGGCATGCGCTGGAAGATCGCCGAGATGTACAAGGACATCGAGGTCGGGCGCAGCATGCTCTACCGCGCCTGCGCCAGCGCCGACCCGTTCCCCGACCCGCTGCTCGCCGCGGTCGCCAAGACCTATTGCAACGAGATGGC
Source organism: uncultured Alphaproteobacteria bacterium (assembly GCA_963812675.1). Taxonomy (GTDB): domain Bacteria; phylum Pseudomonadota; class Alphaproteobacteria; order ATCC43930; family CGMCC-115725; genus AP-15. The sequence continues at coordinate 153,069 of CAWEWR010000006.1, read as the reverse complement.
GTTGCGCGTCACCAGCGAAGCGATCCAGGTGCATGGCGGCTACGGCTTCACCGACGAATTCCCGGTCTCGCGCTTCTACCGCGGCGCCCGCTACGGCACGCTCGGCGGCGGCACGACCGAAACCCTGCGCGACCTGATCGGCAAGCGCGTGCTCGCGGGTCTCGACCCGGTCGACGGCATCCTCGGAATGGGCATGTTCTAGGCTGCAAGACGCGCCAGTTTTGCTGTTATCGCTGTTAAATGCAGCGAAAAACAGCGGGTACCTCGTTAGATCCACGCCAATGCGATGCGTTGATCATGCGCGGCACGCGGCAGCCTTCAATCCATCAGTAAGCCCCCGGAAAGATTGATCAACTCGCCAGTCATATAGGACGCTTCGTCGGAGGCGAGAAAGGCGGCGACGCGCGCCACGTCATCCGGCACCGAAACCCGCCCGATCGGGATCGACTTCTCGCGCTCCGCGGTTTCGGGTAGCCCGTATTGCCGCTGCTGCAACTCTATTGACGTCCGCATCGCGGTGTCGACGACGATCCCCGGACAGATCGCGTTGACCCGGATGCCGTACTGCGCCATCTCGCGCGCCAAAGCCTGGGTCAGGCCGATGACGGCAAATTTGCTCGCGCTATAACCGGCGAAGAAAGCGTTGCCGGTCTTCCCGGCCCACGAGGCGAGATTGACGACCGATCCCGAGCGCCGCGCGATCATGTGCGGCAGCACGGCGCGGCTGACGATGAAAACGCCTTCGACGTTGACGCGCAGCATCGCCTGCAACGCGTCGAGCGGCATTTCGAGCGCCGGCCCCATCCAGGCCACTCCGGCATTGTTGACGAGCACATCGATCCTGTGGAACCGCGCGAGAACGGCTTCGACCGCTCGGTTAACCTCCTCGGGAGATGTAACATCGGCCGCCAGAGCGAGACCATCGATCTCGGCGGCGGCCGCCTCCGCAGCGGCACGGTCGCGGTCGACGACGGCAACCGCCATACCCTCGCGCGCGAGGCGGCGGGCGATTTCGCGTCCGAGGCCGCCGCCTGCGCCGGTGACCAGTCCGATCCGTCCATGCAGGGCGTACATGGCTACTAATGCATGCCCAGCCGGTCCGAGGCGAGGCGGGCGCCTTCGGCCAATGATTTGAGTTTGGCCCAGACGACGTCCTCGGCGACGCGGCCCATCCCCGCCGACGTGTCGAACCCGCAATCGGTGCCGGCGATGACACGGTGCGGGTCGCCGACCGCCGCCGCCACGCGCTCCAGCCGATCGGCGACGGCCTCGGAGTGCTCGACGAAATTGGTCAGGCTGTCGATAACCCCGGCGATGATGATCTGGTCGTCGGCGAGCGGCAGTTTCTCGAACACGCGGTACTCATGGGCGTGCCGCGGATTGGCGAAGGGGAAGAAGAAGGCGCCGACATTGGCCTGTTTTATGACCGGTAGGATGTCGGCCAGCGGCACGTCGCAATCGTGAGGCCCTTCGTAATTGCCCCAGCAGACATGCAGCCGCACCCGGTCGCGCGGGATGCTTTCCAACGCCTTGTTGATCGTTGCAACGACCCGCTCGACAAACCCGAGGAAATCGCCGAGCGGGCGGTCCTGGTAAGAGAGGTGGCGCTCGAGCGCCAGATCGGGGCAATCGAGCTGCAACAGGAACCCGTGGCGGATGACAGCCTCGTATTCCGGCTTGAGTGCCGCACCGAGCGCGTCGAGATAGGCCTCCTCGCTGTCGTAATGCTCGTTCTTCATCGCTCCGGCGATGATCCCCGGCGACGGCGCGGTCACGAACGGCTCGACGAAATGTGTGCCGGTCTGGTCGAGGGCCGTCCGGAAGTCGGCGCATTCGGCGTCGATCGCCGCTGTACCGAGATGCCGAACCTCGCCGATCGCCTTTGGCGGGTCCATGTTGCTGACCGCCTCCCTGGCGGCGAGCTGCTCGTCCATCATTCGCTTGAAGACCGGATAGCGCAGCGCGTCGGCCCTCGTCCGGCGCTGCCACGATCCGCCAAAGCCGCTCATCCGGTGCCGGATGTGGAGGAAAAATCCCTCGCGCTGCTGCTCGCCGTTGTTGCCGATGTCGACCTCGGCTTCGGCCTGCTTGCGCACTACCCATCGCAACGCTTCGCGGCCCAACCTGTCGAGTTCGGCGGCCTCGACCGATTCTCCGCGCGCCCGACGCACATAGAGACGAGTCAGCTCGGGCGGGCGCGGCAGGCTGCCGGTATGTGTCGTCAGGATGCGGTCTTCGCTGCGGCGCATTGTCACTCCTTTTGGCTGAATTCCTAGGTTTTCCCGAGTGTAGCGCGAAAAGCGGCGCACAGAGAACGTCGCGATTGAGAATAAGATCGCTTGTCGTGTTGCGGTGTTTTTCGTAGGTTACAGCTCTTCGTCCGCAACAACTGAAAGGAGGTGATCCTGTGTCTATCCCTAAACCGCGGTCATCCGCTGCCGTGACCAGGATCCCCACCCAGCTGGAGGTCCTCGCCTGAGGGCGACGGCTCGCGGCCGTGATTGGCCGCCGGTTATCGGTTAACGGAAAGGCCGCCCTCGGGCGGCCTTTCTCATTGGCCCAGCCCGGCATTGCGCCTAACATCGTCAAAGCCTCTGCCGCTCGAGGAGTGACCGCCATGCCCGACACCCTCACGACAAATTCGCCGATCATCGCCGCCTATCGCGCCGCGACCTCGGGTTCGGCGGCCGCCTCCGAGAAGGCGAGCCGGCTGTTCCCGAGCGGTGTCACGCATGATTCCCGCTACATCGAGCCCTACGGGCTTTACATCACCCGCGCCCAGGGGCCGCGGAAATGGGACGTCGACGGCAATTGCTACGTCGATTATTTCGGCGGCCACGGTGCGCTCCTGCTCGGCCATGGCCATCCGAAAGTCGTGGAGGCCGTCAACCGCCAGATCGAGCGCGGCACCCATTTCGGCGCGTCGCACGAGACCGAGATCGCCTGGGCCGAATGGGTGTTGAAGCTCGTCCCCTCGGCCGAGCGGGTGCGCTTCACGTCGTCGGGCACCGAAGCCACATTGATGGCGCTGCGGCTCTCCCGCGCCTTCACCGGCAAGTCAAAGATCATCCGTTTCAAGCACCATTTCCACGGCTGGCACGACCACATGACCTCGGGCTATGCGAGCCATTTCGACGGCAGCCCGACGCCCGGCGTTTTGCCCGGTGTCGCCGGCGGTGTGCTGTTGGCCGAGCAGAACGACGCCGATGGGCTCGCCCGCCTGCTCGATGAAAACAAAGACGTGGCGGCCGCGATCATCGAGCCGACCGGCGCCCACGGCGCGCAGCTGCCGATCGATCCCAAGTTCCTGACGGAGCTGCGTGAATTGACCCGGCGGCACGGCGTGGTGCTGATCTTCGACGAGGTCGTAACCGGCTTCCGCGTCTCGCCGGGCGGTGCACAGGCCGAATACGGCATCCGGCCGGATCTGACGACATTGGCGAAGATCCTGGCCGGCGGGTTGCCGGGGGGTGCCGTGACCGGCCGCAAGGACATCCTCGACCTCCTCGACTTCCAGGTCACCAAGGCGTCCGACCGCGAGAAGATCTCGCATCAGGGCACGTTCAACGCCAACCCGCTCTCGGCCGCCGCCGGGGTCGCGGCGCTCGAAATCGTCGGCACGACCGATGCTTGTGCCGATGCCAACAGCTATGCCGACAGCCTGCGCAGCCGGGTCAACGAGGTGTTCGAGGAGGAGCACGTGCCGTGGGCGGCTTACGGCATGTTTTCCAACTTCCATTTCTTCACGAACCCCGACCGCAGCGCCATCGTGCCGACCCGCTTCGATCCGCTCGCACAGCCGGCCTCTGCCCTCGCCGGGAAAAGTCAGGCCGGCTTGGTTCACAAATTCCGGCTGGCGATGATGACCGGCGGGGTCGATTTCAGCGGCAGCCCAGGCGGCATCACGTCGGCGACCCATGGGGAGGCCGAGCTCGAAGACACAGTAAAAGCGCTGCGCAACACGGTTCGCATGCTGCGGCAGGAAGGCGAGATTTAGCGCAGGTATCGACCAAATTGGCACGCTGTCATTGCGAGGAGCGGCTTCGCGACGAAGCAATTTCGGCCGATCGAGCGCCCCGCGGCCCGGGTTTGCTTCGCTCTGCTCGCAATGACGATTGGGGTTGGCGCTTCGGTCTGTTCGGAATTCGCTGTCGTCCTTAGCTGCATCGGCTGCGTACTCGAAAGGCTGAAAAGACCGGCTTTCATGTCGAACTCTGCCGGTCTCGCGTGATACCGCTAAAATTAGCGGAAATACGACTATAAATTAACCAGACGGCCCGTTAAGCTCGTATTGCGCGAGCGGCGGGGCGATGATGGCGGATACGACGATCGCGGGCGGTTGGCTCGGGCCGATGGCGGAATGGCGCGCCCGGCTTTTCGGAGCGCTTGCCGATCGCCTGGTCGCCGAGGGCGAGCGACGTCTCTTATGGTTGCCGGTATTTTTCGGCGCGGGGATCGGCGTTTACTTTCTCCTGAAGGTCGAGCCTCCCTTATGGCCCGGCGCCGCTGCGGCAATTGCCGGTGTCGGCTCGATGATCGCGGTGCGGCGGCATCGGGTGTGGCGTGAAGCGGCGCTCGCCTTCACGGTCTTTGCCGCGGGTTTTGCGCTGATGCGGGAGACCGCCTGGGAACGCGAGGCGCCGATGCTGCAACGGCACCTCGGGCCGCTCGCCGTCACCGGACGAGTTGTCGATATCGATCTGGTGGAGAAGGGCTGGCGCATCGTGGTCGACGCCGATCCGTTGTCTGGCGTCGATGCGAGCGACCGGCCGCGCCGTCTGCGCGTGCATATTCTGCCAAGCAGCGACGAGCTCAACCCCGGCGACCGCGTCAGCCTCAAGGCGATGCTCTATCCGGTGCCCGCCCAGATTTTGCCGGGCGGGCGCGACTTCCAGCGCGAGCTTTATTTCGCCGGCATCGGTGCGGTCGGGTACACGTTTGGCGGCGCGCATCGGGCGGCCGGGCCGGAGAGCGAAGGCGGGTGGCGCGAGGGCCTGCGGCAGCTTCGCACCGAAATGACGCGGCGGATCGCCGCCGTCCTTCCTGGCTCGACCGGGGGCGTCGCTTCCGCGCTGATTACCGGCAAACGCGGCGCGATCACGGAAGAGGTGAAGCAAGCCTTTCGTGATACCGGTCTGTCGCACCTGCTGGCGATCGCCGGCTTGCACCTCGGGCTCGTCGGCGCTTTTGTGTTTTTCGCCGTACGCGGCGGGTTGGCGCTGATCCCGCCGATCGCGTTGCGCTATCCGATCAAGAAAATCGCCGCGTGCGCGACGCTCGTCGTGCTCGCCTGCTATCTGCTGCTCTCGGGCGCTGCGATCCCGACCCAGCGGGCCTTTATCATGAACGGCCTCGTCTTCGGGGCGATCATCATCGACCGGCTGCGGATCTCGATGCGGGTCTGCGCAATCGCCGCCGCGGTCGTCCTCGTCATCGACCCCGCCATCCTCGTCGGCGTGAGCTTTCAGATGTCGTTCGGCGCGGTTGTCGCGCTGATTGCCGTATACGAGACCTATGGCGCCCGGCTCGGCCGGCTGTTGCACAGCCGCTCGGTGTCGGGAAAGGTGCTGGGTTATTGCGGGGGTGTGGTGGTCACGACCGTGGTCGCGACCTTGGGCACCTACCCCTATTCGATCTACCATTTCCACCATCTCGCGCTTTACTCGCCACTCGCCAATGTCATTGCGGTGCCGTTGAGCGCGATGTGGACATTGCCCTGGGGAGTGGTGACTTGCCTGTTGATGCCGTTCGGCCTCGAGCGGCTGGCGCTGGTGCCGATGGGCTGGGGGATCGACATTACGATCTGGGTCGCCGAGCACATCTCCGCCCTGCCGGGCGATGTCTGGGCGATGCCGCGACTACCACCGGAGGGTCTGCTGCTGATTTCGTTCGGCGGGTTGTGGCTCTGTTTGTGGCAGGGCCCTTGGCGGCGCTGGGGTATGGTCGCGATCGCCGCGGGCTTTACCAGCATGTGGCTGATCCGGCCACCCGACATCCTGATCGCCGATGGCGGGCGCTTTGTCGCGGCGCGGGCTCCCGACGGAGATTATTTCATCTCCGCCGACAAGGGCGAGAAGATCGTGCGCTCTTTCTTCGCCTCCGAGACCGGCGCGGCGTTGCAAGCCTGGCCCGCCGCCGGGAGAACGGCGGAAGGCGACCTCGACTGCGCCGGTGAGTTGTGCGTCTACACGGCGCGCGGCCGCCGTGTTGCAATCGCCACCGGCGAAGCCGCGCTGCCGATCAGATGTACCGGGTTCGATGCGATCGTCAGCCAAGTGCCGGCCGGCTTTTCCTGCCGATCGATGATGCCGGTCGTCGACCGGATCGATTCATGGCGGCACGGCGCCGTGGCGCTGTGGCTCGACAGCGGCGGGATTACGGTAGAGAGCGCGAATGAGAGCCGCGGCGACCGTCCCTGGGTCCCCCATCCGCGCCCGGCGCGTCGAAGAGATCCGGCCGCCGCGGAGACGGACCAAGCCCACCCACACTTGTGAGCGCGATCATCCGAGCGGATCGGCTTCGGACTTTCCCCACATCAGCGACCAATACCATTGGGCGAAATCGCTATTGAACCATGAGAACGAAGTGTCCGCCGCACGTAGCCGCTCGGCGAACGGATCCGAGCCGGTCTCGGATTCGGCGCTGCGCCGGTTTTCTCCCGCCATCATGTCGATCACCTGAAAGTCGGTCTGCTCGGCAAATTTCGGAATGACGCGGAGCAGGACTGCCCGCCGCGACTGCGCGAACAGCAAGTCGAGAGGGCCGATTTCTTGGCATTCGTCGGGCAAACCGTCGAAAAAGAGGTGCGGCGCCGCCTGCAAAAAGTGGCGCAGGTATTTCCAATTCCAGTTTGTTTTATAGCGCGACCGCCGCATTACTGTCGCCGCCGTCAGCCAAGCGGGCACGGAGTTCACCGCAGCCGCAGTCGCGCCGGGAGGATCGGCAAAGATCAGTCCATTGCAAATGCGTACCGGGTAGCTGGCGAGACGCAGCCGCGCCGGGTCGATGCGCGACGACAGCTCGGGCTCGACGAGCCTTCCGTCGAGCGCGTACTCCCACCCGTGATAAAGGCACATCAACCGCTCGGCCGAACCCTCCTCCGCCTCGCACACCGGGTAGCCGGCGTGAATGCAGACGTTGCGCAGCGCATTGAGGCGCCCTCCGGCCTCTCTGGTTACCAGGATAGAGCGCCCGGCGGCATCACAGCGAAACCAACGGCCATCCTCGGAAAGGCGCGTCTCGTGGTCGAGCGCCATGACCGACCGCTGAAAGATCCGCTCACGCTCGGCGGCGAATACTTGTGGGTCCGAAAACAACGCCGGGTCGGGCACGATTTCGCGGTCTCCGCGGAGCTGTTCTCCGAGGTCCATGACGCTGGCAGGCAGATCCATCGCGGGCGGGTCCGTTGTGAAATCTCGGGTCCGCCCGCAAACCGCCGACGGCCGCGTCAGATTGGACCGGCTGCGCCAACGCCGTCAAAAGCTTTCTATCGAGGCTTCTGCCGAGGCCAGTCAGGGCGACCGCGAGAGCGTTGGCCAAATCGTCATGATCGATGCTATTCGAGTCCCCGACCATCGCACGAATGGAAAGGCAGAACATGGGACCGCTCGCCGGCATCAAGGTCGTGGAGCTCACCGGTATCGGCCCCGGGCCGATGTGCGCAATGCTGCTCGCCGATCTGGGCGCGACGGTGTTGCGCATCGACCGGCCGGAGCCGAGCGATCTCGGGCTTCACCGCGAGCTGCGCTACGACCTTTTATTGCGCGGCCGCCGGGCTTTGGCGCTCGACCTGAAGAGCCCGGATGGGAAGGCTCTCGCACTGCGCCTCGTCGAGCACGCCGACGCGCTGATCGAGGGGTTCCGCCCCGGCGTCACCGAGCGGCTCGGCCTCGGCCCCGAAGACTGCCTCGCCCGCAACCCGCGTCTCGTCTATGGCCGAGTGACCGGCTGGGGCCAGGACGGGCCGCTGGCGCACGCGGCGGGGCACGACATCAACTACATCTCGCTGGTCGGCGCGTTGCACGCTTTCGGGCGGCGCGGGCAGCCGCCGACCCCGCCGTTGAACCTGATCGGCGACTTCGCCGGCGGCGCCCTCTATCTCGCATTTGGGATAGTCTGCGCCATCCTCGACGCAAAACGTTCGGGGCGGGGCCAAGTCGTCGATGCCGCGATGGTCGACGGCGCCGCCTCGCTGATGACGGCCTTCCACGGCATGGTCGCCGCCGGTCTCGCGACGCACGAGCGCGGCACCAACCATCTCGACACCGGCGCCCATTTCTACAATGTCTACGAATGCGCCGACGGGCGGTGGATCTCGATCGCGCCGATCGAGGGCAAGTTCTACGCCGAATTGCTGCGCCGCCTCGACCTCGATCCGGCAACGTTGCCGCCGCAAATGGACCGCGAGCAGTGGCCCGCGGCGCACACCCGGCTGGCGGCGCTGTTCAAAACCCGGACCTGCGAGGCATGGTGCGATCTGCTCGAAGGCACCGACGCGTGCTTTGCGCCGGTGCTGACGACCGACGAGGCGTCGCGGCACCCGCACAACGCGGCGCGCCAGACCTATGTCGAGATCGACGGGATCGTCCAGCCGGCGCCGGCGCCGCGATTCAGCCGCACGATACCCGATCTGCCGATCCCGCCCCAGCCGCCGGGCCGCGGTGACGCAGCCGAAGCCGCGCTCGCCGGCTGGCTCGAACCGGCCGAGATCGCGGCACTGCGCGCCGCGGGGACCCTAGGCTGAACCGACCGCTTTCGTCAGGTGGTGGCGGGTTCCATCTTGTAATCGCTGTCGCTGACGTGCTCGGCCCAAGTAGTGCCTTGGCCCTGCTCGCCGTTTTCCGACATCGCCAGATGGGCGAACAGCCGATCCGGCGCGGCGCCATGCCAGTGCATCGTATCGGGCGGGATCATCACGGTGTCTCCGGGGTAGATTGCCTGCGGCCGCGAGCCTTTGCCGATACAGATGCGGCCGACGCCGGAGAGGCAATAAAGCGTCTGGCCGACCGGATGGGAATGCCAGCCGGTGCGGGCGCCCGGGGTGAACGAGACGACCGTCGCCCGCATGCGCGACGGCGCCTGGCCGACGAGCACCTCGTCCTGAAACACCTCGCCGGTGAAATTTTCCGCCGCGCCGCGCCTCGTCGCCCGTGCATTTGCCCGTACAACCGTCATCGCTTCCTCCGTTCGGGTGAAAATTCGGTCGGAGAATAGGCCGGGCTCGCACCGCGTTGCAAAGCCCGAAATCGCGTCCTAGGATCGGCGCGACAAATGCCGAGAGGGCAAGGGATGGGTGAGCCGATCAAGGTGTTCTGGCAACCGCATTGAACGAGCTGCCTCAGGGTTAAGGAATACCTCTTGGTCGGTTGATTCTGGCGCGTCGTCCAAGAACTTCTGCCGTCGAGCCGCGTTAGCGGCGTCATGGTTTCAGCCGGCTTGAACCCGCTCGAACGCTATGTGGCATTGCCCGATCCGAGCTATCGGTGGAAGGCGGCCGCAGCGCTACCGGGCAGCGGCTACACCACTCACCTTCTGGAACTCGTCTCGCAGCGCTGGCGCAATGAGAGCGAGGTGGACCGGCCGCGCTGGCAGCACTGGTTGAGGCTCGTCGTGCCCGACGAGATCGCCAACGATACGGCGCTGTTGGTTATCGCCGGCGGTTCGAACGACAAGCCGGCGCCAGCCCGGGCGAACCCGCTGCTGGCGATTGCGGCGGTGATGACCCGATCGGTCACTGCCGAGCTGCGCATGGTGCCAAATCAGCCATTGACCTTTGCGGGTGAGACCGGACCACGGGCCGAGGACGGCATCATCGCCTATAGCTGGGACAACTACTTGCGGACCGGCGACGAAACTTGGCCGTTGCGGCTGCCAATGACGAAGAGCGTCGTGCGCGCAATGGACGCGGTCACCGGCTTCTGCCGCAGCCCCGCAGGCGGCGGTGTCGAAATCGGCAGGTTTGTCCTGGCGGGAGCGTCGAAACGCGGCTGGACGGCCTGGACCGCGGCAGCGGTCGACAGACGCGTCGCTGCGGTCGTTCCGGTGGTCATCGACCTGCTCAATATCGAGGCCTCCTTCGAGCACCACTATCGCGCCTACGGCTTCTGGGCGCCGGCGATTGCGGCCTATCAGGCCTCCGGCATCATGCGCTGGGCGGGCACTGCCGAGCTGGCCTCGCTCCTGGAGATAGAGGACCCGTTTGCCTATCGCGATCGGCTCAGCTTGCCTAAATTCGTGGTCAATTCTGCGGGCGACCAATATTTCCTACCGGACTCTTCGAGGTTTTATTTCGATGCGCTGATCGGCGAGAAATACCTTCGTTATGTGCCGAACACCGACCACTCGCTGAAGGGCAGCGACGCGCGGGAGAGCGTGCTGGCGTTTTACTATTCGATTGTTGCGGACCAGCTCCGCCCGAAGTTCTCGTGGAGCTTCGCGCCCGATGGGGTGATCGAGGTAGAGACTGTGGAGCGCCCGCTCGCCGCAGTGCTATGGCAGGCATCAAACTCCGAGGCGCGTGACTTCCGGCTAGAGACGATCGGGCCGGCCTACCGGCGCTATCTCTTGGAAGCCGGTGACGACGGGACCTATAGGGCGAGAGTGTCCGAGCCCGCGCGCGGTTGGGTCGCATATTTTGTCGAGTTGACCTTCGCGAGCGGCGGCCCCTTTCCATTCAAATTCACTACCGAAATTCGGATCGCGCCCGAGACTCTCCCCTGCGGTCCGCCGCCCGAAATGACGTCCGCCGCGCGCGAGGCGGCCGATATTTCCGACTAACGCCATCCAGGGCGGCAGCGCCCCAACGCGTGCTGCCCTCGGCCCTGCGAACCGCTCAGCCGAACTTTTCGCTCACCCTCGACCGGCTTAACTATCAATTTCCGAGAAAGGAGCGTCAAAATTTATTAGAATTTAATGGTTCGGCTAGGGAGAGGCAGTTGCGGCGGTTCTGGCGCCTTTTCGGGTGGTTCGTCGTGGTCGACGCCTTGATCACGGTATTTGGCGTGAGCACCGCGCCGCTGCTGTTGACGCTGGCGCTGGATGCTGCGGTCGCACTGCTCGTCATCCGCAGCTGCATGGAGATCCGCGCCCGGTTCTTCGTCGCCTTCGCGCCGGCTGTCCGCGCCGCTTACCGGGAAGGCGGCTGTTGATGCTTGGCTTCATGCTGTCGCAGCTGGCGTTACGGTCACTTTCGGCAATCCTCGGCGGGTACGGCATATTTTGCCTGATCATGAGCTTCCAGGTGCCGGAGGTCGGGGCTCAGGCGTTCATACTACTCCTTACCGCTACCGCCATCGACTATCTGTGCGGTTCGGGGCGAACCCCGTAACCGCCAGCTGCCATTAGAACCACTTACTCAACCTTCACCGTATTGTCGGCATTACGTATTCGGCGCCGGCGCGGATGCCGGCGGGCCAGCGGGCGGTGACGGTTTTCAGGCGCGTGTAGAAGCGCACGCCCCGCACCGCCATGTCGCCGAACAAGGAACGCTTCCAGCCGCCAAAGCTGTGGAAGGCCATCGGCAACGGGATCGGCATGTAACACCCGACCGATCCCGAGGACCGGCTATTCCAGGATTTCCGCGATGCGATCAACGAACCGCGTGGCAAGGTCTATCATCTCCTGAGCTTCGGCCGCGGTCACGACCGCTGGGGGGCGATCCCGTAATCGGTGATTTCTTTGGACTTGTAAGCTCGTGCGAGGAAGCGCGTAAATGTCCGGTCGATGCGCGGATCGTCCTTCGCCAGCCGGGCAAAGGCTGCGCGCAATCCGCTGTGGCTCTTTGCGATCCTGGCGGTACGCTCGAAGACGAGCGCCTGCGCTGCGTGAAAGCCGGCCAGATAAGCCGCGCGTGCCGCCTCGTCACTGTAATGCATCACATCCAGCAGGTTATGCGCTTTGCTCTTGTATTCGCGTGCCTTGGCGAGATGGTCGGACGTCCGGCGTCATAGATCGAGCCCGTCCCGCCGCAACTCGTGCATGAACCCGGTGCGCTCTCGGTACGCCCCCGCCCTAAACGGCAGCGCGTTTATGACGGCCCCGGTGTCGTAGAGAATATCAGTCTCCATATCCGCAAGCCGATCCAGTTCGCGGGCGAGCGAATCGAGGTCCTTGATGAAGACGGCGACATCGTAATCCGAATTTGCCTTCGCATCGCCCCGCGCACGTGAGCCGAACAACATCACCCACTCGAGCCGGTCGCCGTAAGTCTCGTCGAGCGCGGCGCGGAAGCGCTTGAGGGTCGGATCATTGGTTGCGCTGTTAAGCATGAAATTCACCATAACGGGCTCGTATATATGTACGGCGGTCTCAGTTGAAGTGCGAACGCGAGTGCTATGAGAACCCAAAAATGACCAAGATCGCGCACCTTGATTGCCGGTCTCTTGGAAAAATCGCGATTTACCAAGCGCCACACCGCGGTTCGCAGCGGCAGTGCGCTTGATTTCACTGAGAATGTACTGCTTGTTCATGGCGTTCGGTCTCGCGATCGCTGCGCGCTGTCGAAGTCCGGCGGCGTCTACCGCATCGTCGGCATGACGTATTCGGCGCCGGCGCGGATGCCGGCGGGCCAGCGGGCGGTGACGGTCTTCAGGCGCGTGTAGAAGCGCACGCCTTCCATGCCGTGCACCGCCATGTCGCCGAACAAGGAACGCTTCCAGCCGCCGAAGCTGTGGAACGCCATCGGCACCGGGATCGGCACGTTGACGACAGAGATCAGGCGAACCGCGCTGACTCGCATCCAAGAGGACGGTCTCGAAGATCGCTCCTCTATCCCGCAACCCTTAATTTCCCTTCGACGTGGCCGCCGCCCGCCCTGTGTGGCCACCCGCACAGCAGTGCGGGCGCTTACCGCATCGCCGGTATCTCACGTACCCCGCAACGACTTTTCAATCAAAGGCGTTCTTTCGTCCGACTCAACGTTCAAATTGCCATAACGGAAAAGTGCAACCGCGTCCGCCGGGTTGTGACCGCCAATCGTCGCACCAGTCAGAAAACGGCCCCCGACAAATTGCCACAATCGCATGGTATGCCGCCACTGAGACCATGGTGGCAGCTCAAGATGGTGGCGAATCCTGCAAGGTCGGTCGAGGCGGATTACGGCCTGACTGAAACTTTTCCGGGAATGAGCCCTGTTCTCCTCTTGGAAAAACAGGCCGATCAGGGCGGAGTGCTCAATGTCAGGTTGTTGCCGGCCGGCTGCGAGTACCTTCACCGCATTGTCGGCATGACGCATTCGGATGCCTCGAGGCCGGCGCGCGGTGATGGTCTTGAGGCGAGTGTGGAAGCGCACGCCCTCGGGGCGGTGCACCCCACCTCAGGGCGGCGCGCCGGCGCCGACTATGGTGGCCTTTCCCGGACCCGCCGAGGCGATCGCCGCCAAGAGCTGCGGCACGAGCGGTCTCAAATCTGCAAGGCGATTGGACGGCGCGCTGAGCACGATTACGGCAATCGGCAGCACGTCCAGATCCTGCTGGAATGAAAGGTTGCGGTCGACCGTGACGAACACGTCGAATTCCCGCGACGCGAGCGCGAGCAACTCTCCGTTCGTGATTGAAGTCCAGCCCATCTGGCGGGCGGTCATGACCTCATGATCTGCGAGGTCGCGGGACAGCCGCCAGTCGATGCATTCGTCGAGGAAGACCTTCATTCAACGGTTTCGAGGAGGCGATCCGTTGCCGCTTCGAGGAATTCGATGACTTGGTCGCGTGAGACCGATGGAAAGCCGGCGAGGAATTCGTCGATCGACTCGCCGGCCTCAAGGTAATCGAGCAAGGTCTGCACGGGAACCCTGGTGCCGCAAAAGACTGGCGTGCCGCCCATCACATCTGGGCTGCGGCTGACTACGGTGGTCTTCCTCATGGAGTTGTCCGCCTCACCGCATTGTCGGCATGACGTATTCGGCGCCGGCGCGGATGCCGGTGGGCCAGCGGGCGGTTACGGTTTTGAGGCGGGTGTAGAAACGCACGCCTTCCATGCCGTGCACCGCCATGTCGCCGAACAAGGAGCGCTTCCAGCCGCCGAAGCTGTGGAACGCCATCGGCACCGGGATCGGCACGTTGACGCCGACCATGCCGATCTGGATGCGGTTGGCGAATTCGCGCGCGGCGTCGCCGTCGCGCGTGAAGATCGCGACGCCATTGCCGTATTCGTGGTCGTTGACGAGCTTGGTCGCGCTGTCGAAATCGGGGGTGCGCACGACCGAGAGCACCGGACCGAAGATCTCCTCCTTGTAGATCCGCATCTCGGGCTTCACGTCGTCGAACAGGCAGCCGCCGAGGAAATAACCGTTCTCGTAACCCTGCAATTTGAGCCCGCGGCCGTCGACGACGAGCTTCGCCCCTTCCTCGACGCCGAGATCGACGTAGGAGCGCACCTTCGCGAGATGCTGGCCGGTGACGAGCGGCCCCATCTCGGCCTCGGGGTCGCTGCCCGGTCCGACCTTCAGCGCGCGCACCCGCGGCACCAGCTTGTCCATCAGCCGGTCGCCCGCGCCGCCGACCGCGACCGCTACCGATACCGCCATGCAACGTTCGCCGGCCGAGCCGTAGGCGGCGCCCATCAACGCGTCGGTCGCCTGGTCGAGGTCGGCGTCGGGCATCACGACCATGTGGTTCTTGGCGCCGCCCAATGCCTGCACGCGCTTGCCGCTCTCGGCGGCCGTCGCGTAGATGTACTGCGCGATCGCGGTCGAGCCGACAAAGCTGACCGCGGCGACATCCGGGTGATGCAAGAGCGCGTCGACCGCTTCCTTGTCGCCGTTGACGACATTGAAGACACCCGGGGGCAGTCCCGCCTCGGTCAGGAGTTCGGCGATGCGAGAGCCGGGCGAGGGGTCGCGCTCCGACGGCTTCAGCACGAAGGTGTTACCGCAGGCGAGCGCCACCGGGAACATCCACATCGGCACCATGGCCGGGAAGTTGAACGGGGTAATGCCGGCGCAGACGCCGAGCGGCTGGCGCAGCGACCAGCTGTCGATGCCGCGCCCGACCTGCTCGGTGAACTCGCCTTTGAGCAGATGCGGGATGCCGCAGGCGAATTCGACGACCTCGGCGCCGCGCACCACCTCGCCGGCCGCATCGGACAATACCTTGCCGTGCTCGTCGGTGATCAGGCGCGCCAGCGCGCCGGCCTCGCGGTCGAGCAGCTCGCGGAACTTGAACAGAATGCGCGCGCGGGTCAGGGGCGGTGTCGCCGCCCAGCCGGGAAAAGCCGCCGCCGCGGCTTGCACCGCCTTGTCGACCTCTGCAATGCCGGCAAACGCGACGCGGCGGCTTCTCTCGCCGGTTGCCGGGTTGTAGACCTCGCCCCAACGCCCGCTCGTCCCCTCGGCGCGCTTGCCTCCGATATAGTGATGGATATCGCTCATGCCGGCATCCGCTCGCTGATTTTGTCGCCCGACGGGCATCATAGGCCAGCGGCGACATCCGCGGCAGGGCTTTTCGCGGTTGGAGGACGGACTGACATTCATCTTCGGCAAACTGGTCTGGGCAGTGCTGCAGCCGGGCAATCTGCTGATGCTTTGCCTCCTCGCCGGCGTGCTTCTGTTTCGGATTTCGCGAGGCCGGCGCGGCAAGATCCTGGTCGGGATGTCGCTCCTCGGTTTTCTGGTGCTCGCCGTGGCCCCGATCGGACCGGCCATGGTGCTGGCTCTGGAGGAACGATTTCCACGGCCTCAATTGCCGGAAAGAATTGACGGGATCTTGGTGCTCGGCGGGGCCGTCGACCCGGCGTTGTCGCTCTCCTACGGCGAGACCGTGTTCAGTAGCGCGGTGACCCGCGTGCTCGCGGGGATAGCCTTGGCCCGGCGACACCCGGAAGCGAAGCTGGCGCTGATCGGCGGGGAGGGTGGGTTTATCCCGGTCGGGTTGCCCGAGTTGCGGGCCATGTCGGGCTTTGTCGTCGAGGAGGGGATCGCTCCCGAGCGCGTCATCCTGGAGGAGCGCTCGCGCAGCACCCACGAAAACGCAGTCTATGCCAAAGAGCTGATTCGGCCGGCGCCCGGCGCGATCTGGATCCTGGTTACCTCGGCATATCATATGCCCCGGTCGATCGCCTCGTTCGATGGGGTGGGGTGGCCGGTGATCCCCTATCCGGTCGATTACAGGATCGATCCTCGTACGGGTCTGCGCGTTAATTTCAGCCTTCTCGATGGGCTCGGCGACAGCACCCTCGCCGGCAAGGAGTGGGCGGGCCTTTTAGGCTATCGGCTGATGGGATGGACGCGACAGCTGTTTCCCGCACCGGCCGAGGTCAGAGCCCGTTCAGAGCGCTGACGGCGGAGAAAACACTCCACACGACGAGCAAGGTGACCCCGCTCCAATACACAAACCGGTACATCGCATTCCCCCGGGAGCCCCAAGCGCACTTAGATCAGTTATACGGGTTGGCAGAGCATCTCCTCCCCGGCTCGGACAGTGTTAGGTTAGCTTCGACCGCAAATTGCATAGAATTTGGCAGGGCTCTCGTGTTCGATCTCGTCTTTCTCGGTACTGCGGCCGCAGTTCCTTCTACTGAGCGCGGCTTGCCGGCACTGCTCGTCACCAAGGGCCCAAACCGGTTCCTGATCGATTGCGGCGAAGGCGCCCAACGTCAGCTGATGCGCGCTGCACTCGGATTTCGCGGCTTGACGCACGTGCTGTTGACGCATGCTCACCTCGATCATGTGCTGGGGCTGGCGGGCCTCCTCGCCACCTTCGCACTCTATCGGGTGGATGGGACCATCGAGATCGTCGGCAGCGACGAGACGCTGGCATTCGTCAAGCGCTACCTCGCCGACACGATCGGGCCGGAGCGCGAGGGCAGTTACCGGCTGCGCGCGATTTCGCCCGGGCCTGTTCTGGCACGACAGAATTGGCGTCTCGACGCCTTTGCGGTGGCGCATCGCGGGACCGAGAGCCTCGGCTATCGGTTTCAGGAGGAGCCCCGGCACCCTCTCATATCCGAGCGCCTCGAGGCGCTCGGCGTCCCGGCGGGGCCGGAGCGCGCTCTGCTCGCGCAAGGCCGCTCGGTCGTGCTGGCCGATGGCCGCGATATCGTGCCCGAAATGGTGCATGGCGCACCGGTTCCCGGCGCTGCGCTCGCGGTCGTCGGCGATACCGAGGAGATCGCCGGCCTCGTCGAGCCGGTGCGCGGTGCCGACGCGCTGGTTATCGAGGCAACCTTCCTCGAACGCGACGCGGCGCTCGCCCGGTCGCGGGGGCATTTGACCGCCGCTGCCGCGGCTCGGCTGGCGCGCGACGCCGAGATCGGAGAATTGCTCCTTACCCACATCTCCGGGCGCTACCACCCGGAGGAGATACTGACAGAAGCCGGCCGCCACTTTGCGAACGTCCAGGTGGTCGCCGATTTCGACCGTATCTCTGTCTCGGCGCGGAATGATGTCAGTTCTTGAGCATGCCTTGCTTCAGGGCGGCCGTGTTGTACTGGATCAACCGGATGTAGGTCGGGGCCGGTCCGTTTGGTTGCGACAGAGCGTCGGAATAGAGCGGCGGGCCCGGAATCGTGCCGGTGTCCCGCGCCAGCTGCTCGACGAGCCGCGGATCCGAGATGTTTTCGACAAACAGCGCCTTGATGCCCTCGCGGCGGATTTGTCGGATCAATTCGGCGAGGGACTTCGCCGACGGCTCGCTGTCGGTGCTGAGCCCTTCCGCCGCCAGAAATGTAATGCCATACGCCTTGCCGTAATAGGCGAAGGCATCATGGCTGGTAATCACCCGCCGTTTGTCGGCAGGGATCTCCTCCAACTCGCCGCGCACCCGCCGGTCCAGCGCCTCGAGTTCGGCTTTGTATTTTTGGAACCGCTGGCGGTAGGCCTCCGCATGCGACGGGTCGATGGCGGCCAGGGCTCCGGCGATATTTTCGGCATAGACGATGCCGTTGCGCGGGTCTTGCCAGGCATGCGGGTCAGGTACTGGCGAGGCTTCGCCGGGTTCGGTCATCGTGATCGGCGCGACCCTGTCCGTGGCGGTCACGACCACCCCGCCAAACTGGGCAGACCGGGTCAGCCGGGTAAGCCAGCCCTCAAACCCGAGACCATTGACGACGAAGAGCTGAGCCTTGGCAAGAAGCCGCGCTTGGTCCGGGTTTGGTTCGAAGACGTGGGCGTCGAAGTCCGGGCCGATCAGGCTGGTGACGGCAACCTCGCCGCCGCCGATCCGGCGCACGATGTCCTCGAGGATGCTGAAGGAAACGACGACGCGTACCGGTGCCGCTGCCGCCGCTTGGGTGCAGCAGGCGAGAATCAAGCTGAGCGCCGCAAGGCAGCGGATACCGCGCGAGAGCATGTTATATCATATCACTCTTCGGCCATTGCAAAGCGAGCAACCTCATGACCGCGACCGAACCATCCTCGCTGATCCCGGTTACCCTGCTGACCGGCTTTCTCGGCAGCGGCAAGACGACGGTGCTCAATCACGTGCTGAAGCAGCCCGAGATGGCGGCCACGGCGGTCATCGTCAACGAGTTCGGCGAGACCGGCCTCGATCACCTTCTGGTCGAGCGCTCGAGCGAGGATGTCGTATTGCTCAACAGCGGGTGCCTGTGCTGCACCGTGCGCGGCGATATCGTCGACACCTTGACCAACCTGTTTGTCGATCGGGTCAAGGGCAAGGTCCCATGGTTCACTCGCGTCGCGATCGAGACCACCGGCCTCGCCGATCCGGCGCCGATCCTGCACACCTTGATGACCGACCCGATCGTCGCCGCACGCTATATGCTGGACGGCGTCGTGGCGACGGTCGATGCGGTCAACGGCGCCGGCACCCTCGACAAGCAGCCCGAGGCGGTGAAGCAGGCCGCGGTCGCCGACCGGCTGCTGCTGACCAAGACCGACCTTGCCGGCTCGGCCGCCCGGCAGGAGATCGAAGCGCGTCTCCAGACGCTGAACCCGAGCGCTAGCATTGTGTGGGTCGCGCAGGGCGTCGTCGATCCGGCCCGGCTCTTCAACATCGGGTTCTATGACCCGGCCACAAAGAGCGTCAATGTGCGGCGCTGGCTGCGCGACGAGGCTTTCCAGAGCGGCCACCCACACGATTTGGACCACGGGCACCCCGATGTAAACCGACATGACGATCGCATCCGCGCGTTCTGCATCACCCGCGAACGGCCGATCTCCTGGGCCTCGTTATCGGCCTGGCTCGACGCCTTAGCGAGCCTGCGGGGTGAGGATCTGTTGCGGCTGAAGGCGATTGTGGCGCTGTCCGACCGGCCCGATCAGCCGGTGGTCCTGCACGGGGTGCAGCACCTTTTCCACCCGCCGGTGCTGCTGCCCGAATGGCCGAGCGAGGACCATCGCACCCGCATGGTCTTCATCACCCGCGACCTCCCGCGCGAGGCGATCGAGGCGACCTTGGCGGCGTTTGAGGAAGCGGTTACGGAGAGCTGAGCTCCGCGGTTTTACCGCTCGGTCAGTTTGAGCTCGATGCGCCGATTGCGGCGGTAGGCGTCCTCGGTATTGCGCGGATCCAGGGCCTGCTGGTCGGCGAAACCGGCCGCCGCGAGCCGCGTCGCAGGTACTCCTTCGTCTATCGCGAAGCGCACCACGGATATCGCGCGGGCGGTCGACAATTCCCAATTGGACGGAAACTGGGAACTGTTGATCGGGCGGTGGTCGGTATGCCCGTCCACGCGCAATATCCAATTGATGTCCGGCGGGATCTTGGCCGCGATCTCCTTCAGCGCTCCGATCACCGGCGCGAGCCGCTTCTTCGCATCATCGCCGAGCTCGGCGCTCCCCGGCGCGAACAGCACCTCCGACTGGAACACAAAACGGTCGCCGACAATTCGGATATCAGCCCGATCACCGAGGATCTCACGCAATCGGCCAAAGAATTCCGAACGATAGCGGGCGAGCTCCTCGACCTTGTTGACGAGCGCCAGATTGAGGCGCTTGCCAAGCTCGACGATCTGCCCCTGCTGGTCCTTGACCTTGGCCTCGGAGGCATCGAGCGCGGCCGCGATGCGCGAAAGCTGGTCGCGCAACGTGGCGATCTGGGCATTTAGCTCGTCGACCCGGGTGAGCGCCTGCCGGCTGATTTCTTTCTCCGCGCTCAGCGCCTGCTCCGCCCCCGCAGCGCGGCTGCCGAGCGCGCTTAGCCGCACGTCCCGGGCATCGATTTCCTTTTGCGCGAGCGAGGTCTTTTCCCGCTCGGAGGCGAGCTGGGCTTCCAGCTCCTTCGAGCGGTCGCGCAGCGCTGTCGCGGTTTCCTGCTGTTGTGCCAGGGCGGCGACCTTCGACTCGAGATCGGCCCTGACGGTCTTCAGAGCTTCGAGGTCGCGCCGCAGGCTCTCGATCTCCCGGAGCTGCAAGTCGATCTTCTCCTTGTCGGCGCTGACGATCGCGTCGGCGTCGCGCAGCTTGCCGCTCAGCTGGTCGCGCTCGGCGACGGCGCTCTTCAGCTGCGACGATAGTTCGAGCGTGCCGGAACGCAGCTCATCATTGGAGCGCCGTTCGACGGCGAGCAGGCTCGCGAGGTCGTCGACCTGCTGCTGCAGCTTCTGCAATGCCTGGTCGCGGCCGGACAATGCGACCCCGAGATAGAATTGGCCCGCGGTGAACACCAGTAGGATGAAGATGATCACCATCAGCAGCTGCGCCAGCGCGTCGACGAACCCTGGCCAGATGTCGATGCTGGAGCGGCGGGAGCTGCGTGGTGTTATTGCCATGCGCCGATGATCAGTGCGGTCAGCGCCGGGCGTCTTCCGCCAGGGCGGCGATGGTGCGGGCGACGATGCGGATGTCGCCACGTAGATCCTGTACGCTTTGCTCCCGGCCCTGGACCACGTCTTCGCTGAGCCGGGCGACATAGGCTTCGATGTTGCGCAGATGGCTCCGGAGCACGTCGTCGTGGCCGAGCGAGTTCTCGACCGCTTCGGCAAGCCGGGCAAGGGACGGCCGCAGTTCCAACTGATTTTCGGCGAGGCGCACCATCAGGATCTGGCCGGCCTTCATCTGCTCCCCGAGAACGCCGAGACGATCGGTCAGGCTCGCGAGCGTGGCATTGGCGCCGATCCGGCTCTCCTCGCCGCGAGCGATGATGCGCTGGAGGTTTTCGAGGCTGTCGGCAGTCTGCTCGAGCAACGCCTGAATGTAGGCCGGCACCGATCCGTCTCCCGCCTCGCTCAACGGGCCGCCGGAGAGCCGTGTATACGCCGACAGCGACTCCTCGAGCTCGTTGTAGAACCGGTTCTGCGCCTGGCCGGCTTGCAGGTCCAGAAAGCCCAGGACAAGGCTGCCGGCGAGCCCGAACAAAGATGCGCTGAACGCCGTGCTCATACCGTGAAGCGGCGACTCCAAGCCGGATTTGAGATCGGCAAACGCCCGAGCCACGTCATTGGCCCCAATGTTCAGCGCACCGAGCACGTCGCCCACCGAGCGTACCGTCTCGAGGAGCCCGTAAAACGTCCCGAGAAGACCGAGAAAGATAAGTACGCCAATCAGGTATCGCGAGGTCTCGCGCGTTTCATTGAGCCGCGACGCGATCCCGTCGAGGAGCGCCTGCAACGAGGTCGCCGATAGGCTGACGCGCCGGCCCTGCTGCGCCTCGAGCATCCGGGCCATCGATCCGAGCAGCCTCGGCGCCGCCTGATCTGCCGCCGAATCGCCCCCACCGGATTCGTGGTTGCGAAAGCCCTCGATCCATCGGAGCTCGGGATCGAGCGACAGCACTTGGCGGAAAATATAAGCGATACCGGCGATCAGGATGCCGAGAATGACGCCGTTCACCGCAGGATTGCCCATGAACGCGTTGACCAGGGGGCGTCCCAGCAACGCGGCCAATCCCGCCACCGCCACCAGGAACAGGACCATCCGGATCAGGAAACGCCGTGATTGGGTCATCCCGTCAATTCGCCGCCACTAGGAATCGCCCGGAACGATCACTGTTACTCGAAGACCCCCCGCAGCGGCGCGCGGGTACACCTCCGCGCCGAACAATCAGCGAGGGTAGCGCATCGGGCACTGGCGCAACAACAAAATCTCCGAACTTGGCAGAGGAACGGGTCGGCAGTGGAACCGCCGGATGGGGGCCGGCAGCTGCCGGACCGCCCTTTCGCAAACAGTCGCGCTCGGCCGCTCCTAGTGCTCAGAACCATTCAGATAATTCAACTGACGTCCGCTCCTCGCTTTTCCGGCGAAAGCCGGAATCCACCTCTGCCGTGGACACCGGCTTTCGCCGGTGAAGCGGGATGGGCGAGGTGCTCCATAGCCTGCCGAATCGTGTGAATGAAACTGAACACCAACTGTTTTTGCTGTTTTTTGCAGCGAAATATCAGCGAAACTAATCATTGACAAATCGGCAATACGAGGAAATCACTACCGCCCGGTGATCCCATACTCGAATCCGGCAAACGCGGGGCAAGTCTCTCCAAACCAACGTTGCTACCTGTTCCACCTGTTTTATCAGGTCCAGATCAGGCTCGGCTTTTCGTTTCCCACGCTTCGCGGCGACGGAAAGGTCAAAGAAACGTGGGTGGAACGCGACGACACCGCTAACACCGCGATAACTGGCCATGCTCACGACGATAACTCCCGACGCATTGGCAACTGGCGACCCTAGCAGTTTATTGCTGTATTGTCAACAGACCGCGGTGTGAGCCAACATCGACATCGACGGCCACCGTCCGCTTTCGACCCCACAACGGCCGGTCAGCCTTCGCGGCGGGAACCGCTGTTCATGCCCCTTTCCGGTCGCTCGCAGGCGCCCACTACGATCGGCACAAGAGGGTGGACAGCGGACGTTCCGGGCTGCCTCCATCTACTGAAAGTTGACCCTCAGCAGACGGATAGGGCCCTCGATCTGCCTTATGGGCATTACGGGGCCCGCTCGCAACTTTTTTGGCTTTATCTCCGTTATGGAGGCGGGTTTCACCAGCCGAAGGCCCGTCGCGCTGGAGTTTTACGCGTGTGTCGACGTGGGCCCAGAGGCTGCTTCACGGTCAGCGCGATCTACGGCCCTATTGAAGGATCTTCAGGCGGCGGGGCTCGATCCACGTCATAGGAGTGGGGCCTTTGACAATCTTAGGGTAAACTTCCGTGAAGACCAGAACGCCCGGGTGAGCAATGCCCGCTGTCCGCCGTCTTGCCGCGATCCTGGCCGCCGATGTGGCGGGCTATTCGCGCCTGATGGGCGCGGACGAGGAAGGCACGCACGACCGGCTGAAGAGGCATCGCCGCGGGCTCGTCGACCCGAAGATCGGCGAGCATTCGGGCCGCATCGTTAAGACGACCGGCGACGGGATGTTGGTCGAATATGCGAGCGTCGTCGACGCAGTGCGCTGCGCCGCCGAATTGCAGCGGGCGATGATCGATCGCGAGGCCGGGATGCCCGAGGACCGCCGAATCAGGTTCCGAATCGGGATCAATCTCGGCGACATTATCGTCGACGGCGACGACATCTTTGGCGACGGCGTCAATGTCGCGGCCCGGCTGGAAGCGCTCGCAGAACCGGGCGGGATCTGCATCTCGCGGATGGTACGCGACCAGATCCGCGACAAGCTGGCCTACGCCTTCGAGGATTTGGGCGAGCAGAGCGTCAAGAACATCGCTCGGCCGGTGCGGATCTACGCGTTGCGCCCCAAGGCCATCGCCGATCTGCCGGCGGCGAGCGTTCTCCCCATCCCGCCGATCTCCCAGCCCGCAATCGTGCCGCGCCTGTCGATCGTGGTGCTGCCGTTCGCCAATCTCGGCAATGATCTCGAGCAGCAATATTTCGCGGACGGGATCACCGAGGATCTGACGACCGATCTGTCGCGGCTCGCGCACATGCTCGTGATCTCGCGCAATACGGCGTTCACCTATCAAGGCAAGCGGGTCGACACAAAGCAGATTGGCCGCGAGCTGGGCGTGCGCTATGTGCTGGAAGGAAGCGTCCGCCGATCGGTCAACCAGATCCGGGTCAACGCCCAGCTGATCGATGCCGCAACCGACGCGCATCTGTGGGCCGAGCGGTTCAACGGCGACATCAGCGACCTCTTCGCGTTGCAAGACGAGATCACGAGCCGTATTGCGATTGCACTCGGCGTCGAGCTGATTGCCGCAGAGGCCTCACGACCGACCGAGCATCCCGACGCGCTGGAGTACTTTCTCCGCGGACGCGCCGCAGCGAACAAGGTGGCAACACGCGAGAACCGCGCGGAGGCAATCAGCATGTATGAGTGTGCTCTGGCGCTCGATCCCCGGTACGCTGAAGTACAGAGCAGGTTGGCGGGCGCGTTGACAGGCCGCACGATGGATGGAATGGCTGACTCGGCGGCTGCCGACATCGCACGCGCGGAAGGTCTGGCCGACCAAGCGTTAGCGGCATCGCCCCGCAGCCCGGCGGCACATTACGCCAAAGGCCAGGTGCTGCGAGCGCGGGCCCAGGTGCTGCGCGAGGAAGGACGATGCGACGAGGCTATTACTGAATACGAGATCGCGCTTTCGCTCGACCGCAATTTGGCGTGGGTAATGACTGCTCTCGGCTGGTGCAAATTCCTTACCGGGTCGATGGACGAGGTGCTCCCCCTTCTCGAGCGATCCCTTCGCCTCAGTCCCCGCGATCCCGCCATCTTCCTTTCGTATCAATTCATTGGGATGGTTCACTTGCTGCAATCAAGTTTTGATGAAGCGATTGTCTGGCTCGAAAGGGCGCGCAATGCCCATCGGGTACATCCGCTAGTCCGCGCCAAACTCGCCTCTGCTTATGCCCTCAAGGGTGAAACCGAACGCGCCGCAGCCGAGCTCGCCGATGCTCGGAGGCTGAGCAGCGATGGTCGCTTTGCGAGTATTGCCCGCTTGAAGGCCGCCGAATACTTCGGGGTGCGCAAGGTTCGCGACCTGTACGAAACGACTTATCTCACCGGGCTTCGGCTGGCCGGAATGCCGGAAGAATGACCACCGCACGCAAGCTCAAGAACACGGAGAGCCGCCATGAGGTGCGTATTAAAAGGCCTCTGCGGTGCCGCGAGCGCGCTCTCCGCGGCGCTTCTCGGCGTCGGCGCAACACCGGCCGCGGCGGCGACATGCGCGAGCCTGGCCGGCCTGGCGTTGCCGGACACCACAATCACGGATGCCCAGTCAATACCAGCCGGGACTTATACCGCACCCGATGGCGAGGTCTTTACCGATCTGCCGGCGTTTTGCCGGATCGCCGCCACGTTGACGCCGACCTCGGACTCGGACATCAAGATCGAGGTGTGGATGCCGTATTCTCACTGGAACGAAAGATATCTGGGGACCGGCAACGGCGGCATTGCAGGGCTTATTCTCTATCCTACCTTGGCCTATTTTCTCCAGCTCGGCTATGCCGTGGCCAACACCGACATGGGCACGTCGCCGGCGGCGACCGATCCCCTTGGCGGCCGGATACTGACCGGGCATCCCGAGAAGCAGATCGACTATGCTACCCGATCGACCAATCTGATGACGGTGCGTTCCAAGCAGATCATCAAGGCCTTCTATAGCGAGCCTGCGAAATACTCGTATTTTTTGGGTGCTCGGTCGGCGGCGGGCAAGCGCTGCACGAAGCGCTGCAGTTCCCCGGCGACTACGACGGCATCGTCGCGGGCGCGTCCGTGATGAACATGACGCATCAGGCGGCGGGCCATGTCTGGGATTATCAGGCATTCAATAGCAGCCCCGTCAGTATGGTCCAGCGGACCCTGATCACTGCGGCAATCGTAAGGCAATGCGCGGGCAAGGATGGTGGTTTGAGCTCGGACAATTTTCTCACCGACCCGCGGGACTGCCGTTTGGATCCGGCCGCGCTCCAGTGCACGGGCGGAGCTGGCGACGCGGCCACGTGCCTGACGGCGCCGCAGGCTGCGGCAATGCGAGAATATTACGAAGGACCGATCAATCCGGGCACGGGTGAGCGGATCTACGCGGGGCGCGTGCACGGAAGTGAGAGCAACCCGTTGTTTGGGGTGTCGCCAGCAGCTGCGACGGGTGCTTCGACGTACTGGGTCTTCGGCAATGACTTTGACTGGCTGACGTTCGATTTCGACCGTGACATGTATAGGCTTGACGAGGCGATGGCGGCAAGGCTCAACGCAAACACGGCGGACCTCGACGAATTCAAGTCGCGCGGCGGCAAGCTGATCCTCGCTCATGGCTTCGCTGATCCCGCAGTGCCAACGCTGAACACGGTTGCTTATTATGAGGGACTCATCACCAGCCAGAGGCGAGAAGGTCGGCACGATGGCAGAGAGCGGAAGGAGGCTCTGCGCCGCACACAGGACTTCGCCCGGCTGTTCCTGTTTCCGGGGGTGGGGCACTGTGATAGCGGCGCCGGGCCGGACACTGTCGAGGGAGACACGCTTCCCGTCGGCCCCACTTTCCCCCCAGGCATAGCTCGGCTTGCACTGGACCCGCTCGTGGAATGGGTTGAGCAGGGCATCGCGCCGGATCAGATCATTGCGTACAAGGTGACGGGTGGCGTGACGGCCTTTTCACGCCCTGTCTGCCCCTATCCGGAGCTGCCGCGGTACAAGGGCGTGGGCGATCCGACAAAAGCCAGCAGCTTTGCGTGCGTCGATGACGGCGACCGCGACGACAACCAACCACCAGCCCCGAAATACCTCAACGACGGCGATAATTACCCGATCGTCCCGATCGACGATCGCGACCGCAACTATGGTCACGACCCATGACGACCGTTGACGCCGTGACCCCGGCAGGCACTGAAGGTCCGGAATTGGCACCAAGCGGCGGTAGATCGAACTTCCGGTTTAGGTCGAACCTTCCCGTTCCGGGGTGAGGACGGGAAGGTCCGCAATCGGCGCTACCTAGTCGTTGCCGCACGTTCCGGCGAAGGTCCCTTCACCGACCCTTTGCGGACCCACTCCTCGCGGATTTCGAACCGGTACTTTGTTGGGTTCACGGCCTACGGCCCGGGCAAGCCGCCACCATGGGTTTCGCTCAGCTCAACCCATCCTACAGCGAGACTACAGAACGAATTCAAAACGCCGCCCGGCCGGCGCGCATCGCCTCCTTGATCAAGGCGGCGAGCGGCAGGTGCAGGTGGGAATTCGCCGCCAGGACGTCGCCGCTGGACATCATGCCGTGACCGCCGGCCATATCGCTGACGTACCCGCCCGCTTCGCGGACGAGGAGGAGCCCGGCGGCGATGTCCCAAGGCGACAATGCGAACTCCCAAAACCCGTCGAAGCGGCCGGCCGCGACATAGGCGAGGTCGAGCGCTGCCGAGCCCATGCGCCGGACGCCGCTCGTCGCATCCATCACCGCCGCGAGCGTGGCCATGTAAGTTGGCTGGTCGGAACGGTCGCCAAACGGCATGCCGGTGCCGATGACCGCCTCGCCGAGCTGGCGGCGGGCGGAGACCCTCAGGCGGCGATCGTTGACGTACGCGCCCGCCCCTTTCTCCGCCCAATACATCTCGTCACGAATGGGCTCGTAGATCACGCCGGCGACGATTTCGCCGTCGCGTTCGAGCCCGATCGAGATCGCGAAATGAGGGATGCCGTGCAGAAAATTCGTCGTGCCGTCCAACGGATCGACAATCCAGCGGTGCCGCGGGTCCGATCCTGCTTCCGCCCCGCTCTCCTCGAACAGCATCGCATAGCCGGGGCGCGCCCTCTTCAGCTCGGCCTTGAGCGTGCGCTCGGCCTTAAGATCGGCAGTCGAGACGAATTCGCCGGCACCCTTCACCGAGACTTGCAGCTGCTCGACCTCACCGAAATCACGAATAAGGCCGCGCGCCGCCTTCAGCGCGGCGTTTCCCATGACGTTGAGGATTGGTGAGCGAACGGCCATCGCGACGATTTCGACGGAGTTAACCGCCGAGCACGGTCCCTTCGACGATCCCTGCATCGGTCGCGGCGATCTTGGCTCCATCGTCGAGACGCACCCGCGACACCTCGACGAAGCCGCCCTGGGCGAGGATCCGCATGCCCGCCTCGCCGACCGAGACGACCTCGCCGGTCTTGCGTCCGCGCACCGCGCCAAAGGTCGGGGCGATGATCTTGCGCGCGTCGAACAGGTAGAGCTTGCGCTCCCCGGCCGTGGTCCAGGCGCCGGGCGCCGGGTTGCAGCCGCGGATCAGGTCGTACACGAAGTCGACATGGGTCGCCCAGTTGATACGGGACTCGGCCTCGCGCACCCAGCCCTCGTAGGTGGCGCGGCTTTCGTCCTGCGTCGTTTCGGTCGCGCGACCCGAAACGACCAGATCGGCGGCCTGCACCAGCGCTTCCACGCCGAGCGGGAAAATCTTGTCGAAATAGAGCGAGCCGGCAGTCTCGTCGGGCCCGATCGGCACGCGCTTCTGCAGGATCACCGGACCTTCGTCGAGACCCGGGGTCGGGCGGAAGATCGACAACCCGGTCTCGCTGCGCCCGCGGATGATTGCCCACGGGATCGAGGACGGCCCGCGGTGCAATGGCAGCAGCGAGGGGTGGAACTGGATCATTCCGTGCTTCGGGATCGCGCAGAATTCGGGCGGCGCGAATAAGAGGACATAGGCCATGACGCCGAGATCGGCGTCGAGGTCGGCGAGCGCCTGTTTTGCTTCATCGCTCGAGTATTTGGCATGGCGATGGACGGTCAGCCCGCGCTCTTGCGCCGCCACGACGAGCGGGTCGGGCCTGGCGCCCGGGCGCTCCGGCGCCGCAAACACGCCGGCTACCTGGTCCCCGCGCGCGATAAAGGCCTCCAGCACGGCTTTGCCGAAGGCCTGCTGGCCGACGATCACGATGCGCATTTCGTTCCCTCCGAATATCCCGCCAGATCGCAAAGTTTCCTACGGCAGAGTTTCACGCTGAAGCGTCCGAGGGCAAGCTTATCACGCCCGGTTCGTCCGCGGTACCGGCCTCGCGGGCCCGCGGCAGCAGCAGGGTCACCGCCGTGCCGCGGCCGACCTCGCTGCGGATCGACGCGGAGCCTCCGGATT
This sequence comes from uncultured Alphaproteobacteria bacterium, assembly GCA_963812675.1. GTDB lineage: Bacteria > Pseudomonadota > Alphaproteobacteria > ATCC43930 > CGMCC-115725 > AP-15. The sequence goes on along the minus strand of CAWEWR010000006.1, from coordinate 124,189 downwards.
GGCGAGCAAACCCATAGACCAAGCTGAGGCCGAGACCGGTGCCTTTTTCCGGTCCCTTGCTCGTAAAGAACGGTTCGAACGCCCGCGCCAGTATTTCGGGGGGCATACCGGTGCCGGTATCGGAGATTTCGAGGCCGACAAAATCCGCGGCTTCACCCGGCCCATCCCCGGCTCCCCGGCCGGGCAGCGTCGTCTTAAAGGTCCGCACCCGCAGCACACCGCCCTCGGGCATCGCATCGCGAGAATTTATTGCAAGGTTGATCACGGCGAGCTCGAGTTGCGTGGCATCGGCATCGACCGGCCACAGATCGGCCGCGAAATCGGTTTCGATCCTGACGCCGCTCCCGACGGTGCGGGCCAGCAATTCGGTCATCCCGCGCAACACATCGTTGAGGTCCAGCCGCGTGACGCTCAGCGGTCGCCGCCTTGCAAAGGCGAGCAGTTGGTTCGTCAGCTTTTCACCGCGTTCGACCGTGGCGAGCGCCATTTCGACTCTCGCCTGGAGCGTCTGTTCTGCCTGACGACCGCTCAGCATTTCGAGGCAGCCTTGCAGCACGGTCAGCAGATTGTTGAAATCATGCGCCACCCCGCCGGTCAGCTGACCCAGCGCCTCCATTTTTTGCGCCTGGTGGAGGTCGGCCTCAGCCCGTATCCGCCGATGCATCTCGCGGTTCAGCCGGCGGGCGGTGGTTCGCCAGCGCCAGCTCGCGACCTTCTGCTGTTGCAGTTGCCGTACTGCGAACAGCGCCATGCAAAACAGCCCGAGCGAGGCGGGGACCGCAAAGAGTGAGTAATTGACAAGGTTGGCGCGCCACGACGCGAGCACGTCCTGCTTCGGGATGCCGAACACGACATAAAGCGGGTACCCCTCGATCCGCCGATAGCCGTAAAAGCGCGTGATCCCATCCGTCTCTCCTCGACCCCAGAACAACCCGCGATCGGGCATGTCGGCGATAGCCTGCATAAAGGGACTGTCGCGCCGGAGGACCAGTGGGGTCGGTAATGTCGGATACCGCACGAGCATCGTGCCATCGCTGCGCACCAGCGAGGCGGAGGATTGCTTGTCTTCAGACACGCTGCTGTAGAATTCGCTAAAGTAAGCCGGCCTGGCGGAGACGGTGATGATCCCGCTGAAGCTTTTGTCCGGTGTCGACCGGCGCTCGCAGATGTCGAATTCGGGTGCGTGAGTGAGCGCGCCAATCTGCTCGCGCCCGACAAAGACGCCGACATCCTGCTCCTTTTCGGCCTCGAAGCAGTCACGATCGGAAACATCGATCGGTGGAACGAGGGCAAAACGACCGCTGATGCGGGGATGCCCGGCGGCATCGATCATCCAGACATCGTCGATCTCCGGCAATGTGTCGAGATCCGACAGAAACCGATGCAGGTCCTCGTCGTGCTCGATCCGGTCCCAATCGAGCCCGCGCGTCCGCGCGTCGATCCACGCGAGCACGATCGCATAGGTCTTCAGCGCTTTGAGCGCATGCTCGTGCAGTTCGCCGGCCTCGATCATCACGCGCTCTTCGGCCTGGAGCCGAACGAGCCGGTAATTCTGCCAGGAGGCGATCGCGAGGATCAGCAGCGGCACCGCGAGAGACGCCGCGAGAAGCCCGCGCAAGGGCCAAGTCAGCCCGCGACGAGGGCGTTGATCAATCGCCCGCGCTTGGTTGCTGCTAGCGCCGCGGAACCAGGCGAAGACGCGCCCTCGCCCCGGCGGCCCTGCCGATATCGCGGAGCGGACGCGCCTGCCCACGCTCTTCACCGCCCCCGCGAACGTGATAGCTGCCTGGTACGCCCTCCTCATCCTGCAATCGCTCTCGCTGACCGCACGGCGGCGGCAAGTTTAGGACGAAAAAGGCGCAAGGTCGCCCTCAGTGCGCAGGCGCAGGAATGCACGGGCGCGGTCATCACCCTTTCGGTCGAACCCGCTTTGACGCGCGATAAAACGCGGCTTCCGCACCAGCATCCCGCCGATCGCAACGCGCTGAGTGACGCAAATTGTGAACTCTTGCCAACTTCTCGCTCAAGGCAAGAGCGGAGAGTTTACGATGAAACCGGGGCCAGGTCGAAGGCGGCGGCCATCAGGGTCCGAGTGTAGGGGTGCTCGGGGGCGGTCATGACGCGCTCGGTGGGGCCGGCCTCGACGATCTTGCCGTCCTTCATGACGAGAATTTCGTGCGCCAGGGCCCGCACGACCCGCAGATCGTGGCTGATGAACAGGTAGGCGAGGCCGTGGCGGGTCTGTAATTCGCGCAACAGCTCGACGATCTGCGCCTGCACCGACATGTCGAGCGCCGAGGTCGGCTCGTCGAGCACGACAAAGCGCGGCTTCAGGACCAAGGCGCGGGCGATCGCGATGCGCTGGCGCTGGCCGCCGGAGAATTCGTGCGGGTAGCGTTCCGCCGCCTCGGGGTCGAGCCCAACCTCGACGAGCGCGGTTTCGATCAGCCGCCGGCGCTCCGCGGGGCTGGCCGCGAGGCGGTGCACCTTGAGCCCCTCCTCGACGATCTGCGCGACCGACAGCCGCGGCGACAGGCTGGAGAACGGATCTTGGAAGACCACCTGCATCTCGCGCCGCAACGGCCGCAATTGGCGCTGGCCGAGAGTGGCGATGTCCCGCTCCGCGAAGCGGATGTGCCCTTGCGCCTCGGTCAGCCGCAGCAGCGCGAGCCCCAAAGTCGTCTTGCCGGAGCCGCTCTCGCCGACGATGCCGAGTGTGGTGCCGCGCCGCACGGCGAGCGAGACGCCGTCGACCGCCTTCACATATCCGCCCACCCGACGCAGCACGCCCCGCCGGATCGGAAACCAGACCTTGACGTCCTGTCCCTCGATCAGCTCGGGCGCTGCGGGATCGGCCGGCGCCGCCCGGCCCTTCGGCTCGGCGGCGAGCAGCCGGCGTGTGTAGGGATGGCGAGGGTGGGCGAAGATCCCGGCGGTCGGGCCGGCTTCGACGATCTCGCCGGCCGTCATGATGCAGACCCGATCCGCCATCTTTCGGACGATCGTCAGGTCATGGGTGATCAGCAGCAATGCCATGCCGAAGCGGTCGCGCAGATCTTTGAGGAGCTGCAGGATGTGCGCCTGGATCGTCACGTCGAGCGCGGTCGTCGGCTCGTCGGCAATCAGAATATCGGGCTCGTTGGCGATCGCCATCGCGATCATGACGCGCTGCCGCTGCCCGCCCGACAGCTGGTGCGGATACGCGCCCAGCCGGTTCTCGGCATCGGGCAGACCGACCAGCCGCAACAGCTCGAGCGTTCGCCCGCGCGCCGCCGCGGCGGTCATGTGCTTATGGATCAGCAATGTCTCGGCGATCTGCCGCTCGAGCGTGTGGAGCGGGTTCAGCGAGGTCATCGGCTCTTGAAAGACCATCGCGATCCGGTTTCCGCGTACCCGGCGCAGCCGCTCGGGCGGGGCGCCGACCAGCTCCTCGCCGGCGAAGCGGATGCTGCTGACCGGCCCGTGCATCGCGACCGGATATGGCAGAAGCTGCAGGATCGAGAGGGCGGTCACGCTCTTGCCCGACCCGCTTTCGCCGACCAACCCCACGGTCTCGCCGCGGTCGAGAGTGAACGAGACACCCCTGACTGCCTCGACCGGGCTCGCCCCGCCGCGGCCGGCGAAGGTGACCGTGAGATCGCGGATTTCGAGAAGCGGCGTGGGCCCGCTTCGGTCGCTCAAAGCACGACCTTGCGCGGGTCGAAGGCGTCGCGCACCGCCTCGCCGACAAAGATTAGAAGGCTCAGCATCGAGGCGAGCACGAAAAAGGCTGTCAGGCCGAGCCAGGGCGCTTGCAGGTTGGACTTGCCCTGCGCCAGCAACTCGCCGAGCGACGGCGAGCCCGGCGGCAGACCAAACCCGAGGAAGTCGAGCGAGGTCAGGGTGGTGATCGAGCCGTTGAGGACGAAGGGCAGAAAGGTGATCGTCGCGACCGTGGCATTGGGCAGCACATGGCGCAGGATGATGACCCCGTTCGAGACACCCAGGGCGCGCGCTGCCCGGACATAGTCGAAGTTGCGCGCCCTGAGGAACTCGGCGCGCACGACATCGACAAGGGCCGTCCAGGAGAACAGCAGCATCAGGCCCAAGAGCCACCAGAAATTGGGCTCGATAAAGCTCGCCATGATGATCAACAAGTAGAGGACGGGCAGCCCCGACCAGATCTCGATAAAGCGCTGGAAGCCGAGATCGACGAGGCCGCCGAAATAGCCCTGCACAGCCCCCGCCCCGACCCCGATTACCGACGAAAGGAGCGTTAAAGCAAGACCGAACAGCACCGAGATGCGGAAGCCGTAGATCAGGCGGGCCAGCACATCACGGCCCTGGTCGTCGGTGCCCAGCCAATTGACGCTCGATGGCGGCGACGGCGCGGGGCTCGGAAGGTTATAGTTTATCGTATCATAGCTGAACGGGATCAGCGGCCAAACCATCCAGCCCTTCTGCCGAGATCAGCTTTTCTACCGCAGGGTCGCGGTAGTCGGCCGGTGTTGGAAACTCGCCGCCGAACGTCGTCTCCGGGTAATCGACAAATACCGGGAAATACCAGCCGCCCTCATAGCGGAGGACGATCGGCCGGTCGTTGGCGATGAACTCGGCGAACAGAGTGACGAGGAACAGCGCGAGGAAAATCCACAGCGACCAGAACCCGCGCCGATTGCGGCGGAACGCAACGAGCCGCCGCCTGGTGAGGGGAGTGATGCGAAGGCCGAGAAAGCGGTCGCCGACGGGTGGCGCGAAGCGAGCCAGTTCCGAATGAGCAGCCATTCTCACAACTATCGTGCCCTCTCCGCCCGCTTGCGGGGGGAGAGGGAGGGGACCCATCGCGTCAGCGATGGGGAGGGTGAGGTGGGCAACGCCACGGAGCTGGAAGGTACCCCCACCTCACCCCGACCCTCTCCGCCCCCAGGGGCGGAGAGGGAGAAGACTGGTGGGATTAGATATCGGTGACTTTATGACCACTCCACGCGTTATGCGGTCGTGCGGCGCAGCGGCTCGACGTTGGAGCGGGTGCCGCGCCGGCCGCCGAGATGCTGCTTGACCACGATCTCGGCGATCTGGACGGCATTGAGCGCCGCCCCCTTGCGCAGGTTGTCGGCGACGACCCACAAATTGAGCCCATGCGGCACGGTCGGATCGCGACGGATGCGGCTGACGTAGACCGCGTCCTCGCCCGCCGCCTCGGCCGGGGTCACGTAGCCTTCATCGGCGCGGTGATCGACGACCGTGACGCCGGGCGCCTGACGCAGCGCGGCGCGCGCCTTTTCTTCGCCAAGCGGCCGCTCGAATTCGACGTTGATCGCTTCGCCATGCCCGATAAAGACAGGAACCCTCACGCAGGTGGCGGTGACCGCGATGTCGGGGTCGAGGATCTTGCGGGTCTCGGCCGCCATCTTCCATTCTTCCTTGGTCGCGCCGTCATCCATGAAGATGTCGCAATGCGGAATAACGTTGAACGCGATCTGCTTCGTGAAGTGCTCGGGCTTGAGCGGATCGTTCACGTAGATCGCGCGGGTCTGGTTGAACAGTTCGTCCATCGAGGCGCGGCCCGCGCCGGAGACCGACTGGTAGGTCGAGACGACGACCCGTTTGATCCGGGCGAGATCGTGCAATGGCTTCAACGCCACGACCATCTGGATCGTCGAGCAGTTCGGGTTGGCGATGATGCCGCGCTTCGAGTGCTGGGCGATCGCCTGCGGATTGACCTCCGGCACGACCAGCGGCACGTCCGGCTCCATCCGGAACCGCGAGGTGTTGTCGATCACGACGGCGCCCGCCTTTGCCGCGCGCGGCGCGAAGACCTCCGATACCTTGGCGCCGGGCGAAGACAGAACGATGTCGATGCCGCGGAAATCGTAAGTGTCGAGCCCCTGGACCTTGAGGACGTCGTCCTCGCCAAACGAGACTTCGCGGCCGATCGAGCGCGAGGAGGCCAACGCGATAACGTCGTCGGCCGGAAAGTCGCGCTCGGCGAGCGTGGTCAGGATCTCGCGCCCGACATTGCCGGTCGCGCCGACCACCGCTACCTTGAAACCCATCTCGAAACCCCGCGGACAAATATGACGGATATAAATATTATGGCCGCTGACTTACGATGCCGGGCGGCGCTTTACAAGGATAGCCTATCATGACCTACTCCGGAGTTCTGGCGGCGCTATCTCGCGGCGCATGCCGATCCGCGCACTCGCGGATTGCACTATCTCGGCACCTCGCTGGCCTTGACCGCGATCGCCACCGCCGCGGTCGAGCGCGATTGGCGCTGGCTGGCGGCCGCTCCGGTCGCCGGCTACGCTCTGGCGTGGCTCGGCCATGTCAAATTCGAGCATAATCGCCCGGAGACGTTCGGGCACCCGGTGTGGTCGCTGATCAGCGATTTTCGTATGTTCGGGATGTTTCTTAACGGGCGGCTCGGCGAAGAATTGCGCGGTGTTGGCGCGGGAGACGGACGTGAGATGGTGCGGTTGATCGAGTACGATGAAGCGACGGCCGAAGTCCGCGCGGTCTATGACGACATCATGACGACGCGCGGCACCGATTGGATCAACAATTTCTGGAAGGCGCTGGCGAACGACCCGCCGACCCTGCGGCGCACCTGGGGAAGCATCAGGGAGGTCATGGCGCCGGGCGCTCTCGATCCGATTGACCAAGGAGCTGATCTATCTCGCGGTCAGCGCCAGCAATGGCTGCGCCTATTGCACCGCCTCGCACGGCGCGGCCGCGAAGAAGCAGGGCATGACCCCGGAAATGCTCGGCGAATTGATGGCGGTCGTCGGCATGGCAAACGAAACCAACAGCTTGGCGAACGGCTATCGGGTTCCAGTAGACGAGAGGTTCGAAAAACTGTTTTGATGGCGGGCGTTTTACCGCCGACCTACGGCACGGCCGCTCAGCACCGGCTGATCGGCAACTTTGGAGGGCCCTCATGGCAGCACAACAACAACTCTACGATCGAACCGCTGAGGATCTCGGCAACCTCGTCGGTCTCGAACACGTCAATCTCAGGATCAACAATCAAGGGCTGGCGTCGGAGTTTTATCTGTCCGGTCTCGGCCTGACCCGCGACCCTTTCATGTTCCCCGGCACGAACAACATGTGGGTCAATGTCGGCAAGAGCCAGTTCCATCTGCCGACCGGCGATCCGAACGTGCTGCGCGGCCATGTCGGCCTCGTCGTCCCGTCGCTCGAGGAGCTGTGCGAGCGCCTCAGCGAAGCCAAGAAAAAGCTCGCCGACACCAAGTTCGACTGCAAGCAGCACAACCAATATGTCGAGGCGACCTGCCCGTGGGGCAACAAGTTCCGCCTCTATGAGCCGGACGAGGAACGGTTCGGCGCGATCAATCTCGGTATGGGGTATGTCGAGTTCACCGTGCCGGAAGGCACCGCCGACGGCATCGCGCGCTTCTATCGTGAGATCTTCTACACGCCTGCATGCGTCAAGGAAAATGGTGAAGGCCGCGCCGCGCATGTCAGCGCCGGGCACAAGCAGGAGCTGATCTTCCGCGAGACCGACCGGAAAATACCGGAGTTCGACGGCCATCACCTGCAGGTCTATGCGCAGGAGTTCTCGGGACCGCATGACGAGCTCGAAAAACGCGGGTTGATCACCGAAGAGAGCGATCAGTACCAGTATCGCTGGCAGGACATCGTCTGCCTCGACACCGGCAAGCACCTGTTCACGATCGAGCATGAGGTGCGCAGCGTTACCCACCCGCTCCACAACCGCCACATGGTCAACCGCAACCCGTCGCAAAATAACCGCCACTACCAGATGGGCGCGGACGAGTGGGATTGGACATTGCCGCGCTCGACCAAGAAGATCCAGCCGGCCCCAGCTCCCGAGCCCGCCACGCCGCTTGCCAGGCGCCGCGCCGCCCGCATGGCCGCGATGTAAGCACCGCAGGTCCCCTCACCCGCCTCGCTGCGCTCGGCACCCTCTCCCGCGGTGGGGGAGAGGGGCCATTAACGCCTGAGCTCAAAGCTCCTCTCCCGCACCGCGGGAGAGGGTGCCGAGCGCAGCGAGGCGGGTGAGGGCCTTTACCAACCGATGGCGTAGGCGGCGCGGCGCGGGTCGGCGCCGGCTTCGAGCACGCCGCGGCGGCGGTCGGCGAGGATCGCGCAGACGGCGCCGGCGCTCCAAATCCAGTCGGGCCAGCGCTGAATCTCGTGGCCGCGCCGCGCCAATTCGGCAATGACCGGCTCGGCAATGCGGCCTTCGACGGCGAGCCGCCCGGGGTAGTAATCGAATGGCGCAAAAGACGACGGAAAGCTGTAGGTCGCAAAGCGTGGCGCTTCGATCGCGGATTGCACGTCGTTTCCGAAGACGAACAGGTTGAGCAGCACCTGCAGCATCGCCTGGCTCTGCACGTCGCCTCCCGGTGTGCCAAAGGGCAGAAATTGGTCCCGCCCGTTGATCGCCAGCGCCGGGTTCGGCGTCAGGCGTGGCCGCTTGCCAGGCGCGACCCCGGCAGGATGGCGCGGGTCGGGACGCGACTGCGACCCGCGGTTGGATGGGATGAGCCCGGTCCCAGGCACCACCGGCGAGCCGTAGGAGCCGTCGCTCGGGGTCGCAGAAAACAGATTGCCGAAGCGGTCCGCAACGCAGACATAAGACGTGTCGGGTTCGGGGTTGGGATCGCCTAAGCTCGCACGGAACCGGGCACCTTCTCGGCCGAGATCTCCCGGCGGCGGCATCTCGGGCATAGCTCGATCGGGGCGGATGAGTTTCCGGCGCTCGGCGGCGTATTCCGACGATATCAACGTCGCGAGCGGCACCTCGACCTTCGCTGGGTCGCCGTAATAGGCCTCTCGATCGGCAAAGGCGAGCTTCAGCGCCTCGGCCAGGTGATGGATATAATCGGGGCTGTTCTGCCCGAGACCCGCAAGATCCGTCCCCTCCAGCAATGCGAGGGTTTGCAGCAGGACGGGTCCCTGGCACCAGGCGCCGCAAGTGAAGATTTCGAGATCGCCAAAGCGGCGGCGCTCGGGCGGGCCCACCGGCGAGCGGTATTCGGCCAGATCTTCGGCTGAGAGGAGCCCGCCCTCCTGCTTCATGAATGCGACGATCTTGCGGGCGATGTCGCCGCGGTAGAATGCATCGCGCGCCGCTTCGAGCCCGGCTTCACGCCCCCGCGAGGCGGCGGCGCGTTCCTCGTCGGCCATGTATTGCAGCGATGCGGCAAGGTCGGTTTGCCGGAAGACTTCGCCGGCTTCCGGCGGCCGCCCATTCGGCAGAAAGATGGCCGCCGTCGACGGCCAGGCGCGGTGGTCCGCCTCGTGCCGCTTAAGGCTGGCGGCCATCAGCGGATACATCGGAAAGCCCTCCCGCGCCAACCGGATCGCCGCTGCCGCGACCTCACCAAAGCTCATCGTGCCATAGCGCCGCAGCGCCGTGATCCAGGCGTCGGGTGCGGCCGGCACGACGGTGCGCAGCACGCCCTTCGGGATCTTGCCGCCGTGCTCGCGCTGAAAGAGCTGCGGGTCGAGAGCCTTTGGCCAAGGGCCGAGGCCGGCGATCGTCACGACCTCCTCTTTGTCGGCGAGGTAGATCATGATCGGCGCGACACCGGCGACATCGACGAGATCGCTCTGCAAGACGCCGAGCGCGATGCCGGCAGCGCAGCCGGCATCGATCGCGTTGCCGCCGGCCTGCAGGATGTCGAACCCGGCGGTCGCCGCGAGATAGTGGCCTGCCGCAATCGCGTGCTGGGTGACGGCGATGGTCGGCCGATGGGAGTTTGCTTGCGTCATGGGGTCCCTTTCCGCGTCTTTGCGTCCTCTCTACAGTAGCGCTCGACTGGCCGAGAGGAGAAGGGGGCGGGAATGAGCGAGTATGATCTGGTCATCCGGGGCGGCACCGTGGCGACCGCCGCCGATACGACTTTGTGTGATCTCGGCATCAAAGACGGCGCGGTGGCGGCACTCGGCAAGAACCTCGGTTCGGCCATACGGGAGATCGATGCGAGCGGCCGGTTCGTATTGCCGGGAGGCATCGATAGCCATTGCCATATCGAGCAGCGCTCCTCGGCCGGGGTGGTCTGTGCCGATGATTTCTACAGCGCGACTGTTGCGGCGGCGTTTGGCGGCACAACGACGGTGATCCCGTTCGCCGCGCAGCATCGCGGCCAGTCTTTGCGCCGCGTCGTCGAGGAGTACCACGAGGCGGCCGGCCCGAAGGCGGTCATCGATTACGCTTTTCACCTGATCATCTCCGACCCGTCCGAGCAGGTGCTGGGCCAGGAATTGCCGGCGCTGATCCGTGACGGGTACACCTCGTTCAAAGTCTACATGACTTATGACCTATTGCAGCTCAACGATGGGCAAATGCTCGACATCCTGGCGGTGGCGCGGCGCGAAGGCGCGCTCGTCATGGTCCATGCCGAGAACCACGACATGATCAAATGGTTGACCGCCCGGCTGTTGGACCGAGGGCTCGGGGCGCCGCGCTATCACGCCGTCAGCCACGCTCGTCTCGCGGAGGGCGAAGCGACAAACCGGGCCGTCACCTTATCCCAGCTGCTCGACGTGCCGATCCTGCTGGTTCACGTCTCGGCGGCCGAAGCGATCGAGGTCATCCGCAACGCCCAGACCAAAGGCTTGAAGATCTACGGTGAAACCTGTCCGCAATACCTGTTCCTGACCGCCGACGACATCGCCAAGCCGGGGATGGACGGAGCCAAGTTCTGCTGCAGCCCGCCGCCGCGCGACCACGCGGCGCAGGAGGCGGTGTGGACCGGTTTGCGCAACGGCACCTTCCAGGTGTTTTCGTCCGATCATGCGCCCTACCGTTTCGACGCTTCCGGCAAGCTCCCCAAAGGCGACAAGACCACCTTCAAGGAAATCGCCAATGGCGTACCCGGAATCGAATTGCGGCTGCCACTGCTGTTTTCCGAAGGCGTGGGGCAGGGGCGCCTCGATCTCAACGCCTTTGTCGCGCTCACCGCGACCAACCATGCGAAGCTTTACGGGCTCTACCCGAAAAAGGGCACGATAGCGGTCGGCAGCGACGCCGACATCGCGATCTGGGACCCCGAGCGCGAGACGACGATAACCGCCGGCATGTTGCACGACAATGTGGGCTATACCCCCTATGAAGGCCGTCGGCTGCGCGGCTGGCCTGTTACCGTCCTGAGCCGCGGCCGCGTCGTCATCGAGGACGATAAGCTTGCTGCCGCGCGGGGCAGCGGCGCTTTCCTCCCATGCGCTCTGCCGGAGGCGGCTAAGCCCATCGGCGCCCCGGTTCCGGAACTCGCCTTTGTCGCCGAAACCGGCGCCGCGCTCGTGTGATTCGGGATGGAAGGAGAATTGGCATGTCCCGGAAACTGAAGGCCTCCGTTGCGCAGCTCGGTCCGATCCACCTGGCCGATACGCGCAGTGCCGTCGTCAAGCGGCTGATGGCGATGATGCGGGAGGCGCACGCTGTGGGCGCCCGGTTTGTGGTGTTTCCCGAACTCGCGCTGACGACCTTTTTTCCGCGCTATTGGATGCCCGACCGGAAGGAGATCGACGGGTTTTTCGAGCGCGAGATGCCGGGACCTGAAACCCGACCGCTGTTCGACCTCGCGGCCGAGCTCGGGGTGGGGTTCTACCTGGGCTACGCCGAGCTAACGCAGGAGAAGGGTGCGATCCGCCATTACAACACCTCGATCCTGGTCGAGCGCGACGGACGGATCATCGGCCGCTATCGCAAGATCCACCTGCCGGGGCATTCCGAGCACCTACCCGATGCACCCTTCCAGCATCTCGAAAAGCGCTACTTCGACGTCGGGAACGAGGGCTTCAGGGTCTGGCGCGCCTTCGACGCGGTGGTGGGCATGTGCATTTGCAACGACCGCCGCTGGCCGGAAACGTTCCGCGTCATGGGCCTGCAGGGGGTCGAGATCGTCGCGCTCGGCTACAACACCCCGACCGAGAACATCCACCACGCTGAGCCGATGCACCTGCGGATGTTCCATCACCTGGTAACGATGCAGGCCAACGCCTACCAGAACGCCACCTGGGTATTGGCCGCGGCCAAGGCCGGCAAGGAGGATGGGTTCGGTCTGATCGGCGGCTCGGCGATCATCGCGCCGACCGGCGAGATCGCCGCCCGCGCCCTCGGCGAGGACGATGAAGTCGTCACGGCCACCCTCGACCTCGAGCTCGGCGACTACATCAAGCGCACGATATTCAATTTCGAGAAGCACCGGCGCATCGAGCATTACCGGCTGATAACCGAGCGCACCGGCGCCAAAGTCGAAGTGTAGGTCCAGCGATCGCCCGAACCTAACCCTCCCCGCTCAGGGTGAAGGGTTAGGTTGCGGGTGCGCAATCAGCAGGAGGTGTTGCTGTCGCCGCTGCTCCAGTCGCCACCGCCGCCGCCCCAGTCCTGATCCGAGCTGAAATCCTGGTTGCCCGGGTCAGAACCTACTCCGGCCGCGCCGGCATCGCTGCTCCAGTCACCGCCACCACCGGCCGCGCCGGCATCGCTGCTCCAGTCACCGCCGCCTCCGGCCGCACCGGCATCGCTGCTCCAGTCGCCGCCACCGCCGCCGGCATCGTTGCCGTAATAATTGTTGACGACGGTCTCGCCGAGACCCGGCGTCATGCCGCCGCTCATCAGGCCGCCGGCGTAATGATTGCCGAACAAGGACGAGATACCCTGGAACAGCAGCGCGCCGCCTGCGATACCCGCTGCCGTCGCCGCCGCCGAGCGCAGGAACCCGCCGCCGGCGCCACCCATGCCTCCGCCCATCAACCCGCCACCCATCGGCTGTTGGCCGTAGCCGGGCTGCGGTGCATAACCGGGCTGTCCGTAAGGCTGCGCCGGCGGGGCTGCAGCGACTTGCGGTGAGCGCGTCCATGGACCGGCCTGAGGAGGACCGGCCTGGGCTGGGCCGCTCGCCTGGGCCGGCGGCCGGTTCCCGAACAGGCCGCCGAGGAAGCTCCCAACGCTCGGCTTCGCCGCTTGCTGGGCATCGGCGAGCTGCTTCTCGAGATCCGCGATCCGCTGCTGCGCCTGATGCAGGCTCAGATCCTGGATCAGCACGGTCTGCGTCAGGTAATAGGGCAGATCCGGCTGGGCGGCCATTGCCTGATGGATCAGAGTATCGGCCTCGGGATCCTTGTCTTGCCGCGGCGCATTTTTCACGCGGTCGAGCAGCGTCGTAAGAAGCTCTTTTTCCTGGGGGGTCATGAATGCCTTCCGATGCTGGAAAAGCGGTGTCTTCCCATGAAGAACATCAGCGCCGCCGTTATCGGCACGCCGCACTAGATGTGGGAAGGCCTAACCAGCGGTCAATGATAGGGCGTCAGAGGCCATGGCCGCCCATCGCGAGGAATTTTTCGCGGCGCTGAAGGCGCAGGGTGCTCCCATCGAGCGCGAGCAGCGGCTGCAGCGCTTCCTCGACCGCCTCGCCGAGCTGCTCGATAGCCTCTTTCGGCACACGTTGCGCGCCGCCGAGCGGCTCGGCCACGATCCGGTCGACAATCCCCAGCCGCTGCAGATCCTCGGCGGTGAGGCGCAGCGCTTCCGCAGCATCCGGCGCGTGCTCGGCGCTGCGCCACAGGATAGAGGCACAGCCTTCGGGAGAGATGACCGAATAGATCGCGTGCTCCAGCATCAGCACCGTATTGCCGGCGGCGAGCGCAATCGCCCCGCCGGACCCGCCTTCGCCGATGATCGCTGCGACGAGCGGCACCTTGATGTCGAGACAGGTCTCGATCGCGCGGGCGATCGCCTCAGCCTGGCCCCGTGCCTCGGCGTCGATCCCGGGATAGGCGCCGGCGGTGTCGACCAGGGTCAGCACGGGCAGACCGAAGCGCTCCGCCAACCGCATTAGACGCCGCGCCTTGCGGTAACCGTCCGGCCGCCCCATGCCAAAATTGTGCTTCAGTCGCCCCTCGGTATCGGCGCCCTTTTCGGTGCCGAGCACGAGAATGCTGTGCCCGCGAAAGCGGCCGATGCCGCCGACGATCGCCGCGTCTTCCGCAAAGGCGCGGTCGCCAGCGAGCGGCACGAAATCGGTGACCAATCCGCCGATGTAGTCGAGGCAATGCGGCCGTTCCGGATGCCTGGCCACCTGCACCTTCTGCCACGGCGTGAGGCGCGAATAGGTCTGGCGCAGCAGCCGGTCGGCGGTGCTCTGCAAGCGGCCGACCTCGTCGGCGATGTTGAGCTCGCCGGTCGTCGAAAGCCGGCGGAGCTCGTCGATCTTACCTTCGAGTTCGGCGACCGGCCGCTCGAAATCGAGAAAGTGGCGGATCATCTGCGGCGGGCCAGCGGGTGGGCGCTCTCCACCAGCTTGCGCATCCGCCCGGTCTCGACATGCGTGTAGATCTGCGTCGTCGCGATATCGGCGTGCCCGAGCATCTGCTGCACGCTGCGCAGATCGGCGCCGTGGTCGAGCAGATGGCTGGCAAAGGCGTGGCGCAGCACGTGCGGCGACAGCCGGTCCGGGTCGAGCCCGGTCTTTAGCGCAAGCTCCTTCAGCAATTGGCCGGCGCGCTGCCGGGTCAGGTGGCCGGCGCGGCCGCGCGACGGAAAAAGCCAGCGGGACGGCCGGGAGTCGGGCAGGAAACCCTCGCGGCACTCGAGGTATTTGCGCAGCGCGACCCGCCCCGGCTCGCTCATCGGCACGACCCGCTCCTTGCCGCCCTTGCCCGAGATCACGAGAAAACGCGGATCGCGGCGTGCTGCGGCGAGCGGCAGTGTTACCAGCTCCGATACCCTAAGACCGGTCGCATAGAGCAGCTCGAGGACACAACCGAGACGGATTCCTTCCTCTCCGGGCCAGCTCTGCGCTGTGTCGATCAGAGACTTTATTTCCGTTTCCGATATTATCTTGGGCAGCGGCCGGCCGAGCCTCGGCGTATCGAGCTCCGTCGTCGGATCATCCTGCCGCACCCCTTCGAGCAGCAGAAATTTGTAGAACTGGCGCATCGCCGAGATCCGCCGGGCAAGCGTGCGCGGCCTCAGCCGAACGGTGTCGGGGCTCGCCAGGTAGGCGTGCAGCCTCTCGCGGTCCGCCATCTCCAGCGCGATGCCGCCTGTGGCCAAGAAACTCGCTAGACTGGACAGATCGTTCTGATAGGCCGCCAGGGTCAACGGCGCGGCGCCACGCTCGGCCGCCAGCATCTCGAGAAACGCTTCGAGATGTTTCGAGACGTCAGCGGCCGGCGGCAAGAGCAGCTTTGACGGCGAGCACGAGAAACAGCGCTAGCCGGTCGACGGCGAGCCCGTCACTTGGGGAAGCGCGCATCGGGGAGCACCTTCTCGACGGGCGCGGACGGAGGCGGTGGGTTCCACAATGCGAGGAAAGCCATGCCGCCGAGCAGCAGCAGGGCGATCACGATGACGAACGCGACGGTGATCTTCCCCATGCCCCCGCGGCTCGCAACTTGCGCTATCCCAATGTCCATGTCCAATCTGTCCCGTGCGGATTGACGACAAGGTTGGACGATATGCTAGTACCCCGTCGGTCGGCATGGAGAAAGAGCGGTGAGAGGCGAGGCGCAGACCGAGGCGGTGCTGTCGGACCGAAAAGTGGCGGAAAGCCGCCGGTTCGTGCCGAGCCGCGCCGTCGTCCTGGTCGGTCTGATGGGAGCCGGGAAGAGCAAGGTCGGCCGTCGCCTCGCGGCACGCCTCGGCTTGCCGTTCTTCGATTCGGATCCCGAGATCGAGGCCGCCGCCGGCGAGACGATCGAGGAGATCTTTGCCAACCGCGGCGAGCACATCTTTCGCGCGGGCGAGCGGCGGGTCATCGCCCGGCTGCTGGCCCAGCCGGTTCACGTGCTGGCGACCGGCGGCGGCGCCTTTATGGATCCGGCGACCCGTGAGCTGGTCGCCCGCCGCGGGGTCTCGCTGTGGCTGCGCGCCGATCTCGATGTGCTGGTGTCGCGGGTCCTGCGCCGCAGCAATCGGCCGTTGTTGAAAGAAGGCAATCCGCGCGCAATTCTCGCCGAGCTGATCGAGCGGCGTTATCCCCTCTACGCCGAAGCCGACGTCGTCGTGGACAGCGGCGAGGGATCGCCGGAAGCGACGGTGAGCCGAGCGATCGCAGCGTTGGCCGCGTGCCCGCGCGCGATCTTGCCGCCCGAAGTGTAGAGCGAGGAAAAGATGGAAACGATCGAGCGGCTGCGCGTCGAGCTCGGCGATCGAGGCCACGATATCCTGGTGGGACCTCAGCTGATCGAGCGCGCCGGCCGCGAGATGCTCCCTCTCATGCGGCGTCGCCACGCGGTCGTCGTATCCGACGAAATCGTCGCTGGACACTGCCTCGCGCCGCTGCGGGACAGCCTGTCCGAGGCGGGGATCGCCCACCATGCCGTGCTTCTGCCGCCGGGCGAGGAAACCAAAGACCTCGCTCACTTCGGCAAGCTGACCGAGGACATTCTGGCGATCGGCATCGAGCGCGGGTCGATGCTGGTGGCGCTGGGCGGCGGAGTCATCGGCGATGTGACCGGGTTCGCCGCCGCGACCTTGTTGCGCGGCATCGACTTCGTGCAGATCCCGACGACGCTCCTGGCGCAGGTCGACAGCTCGGTCGGCGGCAAGACCGGGATCAACACCCGTACCGGCAAGAACCTGATCGGCGCCTTCTACCAGCCGCGGCTGGTGCTCGCCGACACCTCGGTTCTGGCCAGCCTGCCACGCCGCGAATTGCTCGCCGGCTATGCCGAAATCGTCAAATACGGCCTCGTCCGTGATGCCGAGTTCTTCGCGTGGCTCGAAGCCGAGGGTCTCCAGGTCTGTGCGCTCGCGCCGGAGCCGCTGCGGCGTGCGGTGCTGACCAGCTGCGCGATGAAAGCCGAGATCGTCGCCGGCGACGAGCGCGAGGAGGGCGACCGGGCGCTCCTCAATTTCGGCCACACCTTCGGGCACGCCCTGGAGGCCGAGACCGGGTTCAGCTCGCGCCTGCTGCACGGCGAAGCGGTGGCGCTCGGCATGGTTCTGGCGATCGATTTCGCCGCAGAGCTCGGCCTTGCTGCGGCGGAGGACGCGCTGCGGGTGCACCGTCATCTCGAAGGCTGCGGCCTGCCGACGCGGCTGGCCGAGATCGGGCTGACGGGCATCCCGGCCGATCGCCTGCTCGCCCATATGAGCAAGGACAAGAAAGTCCGCGACGGCCGCATCACCCTGATCCTGCCGCGCCGCATCGGCGAGGCCTTCGTGATGAAAGACGCCCCGATCGAGCCGCTGCGCGATTTCCTCACCGCAGCGGCGGCGTAGCCCTTCCAGTCGTAGGGCGGGTAAAGCGCAACGCAACCCGCCATTCGTCCGCGCCCGGGCGCGGCGAGTTACCGCGGGGGTCACCCGCCTTACGCTCTTTCAAGAAAGGGAGGAGGGCGACTGTGGTGGTCTCTTATTCCTCGAGCGATCTTGGACCGCTGACGAACGGACTGTCCCGACGATAAAATCGCAGAAGGCGGTTCGCATCCCGCGAAATGCCGATCCTAATGCTCTGACCGATTTCGCCGGGCCTGATTTCGCCGGGCTTGATTTCGCCGGGTTCGTGGTCACCGGGTCTGAGCCATAGGGGGCCTTCTCGGCAAAGATCGAGCCCATCTAACCGACGATCAACCCGCAACGCCGCGGCGAGCCTTCCTGGTCCTCGCGCCAAGTCGCGCAAGCGCTCGATGCCGCGATTTAGCCGCATGATCGGGATGCCTTCGAGCGGCTCGAGCGCCCTGATCGGGACGCCGGCTCCGATCCCGGGCGTCTCGCTCGAGACATTGAGCATGTATGAGCTGCCGTAGGCGAGATAAATATAGGCGTGCCCACGCTCGATAAACAGCGAACGATTACGCCGAGTCATCCCCCGGTAGGCGTGCCCAGCGGCGTCGCCGACGACATACGCCTCGGTCTCGACGATGCGGCCGCTGACGACGCCTTCAAGCAACTCCCGCACCAATACTTTGCCAATGAGATAGCGGGCGAGAGAGACCGTATCAATCGGCAGCTCCGAGCGAGCGAGCGGCAGATGGCGATCCTTACGGCGGCCAGGTTTCAGGGCATCCGCTCGACCCATTGCGCGCGCGAAGGCCCCGGCTCGAACGGATCGCCGAAATACTGGGTCTCGCGGGCCACCTTCCCATCGAGGAACTCCATGATGCTCACGGTGTAAGACGGCCGTCCGTCGTAGGTTAGGACATATTCAGTGACCCAGAGGTCGCCCGCGCCGATTATCCGCCGCACTGTGAAGCGTTTCCGGTTCGGCTGCGCGGCGCGAGACGACTGAATCTTCCGCCGCCCGCGGATGCGCTCGCCCGACTGCGGATATTCGAGCACCGCATCCTCTCGGTAAATCTGGTGCTCGGCCTCGAAGTCGTTCGCGTCGGAGGCGGCCCAGTGGCGATCTAGAGCCGCTCTGATGTCGTGGTCTTCCATCTCGATCTTGCCTCCCTGCGTAGGCGCAATCAAAGGTCGATGACGATGTCGCCCTGAGGTCGGCAGCAGCAGATCAGCGCATTGCCGTCGGCTGGCGGCTCCACGGGCTCTGGCTGGTAGCCGACTGCGCCCATGATGAGCCCGGTCTCGCAAGTGTGACAGACCCCGGTTCGGCATGCCCACCGCACGGGCACATCGCATGCCTCGGCAAGTTCGAGGAGGCTCTGGAAGGCCGGGGCCCAGCGGACGTTTAGGCCGCTCCGTGCAAAGGACACCAATGGTCCCACGCCGGCTGACCCTGTCGGCTGGTGCGGTGGCCGGCGCGGTGCCGCCGCGATGCCCGGTGTCCTCGGCGGATTTGAGCCGAAAATCTCGGTGTGGATGCGGTTGGCAGCGACACCCCAGTTCCCCAGCTCGACGGCAAGGTCGTTCATGAAGGCAGACGGGCCGCATAGATAGAAATCGGCATCGCGCGGCACCCCGAGTTCCTCGATCGCGTGCATATCCAAGCGTCCGGGAGCATCGAAATCGACAGCCAACCGGTCTCCTGGACGTGGAGAGCTGTAGCGGATGTGGCTATGGCCGCGGGGCAGAGCCTCGAGGAGCGCGCGCGTCTCTGCGGCGAACGGATGCTCGCCGCCGTGACGGGCACCGTAAATCCACCAGACCTCTCTCGACGAGGCCCCAGCGGCCAATGCATGGAGCATGGCGAGTACCGGGGTTGCGCCCACACCGGCACTCAGCAGGACAACGGGTCCGTCGCCTGGCCTCAGCGTGAAGCTGCCGCGTGGTGCGCTTGCGTCCAGAATGTCGCCAATCCGAGCCTGAGTCTCAACGTAAGCTCCGGCGGCGCCGTGGGTCTCCCGCTTGATGCTCAGACGATAGCGATCGTCGCGTGGCTCGCCCGACAGCGAATAACTGCGCAGTAAAGCCGGCGCGTCGGGTGCCGACCTTAGCCGCAGCACGATAAACTGCCCGGGCAGCGCAGCTGCTAGAGGCCGCCCATCAGTCGGTTCGAGCACTAGCGAGGTTACGCTGGCGCTTTCGCGGTCCTTGCGCGATACCCGCAGCGGGCGGAACCCCGTCCAGGCCGGAGGCGGGCCGGCCGCCGAGGTGAGCCCAGGGTTACCGGTCACAGCGCTCCCGCTCCGCTCCCGGTCGAGCAGAGCTTGGAAGGCGCTGCTCCAGCCGGCGCTCAGAGCCGGGATCCGCACAGCCCGCTCCAGCTGGTTCCTTGGATGACCGGGCGTGTACAACAGCGCATTAACCTCCGCGATCGTCATACGCTCGGGACCCGCAGTAACCTGCGCGATCTCCTCGCCGGCTTCGACCTCTCCCTCCTCGATGACGCGAAAATAGAAGCCGGGTCTGCCATGCGACACGAGCAGTGCCGCCATCTGCGGTTCGTTCATGCGGATGCCGACCCGATAGCAGGTGACGCGCGGCTGCGTCACTTCAAAGACGGCACCCCCGATGCGGTAGCGATCCCCGATGCACACCTCGCCATCGGGCAGCCCGTCGACGGTGAAATTCTCGCCGAATTGCCCATAGCTGAAATCGCTTCTGCCGAGCTGGGCCTGCCAATACCGGTATGAGTCGATCTGGTACACAAAGACCGCCCGATGCTCGCCGCCATGCCCCATCAAATCCCCTTGCCCGTCACCGTCGATGTTGAGCCGCCGCGCAACACGACGGCCTTGAACGGGGGTCTTCCAGACGGCGGTGTGGACCATCTTTCCTCGCCACGCGACATCGCGCGGCAGACCCACGTTCACCGAAAGCAGGCGAGGCATCGCGCGCTTCTCCCGGTCTTCCATCGGGGCTATCCTCTCACGTAAGCGTTATTATGCGCCGAGGATTGCGGCTAGTGTTAGCGACGGATTGCGGGCGGCATCGCAAGGCCAGGGTTTCCATCCCAGATTGAGACCATCGCCGATCGGTCGTCCTTTTTGTAGATCCTAAGAGAGCGCTGTCGCCCGAGTCGAGGAGGTAGCCCTCATGACGGAACAGCCGTTATCCTCTGATCACGAAGCTGCTTCGGTGCTGTCCGCGCCGGCGCAGAGAGCGCCTCCTGAGATGCCGCGGGCGCGACGACGGCCGTGGTCTGGGATCACGCTTGTCCGGCTCGCCGTTCTGATCGCCGCCGGGGTTGTCGTCGTTCTGTTCGCCACTCAATGGGACCGCTGGGTTGGTTTGGCGGTCCGGCAGGTCACAGACGATGCTTATGTTCGCGGCGACATCACGCCGCTCAGCGCCCAGATCGAAGGGTACGTGCGGCAAGTGCCCGTGGACGATTTTCAGCGGGTCAAGGCGGGCGACCTGCTGATCGAGATCGAGGCTGACGATTATCGTGCCAGGGTGGCACAGGCCGAGGCTGATCTTCTCGGCGCCCAGGCGGCGATCGAAAACCTCAAGGCGCGAAAAGAGGCGCAGCACGCGCAGGTGGCCGAAGCCGAAGATGCGATTAAAGCGACGCAGGCCGATGTCGAGCGCACTCGGCTCGAGGACGCGCGGCAGCGCACGTTGCTGGCCACCACTTTCGGCACCCGGCAACAAGTCGAACAAGCCGATGCCGCTGCACAGCGCTTCGCTGCGACCCTCGCCCGCGACCAGGCCGAGCTCGATGCCCAGCGTCGACAGCTGGCGGTGCTCGACACTCAGGAAACCCAACTGCGCGCCGATGCCAAGGCCAAGCAGGCGGCGCTCGATTTGGCAAAGATCAACCTCGGCTACACCCGCATTACAGCGCCGGTGGGCGGCGAAGTCAGCGAGCGCGACGTGCGCGAGGGGCAGTACGTCCATGCGGGGAGCCAGGTCATCACCGTCGTGCCGCTCGACAATGTCTGGGTCGTCGCGAACTATAAGGAAACCCAGCTGACTCATGTCGCGATCGGCCAGCGGGCCGAGATCCGCGTCGACACTTTCCCGGGAATCGTCATCAACGCGATGGTCGACAGCATCGCGCCGGCGAGCGGTGCGCAGTTCAGCTTGCTGCCACCCGACAATGCGACCGGCAATTTCACCAAGGTCGTGCAGCGGATCCCGGTCAAATTGCGGATCAGCCCCGACAACCCGCTGGCCGGCAAATTGCGGCCGGGGATGTCTGTCATCGCAACAATCCTCACCGACACCACACCGCCGCCGCCATGAGCGTGTCCGCGACGGCCGCGGCGGCTCCGCTACCACTTCCCGCGACAACACGCTGCGAGTATCCGGCCGTCGGGGTTGTTGCGGTGATGATGGGCGCGGTCATCTCCACCCTCAACGCGCGGCTCACGACGCAAGGTCTCGCCGATATCCGCGGCGCGCTGGGCCTTGGCTTCGACGACGGATCGTGGATCAGCACGATCTTCTCGGCCGCGCAAATGGTCGTCACGCCGGCGGCGGCATGGATGGGGACCGTGCTCAGCACCCGCCGCGTGCTGCTGTGGACTGGCGCGATCTTTGCCCTGAGCTCTCTGCCCCCGCCGCTCGTGCATGACTACGGGACGCTGATCGGGCTGCAATTCGTCCGCGGACTCGCGGTCGGCGCCTTCATTCCCGCGGCACTCGGCTTCGTCCTGCGCAGCCTGGCCCCGCAATGGCGGATCTGGGGCATCGCCGCCTACGCGTTCCGCTTCGTCTTTTCGCAGAATATCGCCAGTTCGGTAGAGGGATGGTATTCGGAGACCGGGCATTGGGAATGGATCTTCTGGCAGAACGCCGCCCTGGCGCCGGTCATGATGCTGCTCACCGCCGTGGCGATGCCGCAGCGGCCGGTGGACCGCGATTTGCTGCGGCGGACCGATTGGCCCGGCATCGTCTATGCGGGTGTCGGCTTCGGCCTCATCTATGCCGGCCTTGATCAGGGCAACCGGCTCGACTGGCTCAATTCAGGAGTGGTGACCGGGCTCCTCTTTGCCGGCGGCATGCTCGTCGTCGCCTTTATCGTGCACGAGGCCCGCGCCGAGTACCCGCTGATCCATTTGAGCGTGCTGGCCCGGCCCAATATCGCAGTGGCGGCTCTCCTGATCTTGATCTACCCCGGTTTCGGGACCACCGGGGCTGCGTTTGTGGTGCCCGACTATCTGACCCGCGTCCAGGGATTGCGCGCCTTGCAGATCGGTGACGCGCTCAACTGGATCGCGCTGCCGCAATTCGTGCTGGTGCCGCTCGTCGCGCTATTGCTGAAGCGGATCGATGCCCGGCTGTTGCTGGTGTTCGGGGCCACGATGCTCGCGATCGGCAGCTGGGTCCAGACCGGACTGACTCACGACTGGGCCAGTGGGGATTTCATCGTCTCGCAGCTGATCGAGGCCGTCGGTCTCGCTTTTGCGATCACCTCGGTGATCGCCTTCGCCGCCGCCAACGTCACGCCGGCGCTCGCGGCGGCGATCGCCACAACGATCCAGATCGCGCGGTGGCTGGGCAGTGAAATCGGCAGTGTGGTGATGCAGACCTTTGTGCGCGTGCGCGAGCAGGTCTATTCGAATTTGATCGGACTGCACGTGGTGACCGGCCTGCCGGCGACCGAGCAGGCGACCGCGCAGCTGGCCGGCCCATACGGCAACCGCGCGACGGGAATTGGCGAGCCTGCCGCGCAAGGCACAGCGGTGCTCGCCAGCATGGTTCGCCGCGAGGCCTATGTGCTGGCCTACATCGACGCGTTCTGGCTGATTGCCTGGGTTTCGCTGCTCGGTATTCTGCTTGTGCTCCTGCTGCGCCCGCCACCGCCGAACCCGCTAATTCCATCGCGCGGAGCCCCATGAATTTGTGGCTGATCTTGGTTGGACAACCTGGTGCCGCAGGGCTGGTATGCTTCGCGCGGCCTCCCCGCCCATTGCTGACGCCCCGCCGATCCTTACTTTAGAATCAGTTTAAACTGACGGCGGGCGCGTCCCGCAAGGAGGCTGCGATGACCCGCAGCAAACTTTCGACTAAAGTACTCTTGCTGGCTGGCGGCATTGGGTTGTCGATGGCTGCATTTGCCGGATCGCAACCGGCTGCCGCGCAATCCTATCTCGACGAGTACGAATGTCCGATCGGGTCCGTATACGATCCGACCTATGGCTGTACCGTGGCGGGCGACGCTTATCAGCCCTATGACTATGGCTATTACGGATATCTACCCTACGGCGCCTACTATGGCGGGCACCGCGAATTCGGCCACGGCTTCGGCCATGGCATGGGTGGCGGCGTCAATCGCGGTGTCGGTTTCGCCCACGGCGGCGGCGGTTTCGCCCATGGCATGGGTGGCGGCTTCGGGCATGGCGGAGGCGGCGGGCACCGGTAGAGCTAGCGGGTATCTTCGTCTGGGGCGAGGGTGGTCAGCGAAAGCGCATGGACGCGGGTCGCCAGTTCGTCGGCGAGAGTTCTGATAGACGAGCCGCTGGCGCGCGACCCGGGTCTGGCCGATGAAAGCGACCGACACGATCGTCACGGCAAAATGCGTTTCGCCTCCCGGACGCGCCCCTTCATGCCCGATATGGAGATTCGACTGGTCCTCGACCTCGAGACGGGTCGGAGCGAACCTCTCGGTCAGCTTGCGGCGGATCGTTTCGGCAACCGACATCTTATTCCGGCTGCGGGTATTCAGTGCCGCGCACAGCGGTGGTGAGGAAGGTGCCGAGATCGTCGACGATGTGATGGATGTGATCGCCGTCGCAGCCGTCGACGGCCCAGTCGGCCGAATTGCGCACCCAGGCCGTCGTCATGCCCAGAGCGGCGGCCGGAACCAGGTTTCGCGCCATATCCTCGACCATCAGCGCAGTGCCGGGGCTCACCTCGTGGCGCCGCAGCAATTGGTGATAGCCGGCGAGCGCGGGCTTTGGATCATAGCCGGCCATGGCGATGTCGACGACGCCGCAGAACGAGCCGGCAATGCCCAGGTGGTCGAGCAGGCGCTCGGCATGGCGCTGCGAGCCGTTGGTGTGGACGATCTTGCGTCCGGGCAACCTCGCCAATGCTTCAACGAGAACCGGGTCGGGCGGCACGCAAGCGAGGTCGATCTCGTGCACATAAGCGAGAAAATCCTCCGGGTCGATCCGGTTGACCGTCATCAGACCGCGCATCGTCGTCCCATGCTCGCGGAAATAGGTCTTTTGCACCATCAGCGCCGCTTCCGGCGTAAGGCCCAGCCGGTCGGCGATAAAGCCCGTCATGCGCGCGTGGATCTGGTCGAAGAGCCGGCACGAGGAGGGGTAGAGCGTGTTGTCGAGATCGAAAATCCAAGTCTCGATTTCGACCAAGGGACGGCCGCGGGTGGAAATCATTCAGGTTCGCCTAGCCGGCCCGGATCAGCGTTCCGGCGCCTTCGGTGAACAGCTCGAGCAAAATCGCGTGCCGCACCCGGCCGTCGACGATGACCGCCGCGTCGACCCCGCCATCGACGGCGTCGAGACAGGTTTCGATTTTGGGGATCATGCCGCCATTGATGACGCCTTCGGCGATCAGCTGCCGCGCCCGCGCCGCGGTGAGCTCCGCGATCAGCTTCTTGTCGGCATCGAGCACCCCGGCGACGTCGGTCAGCAGCAACAGGCGCGTCGCCTTGACCGCGGCGGCGACGGCGCCCGCTACGGTGTCGGCGTTGATGTTGTAGGTCTCGCCCGTCGCACCAACGCCTATCGGCGCAATGACCGGAATGATGTCGGACTGCTTGAAGGTGTCGAGCACTCCGGAGGCGATCCGTTGCGGCTCGCCGACAAAACCGAAGTCGATCTCGGTCCTGACGCCAGCCTCGATCCGGGTACGAACCAGCTTTCTCGCCTCGATCAGCCCGCCATCCTTGCCGGTGAGGCCGATCGCACAGCCGCCCTCGGCGTTGATTGCCGAGACGAGCTGTTTGTTGATCGTTCCGGCCAGGACCATCTCGACCACTTCCATCGTCTCGCCGTCTGTCACTCGCAAGCCGTCGACGATGCGAGTCTCGATCCCAAGCCGCTTCAGCATATGGGCGATCTGTGGCCCGCCGCCGTGCACGACGATCGGATTGATCCCGACCTGCTTCAAAAGGACGACGTTGCGCGCGAACGAATCCTCCGAGACGCCATCGGCCATGGCATGGCCGCCATATTTGACGACCAAGGTGTGGCCGGCATAGCGGCGCATATAGGGCAGCGCCTGCGCCAGGACCGCAGCTTTGACCGCCGGGTCCGGGTTGGGCTCCGTCGCGAGTGTGGGAGGGCTGGAATCAGGGCTCATCGCGCCGCGCACTCTATCGCGATTGTCCGATGGGAACTGCAAAATTGGCCAGAGTCTCGCGCAATTCTGCAATGCCGCGACGATCGAGCGCGCTCGTCAGATGGATTTCGGGGTGCGCCGCGACATGGGGGGCAAGCTCGGCCATGATTTGCTCGGGAACAGACGCGAGCTCGCCCTTGCCGGCCTTGTCGGCCTTCGTCAGAACGACCTGATAGGACACCCCGGCTTCGTCGAGCATGCGCATCAGCGGCCGGTCGACCTCCTTGATCCCGTGACGTGAATCGATCAGCAGGCAGACCCGCCGCAGCGCGGCGCGGGTCTGAAGATAATACCGCACCAGGCTCGTCCAGTTCTTGACGGCGGATTTCGGCGCCTCGGCATAGCCATAGCCGGGAAGGTCGACGAGCATCAGCCGGCCGCCGAGATCAAAGAAGTTGATCTGGCGCGTCCGTCCGGGGGTATTGGAAATCCGCGCCAGCGTGCGGCGGTCGGTCAACGCATTGACGAGGCGCGACTTCCCGACATTGGAGCGGCCGACAAACGCAACTTCGGGCAACCCCTCCGGGGGCAGCGCCGACGGGCTCGGCGCGCCGGCGATGAAGCGGGCCTCGGCGGCGAAGAGCCGCCGGCCAGCCTCGGCCAAGCGGGAATCGATCGCGTGCGGAGGGAAGATCAGGCGGCACCGGCGCGATGCATAATCGTCCATTGTTGGGCAATGCTGAGCAGATTGTTCCATGCCCAATAAATGACGAGCCCGGCCGGAAAGGCGGCGAGCATGTAGGTAAAAACGATGGGCAGCAGCATGAACATCCGCGCTTGCACCGGGTCGACCGGCTGTGGGTTGAGTTTCTGCTGCAGGAACATCGTCAACCCCATGATCAGCGGCCACGCGCCGATCATCAGGATATGCGGGGGCGCGAACGGCAACAGGCCGAAAAGGTTGGCGAACGAGGTCGGGTCCGGCGCCGACAGATCGTGGATCCACCCGAAGAACGGCGCATGCCGCATCTCGATCGTGACGAACAGCACCTTGTAGAGCGAGAAGAACACCGGGATCTGGATGATGATGGGCAGACACCCCGCCAGCGGGTTTGCCCCGACGCGCTTGTAGAGCGCCATCATCTCCTGCTGCTGGCGCGCCTTGTCGTCGGGAAACCGCTCGCGCAGCTTCTGGATTTCAGGCTGCAAGAGCTTCATCTTGCTCATCGCGTTATAAGATTTGTTCGCGAGCGGGAAGAAGAGCAGTTTGACGCACAAGGTCAGCAACAGAATAGCCAACCCGAAATTCCCCAAGATTTTATAGAAAAATTGCAGGACTAGAAATATCGGCTTGGTCAAGAAATAGAACCAGCCGAAATCGATGGCGCGGTCGAACAGAGGAATTCCCGAGTCCTTGTAGGCGTCGAGGAGATTAACCTCCTTTGCGCCGGCGAAGAAGCGGGCAGAAGAATCCGACGTGCCGTCTGGTGCGACGGTGACCTCCGGCCCGAGGTAATCGGCCTGGTAGCGATCGACCCCGGCGTCGACCGTATGGGTGAACCGCGCCTTTACCGCCTCGTTCTGCGGCGGGATCAGCGAGGTCAGCCAATATTTGTCGGTAAAGCCGAGCCATCCTCCCGCGGACGCATAGTCGAGCGGGGTTCCCGGGCTGAGCGAGGAATATTTCACCTCCTGCAGCGAGCCGCCCAGATAGCCGATCAAGCCCTCGTGCAGGATGTAGTAGCCGGCTACATGCGGCGTGCCGGTGCGGCTGATGAGCCCATAGGGCATCAGCTTTACCGGCGTCTGGCCGGTATTGCGGACCGAATCACGAACCGTGAACATGTAGTTCGGATCGACGCTGATCACCCGCGTGAAGAGCAGCCCCTGCCCGCTGTCCCACGTCAAAGTGACGGGGTTGCTCGGAGTGAGAGGGCCGCCAGACGCGGACCACCGGGTCTGCGGCCCCGGCACTTGGACGTCCGGGCTGACGGCGACCCAGCCGAATTCGGCGAGATAAGGATCCTGCGTGCCCGGCGGCGACAGCAACTCGACCTCGGGGCTCTTCGGATCGACGGTCTCGTGGTAATTCGCGAGTGTCAGATCATCGAGCCTCGCTCCCAACAGGTCGATCGAGCCGTGCAGCCGCGGCGTTGCAATCTTGACGCGCGGTTGCTCCTCGAGGGCGGCTTCGCGGGTCTCGACGGCATGCGCCGGTGCAGCTCCAGGAGCAGCCGCGCCCGGCGCGTTGGCCGAAGCCGCGGGAGAGGGAGCCGGCGATTGGGATGCCGGACCCGTCTTCGCCGGCGCCGTCACTGCGGTCCCGCCCGACGGGGCGGAGGGCTGCGGTGGCCGCAGGCGCTCGAACGCGAACTGAAAAGCGATCAGGATTCCGACCGAGAGCACGATCGCGATGAGGAGATTGCGTTGTTCCATTTGGTGGTAGTTGGATGAAGGACCCGGCGAGACTGGTCTACCGGCCCGAGCCGGCACGCGGGCAGTCCAAGCCGCCGGGCTCGGGAACGGGATCATAGCCGCTGCCGCCCCAAGGATGGCAACGGGCCAGCCGCCGCGAGGCGAGCATAATGCCGCGCCAAGCGCCGTGACGCTCGATTGCTTCCGCAGCATATTCCGAGCAGGTCGGCAAGAAGCGGCATGCGGGCGGCAGCAGGGGCGATACGAGCAGTTTATAACCGCGCACCGCCGCGCTCAGCGTCACGCTCGTCATCCCCACGCGATGTTGCCGTTCCATCTCATTACTCCCGCGCGACGCCCGACGAACGCCCCCGGGGGGTGTCGGGTCGCCAAGGCAGCCGAATGTGGGGGATTGCGATCAGGTTTACCAACACTTTGGTTCAGGGTGAACCCGGCGCATGGGGGAAACGGGCAGCGCCGGCCACCGGGCGCGCCACGATCAACGAGCCCCGCTGCCTTGCGGGCACGACAAGGAAAGAAAATCGGAGCGGACCGCCGGCCTTACAACCCCGTCGAGCGAGGAAATCAGGACTGGTCGGGCGAGTCGATCGGTTGTTTTTCACTTTGGCGCAGCAAAGACCCCAGCGATCGGATCCTTATCGACACGGAACCCAAGGTGGCACTTGCGAGCGGAGTTGTTCCACTATTAAGTACCACTCGGTCGCGCGGCATGAGGCACGATTCTGACGCGCGCTTGACGTATCGGGGGTATTTCCGACCAGCCATCGCAGCGGGTAAGGAGCATCATGTCGGAGGCGATTTAAAGAGGGGGAGCCGCGCTCGATCTGAATGCTGCCGAAGTCCGGGCCGCCGATCGTGCCGCCCGGACATGGGAAGCCGGCGGGTGCGGCCCGATCGCTCTCGGCAGCGAGGCTCACAAGCGAGCTTTCTGCCGCATGCTACTCGACACGCATAATCCCTACCGGCCGTCCATTGTCGATTGGCCCGCTCTCGACCCGGAGGCGCGCGATCGTCTGATCAGCCTGCCGATCTGGGACATCGCGATGCAGACCGAGGGCAACGCGAGCCTGCGCGTGCTGAGCTATGCCAAGAAGATCGCCGATCCGCTGCTGCGGGAAGCGATCGAAATCGACGGTTTCGAGGAGACACGGCACAAGCAAGTTCTGTCAAATCTCGTCTCGGCCTATGGTATTCGCCTCGCGCCAGAGCCCGAATACCTGCCGCCCAAGCACCCGGAATGGGGTTTCCTGCTCGCCGGCTTTTGCGAATGCGTCGATACCTTCTTTGCCTTTGGCCTGTTCTCGTTGGCCAAACGGTCGGGCTTCTTTCCGCCCGAGCTCGTCGACACCTTCGAGCCGGTTATTCAGGAGGAAGGCCGTCATATAATCTTCTTCGTGAATTGGGTTGCATGGCACCGGCGCAACCTGCCGGTGTGGCGGCGCGTTCTCTTCGCGGCCAAGATCATCTCGGTCTGGGCATACCTCATCTGGGAGAGGATCGGGTTCGCCCGAGGTCTCGATGGTGACGGCGGGGTGCAGCCGGGAAGCACCCCCCAGGACAATAATTTCGTGTTCACCGGCAGCCGGGCTATCGGCAGTGGAAACGTTTCCGCGGCCGCCGTGATCGACATCTGTCTGAGTGAGAACGAGCGCCGCTTTGCCGGCTATGACCCACGGCTGTTGCGCCCTCGGTTGATGCCGTGGCTAATGCGCTTCGCCCGACGCTTCATGCGATGATCAGGCTGGACCGCACCCCTCGCCGGCGCGCGGCGTCGGTCAGGTTTCGCCGGTAAGGGCCGATGGCCTTGGCGCGCCGCCACGCCCGAGGCGGCGCAGGGCCGCTTCGAGATCGGCAACTAGTTCCGCAAAGGGCCGCTCAGCGGTGCCTGCCCTAGCAATTAGGACATAATCGCTACCCGGTCGTCCAAGAGCCGGCAAGACGCTCGCCGCTGCCGCGCGCATCCGCCGCTTCGCGCGGTTGCGAACGACGGCGTTGCCGACTTTTCGGCTCGCCGTGAACCCGACCCGAATTCCCGTCGTATCGCTTGGTTTGCCCGGATGCGATGCGGCTTGCACAACCAAACCCGGCCGGGCCGACCGGCGCCCGGTGCCCGCCACCCGAAGAAAGTCGGCGCGGACCTTCAGTGTTTCGAGCCTGCGGCTCACAAAGTCTCGTGCTGACCGGGAAAGCCCCGCATCAGGCGGAAAGGCGCTTGCGGCCTTTCGCCCGGCGTGCCGCCAAAACCCGTCGGCCGGCGACCGTCGCCATCCTCGCCCGGAAGCCATGACGGCGTTTGCGAACCAAGTTGCTGGGCTGATAAGTACGCTTCACGGCTGCGGTTCCGATTAGGGATCTCTCTCGAGCGGCGGCGGCTATATAGTGGCGCCGGTCGGTGGCGTCAACGGCGGGGTCGGGAGAGGAAGGATGGAATCGCCCCGCTGGAGCGTTCTCCACGGCTTTTAGCGATCGGCGAAGCGGCGGGCCGATTTGGGGACTCCAAATACAGGAGGTTGTGCGGATGTTCGATGATGCGGCGGTCAAGGGCGCCGACCGTGCCGCCCGGATTTGGGCAGCAGACGAACCGGGGCCGATCGACATCGGCAGCGAGGCGCACAAGGCGGCCTTTTGTCGTATGCTGCTCGAAACGCACAACCCGTACAAGCCATCGATCATCGAATGGCCGGTCCTCGATGCCGAGACGCGCGAGCGCCTCGTCAGCCTGCCGATCTGGGATATCGCGGTGCAGACCGAAGGGAAGGCCCGCCAGCGCGTGCTGAGCTATGCTGCGATGATCAAAGACACATTGCTGCGGCGCGCCGTCGAATTGGACGGGTTCGAGGAGGGCCGCCACAAGGAGGTCCTTTCCAACCTCGTCGAAGCCTACGGCATCCGCTTGGCGCCGGAGCCGGAGTATCGCCGCCCGCGCGATCCGGAGTGGGCCTTCATGGTGACCGGCTTCAGCGAGTGCATCGATAGCTTCTTTGCCTTCGGCCTGTTCGCGCTGGCTAAGCGATCCGGTTTTTTCCCGCCGCCCCTTGTCGACACCTTCGAGCCGGTAATGCAGGAGGAAGGCCGGCATATCCTCTTTTTTGTCAATTGGGTGGCGTGGCACAAACGAAACCTGGCGCGGTGGCGCCGTCCGCTCTTCGCAGCAAAGGTGCTGGCGGTGTGGGTTTTTCTGGTGTGGGAGCGCATCGGCATCGCGCGCGGCGTTGGCAGTGCCGGCGAGGCCAGTTCGGGAGCGGTGGTCCAGGACAACAACTTCACCTTGACCGGCGGCAAGTCGGTCGGCGCTGTCGACATGTCGGTGGCCGGGCTGATCGACGTCTGCCTCGAAGAAAACGAGCGGCGCCTCTCCGGCTACGATTCTCGTCTCCTGCGGCCCGATTTCGTGCCGCGCCTGATGCGGTTTGCGCGCCGCTTCATGCGGCGGCCAAGTGTGGCTCCAGCCGCCTGATGAAGATCGGATCCGACGAGCACAAGGAGCGCTTCTGTCGAGACTTCATCGCCAGCCACTGTCGCTTCGACCCCGCGACACTGACCTGGCCCGATCTCGACGATTTGGCGCTCGAGCGCTTGCGCGCCATCCCGTTTTGGCAGGAAGTCCTCTACACCGAACGGCGAGCGGGCGCCATCGTCGACGCCTACGCCCAAACGATCGCCGACCCGCTGGTGCGCGACGCGGTCGCCCTCCAAGGGTTCGAAGAGGCGCGCCACGCCGAGCTGCTGCGCGAGATGATCAGGCGGTACCGCATCGCTGCCGATGAGCGTCCGCTCGACGAGCCGCTCAGCCCTGATCTCCACCGGGCGTTTGCTGATTTTGGCTATGGCGAATGCCTCGATTCGTTTCTCGGCTTTGGGGTTTTCAAGATCGCCCGCCGGTCCGGTTTCTTGCCCGAACGGCTTTTCGAGATCTTCGACATGCTGATGCGCGAGGAAACCCGGCACATTGTTTTCTTCATAAATTGGATGGCCTGGCAGCAGGCGTCGCGCGGCGGCCTCGCCGGGCGGCTGCGCGGCGTCACTGCGGCACGGTACTACGGCCGAGCCATCGGCCGGCTGCTCGGCACCGTGCGGCGCGGCCGCCGGGCAAATGATGGGCGGGACTTCTCGGCGACGCAGGCGAGCGTCTTTCTCGAAGGCTTCTCGCTGCGCAGCTTTGTCGAGGAGTGTTGCATCGAACACGAGAGGCGTATGACGGATTTCGACCCTGATCTCCTGAAGCCTCGTTTCCTGCCCAAACTGGCGGCAATCACCCTCACCGGTCTATGGTTGGGCAGCGGGTTTCGTGCGGTGCGGGAAGAGCGGGTGTGAAGCTCTTTTCCGTGCTTGCGGCGGTCGTCGGACTGAGCTTGATCGCGGCGCTGGTGCTTCATTTCGGACCGCAGGCTGTCACCCGTTCGCTGATTGTCGTCGGGTGGACCGGTTTCGCCGCAGTCTGCTCGATCCACCTCGCGCTAATCGCCGTAATGGGGATCGCGTGGGGCGTGTTGATACCGGGCACGAGCTTTTGGGTGCCGGTTTGGGGTCGTCTCGTGCGCGACTCCGGGTCCGAATTGCTGCCGCTTTCGCAAATCGGCGGATATGTTCTGGGTGCGCGTGCCGTCACCTTGGCGGGTGTCGACGGGACCACGGCCACGGCGAGCACCATCGCCGATGTCACTCTCGAGCTCTTCGGGCAGCTCGCCTACACGGCGCTCGGTCTGTCGTGTCTGATCTATGTGAGGCCAGACGCCGCAATCGCCACCCCGGTCGCGATCGGTCTGGCTGCAGGGGCGCTGCTCGCGGCGGGGTTTCTCGTCTTCCAGCGCCGCGGCTTTGACCTGTTCGGCCGATTTGCCCGGGTGCTCGGCCGCGGCTGGGCCGATAAGACGGCTGCGGGCGCGGCAGCGCTTTATGTCGCGCTGACCGCCATCTACCGCCGGCGAAGGGGAGTGCTGTCCAGCTTTGTGCTCCACCTCGCCTGCTGGATCGCGAGTACCATGGAGGCCTGGGTCGCGCTGCGCTTCGCTGGCGCCTCTCTTGGCTTCGCAACGGTACTGGTGATCGAGGCTCTGCTGTACGCCGCGCGCAGCGCCGCTTTTGCCGTTCCGAACGCGGTCGGCGTCCAAGAAGGAGCCTACATTCTGCTCGGTGCCAGCTTTGGCCTGACGCCGGAGACGGCGCTCGCGCTTTCCCTGCTGAAGCGGGCGCGCGATCTGACGATCGGCGTGCCGGCGCTCGTTACGTGGCAGCTCGTCGAAAGCGGACGGCTATGGCGTCGAATTGCCGGCCTTCAGGGGGAAGAGGGGCGTGGGCGCATTCGGCCTGCGAAAAATCGAAGCCCCGGTCGGGACGACCGGGGCTTCTCCCTCGTCAGCTGGCTGCGGTGACGGGGCAATGAGCATCGTCTGATTGCAAAAGGATAAAAACGATGCCGTGAGATGATGCGGCCTGCGCTCCTCGGTTGCAATCGATATCCGAAAAGTTAACTACGAATTCTCGAGATTAGGCATTTTGTGATAGCCCATCGCCCGGTAGATCACAAGAAAGGCGAGCCAAGCCGCGACGAATATGGCGAGCATGAGATACCCAAGCCGAATTGTTATTGCGCATGCTCTACCTGCTCCAAAAACCGGATGTAGGTTTCGGGGAGTGCATGGGCTCGCGCACCTTCCCGCAGCAGCATGATGTAACGCAAGGAGGGCTTACCATCGACTTCTTTGCCCGGCGCCAGGTAGGTGACGGCTGGGATCATCCGACCATTACGGTCTTCGGCCTCGATCACAACATGGCGGTAGCCGCGCCCGGGTACTCCTTCCGTCGAGTCCAAGCGAATTAAATCGCGCTTGGTGATGCGGTAGAGCACGCCCCAAACTTCCGCGCCCGGGTCGGGGTGCAGGTTTGCCGGAGCAGCCTTGCCCCGGGGTCGGCCAACAAGGTTGAAGCGCAGCCGGTAACCCTTGACGCGGGCGGAGCGGTGCTCGAGCGGCTGGATGCCACGCCGGACCCGAAACGCGCTGTCATGCATGTTGGCGCCATAGGCGAAATACCAGATCTCATCCTTCGCCCGACCCGAAAGGCGATGGCCGCGCAGCGGATAATAGCAGCGTGAGAGGATCCAGGATTTGGCGATGAGCCGGCGCAGCCTGGGCCGCAATCTTCTGACTGTTTGGCGCATGGGCAACCGGAAGTGGCGGAGCAAGACCCTCTCCAATCTCGAGGAAGGTCAACCGGAAAGCGGGTGTCCTTACGAATAGCTGCCGGCGTAGCTCGTCAGATCGATAAACTCCAATACCGTGCCGTCGGGATCGTGAAAATAGGCGCGCGGCCCATTGAGCACGCCGCCCTGCCGGTCTTCCTCGAACGTGATCTGGACGTCATGAGCACGTAAATGGTCGAGCGCCGCCGTGTATTCGTCGTGCGCAATCGCGAAGGCATGGTGCACGCCGCCATGATTGTCGGGCACGGGATTGATCGGCGGATCGCGCTTCACCAGGATGAGGCAAGTCCCGGCTGCATCGAGGAACACCATGTGCCCGTTTGGCGTGGTGGACAAATGCCTGCAGCCGACGACCTCCGTGTAGAACCGTTTGCTTTTCGGAACGTCGCTCACCGGAATGCTGAAATGAGCAACAGCCTTGATCGCAACCATCTAACCCTCCCACAGGGGCGACAGGAAGAAGCCCGCCTACTCCGATCCTGCTCCCTTCATCAAATTTTGTTAAGCTACCGAGCACCGGCCTGTTGAACGAGAGCCCAAGGCAGCCGCATGTGAAGGGGCTGACCCTCGTGGTCGACCGCCTCTTCAATGGCTGGCGCATGGAAGGCGTCTGGCTCGACAAATAGGGGTTCCGCGACGGCATCGCCGATCGGCAGGCGCGCAGGTGAACTGATCGAGAATTCCACTTGCCCCGGCAACCCCGGCTTATGCAAGTTGCCCACCAGCGATGACGGTTCTCACCACCTCACTCGACCGGCGCTCGGAGATGTTCGCGGCGAATGCGGCGGCGATGCGGGTGCTCGTCGAGGATCTGCGGGGGAAGGTTGCGGCGATCCGCGAGGGCGGCGGGGAGGCGGCGCGGCGGCGGCACCTCGCACGCGGCAAATTGCTGCCGCGCGAGCGGGTGCGGGCTTTGCTCGACCCGGGGTCGCCTTTCCTGGAATTGTCGCAGCTCGCCGCCTTCGGCATGTATGAAGGTGAGGTGCCGGCGGCCGGGATTGTCACCGGCATCGGGCGGATCATGGGCCGCGAATGCGTCGTTGTCGCAAACGATGCGACGGTCAAGGGCGGCACCTATTTCCCGATGACCGTCAAGAAGCATTTGCGCGCGCAGGAGATCGCCGGCGACAACCGACTGCCCTGCCTCTATCTCGTCGATTCGGGCGGGGCGTTTCTGCCGGCGCAGGATGAGGTCTTTCCCGACCGCGACCATTTTGGGCGCATCTTCTACAACCAGGCGCGGTTGTCGGCGGCCGGCGTTCCGCAGATCGCCCTCGTCATGGGCTCGTGCACGGCGGGCGGCGCCTATGTCCCGGCGATGTCGGACGAAAGCGTCATCGTGCGCGGGCAAGGGACGATCTTTCTCGGCGGCCCGCCCTTGGTGCGCGCCGCGACCGGCGAAATCGTCACCGCCGAGGAACTCGGTGGCGCCGAGCTTCACAGCCGGATTTCCGGCGTCACCGACCATTATGCGCTCGACGATCACCACGCGCTGGGCATCGCCCGCCGCATCGTCGGCAATCTCAATCGGGGCAAGAGCATCCCGGTCGAGGTCACCCCGCCGCGCGAGCCGCTCTACCCGGCCGAGGAGATCTACGGGATCATCCCGACCGACACGCGCCGGCCTTACGAGGTGCGCGAGGTTATCGCCCGCATCGTCGACGGCAGCGAGCTCGACGAATTCAAGAGGCTCTATGGCCAGACACTGGTCTGCGGCTTTGCCCGAATCTGGGGATACCCGGTAGGCATTCTCGCCAATAACGGCATCCTGTTCTCGGAAAGCGCATTGAAGGGTGCGCATTTCATCGAGCTGTGCGCGCAGCGCGGCATCCCGCTCGTCTTTATGCAGAACATCACCGGCTTCATGGTCGGCCGCAAATACGAGGCCGGCGGCATCGCCAAGGACGGCGCGAAGATGGTGACCGCGGTCGCGACCGCCGCCGTGCCGAAATTCACCGTGATCATCGGCGGCAGCTTTGGCGCCGGCAATTACGGCATGTGCGGGCGGGCCTATTCACCGCGCTTTTTGTGGATGTGGCCCAATGCGCGGATCTCGGTCATGGGCGGCGAACAGGCCGCCTCGGTGTTGGCGGAAGTGCGGCGCGACCGCGACACCAGCTGGAGCGCGGCGGAAGAGGAGGAATTCAAGGCGCCGATCCGCGCGCAATACGAGACGCAGGGGCACCCCTATTACGCGAGCGCGCGGCTGTGGGACGACGGGGTCATCGACCCAGTCGACACCCGGCTGACCTTGGCGTTGGCGATTTCCGCCAGCCTTAACGCCCCGATCGAACGAACCCGCTTTGGCGTCTTCCGGATGTAAAGCTTGTTCAGCAAGATCCTGATCGCCAATCGCGGAGAGATCGCCTGTCGCGTCATTCGCACCGCGCGCCGGATGGGGATCGCAACCGTCGCTGTTTATTCCGAGGCCGACCGTCATGCACAGCATGCCGAGTTGGCCGATGAGGCATGGCCGATCGGCCCGGCCCCGGCGCGGGACAGCTATTTGAATATCGCGGCGATCCTCGATGCGGCGCGCAACAGCGCTGCGGAGGCGGTCCATCCCGGCTACGGTTTCTTGTCTGAGAACGCCGACTTCGCCGAGGC
This sequence comes from uncultured Alphaproteobacteria bacterium, assembly GCA_963812675.1. Classification (GTDB taxonomy): domain Bacteria; phylum Pseudomonadota; class Alphaproteobacteria; order ATCC43930; family CGMCC-115725; genus AP-15. Next base: position 87,425 of record CAWEWR010000006.1, on the reverse strand, counting down.
CTGCGAGGCGGCGGGCATCGTCTTCATCGGCCCGCCGGCCTCGGCCGTGCGGACCATGGGCTCGAAGGCCGAGGCAAAAGACCTCATGCAGCACCACGGAGTGCCGCTCGTCCCGGGTTATCACGGCGCCGACCAGAACCCGGTCCGGCTGCTCGACGAGGCCGAGCGCATCGGCTTTCCGGTCCTGATCAAGGCCTCGGCCGGCGGCGGCGGGCGCGGCATGCGGGTTGTCGACAGCCGGGCAGAGTTGCCGGCGGCCCTGGCCGGGGCCAAGCGCGAGGCAGAGGCCGCTTTCGGCGACGACCGCGTGCTGATCGAAAAGTACGTCGAACGGCCGCGGCACATCGAGATCCAGATTTTCGCCGATCGACACGGCAATACGGTGCATCTGTTTGAGCGCGACTGCTCGATCCAGCGGCGCCATCAGAAGGTACTCGAAGAGGCCCCGGCGCCAGGTCTGGGCGCGGCGCAGCGGACCGCTATGGGAGAAGCGGCAGGCGCCGCGGTACGTGCGGTCGGCTATGTCGGCGCCGGCACCGTCGAGTTCATCGCCGAAGGCGGCGACTTTTACTTCATCGAAATGAACACGCGCCTTCAAGTCGAGCACCCGGTGACCGAGGCGGTGACCGGGCTCGATCTCGTCGAATGGCAAATCCGGGTCGCGGCCGGCGAGGCGTTGCCACTCTGCCAGCAGGACCTCGTCTTGCACGGGCATGCGATCGAGGCGCGGCTCTATGCCGAAGACCCGCAGCGCGGGTTTCTGCCGCAAGCTGGGACACTGCACGGGTTGCGCTTTCCATCGTCGGAATTCGCTCGGGTCGATACCGGCGTGCGCCAGGGCGACACCGTCACGCCGTTCTACGACCCGATGGTTGCCAAGATTATTTGCTGGGGAGAAGATCGCGCGGCGGCTGTCGGCCGGCTGCGCCGCGCCCTTGCCGAAACCGCGGTGCTCGGGGTCGCGACAAACCTGGAATTTCTGGCGCGGGTCGCGGCGCATCCTGAATTCGTATCCGGGGCGGTCGATACCGGCTTCATCGAGCGCAATCGCGCAGCCCTCATTCCGCCGCGGCGGCCCGCCCCTGACGCGGTCCTCGCCGCGGCAGCCCTCCTCCGGCTTCTGACGCGCGAAGACGCCGCAAAGGCCGCCGCCTTTCGTTCGGGCGACCCGTTTTCGCCCTGGGCCGGGACCGATGTTTGGCGGCTCAACGGTCGCGGTTACCAGGAGCTGAATTTCCGGGACGGCGCCGACGAACGATTGGTTTGCGCGCGGAGTCAGGCCGGATCGTGGCTGCTCCAGTTCGACGACCGCGCAATTCTCGCGGCCGGCGAGCGCCGGGCCGACGCCGGGTTGTCTGTGTCGCTCGACGGTGTGCGGAAGCAGTTTACCGTGCTGAACCATGGGGCCGAGACTGCTGTGTCCTTCGATGGCGAAAGCTGGAGGCTCATCGAGATCGACCCGCTCGCCGCGCGCGCTGGTGAGGACCCGACCGCCGGACGGATCACCGCACCGATGCCGGGGCGCGTGACGCAGCGGATGGTCGAACCCGGCATGGGTGTCCGGCGGGGCGAGCCGCTGATGATCATCGAGGCGATGAAGATGGAACATACGGTGACTGCACCGGCCGATGGCGTCGTCGAGGCGGTGCGGTTCGCCCCCGGCGATCTGGTCGAGGAGGGAGCGGAGCTGATCGCTCTGGCGCCGGAACGACAGGAACAAGGCTGACCGGCCCGATACCGTAATGCCGCTGCACCTATTGAAGCTCGCGGTCGGGATTGACGATGTAGACCAGCTGCGCCGCATCCGAGCGACCCGAGCCGCAGAGCGCGGCGGCAGCTGGGTCTATACGAGAAATCATCCGCGGCGCGCGGCGGAAGTGCTGGCGGGCGGCTCGATCTACTGGATCATCCGCGGGCACGTCCGGGTGCGCCAGCTCGTCTCCGGATTCCACAGCGAGCGCGACGACAACGGGCGGCGCTATTGCCTGATCGAGGTCGATGACGAGCTTGTTCCGACACTGCCCCGGGCTTGGCGGCCGTTCCAGGGCTGGCGCTATCTGGCGCCCGAGGATGCGCCGCCCGATCGCTCCGACAGAGGGGAGCCGCCTTCGGATCACATGCTGGCTGAGCTGCGGGCCCTGGGACTGATCTAACGCCGTTCCGGTTAATTTTTATGATGTCCGCTCTAGACAGGAGGGAGCCTGGTCATTACGTATAGCGGTCGCCGCGCCCTCTTGCAGTTCATATATCGGCATCGCCGATTGTGTGTTGACCGCGGGTGGCGGGTGGGCCTATAAGCGCGGCCCCTCTGTGGCACGGCCATGGCGGATTGTTGTTTGAGATTGTGGAGATTTAGGGAAGGGATGCGCGGACGGCGGCCGAGGGTCGCCATTTGTTTGCGCATTTGCGAACGTTTGGAGGCCCTTGTTTGGGTCCGTCCGAGAGGATGGGCCTGGGACGAACTTGAGAGTTTGATCCTGGCTCAGAACGAACGCTGGCGGCATGCCTAACACATGCAAGTCGAACGCTTTTGGGGCTTTGGCCCCAAGGGAGTGGCGCACGGGTGAGTAGCGCGTGGGAACCTGCCCTGTTGTGGGGGATAACCGAGGGAAACTTCGGCTAATACCGCATGCGCCCGGAGGTAACTCCGGGGAAAGATTTATCGCAGCAGGAGGGGCCCGCGTCGGATTAGCTAGTTGGTGGGGTAACGGCCCACCAAGGCAGTGATCCGTAGCTGGTCTGAGAGGATGATCAGCCACACTGGGACTGAGACACGGCCCAGACTCCTACGGGAGGCAGCAGTGGGGAATATTGGACAATGGGCGCAAGCCTGATCCAGCAATGCCGCGTGAGTGATGAAGGCCTTAGGGTTGTAAAGCTCTTTCGCCCGCGACGATGATGACGGTAGCGGGAGAAGAAGCCCCGGCTAACTTCGTGCCAGCAGCCGCGGTAATACGAAGGGGGCGAGCGTTGTTCGGATTTACTGGGCGTAAAGGGCGCGTAGGCGGCCCTTCTGGTCGCGTGTGAAAGCCCCGGGCTCAACCTGGGAATGGCGCGCGAAACGGGGGGGCTTGAGTTCGGGAGAGGAGCGTGGAATTCCCAGTGTAGAGGTGAAATTCGTAGATATTGGGAAGAACACCGGTGGCGAAGGCGGCGCTCTGGACCGAGACTGACGCTGAGGCGCGAAAGCGTGGGGAGCAAACAGGATTAGATACCCTGGTAGTCCACGCCGTAAACGATGTGTGCTAGACGTTGGGGAGCCTAGCTCTTCGGTGTCGCCGCAAACGCATTAAGCACACCGCCTGGGGAGTACGGCCGCAAGGTTAAAACTCAAAGGAATTGACGGGGGCCCGCACAAGCGGTGGAGCATGTGGTTTAATTCGACGCAACGCGAAGAACCTTACCAGCTCTTGACATGCCCGGTATGGGCGGGAGAGATCCCGCTCTTCGGTTCGGCCGGCCGGGACACAGGTGCTGCATGGCTGTCGTCAGCTCGTGTCGTGAGATGTTGGGTTAAGTCCCGCAACGAGCGCAACCCCCATCTGCAGTTGCCAGCGGGCAAAGCCGGGCACTCTGCAGAAACTGCCGGTGACAAGCCGGAGGAAGGCGGGGATGACGTCAAGTCCTCATGGCCCTTATGGGCTGGGCTACACACGTGCTACAATGGCGGTGACAGAGGGCGGCAAGCGGGCGACCGTGCGCCAATCTCGAAAAGCCGTCTCAGTTCGGATTGCTCTCTGCAACTCGAGAGCATGAAGTCGGAATCGCTAGTAATCGCGGATCAGCATGCCGCGGTGAATACGTTCCCGGGCCTTGTACACACCGCCCGTCACACCATGGGAGTTGGCTTTACCCGAAGGCGGTGCAGCAACCCCGGTCGCAAGACCGGGGAGCGAGCCGACCACGGTAAGGTCAGCGACTGGGGTGAAGTCGTAACAAGGTAGCCGTAGGGGAACCTGCGGCTGGATCACCTCCTTTCTGGAATGCCAGAGATCGGATGTCAGAGATCAGAGGTCAGAAATGGGCTCTGGCTCGATCCTCTCCGGCTTTTCCACAAGCGCCAGAGCGCGGCAGATCTGATTTCTGTCTTCTGATCTCTGTCTTCTGGCAGCGGCCGCCGTCTGCGCATCCCTTCTCCCGAGCGTCGGCGAGCGCTCGCTCTGCTGGTGCGACCTGTTGGGTCAAACGTAGGGCTAGTAGCTCAGCTGGTTAGAGCGCGCGCTTGATAAGCGTGAGGTCGGAGGTTCAAATCCTCCCTGGCCCACCAGATGCCAGAGATCAGAGACCAGAGATCAGAAAACAAATCTGATCTCTGACCTCTGTTTTCTGACCTCTGGCAAGGGGGTGTAGCTCAGCTGGGAGAGCGCCTGCTTTGCAAGCAGGAGGTCATCGGTTCGAATCCGTTCACCTCCACCACCGGCGTTTGGAGAAGCCTAAAGACACCGTCCGGGGCAACCCGGGCGGCGGTGTTGATTGAAGGGTGAAGAGAGAGTTTGTCATGTGACCGAGGCGGACGCGCCCGGCGCTTGTCCCTGCGAAAGCAGGGGGCGCTGGATGTGTCCGAAGAAGTGTCTTCATGTGAGGCCGCTGTGCGTGTGGGTCTTGCCCCTGTGCGCGGCGGTTTTGTGCGGCGGAACCCATGGGTTAGCCTTTGGTTCCGCCGGGGATCAAGCGCAAAGAGAAGGGCATCTGGTGGATGCCTTGGCACTGAGAGGCGATGAAGGACGTGGCACGCTGCGAAAAGCCCGGGGGAGATGCGAGCGATCGGTGATCCCGGGATCTCCGAATGGGGCAACCCACCCGGTAACGGGTATCCTTGTCTGAATACATAGGATGAGGAGGCAAACCCGGCGAACTGAAACATCTCAGTAGCCGGAGGAACAGACATCAACACGGGCGTTGCTTGCAACGCCCTCGGTGGTGGCGAGCGCCACCACCGGGAGATTCCGCAAGTAGTGGCGAGCGAACGCGGAACAGGCCAGTGGCATGGGTTTTTGGTACCGGAAGCGCCTGGAACGGCGGGCCGCAGCGGGTGACAGCCCCGTACGGGAAACCGGAGCCTGTGTCCTCGAGTAGGGCGGGACACGTGCAATCCTGTCTGAAGATGGGGGGACCACCCTCCAAGCCTAAATACTCCTCAGTGACCGATAGTGCACCAGTACCGTGAGGGAAAGGTGAAAAGCACCCCGACGAGGGGAGTGAAACAGTTCCTGAAACCGGATGCCTACAAGCAGTCGGAGGGTTCAGACGACAGAAATCAGAGATCAGAGGTCAGATCTGATCTCTGATCTCTGTCGTCTGCCTGACGGCGTACCTTTTGTATAATGGGTCAGCGAGTTGGTCTCAGTAGCAAGCTTAAGCCGTTAGGCGTAGGCGCAGCGAAAGCGAGTCCGAAAGGGGCGCGATCCCGGATCTTGGTCCGGGATAAAGTTACTGGGATCAGACCCGAAACCGGGTGATCTAGCCATGGGCAGGTTGAAGGTGCGGTAACACGCACTGGAGGACCGAACCCACTACTGTTGCAAAAGTAGGGGATGACTTGTGGCTAGGGGTGAAAGGCCAATCAAACCCGGAAATAGCTGGTTCTCCGCGAAATCTATTGAGGTAGAGCGTCATGTGGTCACCGCCGGGGGTAGAGCACTGGATGGGCTAGGGGGGCGCGAGCCTTACCAAACCTAACCAAACTCCGAATACCGGCGAGTGCAGCGTGGCAGCCAGACGGCGGGTGCTAAGGTCCGTCGTCGAGAGGGAAACAGCCCAGACCGCCAGCTAAGGTCCCCCAGTCGTGGCTAAGTGGGAAAGGATGTAGGACGGCCAAGACAACCAGGAGGTTGGCTTAGAAGCAGCCATCCTTTAAAGAAAGCGTAATAGCTCACTGGTCTATCAGCTGTCCCGCGCCGAAAATGTAACGGGGCTCAAGCCACGCACCGAAGCTGCGGGTGTTCAGAAGACAGAGATCAGAGATCAGATTACAGATGGAAAGAAATCAGCGGAGCGAGTGGGTCCGCGGGTTCGAGGATCTCGAGGTGTTTCGGCGGGCCTACCGGGTGTCGCTGGAGAGCCTGCCCCGGCGAAGGCCGGGGTGCATCGAGCAAGCCTCGAATTCCCGGCGATCGAGCAGCGGGCGCTGGCCGACCAGATACGGCGGGCATCCAAATCGATCTGCGCCAATCTGGCCGAAGGCTTCGGCCGGCAACTCGTCTCGAAACCGGAGTTTCGCCGGTTTGTGATGATGGCGTTGGGCTCGGCCGACGAGATGCAGGTGTGGACGATCTATTGCCGGGATCTCGGCTATATCGACGAGAGGACGGCGGATCGTTGGCGGGGCGAATATCGGGAAATCGCCCGGATGCTCACTGGCCTGCATCGCGGTAGTTCTGATCTCTGACCTCTGATCTCTGTCTTCTGAACGCGGTAGCGGAGCGTTCCGTAGGCCGGCGAAGCCGTCGCGCGAGCGGCGGTGGAGGCATCGGAAGTGCGAATGCTGACATGAGTAGCGATAAACAGCGTGAGAAACGCTGTCGCCGAAAGTCCAAGGGTTCCTGCGCAAGGTTAATCCGCGCAGGGTTAGCCGGGCCCCTAAGGCGAGGGCGAGAGCCGTAGCCGATGGGAAGGGGGTTAATATTCCTCCGCCTGCCGGAATGTGACGAAGGCCGAAAGTCGTTCGCCCTTATTGGATTGGGCGGGCGGCCTGGGACTTCCGGGAAACAGCACCGGCACTAAAGACCGTACCCCAAACCGACACAGGTGGACTGGTAGAGCATACCTAGGCGCTTGAGAGAACGGTGTTGAAGGAACTCGGCAAAATGCCCCCGTAACTTCGGGAGAAGGGGGCCCCGTCTCTGCGCAAGCAGGGGCGGGGGGCACAGACCAGGGGGTGGCGACTGTTTACTAAAAACACAGGGCTCTGCGAAGTCATCCAGACGACGTATAGGGTCTGACGCCTGCCCGGTGCCGGAAGGTTAAGAGGAGGGGTGCAAGCTCTGAATTGAAGCCCCGGTAAACGGCGGCCGTAACTATAACGGTCCTAAGGTAGCGAAATTCCTTGTCGGGTAAGTTCCGACCTGCACGAATGGCGTAACGACTTCCCCGCTGTCTCCAACACCGGCTCAGCGAAATTGAATTCTCCGTGAAGATGCGGAGTTCCCGCGGTCAGACGGAAAGACCCCGTGCACCTTTACTACAGCTTTGCAGTGGTGTTAGGGAAGGTATGTGTAGGATAGGCGGGAGCCTTGGAAGCCCTGGCGCCAGTTGGGGTGGAGGCAGCCTTGAAATACCGCCCTTATCTTCTCTGGCATCTAACCGCGGCCCGTCTATCCGGGTCCGGGACCCTGCATGGCGGGTAGTTTGACTGGGGCGGTCGCCTCCCAAAGAGTAACGGAGGCGCGCGATGGTGGGCTCAGGCTGGTCGGAAATCAGCTGTGGAGTGCAATGGCACAAGCCCGCCTGACTGCGAGAGCGACAGCTCGAGCAGAGACGAAAGTCGGCCATAGTGATCCGGTGGTCCCGTGTGGAAGGGCCATCGCTCAACGGATAAAAGGTACGCCGGGGATAACAGGCTAATGACGCCCAAGAGTCCATATCGACGGCGTCGTTTGGCACCTCGATGTCGGCTCATCGCATCCTGGGGCTGGAGCAGGTCCCAAGGGTATGGCTGTTCGCCATTTAAAGCGGTACGTGAGCTGGGTTTAGAACGTCGTGAGACAGTTCGGTCCCTATCTGCCGTGGGTGTTCGAGACTTGCGAGGCGCTCTCCCCAGTACGAGAGGACCGGGAGGGACGCACCTCTGGTGTACCGGTTGTGGCGCCAGCCGCACCGCCGGGTAGCTAAGTGCGGACGGGATAACCGCTGAACGCATCTAAGCGGGAAACCCTCCTCAAAACCAGGTCTCGCCGAGAGCCGTGGAAGACCACCACGTCGATAGGCCGGAGGTGGAAGCGGGGCAACCCGCGCAGCTGACCGGTACTAATCGCTCGACCGGCGCTTGAAACCCCAACACAAGACTGCCCGCGTGCAGCGGCAAAACCCGCACGCGGCCCCACCAGACACTTCCCTACTCTCACATGACAAGAGATCCCCGCTTGCGCGGGGCAAGGCTTGCCGGCCTGGTGGCCATAGCGAGGGGCCAAACACCCGATCCCATCCCGAACTCGGCCGTGAAAACCCTCAGCGCCGATGGTACTGCACCTCAAGGTGCGGAAGAGTAGGTCGCCGCCAGGCCCGCATCCCCCCTCTCTCAATCAACCCTTCCAGCCGATAGCCCGTTATCGCGGGGTGGAGCAGCCCGGTAGCTCGTCAGGCTCATAACCTGAAGGTCGTAGGTTCAAATCCTACCCCCGCAACCACCTTGACTTGCTCGATCAAGTCCGACACCCGCCGCACGTCACGAAGGTTTCGGTTCGCCGTAACTGTCATGACTTGCTCGGTAAGGACAGAGCCCGCTTCTCCGGAAGTCGGGCTCTTTGGCCTACCAGCGGCGGCCACGGTCAGAATCCCGGCCAGGTCGCCGCGCAATTCTACCTGCAGAAAGCCGTTCTTGGGTGTGAGGATGATCTCGCTCACGAGCGAACGGATAATGTCCGCCGCCGGCGCACGTGACTCTTCATGCTGGAGCGCGTCATAGAGCGCAGCGACGCGCTGGCGATACACGATCGCCATGCTCGGATGTAACACCGGCGGTGGTTCCTCAGCATCTGCGAGGAAAACCTGCAGCTCGCGCTTGCGCGCTTCGAGCTGTTTCATCCGTGCGTGCAGCGCGTCCGCAGCTTCATCCTCCTTGAGGAAGCGGTCTACCAGACGCTCTAGATCTCGCTCGATCCGGGGGATTTCCGCATGCGCCGCATCGATAGCAGCGCGAGCTTCCATCCGTCGTTCGTTCATGCGGCGCGTGAACTCCTCGCAGAATATCGCGAAAAGCTCCGGGTCCATCAGATGACCCTTAAGCCCGTCGAGCACCCGCTTCTCGAGCCCGTCCCGCCGGATGTTGAGCCGGTTTTTGCAGGTGCCTTTGTTCCGCGCAGTCGAGCAGCCCACGAGCGTCTGCGAGATCATCGAATAGCCGCCGCCGCAGCAGGCGCATCTGGTCAGCCCCGAGAACAGGTACTTGGCGCGTTGCCGCTCGTGCAGCCGGTTCGGCTTGCCGGTACTGCGTTCGACCTTGATCGCCTCCTGCCGTGCCTTGATCCTGTCCCACAAATCCTGCTCAATTATGCGCAGCTCGGGCACATCGTGGAAGATCCACTCCGACTCCGGGTTCGGCCTCGATACACGCTTGCCCGTGTCCGGGTCCTTGATATAGCGCAGTCGGTTCCAGACAATCCGGCCGACATACATCTCGTTGTTCAAGATACCGGTGCCGCGTCGCCGGTTACCGTTGATCGTGCTGAAGCCCCAGTAGCCGCCACCCGGCGCTTTGATGCCTTCCTTGTTCAGTTCGAACGCGATCCGCTTGGGCGATTTGCCGGACGCATAATTGCTAAAAATCCGTCGCACGACGCAGGCTTCGAACTTGTTGATCGCCCGGCCGCCGCGAACCGGCTCGCCGTCGGCTGCGAACTTCTTGACGACGTCATAGCCATAGCAATTGCCGCCGCCGGACTTGCCGCCCTCGACGCGCCCACGTAAGCCGCGGCGCACCTTGTCGGCCAGATCCTTTAAGAACAGCGCGTTCATCGTGCCTTTAAGCCCGACATGCAGGTGGGTCACGTCGCCCTCGGACAGGGTGACGATCTTCACGCCGGAAAAGGCCATCCGCTTAAATAGGCCGGCGATATCCTCCTGGTCCCGGCTGAGGCGGTCCATGGCCTCGGCAAGCACGATCGCAAACCGGCCGCGCGTCGCGTCTTGGATCAACTCCTGAATGCCCGGGCGCAGCAGCGAAGCGCCGGAGATGGCGCGGTCGGTGTAGCTGTCGACAATCGTCCAGCTCTGCTTCTCGGCATGGAGACGGCACAGCCGCAGCTGATCCTCAATCGACGCGTCGCGTTGATTTTCTGAGGAGTAGCGGGCGTAGAGCGCGACTTTGATCATTCTGGCCAGACTACCTTATTTGGCGGTGCCGTTCTCCTTCTTTGCCAGTGCGTCGAAATACTCATCCGCAGCCTGACGGGCGAGAAGCCGCACCAGTTGGACCAGCCGAGGATCGCGCCTACTGCTGAGGGTGACAATCAGCCGATCAGGCAATTCCGCTTCCCGTCTCGGCAATGGCACGACTTTGCCGGTTGCGACCATGATAACTCTTTCTCGGTCCGAAGCGCAGCCCGTACCGGCCCGCAGTCCCTGAGCTAATACGCAGATTCGTTCGGTGGAACCGGTTCGTAGGCGGCGTAGCACAATGAGCTGTCAAAGGTGGTAAATGAGAAAAAGCGGCGCCCCTGGCGCGGCTTCGGCTGTGCCCTCGCACTGTCGGCAAATGCCTAGTAGCTTTGGCGGGTCGGGCGGCACGCGCGCTACGCTCGCCACCGATCGGGCTCAGGGGTCGACATGGGGGCTGAGTTTCGCCGTCAACCTCAGCCCGCTCGGGGCCGTGTTGGAGTGTCTCGGCTTTGCCTTGATGTGTCCGACCAAGCCTCCTCGCGCCCCGATCGAAGGGCGCCATCAGACCAGGCAACCATAGTGGAATTTCACAGAAGCGATGGGCCTAGGTTCGCAAAACAGGGATCGGATGCGATCATTAAATGGAAGTAACTAACCATCAATTCTGCGGAAAATCTGAATTTTCTCCCAAAATATCGCCGTAATGGACGGCGCGCCGAGAGAGGATGCGGTGTAACGGAATCGCGCACTCTCATTGAACTGCGGCCTTCTGGTCTGGAGTACTGCGATTTAACTGGCGATGATAGAGATGAGGGTCTCAAGAAAACCGCGGCCGGGGCGCAGCACCCGTTTGCCTGATGGTATTCGGCACGGAAACGTTGAGCTCCGGCATCTCCGCTACTTCGTTGTCGTCGCCGAAGAGCTGAATTTCCGTCGCGCGGCCGATCGACTTGAGATCACGCAGCCGGCGGTCACCAAACAGGTAGCCGGGCTGGAAGAGCAGCTGGGCATCAGCCTGTTTGCCCGACAACGCCATCGCCTTGCCGGGCTCACATCGGCGGGCAGGGAGTTCCTAGCCGAGGCGCGCCACATCCTCGAGCAGGTCGAGGACGCCATCCGCGGCGTACAGCTCGTGGCGCACGGCCGCTCAGGGCGGTTGAGAATTGGCCTCACCGACGATGCCGCGACGCTTGCACTGACCTCCATTCTCGCAGCATTCCATGCCGGCTCACCGAATGTCTTGGTCGAGCTGGTCGAGTTGTCTGAGCCGGAAGTGCTTCCGGCGCTTGAAGCAAATACAGTCGATCTCGTACTTGCGTCGGAGCCGCGGAACGCAGATGGGTTCGTCATTGAAGAACTATGGCGGGAAAGCTGGAGCGTCGTCCTTCCTGAAGGACACCCACTCTGTTGTAAGGAGGCGATTGTCCCTGCCGACCTTGCTGGCGAAACTCTTGCCTTGGTTCGCTCCTCGGCCCAGAAAACAGTGCTCTCCCGGCTGCGCGGGATTGGCAAGAAATCGGATTGGCCTCGCGTTGCATTCCGTGTTTTGAACCGCCGAACGGCCATCATGTTGGCGCGTGCCGGTTCCGCCATCGCCATAGCGCCCTCTTCGTCGGTATTGGTCGCGGGCCTCCGCGCCGTGATGCGACCGTTGCTCCAAGACCCCGGCTACGCAGTAATCGCTCTGAAGCATGACATCGACCCGCCGCCGGGGTTGGTCGGGCGATTTCTCAATGTCGCTCGGGAGGTGTCCGGCGCGCGCTCCGCGAAGGATCAGCTTGGCTCCGTCGCTGCCGATCCTGTTGAACGCGCAGTGCTCTGCGCAACATGCCGGCGCGTCCGCATAAATGCGCGGTCGGTTCGGATGAAGCGCTCGAGTATGTGCGGGACGATGCGCTCCACCGTAACCGGCTCGCTGTTGCCTGACCCGACGGCGTCCGCATAGGTACGCAGCAGCGCAGCAAGTTCGGCCGAGAGGGTAATCGTCAGACGGACCGGCTTGTCGTCCGGGATCGGCCCGAGCTTCAGCTTCGTCATGTTTCGCTCACCGGTTGACATAAGGCCGCAGCACGATGTCTCGGTTGACGAGGACGCGCACCGGATATCCGGGCCTGACGGTCAAGGTCGGTTGGAGTGCAAGATCTTTCGACACAATGCGCTGTCCGGCCTCATTCGCTGTGTTGTTCACGCTATCCCGCAGACCCACGATGATGCGGTTATTGCTTTGAGTACCATTGTTGGCAGCCAACTCGCTCGAGATGCCGAGCAGCGAAGAGAGCACGACGCCTTTTAGCAACCGCGAGGTGTGGTAATCCACCCCGTCCTCGAGCCCGGCATAGCCTTCTGTGTCCGTAGCGGGAAGGTTGTCGAGGACGATCGAGCTGCCGTCCGGCATGACAAGGCGGGTCCAGATCAACAGCACGCGCTCCTGCCCATAGGCGATCCGGCTATCGTATTTGCCGATTAGCCGCGTGCCCTGCGGAACCAGCAGAAATCGACCGCTTACCGTGTCGTAGACATCCTCGGTCACCTGCGCCACCGCCTGACCAGGCAAGTCGGAGTTGAGGCCGGTAATCAGGGCTGCGGCTATGACGGATCCCGCCATGAGCTGGTAGGGGCTGCGGGGCGTCTGAACGCGCTGTGGCGAGTAGATCGCCTGCTCAATGCGGCCGTTAAGAAAGCCCTCCTTGTGCGATTGGCCGTTCTGGATCGACAGATCGTCGCCGGCAGACGTTTGCGGTGCGGTTCCCTCTAATGACGGCGGTGAAATGCCACCTTCTGCTGCCTGACCTGGAGCCGCCCCGGCAAGGGCGCCCGGCTTTGCCGAGACCGTGAAGAACACGACAGATGCGGCGGCTTGTTCCCGCTCGCGCCGGCGCCGCTCCGCCTCCGGATCGGCGGCCGGTGTCGGGGTCCCAGTTTGTTGCTGCAGCATCGGTCGTCCGAGATCTCCGGGCAGCGGCGGCCCGAGCTGCGGGACTGCTTGAGGCAGTGACGGTGCCGGTCTGGGTCGGGTCAGGTCGGCATAGCTGTCCCGCATGTTGGCGAGCGCATCGGTGGGTTTGGCGTTGGTGTTGTAGAGCTCCGGGCCGCCCGCGAAATGCAGCGGCCGGATACCCAGCGCGTACCAGAGCGCTGCGAAGACGAGTGCGGTGACGAGCGCTGTCGCGACCACCAGTGTTCGACGCGACAGCCGTGTCACCGGACGCGGGGCGGCCCCGATCCGCAGCTCCGACGGCGGCGGTTCCTTGCGCGGCGGGCCGATGTCGCTCATCGACCATCCGTTCGGCTGATCCGCACGGTTTGCTGCGGGTTGGCGCCGAGGCGCAATTCCGCCGCGGCGAACAGGCGATCGACAATGTAGGTCGAGCCTTTGACGCGGTAATTGACGAGCTCGGCCTCGCCGGTCGGCCCGATGATAAAGAGCGGCGGGGTCTCGCCCTGAGCGATGCCGGGCGGGAACTGGATGTAGACCTTGTGCCCGTCATCAAAGGCCTGCACCGGGCGCCAAGGTGGAGAATCCCCGCTGACCCGGTAACGGAAGCGCAAAGAGGACACGTCGATGCCGCCCGCCGCGGTCACGTTGGCGTGCGTTTCGGCTTCGGCATTCTGCCGCCGCAGCGCGACGAACTCGTCTTGCGGATAGCGCCAGGAGACCGCGGCCATGTAGGTCTCCCGGGTCGGATGCGCTTCAATATGATAGGTCCGCCGGTCCGTCGCGATGACGATGTTGTTCATCGGCAGGTCGGCGGAGACCGGCTTGACCAGCACGTGAGCTTGACGGGTGGCCCCCGACCCGCTCTCGGTGTCCCCGATCTTCCACTGCGTCGTATCCCCGGCGGCGACTGCCTTCAGCTCCTCGCCGGGCTCGAGGGCGATATCGGTGACGTGCACCGGGGCGACGTAGAGCTGGTACAGCGCCCCGTCGCTGTAGGGGTAGACCTGGATCGCATTGACGTAGCCGGCGCGTGTCGGTTTGACGCTGGCGGCCGCGTTGGCGAGCTGGACGCGGCGAGCCGGATCGCGGGGCTCTGACGCGCTCGCCGACCCGGCGCCGCGCGGCATCCGCTTGAGCTGGCCCGGAAGCGGTAATAGCTCGGGCATTTGAACAATTTTGACGGGTTTGGGAGGTTCCCTGTGGAGCGCTGCAGGATCGTTGTAATTGATCTGTGGAATTTCAGGAGCGCAGGCAGCGAGCGGTAGAACCGCGGCCACGCCCAGCGCGAGTGTGTGCCTCATCCATTGCCTCCCAGCTCCCGTGACCATGCGATCGCGTCGATGTAGATCCCGAGCGGGTTTTTGCGCAGCCGTTCTTCGGTCCGTGGCGTCTGAGTGATCACGGTCAGGATCGCCGACCAGCGTTCCGCCGGTATTGCGGCACCTTCCTCGTATGCATGCTCGATCCAGGCAATGCGGAACGACTTGTCCGAGGCGCGCACCACGCTGGTGACTTCGGCCGTGACCGCGCGGTGTCCGACCTTGCCAAAGGGATCGACCTGCCGCGCGTAATCGTCGAGCACGGGTTTGGCATGGCTCGTGATCTGATCGTAGGCATCGAGCCACGCCTGCCGCACGACAATGGGGTCGACCGAAAGCGCGCGGGTATTCTGAACGAAACGCGCCAGGAAATAGCCGATCTGGGCATCGCTGGGCTGGTATTCGGTAACTGCCGGCGCGACCGCGCTCGCAGCCCCGGTGCGATCCACCTCGACGATGTACGGCGTCACGCTCGAGCGGGAGCGGGCACGAATGTCGTCGCCCATCGCCACCGCGGCGAGTGCCAGCGCGCCAAAGGCCATCAGGCGCCAGTTGGCCGCCTGCACGCGGGCCGCGCCGATCCTCTCGTCCCAGAGTTGTTCGGCACGCTGGTAGGGCGTTGCCGGCGCCGGTGTCTGCCCATAGCGCGTCGCGGCACGGCGCCAATTCATTTGTCATCCCCTCGCAGGGTCGGCTTGAGCCCGGCGCCGCCCGCCTCGCCTTCGCGAGCTACACGTTCGACGCCGCGCAGGATCTGCTCCCGGCGAAGTTGCCGCGCCCAGCCTGGCGTCCGCGACGGATTCGCCAGACCAGTGCTTTCGGCGCTCTCGCCGATTGCTGATCCTCCAGTCGCAGTCCAACCCGCGCGCTCGCCTGTGCGGATGCGTTCTGCCAAGCCCTCGGCAACGCGGTCGCCGGTCCCTCGCAATCCACCCGCTGCTGCCGAGATCCCTGCGCGAGCAACACCGAGGAGGCCTCCGCCGACGCCAGCCACAGCCTCGCCGCCCGAGGTAGTGCTCCCCAACGCGTAAGCAGTGCGTGCGGCACCGCCTAGCGTTGCCGCCGAGGCGACGGCGCCGGCACCAACTCGAGCCGCTCCTGCCAATCCAGCGCCGCCCAGTAGCAACGTGCCGCCGACAACGGCAGCGGGCGCCACGGCAGCACCGAGCCCAAGCTGGGGCGCACCGGAGACGATGCCAGCGGCGATTTTGGGTGCATAGAGTGCAAGGCCGCCGACAGTCATCGAGGCGAGCAGAACTGTCAGCGCATCTTGAAGAGAAAGTTCAGCGGTTGGGCTCGACGGGAGAATCTGCGAGAAGATCTGGGTCCCGATGCCGGTCACCACTGCGAAGACCAGGATGCGTACGCCCGAGGTGATGACCTGGCCCAGCACCGGCTCGGCGATGAACGACGTTCCGCGCCAGAGAGCAAAAGGCACAAGGATGAAGCCCTTCAGCGTCGTCAGCTTGAACTCGATGACGGCGAGAAAGAGCATGATCGCGAGCACAAAAAAGGCGACGAGCGTCACGACCCAGGAGAGGGCCATCAGCATGATCTCGCTCAAATTCCAGAACACCTCCGGGAAGCCTGAGAGGCGCTGGATCTGGGCCAGCAGTACATCAGCGCCTTGCACGCCGGCTTGAGCAAGCTTGCCGGGGCTAAGAAAGTCGGCGTAGCTCAATGATGAGCCTGTCGCCTTAAGACCGAGCGCGGCAAAGCTCTTGAAAATGGCCTGCGCCAGACTGTTCCAATTATTCAGTATGAAGGCAAAAAAGCCGACGTAGAGCACCTTCTTCGCGAAAGCCTGGATCACCTCGTCTTCGCCGGCAGCCCAAGCCAATGCCGCGAGGACGACGTCGATCCCAATCAGGATCTTGACTAGGAATCCGACGTCTCCGGAGATCAATCCGAAACCGCTATCGATATAGCGGCTGAAGATATCAAGGAAGCGGTCGATAACGGCGATGTCGTTAGCCATGAGGCGTCGGATCTGATTTTAAGGGTATCTTCTGTTTCGTCGGTTACGGATTGATTATCGTGCCGTCCTGCACACCGCGCGTCGTCAACCGAGGCCATGCCGAGCTGTTTACAGCGCTCGACTTGTGCATTCAGCAGCACTCGATCGGCCGTAAGCTGATCGACATTTTGTGCTGACGCGAACGTCCGCATTGGTACGCTTGCAATTTCACGGCGCTGCTCCCCCGAACACCTGAACTGGCGCTGAAGTGTAGCTGACACCGCTGCCCCGGAATCGCTGCCACTCGGCTCGCGCCGCTTCCTCGACTTCGGCGCGACGCATTGTCTCCGTGGCCTGCGCCCGCGCGTTCGCGGAGAGCAAGGCCTGGGTGCTGCCAAGCTGCCGCGACTGAAGCGCCAGCAGCTGATTGGTCGACTGGATTCCCTGCAATGCGCCTGCTGCGCCCTGGCTCTGACCGACCAGTGCCGAGAGCGTAGCCTCGTCGGCCTGAATATCCGAGACGATGCGGCTCTGGACTTCCATCGTGTGTTTGAAGGTGTCGACACTCGCCTGCCAGCGCGCCCGCGCATCCGAGAGAAGCTTCGCCTGAGTGATATTGCCGCCATAGGTCGGGAAGAGCTGTTCAAACTGCTGGTCGATCCCGGCGACATCATAGGCGAGGCTCTGCGCCTGCCTCATCAGGCTGTTCACCTGGTCGATGGCACTGGTGAGCTGCCGCAGTGCCGAGAACGGAAGCGAGAGCAGGTTGCGGGCCTCGTTCTCCAGCATCTGGACGAACTGCTGGATCTGGGTGATCTGATTGTTGACCTCCTGCAGGGTATGCGCGGCGGTCAAAATGCTCTGCTTCAGGTTCGAGATGTCGATCACCGGCAAGTCAGCGGAGACCGACCCGGTGATCGCCAGGCAAGTCGCGAACGCGGTGCTGGCGAGAAGAGCGCGCAGCCGTTTCATGCCAAAGCCTCCGTCGAGGCATTTTGATGTTCGAGCTGGCGATCCTGCTCGGCGCGGATCAGGTCGGCGGCCCAGTCGAGCTGCCGCTCACGGAGCCAGGCAGGCGCGAAGCCCTCACGATTGGCTCGCGCCTGAACGGCCTCCAGCCGCTTCAGGTCTTCGGCCTGGCTCACACCGGCAAAGGCCAGTGTGACCTCTCCGAGCCCGAGCTCGAAGAGCCGATTGCCGCGCACAGACTGGAAGTAATAATCGCGCTTGGGCGTGGCGCGCGCGACCGTGTCAATCTGCCGAGCGTTGAGGCCGAGCCGTTCGTACGCAGCGCGGCTTTGCGGCTCGATTGCGCGTGCATTCGGCAGGAACACTCGGGCGAGGCAGCTCTCGAGTATTGCCGGGGCGATCCGGCTCTCGGTCACATCGGCGAGGCTCTGGGTCGCAAATACGACGGACGCGTTCTTCCGCCGCAATGTCTTCAGCCACTCGCGGATCTTCGGCCCGAAAACCGGGTCATCGAGCAGGGCCCAAGCCTCATCGAGCCCGATCAGAGCCGGAGAGCCGTCGAGCCGGCGCTCGATGCGGCGGAACAGGTAGGTCAGCACCGCCCGGGCCGCACTGGCGTGCGGCAACAGCTCTTCCATCTCGAACCCTTGCACCCTGGCTTCGTCGAGATCGTCGCGCTCGGCATCGAGCAACCGTCCCCAGGGTCCATCGAGCGTGTAGGGTTCGAGCGCGGCTTTGAGACGGCTATGCTGGACCAGCGCTGCGAGACCGCTGATCGTCCGCTCGTCGCGCGGCGCGCTAACAAGAGACCCCAGCGCCGACCACACCGCTTCCTTGATGTCGGGGGCGAGGACCACCCCTTCCTGGGCAAGCAGCATCTGCACCCACTCCGCCGCCCACGCCCGCTCACCGGGATCATCGACGCGGGCCAATGGCTGGAAGGCGACCTGCCCGTCGGCATTAAGCTCGTAGAAGCTGCCGGCCATGCCGAGGATCGACGCCATGGACGAGCGGCCCTTGTCGAAGCGAAAGATCAGCGCCCTCTCGTAGCGCCGGAACTGCAGGTCGAGCAGGTTGAGGAGAACCGATTTCCCGGCGCCGGTCGGCCCGACCACGAGGGTGTGCCCGACATCACCCTGATGCAGCACCAGGCGGAATGGCGTCGAGCCGGCGGTCCGGGCATGCAGCAACGGCGGCCCGTCCAGATGCTCGTTACGCTCGGGACCCGCCCAGACCGAGGAGAGCGGGACCATGTGCACGAGGTTCAGCGAGCTCACCGGTGGCTGGCGCAGATTGGCGTAGCACTGCCCCGGGAGAGAGGAGAGCCAGGCATCGACAGCGTTCAGCGTCTCCTCGGCGACGACGAAACCGCGGCTCCTCAACACACGACCGACCGATTTGACCTTGTCGGCGACCCGATCCCGATCGTCGTCCCAGAGGGTCACGGTCGCGGTGAAGAGGCCATAGGCGACATAGTCGGCGCCAAGCTCCTGGAGTGCTGCATCGGCGTCCATCGCCTGGTTTTCGGCGTCGCTGTCGACGAGCGGGCTCTCCTTGCCCCAGAGCGTTTCCCGCAGTAGGGCGGCAATACCTTTGCGCTTGGCGTACCAATGCCGGCGCTTGCGCTCGATCTCCTTTAGTGCCACTGGTTTGTCGAATGGCAGCCAGCGTGCGGTCCACCGATAGGCGAGCGGCAGCCGGTTCATCTCATCCAATAGCCCGGGCCAGGTTTGATCCGGGAAGCCTCTTAATGTCAGCGTCCGCAGGTGCGAGCGCCCAAGCATGGGCTCGACGCCGGTTACGAGCGGCATATCGGGCACCAGCCCGTCGATGTAAAATGGCACCGACGGCACCTCGACGGGATGGCGCTCGGTCGAGACGCAGGCGTGCAGATAGGTCAGCGTCTCGGGGTCGTCGAGCCAGACGATCTCGGGCATCACGCCTTCGAGCAACCCGGTTACGCGGTCGGTTTCGGCCCGGAATGCGTCCAGCTGCTCGCGCCAGTCGATCCCTCGCCTTTCGCCGGCACTGTCGTAAAGGAGGCCGTGGACACGCTCAGCGCACTCCGGCGGCGCCAGATAGGCGAAGGTCAGAAAGCACTCGCTCTCGAAATGTGCGCCTTCGGTCTCGAACATGGCGCGGCGCTCGTGGTCGACCAGGAAGGAGACCGGGTCCGGGAAGCGGCTTTCCGGATACCCGGCCGCCTCGTGGCGCAGCGCTTCGACGAAGAGGGCCCACCCGGAGCCCAGCCGCTTCAGCGCGTTGTTGAGCCGGGCACATACGGCGACGAGCTCGGCATCGGTCGCGCTGTCGAGATCGGGCCCGCGGAACCGGCAGGTGCGCTGCAGCGAGCCGTCCTTGTTGAGCACGATTCCGGGTGCGGCGAAACCCGCCCAAGGCAGGTAGTCTGCGAGCAGCACCCGCCGGGTTCGGTATTCGCGGAGGTCGAGCATGCGCTGTCTCCTGTTCAGGCGTCGAGCACGGGGGCGCGCAGCCGCAGGTGGCGCGCGAATACGCCGATGAATTGCGGTTCGGTCCGGGTCAGCCAGACGGAAGCGGCGTGGCCGAGAATCCAGATTGCGAGGCCGATGATCCAGAGCTGGAGGCCAATGCCGACCGCGGCGGCAAGCGTGCCGACCGCGATCGCGATCGCACGCGGCGCGCCGCCGAGCAGGATCGGCTCGGTCAATGAGCGGTGCAGCGGCACCGCGAAGCCGGGCACTTCGCTCGGGCCCGGGAAGGCGAGCGGCGGGCTCATGTGATCAGCGCTCCCCCCGCGAAGTTGAAGAAGGTCAGGAAGAAGGAGCTCGCCGCGAAGGCGATCGACAGCCCGAAAACGATCTGGATCAATCGGCGCATCCCCCCGGAGGTCTCGCCAAAGGCGAGTGCCAAGCCCGAGCCGATGATGATGATGACCGCGATGATCTTGGCGACCGGACCCTGGATGCTGTCGAGGATCTGGGTCAGCGGCTGTTCCCACGGCATGTTCGAGCCGGCCGCGAGGGCGGGCCCGGACCACAACAGGAATGCCATGGCAAGTGCGCAAAGGCCGGCAAATAGCGCCCGCGGCCGCAATGAAGCCCGGTCGATCACCTCTTGTCTCCTTGGATCACGGTGAGGGTACCGAAGGAATCGAGCCCGAGCGGCTCGACGACGTAGTCGCCGGTGGGGCCGAGCTCGGCAACGTGCCAAATGCCCGCGAGCCTGCGTTGAGCGCCGCGCCCGGCGAGCACGGCGATCAGATCGATGGTCTCCGCGATCAGCGGCCGCGAGACGGTCACGACCGCCTCTTGCACCAATTGCTCGAGACGTCGCAGCGCACCGATCGCGGTCGACGCATGGATCGTGCCGATGCCGCCGGGATGTCCCGTGCCCCAGGCCTTCAGCAGATCGAGCGCCTCGCGGCCCCTCACCTCGCCGATCGGGATGCGGTCGGGCCGGAGCCGCAGTGAGGAGCGCACCAGATCGGTTAGCGACGCCACACCGTCCTTGGTGCGCATCGCAACCAGGTTCGGCGCTGTGCATTGCAATTCGCGCGTGTCCTCGATCAGCACCACCCGGTCGCCGGTCGCCACCACTTCGTGCAAGAGGGCATTGACCAATGTCGTCTTGCCGGTCGAGGTGCCGCCCGCGACCAGCACGTTCCAGCGCTCGGCGACGGCAGTCCTGAGCGTCACGGCCTGCGCCGCGGTCATGATGCCGGAGGCGACGTAATCGTCGAGCGTGAACACCGCGACGGCCGGTTTCCGGATCGCGAAGGCCGGCGCCATGACGACTGGCGGCAGCAACCCCTCGAAGCGCTCCCCCGTCTCGGGCAGCTCGGCCGAGACCCGCGGGCTTCCCGCATGCGCTTCGGCTCCGACATGATGGGCGACGAGCCGCACGATCCGCTCGCCATCGACGGCGGGAAGCCGCCGGCCGGTGTCCTCGAGCCCGGAGCTCAGTCGATCGATCCACAGCCGCCCATCCGGGTTGAGCATCACCTCGACGATGTCCGGATCCTCGAGATAGCCGCCGATGTCCGGCCCGAGCGCAGTGCGCAACATCCGGGTCGAGCGGGAAAACGGCGTCGGGTCAGCGGGCATCGGCGATGTCCTCCGCTCCGATATCCGGGTCGCTCGGAACCGCCGAGCCGACACCATTGCTCCGCTGCTCCGGCCAGATCTCCAGACTGATCTCACGCACGAGGCTGTTGCCCCGTTGCAGCCTGCGCCCAAGCGTCTCGACAAAATCGCGATAGCGCTCGGCACCCTTTGCCTTGGCGGCAGCCTGCGCGCTCTCGGGCAATGGCGGGGTGACCGCGAGCCAAAAGCGGACGAACAGTGCTATCGTCTCGATCGCGATCGCCAAGTCGCGTTCGACGCGCTCGAGCTGGCCGGTATGCCGGTCGAGCCGCCGCACGAAAGCGGCTTCCCGCATATCGGCGCTGTCGGGCGAGAGCATCGACGCGACCGCCGCTTCGATGACCGACGATTTCGACACCCTGCGCTTCGCCGAGAGCGCGGCTATCTCCTCGTGCTGGCCTGGTGAGAGATAAATGTTGAGTCGCGTCTTCATCGGCTGTCTCACATGCCCGGCATCATGTCGTCGCCGCGGTCGATCGCCGCTGCCCGAGTGAAGGTTTGCAGGCGCTGGCGTGCAAGGATTCGGGCCTTCACCGCCTCTTCGTCGGCCTCGGCATCGTCGACGAGATCGAACTCGTTCGCTGGCCTCCGCTCGGGTGCGATCTCCTCGTGCTCCGGCAGCTCGGGCTCTCGGCGGAGGCCGCCTTCGCTGTCATTAGTAAGCTCGTCCAGACCATGAACGGCATGCCGCGGAGCGTCGGCAAGGATGCGGAGCCCGGTCCAATCGTCGGGTCGGCTCGTTGGCCGGTCCGCGTAGACCCCTGAATTGACAGCATCGGTGCCGGCCGGGAGCAGTCCCGAAAGGCGCGGTCCTCATAGTAGCGGATCTTCTTGGCTCGGATCGGCGGCAGGCCGGCGACCATGATGATCTCGTCGGTAGACGGTAGCTGCATTACCTCACCTGGAGTCAGAAGCGGCCGCGCCGTCTCCTGACGCGAGACCATCAGGTGTGCGAGCCAGGGGCTCAGCCGGTGCCCGGCATAGTTCTTCATTGCCCGCTGCTCGGTCGCGATGCCGAGTGCGTCCGAGATGCGCTTTGCGGTCCTCTCGTCATTGCAGGCGAAAGCAATGCGGACGTGGCAGTTGTCGAGAACGCTGTTGTTCTCGCCGTACGCCTTCGCGAGCTGGTTCAGTGATTGGCAGATCAGGAATGCGCGAATGGCGTAGCCGGCCTGAAAGGCGAGCGCCGTTTCAAAAAAGTCGAGCCGGCCCAATGCCGCGAACTCATCCAGCATCAGCAGCAGCTTGTGCCGGCGCTCGACACCCTCGAGGCTCTCGGTCAGCCGCCGTCCGATCTGGTTCAGGATCAGCCGCACGAGCGGCTTCGTGCGGCTGATGTCCGAGGGCGGGACGACAAGGTAGAGGCTGACGGGGTGGTCGGCCTCGACCAGGTCGCTGATGCGCCAGTCGCAGCGCGAGGTTACCCGTGCCGCAATCGGATCCCGATAAAGACCGAGGAACGACATCGCCGTCGACAACACGCCCGAGCGTTCGTTGTCGCTCTTGTTCAGAAGCTCGCGTGCGGCCTGGGCCACGACCGGGTGCACGCCACGCTCGCCTAAATGCGGCGTCGCCATCATCAGGCGTAGCGTGCTCTCGATCGGCCGGGTGGGATCGGAGAGGAAGGTTGCAACGCCGGCCAATGTTTTGTCCTCTTCTGCATAGAGGACGTGGAGGATGGCGCCGACGAGCAGCGAGTGGCTCGTCTTTTCCCAGTGGTTACGCCGTTCGATCGAGCCTTCGGGGTCGACCAGAACGTCCGCAATGTTCTGGACGTCGCGTACCTCCTCGGGGCCGCGCCGGACCTCGAGAAGTGGATTGTACGCCGCCGAGCGCGCGTCCGTCGGATCGAACAGCAGGCAATGCGAGAACCGCGACCGCCAACCCGCGGTCAAGGTCCAGTTCTCGCCCTTGATGTCGTGCACGACCACGGAAGAAGGCCAAGAAAGCAGTGTCGGCACGACCAGGCCGACGCCCTTGCCGCTGCGCGTCGGCGCAAAGCACAGGACGTGCTCGGGACCGGCGTGCCGGAGGTGCTGCTTGCCGAGGCGGCCGAGATAGATTCCGGCCGGCTCCAGCAACCCCGCCTTGCGCACCTCCGGTTCCGTTGCCCAGCGTGCCGAGCCGTAGGTCGTGACCAGCGCCGACTGCCGTGCGCGACGCACCGAGCCGGCAATCGCTACGACAACGGCCATGACACTGCCCCCCGTGGCCCAGGCGGCGCCTTCGAGAAAGATGCCCGGGGCGTATGCGTCGAAATGGTACCACCACGCGAAGAACAGGTAGGGTTTGTAGACAGGCGCCCCGGCAGCGAAGAACCAGGCGGGGCCGAGCGCCGGCTGGAAGCCCAGACGCATCGCGGTCCACTCGGTGGCGCCCCACAGGCCGGCGAGGACCGCCGTCAGCGAAAGCGCCATCTGGCCCCAGAGGATCTTCGTTCCGGTCACCGCCCCCTCGCCGGTGAGATCGAGCGAGACCGAAATAGAAGATTGACAAAGAGGCGTGCAATACGCGAGTCCCGCCAGGCAGAGCCCAGCGTAGCCGAGCAAAGAAATACATATCCGGTGGGCTTCAGGAAGGACGATGAACAAGTTTGCGTAGCAACGGCGGGTAAGGAGCGCTGCTGGTCGCTTTATGCTTCGTGAATGTTTGCGACCAATAGAAGCTCGGCGTGTCCAATCCAAAAGGAGAACAACCTTCAGGACCTCCAAACGGCAATCGACTGAATCTGCAATGCGATAAATGTTTCGAACGTGCTGAGCCCCTGGTCGTCGCAATGGTTCGGCATGCCGACCCTTGTAATCGGAGCGTAACGATTGGAATATCGCGAAAGGGATTGAGCGCCAGTAGGACAGCGAGAGCGATTGATCGCGGACGACCCTATGCTACTGGCCAGTGATCACCAAGGCCGCGGCGCGAGCGAAACGCGCGCCGGGAGCGTGCGCGGAAAGAGAGCCCGCCGCTGCGGCGGTAGAGCGCTGGCTACCAGCGGAGCTGGAAATGCACCGGGCGGCGAGCGCGGCAGCGGGCGACAACAGCGCGAATCTCCGCGCGCCCTTGGAGTGTATTGCCGCCTAATCCTGCTGCCCACCATCTTGTGTCCATTCGCGCCAAGTAAAAACAGAGGGCCGCACGTATTCACGGCGCGACCTGCCCCCTCGCCGACAAACCGGCCCAGATCGTCCTTGGCGGCTTGGATTGAGTCTTGCCCTTTGCCCTTGCCAATCCACGGCGGGCCGTCAATCGGTAAGCGCCGCCATTTCGGCGATCAGCACAGGATTTCCAGCTGGGGGATATCTCGTCGGTTCGCCGCGATGTACCGGTTCCGCCGCTGTCGAAGGTGAAGCGGACACGTCACGGACATCGTCGAACGGAAGCGATTGACCCAAAGCCGCCGTCCCGGCCGACACCGACTTCTGGGAATGCATCGTGATGCGCTTGTACGCGGCGCCGCGGTCCTCCGCTGCCTCGTGCGACCTACGACAGGTTCAGGACCATCGGAGCCCGTGACCACTTTTGGCCGGAAATTCATGGCGCGCATGCGAGCCGGAAACCGCGCCGTTAGGCCAGAACTATCCAATACGGAAGGCCATCGCGCTCAAGGCTCTGCAGGCCGCGTTCGAGAGGTGTTTGCGCATTGCGCAAAAGTTGAAAGAGGTCTGTTATGATCGACTTGTTGCTTCCGAAGCCATCAGCAACGCGGTTCCCGATGCTATGGGCGATAACGTGAACTGTCCGCGCACCGACTTCTGTGAGCACCATTGGCAGGAATGCGTGGAAACGGGTCGCGGATTGGCGAGCGTTGTCCTCGTCAATCCAATAGCTCGATAGCTTTCCCTCGGACGGCCAGCTGTAGAGGATTGGTGTGCCCTCAAAGTGTAAATCATAGGCTATCTGTGCCGTCCGACGTACTGCGGCGTCGAACTTAACATTGAAATCATGAATAAAGACTAGTGCGACCGGTGGCAATCAAAGGCAAGGTTGCTCGCGGTTCACAGAGACCTATCCTGCCCCGGGCTCGCTGTCGCGGTAGAATAGCTGCTTCCGCCGTTTCCGGAAACCTGCAGGTGCTCGGAGAAGGAGCTGCTCGAGGCCTTCAACCCTACCACAATCGTGCTCTGCGCTACTTGAGGTTCATCGATTGCGCGGGGGCGATGTCTCGCAAGGTCGGGCCCGAAGCGCGCGCGGACGGCGCAGCGCCGACGTTCTGCGAAAGCTCGGCGAGGCGGTCAGCGACGGTTTGGCGCCGCGGAGCATCGGAGGGAGCATCCGCTAGCAGGGCGTCCAATTTCTTTTTGGCCGCGGCGGGGTCGTCGTGTTGCAGCGCTGCCTCGGCGGCATAATATCGCGAGCGCGGGTCATCGGGTGCTTTGGCGAATTCATCCTCGACCGCCGGCGTCACCGTGCCCTGGGCTTCTAAGACCAAGGCCTCACCTAACTCGGCGTGCGAGGCGATGTTGGCGGGGGCCAAGGCCATAGTGTGGTTAAAGGCGTCGTGCGCTTCGGGAAAGCGTTCAAGCGACGCCAAGGCGCGGCTCATTTGGGTCCAGCCTCTGGGATCATCCGGCGCCGTCTGCAGATGCGCCTTGATCTCGTCGACAGCTGCGCTGAGTTCGGCCACGCTATGTGGGCTGGCGGCCTCTTGGCCCGCATTCCGATTGATCGCGGCAGGCGTGCCGACGGTATAATAGAGGGCGATCGCTGCCGCCGGCAGCAGCCCGGCGATCGCGATTGCGATGCCGAACCGCCAGCAGATTTCCACTGTGCGGCGCGTCCGTGCATCCGAAGTGGCCGGTTCCCGATTAGCCGCGGCCAGCAGGCCCCGCGTGATTTCGATTCGGAAAGCTCCGGCCTGATCCGGAGTCACCCGGCCTTCAGTGAGTTCCTCATCAATCGCGGTAAGCTGGCGGCGAAACAGTGTGGCGACAGGCTCCTCCTCTTCGGCGCCGGATCGCGGCTGGCGGATTATCGGTTCCAGAATGGTCGCCAACGCCGCGACGGTCAGCAGCCCCGCGACTATCACGAACCAGATCATCCGGGATCGCCGAGCAGAGCGGCAGCGCGGGCGCGCTCGGTGGGGGTCAAGTCGGCAAGCCATGGATCAAGACGTCGTCGCCGCCGCAGCAAGATCGCGCCCGCCCCCAGCACCAGAGCCGGCGGCCCCAGCCACAAAAGCCAAGTTACCGGCTCGAAGGGCGGATCAAGCAGGACAAAGATGCCGTAGCGGGCGACGATGTAATTCCTCACCTGCGGATCGGTGTCGCCGGAAACCAGCCGTCTGCGTACCAACAGGCGCAGATCATGAGCGAGCGAGGCGTTCGACTCGTCAATCGACTCATTCTGGCAGACGAGACAACGAAGTTCTCGGCTGATCACCCGGGCGCGCGCCTCGAGTGCAGGATCGGCCAATCGCTCGGACGGCTCGACCGCCCAGGTGGGCACACCGATCGCGATCAGCAACGCCGCCGCAAGGAGGGTTCGGCGGATCATCCAGGGCCAGCCCGATGCCGGGCGATCCCCGGCATGGCGTTGGCCGGCATGGCGCGCACGCGTGGGCGCCGGTCGCTCAGCGAGACCATCCCGCCCAGCGCCGCCAGAACCGCGCCAAACCAGACCCAAGGGACGAGAGGATTGTAATAGGCGCGCAACACCCAACCGCCTTTGCCGTCGCCCTCCCCGAGTGCCAGATAAAGGTCGCCAAAGCCGTTGGTAGTAATCGAGGTGTTGCTCGTCCAGCTGCCGGCGATCGGATACCATCGACGCTCGGGATAGACGGTGAATGGCGCGTTACCGGGCCGATCGACGGTGATTTCGGCGCGCCGGACCTGATAATTCTCGACGTCGCGTTCGGTGACCCCGACAAAATGGAGGATGCGGCCGGCTATTTGCAGGCTGTCACCTGCATGCACCGTCTCGATCCGCTCACTGCGCCAGGCGGTCGAGACAGTAATACCGGCGATCAACACCCCGACCCCGAAATGGGCAATCGCATAGCCACAGGTGCCGCGCGGCAGATGGCGCAGCCGGCGTAGCACTGTCGCCGCCGGCAATTTCGCGGCGCCCGCACGGTCGGCGAGATCGGCCAGTACGCCGAGCGTCGTCCAGACGGCAAGCCCCACCCCGCAGAGCGCGGCGAGAGAGACACCGCGGTTGAAATAAGACACGATCAGCGGCGCCAGGATCGCGCCGATCAGCGCCGGCATCAGGCGCAGCAGTGCTGCCCGGATATTGCCGCGCCGCCAGGCAAGCACCGGTCCGATCGTCATCGCGATCAGGCCGGGGACGACGATCGGAACAAAGGTCGCGTCAAAATATTGTGGTCCGACCGACAGTTTGACGCCGCTCCATACCTCGGCAAAGAGCGGATAGAAGGTGCCGAGAAACACCGTCGCCATGCCAGCGGCGAGCAGCAGATTGTTGATCACGAGCGCACCCTCGCGACTTACCGGTGCGAACGGGTTGCCGGAGGAGAGGTCGGGTACGCGCCGGGCATAGAGGATCAGGCCGCCGCCGATCACGATCCCGATGAGCAGGAGAATGAAGACACCACGCGTCGGGTCGACTGCGAAGGAGTGGACCGAGGTCAGCACCCCCGAGCGCACAAGGAACGTGCCGATTAGGCTCATGCCAAAGGTCATGATCGCGAGCAGCAAGGTCCAACGCTGCATGGTCTCGCGCTTCTCGACGACTGCGGCCGAGTGCAATAGCGCGGTGCCCAGCAGCCACGGCATGAAGGAAGCGTTTTCGACCGGATCCCAGGCCCACCAGCCGCCCCAGCCGAGCACGTAATAGGCCCACCAGCTGCCCATCGCGACGCCGATCGTCAGTCCGCACCAGGCGGTCAGAGCCCAGGGGCGCACCCAGCGCGCCCAAACCGCGTCCACCCGCCCCTCGATCAACGCCGCGATCGCAAAGGAGTAAGTGATCGAAAATCCGACATAGCCGAAATAGAGAAATGGCGGATGGAAAGCGAGGCCGGGATCCTGAAGCAGCGGGTTCAAATCGCGGCCGTCGGCCGGCACCGGGAACAGGCGCGCAAACGGGTTCGACGTGACGATGATGAACAACAAAGTGCCGAAGCCGAGCAGTCCCTGAATCGCCAAGGTGCGGGCCCGCAGGCTGGCTGGCAGGCCTCGGCCGAAGAATGCGACGAACCCGCCGAACAATGCCAGCATGAAGACCCACAGCAACATCGAGCCTTCGTGGCTGCCCCAAGCGCCGGTGACCTTGTACAGCATCGGCTTTGACAGGCTCGAATTCTCGAAGACGTTGAGCAGCGAGAAATCGGAAACGATATGGGCGTGGATGAAGATCGCGTAGGCGAACGCAACAAGGCCGAGCTGCAACCGTGCAGCTGACCGCGCCACGTCCATCAGTGCCCGGTTGGACGCCGCCGCGCCGATCAGCGGCACCGTCCCCTGCACGGCAGCCACCAAGAGCGCCAATACGAGCGCGAAATGGCCTATTTCTACGAGCAACTCAGCACACTCCGAACCGCTGTGGTGGGACCAAGATGGTCATTACTCGGCGGCCCCACGCTGCTTGCCGGCGTCGGCGATCTTCGCGATCAGCGGCAATATCTTTCGATTGACATCCCGCTCGCCAAGTGGGCCGACATGGCGGTAGCGGATATGTCCGCTGCCGTCGACGATATACGTCTCGGGCACGCCGTAGACCCCGAAATCGATCGCAGCAGTTCCAAGCTGATCGATGCCAATGCGACGATAGGGGTTGCCGAAATTATCGAGAAAATGCCTGGAATCGGCGGGCTTGTCTTTGTAGGCAATGCCGTCGAGGGTAATCCCGGGCTGACGGGCAAGCACCATCAACCCAGGCTGTTCTTCGCGGCACGGCGCGCACCATGACGCAAAGAAGTTGACCAGAGTTACCCCGCCGCCGAGGTCCTTACGCGCCAATCCTCGTGCCGGTTCGATCAGCCCCGGCAGATTGAAATCAGGGGCCGGGCGGTCAATCAGCGCCGACGGCAGCAGGCTCGGGTCGTGGTTGAGCCCCATTGCAAAGGCGACGAGCAGCACTGCGAACAGTGCCACTGGCAGCAGAAAAATGAACCGGCGCACCGCGGTTCCGACCGTTTACCGGCCGCCGTCGGGAGCGGCGGCTTGCAAAGGAGCGGCGCCTTTCAAAGGACCGGTCAAAGGACCGGCGGCTTCGGTCGCGGCTCCCTCCTGCCAATTTCCGCTCTTCTTCAGCGCCTCCACCACTTCGCGCGGCATGTATCGCTCGTCATGCTTGGCAAGGATGGTCGAGGCATCAAAGACTCCGTCCGATACCAGCTTTCCTTCGGCGACGACACCCTGCCCTTCGCGGAACAGATCGGGGAGGATCCCGTGATAGAGGACGGCGATGTCGGTCTTGCCGTCGGTGATGCGAAAAGCGATGCGGCTGCCGGCGGCGCGTTGGACGCTGCGATCCTCCACCAGGCCCCCGATCCGCACCCGCCGGTCCGGCGAAATTGCCTGAGTCTTCAGATCGCTCGGGCTGAAAAAAAAGACGATGTTGGCGCTGAACGCTGTCAGCACCAGCGCTGTGGCTCCAGCCAGCGCAGCCATGCCGAGGGCCACCAGGCCGAGCCGCTGCTGCTTGCGGGTCATCGCCGTGACCCGAGCTGCCGCTGCAGCTTGTCGAGGCTGCGCGCACTGGCGCGATAACGCCACCTGGAAAAGAGCGCGAACCCGCCGAGCACCGCTGTGGTCAATGCGTAAGCTGGCCACACATAAACGGCATAGCCGCCCATTGCGAAATAAGTGCCGATCGCGCTCATCATCGTTTGGTCACCGCAGCGCCGCTGGGCTCGCCGGGAAAGGACCTCCGGCCACGGCCGCGCTGGGACGCGCGTGCATGCTGTTGAGGCGCAGTGCCCGCGACTTGCGTTCATTGAGTTCGGTGCCCATGCGCACGATAAGCAAGGTCACGAACAGCAGCATGAACCCCAGACCCATGACCAACAGCGGCACCAGCATCGAGGCCACGATCGTTGGCTTACCTAGCCGCAGCACGCTCGCCGGCTGGTGCAACGTATTCCACCAGTCAACCGAAAATTTGATGATCGGCAAATTGACGACGCCGACCAAGGCCAAGACCGACCCCGCCCGCCCGCCACGCGCCGGATCGTCGAATCCGTTCACCAGCGCTATGTAGCCGAGATAGAGGAAGAACAGCACCAGCACCGAAGTCAGGCGCGCGTCCCACACCCACCAGGTGCCCCACATCGGCCGCCCCCACAACGAGCCGGTGGCCAGACAGAGAAAGGTGAACACGGTGCCGATCGGAGCGGCCGATCGAGCCGCGATTTCAGCCAGAGGATGGCGCCATACCAACGCGATGCCGCTTGCCGCTGCGACAAACAAATAAACATTGAGCGCCAACCACGCAGCTGGGACATGGATATACATGATGCGGACGGCTTCACCCTGCTGATAATCGGGCGGCGCCGTGATCAAGGCCAGATACAGCCCGATTGCGATAACTGCGACGCTTCCCGAGGAGCACCAAGGCAGAATTGCGGCGCTGATCCGCATGAAGCGTGCGGGATTGGCGAACCGGGTGATCATTGACCTTGTTTCCCATCGGCGTAAATAGGACTGTCTATAGGCGGCACCACAGCCGAAGTCTTGCTCAATCGAGAGCCGGATACGCTGCGGCGCTTGTCATCGACACGAGAACGCAGTGGCCAAGGTCGGGGAGTCGACCACACAGATCTGCGTGCAGCTCGGTTTGGAAGACACTGGCTTGGACTGCGCCTTGATAGTCTCGGCACCAGAACAAATTTATGAAGGGCGCCACCACGAGTGAAATACCGCTAGGTTATTGACCCGATAACCTTCCGACATTGCCTGTTATGCGAGCGGTTGCGGAACCTCTGCAAAGGCCAGTGTCCGGTAATCGTATTATGATGCACTGAAGAACGACAGAGCGTGGACGGGTTGGACTGATGAGGCAGCTGACGTTGCCGACGGTGAGTTTGATCGCTACGCCCGGACAACACGGCGGGCGGCGTTTCTGGCGGAGATGGAGCGGATTGTGCCGCGGCCGGTATTGTGTGCCTTGATCCATCCCTCCGATCCCAAACGCAATGGCCGCTAGTGGACTGTAACGGCTCAATCGAGAGTGATGCGCCGCGTCGGATCGCGGTAACGCCACTTTATTGCTAAGTCCGC
Organism: uncultured Alphaproteobacteria bacterium; assembly: GCA_963812675.1. GTDB lineage: Bacteria > Pseudomonadota > Alphaproteobacteria > ATCC43930 > CGMCC-115725 > AP-15. Next base: position 55,905 of record CAWEWR010000006.1, on the reverse strand, counting down.
GTTCTTCCCGCCTGGGACCTGGGGACCGTCGAGGCGTATGCTGTCTATGCCAACGGCAATGCCATAAAACCGGCCGCCCGAGCGTTCATCGATTTTCTTGCCCACGACTTTCGCGACACTCCCCCTTGATTTGCTGTTCAGCCAGGGGCCCGGCTCATCTCACGCAAAAGCGGCACGATCTCACAGGGATCAGGATGCTGCCGATAGTCGGCATTGATATCGGCATAGACGATGATGCCATCGCGCTCGATGACGTAGCGCGCCTGCATCGGCAAAATCCAGGTGGTTTCGGTGGCCAAGCCCGGGGGCTTCCCGAGCCGCTCTTCGGCGGCCGCCAGTTCCTGCGGCGACCAGCGGATCCGGTATGCCACCGCGACATCGCCTTGACGGTCGTCGAGGATCGGAAATTCCAGCCCATGTTCCCGCTGAAACTTGCCGTTGCTGTCGGGAACGGTCTGATGCGCGATGGCAACGAGCGATGCACCGCACGAACGGATGTCCGGCGCCGCATTGCCAAGGTCCTTTAGATCCTGGCGGCAGTAGGGGCACCAGATGCCGCGGTAGAAGGTGACAACCAGCGGCCCGTTCTCGAGCAACTCGGCCGAGGAAATCATCACATCGTCGGGATCGGGCAGCATGAACGTCGGAGCTGGATCGCCGGCCCCTAGCGGGCGCATTATCGGGGCTTCACCGGCTGCTGGCGTCTCAGTCTGATCCATCGGTATCGGAACTCCTGTTTCCGTGCGCTCTTGCGTCTAAAGGCGACACAGCGCTGCCATTGCCGCAGCCAGTTCGGGTGCCACCCGATAGTCGGTGTTGATGTCGACATAGGCAATCGTGCCGTCCCGCGCGACGACGTAACGTGCCTGCATCGGCTCGATCCAACTTGGCTCCGGCGAATCCCCGGTGCGGTCCGCGACGAACTGATCGTAGAGGGACTCCAAGTAAGCCTCAGTCCAGCCGATGCCGAAGGAGCGAGCGACGGCCGCGGTGGCATCGTTCAGGATCGGGAAATCGACCCCGTGTTGCTGCTGAAATCTGCGATTGCTGTTCGGCGCCGTTTCCCGCGCGATGACCGCCAGCGATCCGCCGCGTGACTGCACCTCGAACGTGGCATTCATAAGCGCCATCAGATCGCTGCGGCAGTAAGGGCACCAGATCCCCCGGTAGAACGTGATGATCAAAGGACCCGCTTCGAGCAGCACGGTCGACGAGACGGACACTCCGCTCGTGTTGGGTAAAGAAAAGACAGGAATTCCGTCACCCACTCTAAGGCGGGGCGCCAACGGCCTCGGCGGATTGCCGGTGTCACTCGCGGTCGCCATCGAGGTCTCCTTCAGTTTACTGTACCATCCGCCGCCGCGGCACGCGCCGGTAGGCCCATCAATTCGACTTTGTAATATTCACGGCAAGCATAGGCGGCAGTATCAGCACGCGCCGAGTAACAGACCAGCCTCAGAACCGGCAAGTGGGATGTCGATCGAATAGCAGCTTCGGAATGAGTTATCACCGGGGTCCCGAGACAGCTAATGCTGCTCGGACATCGTCAACACCATTCGGAAGCGCGCCTCGGCGCGCATCATCCGTGCGTAAGCCTCTGGGGCGCGCGAAAGCGGCATTGTCTCGATCATCGGACGCACGCCCGACAGCGCGCTGAAGGCGAGGGCGTCCTGCGAATCGATTGAAGCACCGGAGGAGTGACCGACAACGCTGCGGCTGGCACCAATCAGTTGCAGCGGCGAAACCTCGATCGGCTCGGCATCGACGCCCACGACGATCAGTCGGCCTCTTACTGCCAACCCCTCGATCACCGGCGTCATCGCCTTGGCGCTCGTAACCGTCGCCAACACGGCCCGCGCACCGCCAAGGCGGTTGAGTCCCGTCGCCACGTCTTCGGTGGTGTTGTCGATGAAGTGGTGCGCACCCAGTTTGCGCGACAGCGCCTCCTTATCGGAGCCGCGGGCGATCGCCACGGTACGGAAGCCGAGTTTGTTTGCGAACTGCACCCCGAGATGGCCGAGGCCGCCGATACCCAGCACCGCGACGACGTCACCCGGCATTGCTCCGCTGTGGCGGAGCGCATTGAAGGTCGTGACGCCGGCGCAGAGCAGCGGTGCGGCATCGAGGGCGCTAAGCTCGTCGGGGATTGCAGCGAGTGCGTGTGCCGGGGCCACCATAGCGTCGGCATAACCCCCGTCATAGGAGATGCCGGGAATGCGCAGGTTACGGCAGTCGATCAACCAGCCGCGCCGGCACGGCTCGCAACGTCCGCAATGCCCTCCAAACCAGCCTACCCCGACCCGCTGCCCGACGGACCAGCCGACCACACCGGCACCGACTGCGTCGATAACACCGGCAATCTCGTGACCCGGAATCCGGGGGAAGGAAAGGCCTGGCCACTGACCTTCCACGGTAAGACGGTCACTGTGACACACCCCGCAGGCCTCGACACGGACCCGCACCTCGCCCTGCGCCGGCTCAGGGATCTCGCGCTCAACCAGTTCAAGCGCACCGCCACCCTGCGCCACTTGTACCGCCCGCATCTTTCCCATCGCCCGCCTCTTTATCGTGTCCGACTGCACTTCACGCCGACTTACTCGTCCTGGCTCAACCAGGTCGAACTGTGGTTCGCCCGGATCGAGCGCGACGTCATCGCCCGTGGACACTGATGACTGGCAACGGGGGGATGGCGATTGCGTATTTTCCCGCGCCCGTGACGTACAACAGGAAGAAACCGCCCATGAGGCTGACGTTCTTGTAGAAGTGCATCATGTTCATGAGGCGGTCGGCGCCCGTCATCGTCCAATAAGGATGACCAATTAACCCGGCTGCAAGGGTGAAGAACGCGAACAACACCGCCAGCGGCCGTGTCCAGACGCCAAGTATCAGCGCGATGCCGCCGAAAAACTCGATCACGATTGCCACAAGAGCGGCGACGGATGGCAGAGGAGCGCCGCTCTGCGTCATGTAGGCGACGGTCCAGGAATAGTCAGTAAGCTTGACCCAGCCGAATACGAGGAACAGCACGGCGAGCAAAATGCGAGCGATAAGAAGGACCTCGTCTCTGATCCTCTCGGAGCCTAAGTTGGTCATAATCGGCCTCCGCATTTGTCAATGAGGTGCGATCTTTCCCAAGCGGCCCGCATGCCCAGGAACACCCCGGTCATACATCCGCCGATACATCAATGCTCCCAAAACGCGTTCGCGGCCACGCAGAGCCATTTTCCATCCCGCCGTTGCCAGTCATCAGTGTATCGCCCCTGACGTTGTACACCGTCGGCCGTTCGCAAGGTCATGTGTGCGTGGATAATCGCGAAATCACCCAGTAACCGAATTCTCACCTCGTCCGCTTTTAGCTCGGTAAATGGTCTGGGCGCAGCCATCATATCCAGGAATTGCTTTTTGTCGCGCAGCAAGAAGTCGGGCAGCGAGGCCATGAAATCCTCAGCTAGTATTTGTTCGAAGCGTCGCACATCGCCATTCTGAGCCGACGCCACGAAGTCAGCGTTCAATTGCGTTAAAATCTCGAGATCGCTTTTGGTGTTTGTGGTATCCGGCATATAGTGTCTCCTTGAGAAGCAGCGCGACAACGACCCCTCCAGGTTTTACCAATGGGGCAAATCTATGGAGCTGGCAGCCGCTGGTGAAATGTATGGAGCTGGCAGCCGCGAGCGAAATGTCGCTAGGGTATCGGGTCGATAAGCAACCGACATAGCACCCCATCTGGCGCGCACGTTACCGGGTGGCAGTGGATTGCCGTCCGGAAGTTCTGGTCGCGCGGTCTACGACGCGACGCTGTAGGGGCCGCCTCGCGCGCTGGCGGCCTTTAGGCAGGGGCATGCCTGGAAACGCCGGACCCACGCGTCGAGATTGGGATAGATGGCGCGATCAGTCCGGAGTCCCGCCAGTTCTCCCACGAAGCTGAGTTGAATGTCAGCGCCGGTTAGCGCTTCGCTAAGCAGGTAATCTCGACCCCCCAAGCTGGCATTGATGTATCCCAGGTGGTTGTCGATTTCGCTTTCTATCCGCGGGCTCAGCGGGGCCCCGGTCGCTCCTAGCCTCGAGACGTTGCTCTTGAGCAGGAGCGGCAGCATGGCGGACCCTTCGGCGTAGCGCATCCATTGCATGTAGTCGTCAAACGCTGCGCTGGACGGGTCCGGCTGAAGGCGCCCTGCGCCGTGGCGGCGAATGACGTAATCGATGATCGCACCTGCCTCGCGTTCGCGCCACCTCAACACGAGCGCCAGAAGCGGGACCCACTGCTTCGGCGCTGGCACTGCTCGCGCATGAGCCTGGCCTTTCAATCCGAACGCGCCATCGTTCACGATGCTGACCACTGAGCCGGGCGACGACGTGAAACCCTTTCACAACCGGCAAGTGGTGGTGGTGCGGCGAGAAAATTGGTCGGCCTGGCTCCACCTGACGAAGCCTGGCGGAGCTGCTCCGCCCGGGCAATTATGGACTTGACTGCGCACGACGACAGTCAAGTCCATAATTTCCTCCGCCCGCTCCCCGCAGGCTCCCTCGCCCAGGAAACGGTACGGCCGGCGTCGGACTGATCTCGCCCACGACGGCCGAGGCGACGTGCGTTGTCTGACGTGCACCACGGCTATCGGAAATCGCGGGTCTTCATCTTGATCGTGTCGCTATGCGGCTGCACGTTACGAAGCCGACGCTCCGATCCTGACACCGCACATCCCAGTGATAATCGCGGCCGCGACGACGATGCTGATCGCGACGCATATCATCCAAAGGGGATCGGCGTTGCGTCGATCGACGCCGTGCGCGATCAGCACCACTCTCAGGCCCGACGCGATGTGGCTCAGGACGAAGAAGACGCCGAGCGCGTAATGCGGCAGGAGACGGATGTTCCAGGCGTCATGGATGAGCCCGGTTGGGGCGCCGATCGCGAAATTCCAATCGGTCTGTATGCCGAGAAAGGAGCGGGCGTAGATGAAGACCGAGTTCATGTGCCCGAGGATGAACGCCGAGAGATAGGCGCCCGAGGCGACCTGATATGTCCGGTGGAAGCCCTGTGCGGCGGCGCTCCAGCGCCATGCGAGATAGAGGCCGGTGCCGATCTGGAAGAGCATGGCCGCCACCAACAGCGGTTCGCCGATGCCAGAGCGATAAACCACGCGTCCGATCTTCATGACGGTTGCGTGAGCATCGGGGCCGACCAGGCCGAACAGATGATTGGTGAGATGGAACAACACGTAGAGGCAGAGGATCGCTGCGGTCAGCCCATGGGCAACCCGCCAGCGCCCGACCGCGGGCACGGGGGCAGCGACGAGATTTCGGGCGGACTGCGAAGAGATCGCGATCGCGAGCCAGATCACGCACCAGACGATTTCGTCGGATATGGGACCGTGAACCAGGGCCTGGACGACGCCGAGGAAGACATAGAGCGTCGGCGCGGCCACGCTGGCATAGGCCAAGCGCCTCGCCCCTACAGTGGCGGTGGGACGACAAGCGAGCGCGAGCCCGAGAAACGGCACGACGAACGCGACGGCCAGGACGAGGATCGCGCGGACGATGGCAAGGGGCGAAGGTGTTGCGGCCTGTGAGCCGACGATGGCATGGAACGCCTTGAGAAGGAACGGATAGCAAAGAGCTGCCGCCGCGGGCGCCAGTGCCACATAGTCGAAGCGCTTCCCGAGGCTGCTGCTCCAATTTTGCTGCTGAACGGATGCTTCCATATCCACCTATAAAATGAGAGTTAGGGAACCTCGGCAAACGCAATCTACAGGCATGACCTCGATCGGCGTACCAGCACCTTGATGTCTATGCTCCACGCACACATAAAAGCGCCCATGGATGGACCTCGAAACCGCAACATTTTCGGCGCGTTCGCGCTCATGATCAGCGACGATATCGGGCCATGCCACTGACGGACGCGGCCGATCACTTTACCTTACGGCAGCCGGCCGAAGAGCAAGTACGAAGGTGTTGAACGCGAGAAACCAAATCATCGCAGAGGGGCTGTCTGTTTTCAGCAATGAGGATCTGGTGATATCAGGTGCGCCCTCTGAACGCGTACTGCGCGCGCGTCTGCAAGGTCTTGAGCAAGCTTATCGGGTTTGCCGACTCTGCTGCCACGATGCTTGCGACGATTGCCCCATCGATGCGGAGCCACGCCAGCGAGCACTCGACGACGCGTAGGGCTTTCATCAGCATCTAGACCAACGGTTGGTCAGTGGCGGGCGGGAGTCACGATGAACCGGCCATATTCGTCGCTGGCGCTTTGCTCCGCGCTGCGCTGGTCCCAGATCGCGAACAAGACCAGGTTTGGATATTCGCCCTTGGCCGGGTCCCATTTGAAGAAGGCATGGGCGGATTCGTTGTAAGCCAGCATCTGACACTCCCTAGCGGAGATCAACCCGCGTCTGTCTATGCTGGAGGCAGCACGGCCTTGAAGACGATTTCGATGAGCTGCTCAGGAAAGGCCAGCCTGGATACGCCGATCAGATTGCTGGCGCACCGAGGCCGCGCCACGGCGTAGGCTGCTTTACGCACCTTGCCCGCGACCGCAAACGCCGCATCGACATCGAGGACATAGAGCGTCTCTTCCGCCACATGGTCGAGGGTCGCCCCGAAACGCGCCAGGAGCTTTGCAGCGTTGGCATAGGTTACCCGCATCTGCTCTTCCATCGCCGAGAAGTCGGCCGGCTTGCCGGATTCATCGAGCGCCGCGGGCGCGATCATGGTCCCCTTGTCGTCGTGGCTGAGCTGGCCGGAGACATAGATAGTGTCGCCGACCTTGATTGCCTGTGCGTATCCGTAAGCATCTTCCCACGGCACGCCGAAATAGGCGGCCTCTTTACCATTCGCTGCGGTCGTGTTCGTCATATTCTTATCTCCTGTTGTATAGCCGGCCCGGATATCCGAGCCATTTGTCCATCACGGGGTTCAGCGGAGCCGATGAGTTCGGGGGCGGCGTGTTTTCGTGCTGTTGTCGGATGGCAGCCGATGCTCGCTTCGCGGCGACATGCTCGCCGTCGCAGATGCGATCGGTAAACCAAGGATTTCCATCTCATAACTTCTGAACGTTGAGCCACGGGCCCTGTACAGATGCAAAGAGGAGAGAAAGCGATGCAGCCAGCAGAACAAGGTCCTTAAGAAAGAACTGCCCCGGTGCTGCCGAGATCGCCGGAAATCCGCCCGCCGTCGCTTCTGCTACACCAGGCGTGCTCAGGAAGAACGTCAGCGTGATAAGATAGGTCGCGGCGGCCATTGCCGCTCCCAATGCGGAAAAAATGGGCTGAAAGGCCCCGACAGTGAGAGCCGCTGCGGTCGACAGCTCAATTACACCTATAACGTAACTTGCCCCTTGAACTCCGAGTAGGGCGTGCAACCAGCTCATGATCGGACTGTGTTCGATGAACGGAGCGATGCCGGCTGCTTCGTACGCAGTGAACTTCATTCCGCCGAACCAAAGAAAGATGATAACCAGAGCCCATCTAAGCAGGGCCAGGAAATTGAGGGATCCAGCGCTCTTTTCAGCGACCTGAAGACGAATCTGGTTTGTAAGAGTGGTCATTTGCAGTCTCTTTTTGAGTTGTATGTGTTCTGACCGAAAAGCAGTCTCACGCCGCGGCGGTCGAACTGAGGAAGCCGGGACACTGGCGGCCCTCCTGGGCAAGCTTCATAAGAGCGGGCACGATGACGGCTGATCACCGTTTGTCCTCCTGCTACGTATCAAGAATGTGAGACCCGCAACGAACGCACCGAACAGAAAAGCAGCCGCAGCGATGACGGAGGCAAGTTTCCAGTGCAGCCGCGGCGGCAGGACAGCATTGGCGACACGTTTGAACTGGAGATCATTGGCGACTTCCGCGGCGAATTCGTCGCTCGTCAGCTTTGCAAGCAGGGCGATCGCCGCTTCGTAGGAAACGATGCTGCCGTTGGACGTCAGGACGCCGTCATCAATGACGACGTTGATGTCGTGTTGCACAAGCACGTTCGGGTACTTCTTTTGAAACGACGCTTCGCCGCCTGCCCAGGTCGTTGCCCGTTTTCCGTCGAGAACGCCCGCTTCGGCCAACACCAAAGCGCCCGAACAATTGCTCGCCATCCAGTCAGCCGTTTTTGACTGATCCCGTATAAAGTCGATGAGCGCCCGGTTGCCGAGCACGGCGTCCATGCCGTAGCGGCTGGGCACGATGACCGCGTCATAGCGGGGCGCTTCAGCGAGAAGCCTGTCGGCCTTCAGCTTGATGCCTTCCTCGGTAAGGATATCGAGATCGCCGTCCGCGGCAACGGCCTCGACATTGATTTTTTGCAGCCAGGGTTTCCTGGCGGCGTTCCCGAAGACTTCAAGCGGAGCGGTGATATCGCTGGTCAGCACCCCGTCATAGACGATCACGGCGACATCAATGGAGTGGTCGCCGGCCTTCGCGGGCGCGGCGGCGAAGATCAGTGCCACCATCGCCAGACAACAAAAGCAAGCGCCAGTCCGTCTCATGCCGCCGCTCCGATGGCGACGGGTTCAAATCCGTTTTCGCCGCACCAGGCGAGATAGAGTTCTCGCAGTTTTGGCGTATCGATATAGTCAAGGAGTTCGTCGTTTGCGCCGAGACTAGGTGAGACGCCCCGACATGGTGATTTGTACGATGCAGGGCTCTCGCCGATATAGCCGACGCGAGTTGAGACAACGCCGGGAAGCTTGCGGATCAAGTCCTGCATCCCCAGAGGCATCCCCCAGCGAGTACAGCGCGCTGATGCATGTTAAACCTCCTCAACCTGATCGAGATATTCGCCGTAGCCCTCGCTCTCCATGTCGTCGCGATGGATAAACCGGAGCGACGCGGAATTGATGCAGTAGCGCAGGCCACCGCGATCGGCCGGGCCATCCGGGAAGACGTGGCCGAGGTGGCTGTCGCCGTGGGTTGATCTAACCTCGGTCCTGATCATCCCATGGGAGGTGTCCCGCAACTCGTCGATGTTTATGGAAACGATAGGCTTAGTGAAACTTGGCCACCCGCAACCCGACTCAAACTTGTCGGACGACGCAAAGAGAGGCTCGCCTGAGACGATGTCCACGTAGATGCCAGGCTCCGTGTGATCGTTGTATTCCCCGGTGAACGGGCGTTCTGTGCCCGCCTCCTGAGTGACACGGCGCTGCTCCGCCGTCAGTCGATCGATCGCCTCCTGCGACTTTCCATACTGCATAATGGGCCTCCAATAGTTTGTTTGATAGCCGAGCGCGTTGCTGTTAGCCCTCGAGGCACACGCATCGTCTTCAGTTATCGTATCGCGGGACGAAGTTTTCCAATGCGCTGCGAGTATAGTTTCCATAGCGGCGGGGATACTGCTGCGACGGTCCTCACTGCCATTCGTACCTCGAGGCGAGTTGCGCGATCTTCCGTATCTCGACCGGAGTGGTCGATCCCGAGACCGTCGCGAGCACCAATTCCCGCTCCAAGGAGAGGCCTTCGATAGGCCGTGTGACGACACCGGGAGCCGCAGCCGAGCGCTCTGGCAGGATGCAAATCGCATGGCCATCGGCAACCACGCGCCGCATCCAGTCCTCTCTTTCCGTCCGGGAGCGAGGCGACCGCGCCGACTTCGACAAGATGTATGCGCCGATACACCCCGAGTCCTCACGGACGAACGCGGATGATTGTCTTCCCCCTGCGTCGGTCGGTCGGGTTTAAGGCGGCGACGGCATCGTCGAGGGTGGAGACGTTGCCGATGTTCGTCCACAGTCGTCCGTCCCGCACCCGCTGGACGATCTCACTCAGTTGGGCACGATCGGACTCGACAACGAAGTCGACCGCCAAGCCGTCGGCGGGCCGCGCCTCGGTCGGGCCGACGACGGACACCAGTGTTCCTCCAGCTCGAATCAGGCCGGCGGACCGCTTCTGGATGTCGCCGCCGATGACATCGAACACCAGATCGATGCCACCGACGTCTTCCAGCGCGTCGTTGTCGAGGTCAACGAACTCCTTCGCGCCGAAGTCGAGCACCGTCTGACGGTCGGCGGCGCGTCCGGTGCCGATGACGTAGGCGCCGGCCTCTCGTGCGAGTTGCGTCACCATCGACCCGACTGCGCCGGCCGCACCGTGCGCGAGGACGCTCTGCCCCGCCTGAAGGCGGCCGTGCTGGAACAGTCCCTGCCACGCGGTGAGGCCGGAGATCGGCAGGCTCGCGCCCACCGTGAAGTCGACGTTGCCCGGCAGCGGCGCGAGGTTGCGTGCCTCGACGGCCACATACTCCGCCAGGGTGCCGTCGCGATGCCAGTCCGTGAGGCCGAACACCCGCTGTCCCACCGACAGCCCCGTCGTGCCGTAGCCGAGGGCGGTGACCACTCCGGCCAGCTCGTGCCCAGGGATCGACGGTGTTCGGTCACGGTCGAGGCGATTGGTCCAGGTCGAGGGCCACGTCAGCTCAGTCGGGACGAATCCCGACGCATGAACCTGAACGACGACGTCGTTTATCGCTGCCTGCGGCTCGGGCCGCTCCACCAGCGTCATCCCGGCCGTTCCCGCAGCTTGGTCCGTCACAACGATCGCCTTCATCGTCCACCTGCCTGTGTGTGGTAGGTCGTCATCTTCCGAATTCCTTTGCAGACGAGACGAAAATAGGAAGGCGAAGCTCGAGGGTCTAATGACCGTTGGTTATTGAGTTGATGCCATCGACGCGGCGCGCAAAAATCGACGGTGCGGTACAAGCATCTGCTTCTCACGTCGAAAGGGAGCGTTAGTGGATGGAGAGTGATGATTTCGAGGCGGCGCTAGCAGCACTCCCTGAGGGCTACAGCGAAGGAATATACGAGGGACGGCGATACGGCTTACGAAGGAGCACAATATCGGTGCCATCGCCGAGAAGGTCCAAGAGGGCGGCATTTCCGCATTAGCGTCTGACCCGAAATGGCGCGCGTCATATCACTGCGTTACCCGTCACCCCCGCGAAGGCGGCGCGAAGGCGGGGGTCCAGGGCAACCGCCGAGGTCTTGGGGCTTGGATTCGCTTTCGCGGGAAGGACAAATAACCCTAAGATATTGCTAAATTCATTTCTGGTCAGCCTCTTAGCGTTCGACTATCGGTGCTGGGAATCCAGCGGTGGTACTAGTCTGTTAATAAGCAATATCTTAGGAAGACGCGATGACCAGCCGATGTTCATTGAAGGACCTTGCGAAATACTATTCGCTTATTGTCGTTCGGCAGCGATACGATCAGCCTCGCTATGCGACATCTTCAATCACAAGCTTCCTCCCGTTGAACTCCACGGTCTCGCCGGCCGTGCTACAGCAACGTAGTCGAAGTACTTTTTCGCGGGCGCTTTGGAGGGCTGCACCCTCAAGCGAAAGCATTGTCTCTTTGATGATGTTCCTCGAGGACCCTCGTTCCTCTCAATGCGTCTGAAGGTCTATTTGATGGGCGTGGTCAGAGGGTTGTCATTGGTGTCGAGGACGAAGACAGCGAGCAGTTTTGCCGGCTCGGTCCTGCTGGCATTGCGGCTGATCGAATGGGTCGCACCCGGCGGTTCGGACCAGCTCTCACCCGCCCGATAGATGCGGGTCTCGCCGTCATTCACCTTCGACTCGATCGCGCCCGAGATCACGTAGGCGTAGATGAAGGACGATTTCGCGTGGGTGTGGGGCCGGGAAGCTGCGCCCGGCGCGTAATTGACTTCCAGGGCGATCAGCGACTTGCCGGGGATATTGGGAATCGCCGCCTCGAAGTTCTTGGCGACGGTTTCCGCTTGGCCGTCATGGGCTGCGACGGGGCCGGCCATCGAGATGGCAAGGGCCAAGCAGGTGGCGGCAATGATGGTCCGGATCTTCATGGGCTTCCTTCTTCTGCCTATAGGTTGGTCTTCGCTCTAGGCCGCAGTCACTTCCAGCCCGCGCTGCACCGCCGGACGCGCGAGGCCGCGGTCGAGCCACGCCTGCACACGAAGAAAGCGGTCGAAGCCGACGAGCTCGCGCGCTTCGTAAAAGCCGATCAGGTTGCGCACCCAGCCGAGCAGCGAAATATCGGCGATGCTGTAGTCAGCGCCCATCACCCAGTCGCGGCCCGCAAGCCGTTGTTGAGGACACCGAGCTGGCCCGCAGGCGGAGCCACAACCAGGAACCGAAACGGCCGCGGTACACGCTTGTTCGCGATTTCGACGACCTTTGCCCCCAGTTCCTCAGTGATTTTTGCGTCGACGTTAACAACGCGCGAGATCAGCCAGATTGCAAAGGCAACGACGGTCGAGACGATCGCCACGATGCAAACGGCGACGATGATCCACGAGGAGGGCAGAACCGCTCGCCCTCCCCGGGTCCTCACGGACGAACGCGGATGATCGTCTTCCCCTTGCGTCGCTCGGTCCGGTTGAAGGCGGCGACGGCGTCGTCGAGGGTCGCGATGTTGCCGATGTTCGTCCGCAGTCGTCCGTCACGCACCCGCTGGATGATCTCACTCAGTTGGGCGCGATCGGACACGAGAACAAAGTCGATCGCCCGGCCGTCGGCGGGTCGCGCCTCGGTCGGCCCGGCGATGGTGACCAGCGTTCCTCCGGCTCGAATCAGGCGTGCGGACCGCTTCCCGATGTCGCCGCCGATGACATCGAAAACCAGATCGACTCCGCCGACGTCTTCGAGGACGTTGTTCTCGAGGTCGGCGAACTCCTGCGCGCCGAAGTCGAGCGCCTTCTGACGGTCGGCAGCGCGTCCGGTGCCGATGACGTAGGCGCCGAACTCACGTGCGAGCTGCGTGACCATCGACCCGACTGCGCCGGCCGCGCCGTGCGCGAGGACGCTCTGCCCCGCCTGAAGGCGGCCGTGCTCGAACAGTCCCTGCCAGGCGGTCAGGCCCGGCATCGCCACGCTCGCCCCCACTGTGAAGTCGACGTCGCCCGGCAGCGGCGCGAGGTTGCGTGCCTCGACGGCCACATACTCCGCCAGGGTGCCGCCGCGATACGAGTCCGAGAGGCCGAACACCCGCTGTCCCACCGACAGCCCCGTCGTGCCGTAGCCGCGAGCGGTAACCACTCCGGCCAGCTCCTGCCCGGGAATTACCGGCGTCCGGTTACGGCCGAGGCGATCGGTCCAGGTCGAGGGCCACGTCAGCTCATCCCAGGTGAATCCCGACGCATGAACCTGAACGACGACGTCGTTTATCGCTGCCCGCGGCTCGGGCCGCTCCACCAGCGTCATGCCGGCTGTTCCCGCAGCCTGGTCCGTCACCACGATCGCCTTCATCGTCCGCCTCTCTCCAAATAGGAGGCTAAGGGCTCGACACGGATAATTTCCCTTTTCATCGGCGGTTCTCCAGCTGTTCGCTGTTAAAAATGTCGTTTGACTGTCCCGCTGGCCGTCAGCCAACCAAGCCGTCGAAGGAACCTGAATTGAGCGCGATGAAGGTCACCACGCGGACATCGGCGCTTTGATTGCCCGCAGGGCAAATCTATGCAGCGCGCAGCTGCTGGGGAAATGTCGCCAGGGTATAGGGTCGATAAGTGCTCGACATGACCTCTGCCATAAAGCGCGTTAAGCGGCGGCAGCCGACCTTCGCCGGGTTTCTCGCCGATTGGGAGCGACTGACGCCGACGGCCAGGGATGACGCCGCACCGCTTTTACGAAAGCTGCGACCGGCGGTGACCAGCGACGGCCGGCGACGCTGACCAGGCAGACGTTGCGCGCGACCGCAGGCGATACGACCGGGCACCCAACGACACCCGGGAAAGTGGCTGTATATTCGGGCAGGAAGGAGACTCCCATCCCGGCAGCGACCATTGTGAGGATCCAATCCTCGCGCTCGCTTTGATACGATGTCACGAGGTTCGCGCCATGCTCCCGGCACAAGTCGTCGAGCACATCATAAAACTCGCAGTTGATCCTCGAGAGGTAGAACTCACCGGCGAGGTCGGCCATGCGAATTTCATTCTCCATGGCAAACCGATGACCCGCGGAGCAAGCAATAACGAACCGCTCCGAATAAAGTTTGGAAGCCTGAAGTGGCGCGGGAAAGCCGTCTGGGCGAGCCATCAACGCCACATCCAGCTCGCCCTTCGCCAGCAGATCGCAGAGCTGGTCTGGCATGCCCTCCAGCAGCGTGATCTCGATTCCCGGGTTGTCCGCCCTGAAGCGGCCCAAAAAGCTGACGAACTGCACCGGGGCGACAGTACACATGACGCCGACTGAGAGGCTCGCGCCCTCCAGCTTGAGGAAGCGGGTCGCCGTTTGCTTTGCCTCGCCCGCTTGCGCCATGATTTCGGTCAGGTGCGGTTCTATCAACCGACCAAGCTCGGTCATGTGGGTGTTGTTTGGCTCGCGAGAGAACAGCAAGCCGCCGAGCTCATCCTCCATTTTTCGGATAGCGCGCGTCAAGGCCGGCTGACTGACATGGCATTCTTCGGCCGCCTTGGTGAAGTTGAGTGTCCGGCTCATCGCGAGAAAATAGCGGATCTCCTGCATTTCCATACCGGTCACCCCTTGGCCTGCCCCGACTAACCAAGATTCCTTGAGGGCACTGTTCGCGGGCTCGGCGGTTTTGACATCCGAGCTGAGATTGCGGGGCCTGGAGCGGGTCGAACGCGCCGTGGTTGCGCCCCACATGGACAGCCGAAGCCTTGCGCGATCCGCAATGAGACTCCCCAAGGCCTCAGCCAGCGGTGGCTTGGTGTCCCGGATCACCTGGCCGCCCCCTTAGATGATAATCGAGAAGCACTTCGCGATGCTTCCATTGGATTCGCCCGCGGGCCCGTGCTTTTTCTCGTCACGCCAAATTAATAGTGACAATATCCATTCCTCGCGGGTGAGGCTGCGCGAGCGGATTTTAGACAGAACTTTGCGATCTGTTGCAATTCGAGCTGAGCACTCGTTGTGGTCGGGGACCGGCCCTCGGTTCTATTCGGTCAACGCGCGGAGGAGCACGATCTTCGCTCCACCTTCCGCGAGCGACGTCGCCTGCTCCATCAGCGTCTTGAAGTGCACCGTACGAAAGTGCGCCTCGAGGGCTTCCTGATTATCAAAGCACTCGTACAAAACGAAGTGCCCCGGCGCCCTGCGATCCTCGTGCAGGCGGAAGACACTGTTCCCCTCTTCCAAGCGCGTCGGCGGAATCGCAGCTTGGATCACTTGCCTTAAAGCTTCGGCCTTTCCGGGCTGCGCGGTCATCTCGGCGACGACTACGATCTCGGTCTCATTCGCCACCATCGTCTCTCCTTCTGCGATGCCGATAAATCGGGGCGGCCATCTCCGTTACAACGGATATGCGCGGGAACGGCGCCAACTGACCCGGCGCGAAGGTCTAAGCGCAAAGCAGCTGCAGATCAGAACGCTGGTCTCGAGGGCAAAGCTATCGAGTACGCGGCCGCTAGTGAAATGCCGGTTGGGTATCGGGCCGATAAGTTTCCGACATAACTCCTGCTCTAGCTGTTCACTACCCGAGAGCCAACTAGACGGCCCTTGGAACGAATGCTGCAGCGGGTTAGAACAGGTGGCCAGGAGAACGCCCGTGCCCCTTCGTCCTCTCCGCATTGGTACCCGCGGCAGCCCGATGGCGCTGCGTCAGACCGCTCTCGTCGCCGACCGTTTGACCGCCGCCCACCCGAACCTCGCCGCGATCGGAGCAATCGAGATCGTCACCATCCGCACGACTGGCGATCGGGTGCAGAACCGCTTGCTCGGCGAGATCGGGGGCAAAGGCCTGTTCGCCAAGGAACTAGTGCTCAGAACCATTCAGATGATTCAGCAGATCCCCCTTCTCGCTTTCCCGGCGAAAGCCGGGATCCACTTCTGCCGTGGGCACCGGCTTTCACCGGTGAAGCGGTATTGAGCGAGGTGCTTCATCGCCGGGTGAATCGTGTGAATGACTCTGAACACTAGAAGAGGCGCTGCTCGCTCGGCATATCGATTTTGCCGTACACTCGCTGAAAGATCTGGAGACCTGGCTACCCGATAGGCTTGCGGTCGCCTGCGTGCTGCCGCGTGACGACCCTCGCGATGCGCTGTTGTCGGCGCGAGTTTGGCTTCCCTGCCGACGGGTGCGCGAGTTGGCACTGCTTCGTTGCGACGCCAAGCTCAGTTGTTGCGACGCCGCCCGGACCTTGTGGTCGTGCCAATTCGCGGGAATGTGAACACGCGGATGCGAAAGCTTGACGCCGGTGACGTCGATGCGGTGGTGTTGGCGCTGTGTGGCCTCGAACGCCTCGGCGAGGCCGGTCGCGCTGTCGAGATCCTGTCCCGTGAGGCCATGCTGCCCGCGGTCGGGCAAGGCGCCCTCGCCATCGAATGTCGTGCCACGGACGAAATGGTGCGTCAGCTAGTGGAGCCACTTCATGACGCGGCAAGCGCGGCCTGCGTCGGTGCGGAGCGCGCCATGCTCGCCACCCTCGACGGCTCCTGCCGTACCCCGGTTTCGGGCTCGGCTAATCCCACTTGCAGCGCTTTCGGGCGGCCCCGTTTGACTGCCGGAAGTAAGGCTCGGCGCGGACTTCCGCCAAGCGCAGCGAGCCATGTCGCGTGATGCGCTCGAGTTCAGGCGGCGGGCCGCAAGCGTGTCAAAGCCGATATTGGGACCACGTTGGTTTCGTTTGGCAGCCCCAGTTTGTCCCAAACCTCCCGCAACGCATTGGCCAGATGGTCGATCAGCCGGTCGTTATGGAATGGTGTGGGCGTGATGCGAAGCCGCTCGGTGCCTCGCGGTACGGTCGGATAGTTGATCGGCTGGATATAAATGGCATACCCCTGCAAGAGGAGTGCTGAGGCCTCTCGGCAGAGATCGGGATCGCCAACCGGGACGGGAATGATATGCGATTGCGACGACATCATCGGAATGCCGGCCTCGCGCAGTGCACTGCACGTCTTGTCGACCCGAAGCCAATGGGCCATCCGTTCCGCGACCGATCTTTTTAGATGGATGACGCTTTGTCTCGCGGCGGCAGCGACCGCCGGCGGCATCGCGGTCGTGAAGATGAAGCTCGGCGCGGCCGAACGGATCGCATCACAGATCACCGCATCGGCCGCGATATAGCCACCCACGACGCCAAAGCCCTTGGCCAGTGTCCCTTCGATAACGTCGACGTGGTCCATGACCCCATCGCGCTCGGCAATGCCAGCGCCACGCAGGCCGTAGAGACCGACGGCATGCACTTCGTCGAGGTAGGTCAGCGCCCCGAATTTTGTCGCCAAATCGCAGATGCGCCCGATCGGGGCGATATCGCCATCCATAGAGTAAAGCGACTCGAACGCAATGACCTTCGGGCGGCTGGGTTCTGTTTCTCGCAGCAGCGCTTCGAGATGGCCCAAATCGTTGTGCCGGAAGATCCGCTTCTCGGCGCCGCTAGCCCGGATCCCGGCGATCATCGAAGCGTGATTTTTCTCATCCGATAAAATGAGGCAATTCGGCAGCAATCGGCCGATTGTGCCAAGCCCCGCCTCATTGGACACATAGCCAGAAGAGAAGGCGAGTGCGGCCTCCTTGCGGTGCAGATCGGCGAGCTCCGCCTCCAGCATGACAACCGCGTGGCTATTGCCGGAGATGTTGCGGGTCCCTCCGGCGCCGGCGCCAGTCCGCAGTGCCGTCTCAAGCATCGCGTTGACGACAGCGGGATGGCGTCCCATCCCAAGATAGTCATTCGAACACCACACGACGACCTCGCGCGCAATCCCCTCGCCGCGCCAGGTAGCATAGGGTGGACGGTCGGCGTGTCGCTCGAGATCGGTAAAGATGCGATAACGGCCTTCTCGACGCACGCCGTCGAGAAATGCTTCGAAATGATTTCGCGGTGTCGTCATTGCGTCTTCCCTCGGGTTTCTACACCTATGAAGGCTCGGCGAGCTTTGACCGGAGTGATACGGCTGCCGGGCTTGGGTCGGCAGCCGGTCGGCCTGAATATTATTTATTCCCATCTATAATGGAGAGAGCTCCTGAAATGGGTCCCATTGTCGGCATGACTTGCCCAAGATTGTTTATTGTTTTCTGACGCGAGCAATTACTCGTTGGTGAAACCCACGACCGGACAATTCACCAGAATTCCGGTCGTCCTGACCGGCCCTCCGCCGGGGCTTACCAACGAGCCTGTTTCGCTCTTGGCTGTAACGTCCTCACCGTCAGTGATAAGTTTTCGTTGATTCTTTTCGATAGCCTCTTTGGTCCACTCAGCCAGCTGAACATCCCACATCGGTGAATATCCGGCACTGATCTCCTTGAACTGCGCAAGGATGTCGAGTGAAGGGCCTTCGCCACTGAGCGCGCTGTTGAGCCCTTGGCGCTCAGGGTCGGTCCGGCCTGTCCTGCCATTTACGATCGTGTAGATGATCTCCGTCGCGCCGCTTTGGAGGATGTCGCTTTCGGCAGGCGCAAAGGTCGATGCCTCGAGCGTTGCTGATTCCTCGGAGTTGGCGTCGAAGCTGAGGTACCGCAAGTGCTTGCCGTCCGCAAATCCGAAGCGCAGCTTCAAGTCGACGGTGCCATTGTCAGGGCAGATGTTTGCCACCGAGTCGGTCACAACCGAGTAATCGGGATTGCCGCCGCAGAACGAGATTTTCTCTGGCCCGACGTTGAACGCGATGATGGGAGCGTTGAAAACAATGTCATTACGGTTTGCGACCCGAACTAACGGGCTGTAATGCGCATCCCCGACGGACCCGGCTCTCGCCAACCTAGGCGGGAAGTAGTTTGGCGCCTTTCCTGCCGTCAACGTTTGAACTGGTGAGAAATCCACGCGCCCCAATTTGAAGGTGAAGTTGTTGGACTCATCCATTTCCGCAGCCCGCGTACTCGCGAGGTCTTTTGCCTTACTGAGGCTCGGCGCCCATGTGAGGCCCATCTTCCTGGAAGTGTCGAAATCGCTTACGTCGGTGAGAACGAACCAAACAGTCTCTCCGGAGGAAAGGCGACCGCGATGAAGCGGCAATCTTACCACTTCTCTTGCAAGATCGACTTGGCCTGACGTGAGGAACAGCTTCGTGATGTTTGCCGCCGAACTCGCCTCCATCAGGAGAAAGGACACCGAAAGGGCCATCACCAGCCTGCAAACGTATCTTCCAAAAAGTTTACTTGATTTCATGACCGCTCCTTGCGGGGCCCTCATCGACAATCGGCCCGAACTTTTGGAGATTTCGCACCTATTTTTTCAATCCGGGATAGCCGGAGACATAGATCCAATCCGTCGCCTTGGCTGGGATGTGGCAACTCAGGCAATCAGTACGAAAGTCCTTCGAGGTAGTCTTGACCGGGTTGGCAGCATCGAACCAGGACCAGCCCCAGCCTTCGCCCCACAACCTGTTGCCAGGATGGCTGTTCTTGCTATCCTTCACCATCACGAACCAGCCTTTCAATTTTTGCGCATGGCTCACAGTGCCTGTGGTCATCGCGGCGGTAGTCGCCTCAAACACTTCTTTCACCAGCACGGAGCCATCCGGGAAACGCCCATCTTTGCGATATGCAGCGATCGTGTCCGGCGCGGCATAAACGACATGGATCTCCTTCGAACCTTGACCTTGATCGGCCGCTACCGCCCAACTCCCCAAAAACTGGTAAACGGCGCGATAGTCTGCGGGTACGCGCAAATTGCCGTTCGCGTCGACCGCTTCCGTTTTCGGGTCATTGGTTGCCGCTGTTATGCCCGTCTGCCCATAAGCAGCCAGTGAAATCGCTAGCAATGACAACAACCCTACGACTGTGATAATTTTCCTGTCCATCATGGGGATTGCTCCGAAGGCTTAGTGGGCGGCCACTCCTCGAACAGTCGACGGGCATCCGCCGACAGCATCAAATTCTGATCGAGGTCGAACGGCCCAAAATGCGGCAGGACATGTTTGGTTGTGTATCCGGTGCCGTTGGTCTTGAACGGCGAACCCGGCAACGGCGACAGGTTTCCGGCGCCATCGTTTAGATAAGTCGGAACCGCATTACCATTGGGAACTGGGTCATTCATTGCCACGTAGACCACGCCACGGCGAGTTGAGTGCATTCTCTAATCCCTTCAGATCGGATCGACGATGCCGTCAATATCGGGTTTATCCTCCTTTGCCACTTTGGGGAGCGGGGACCTCGTCCAGTATTTGGTAGAACTGAGTCCAAACCTCGTCACGCTTAGCGCTGGCGATATGACAAAATGCACATTCCGATTTCGCCCTCACCTTGGCGGTTAGAGCCTTTGGCTCGTGATGATTGAAATTGAAGTATCCCCAGCCTCCTGATTCGGCAAAGCGTTTGGTATCCTTGACGGTCACGTCGGCGCCGTTGAAAGCGCCGGGGAAAAAACCCCTCCCCGAAGGCTCTGTCCGCGAACCGTCCGGATTTTCTGCGGGTAGAGCGAGCTGCAGTTCCTTGACAAAGATTGTTCCCTCAGGAAACACGCCTGTTTTCTTATAGATGGCATACGATCCCGGCTCGATGTAGACATTGTGATATTCAGGAAAATTGGCGCGGCCATCATTGAGCGCGTTAGGGGTCAATGGCTCGCCGACAAAGATCCATTGACGCCAGTTCGTTGGCAGCTTTAGGTCACCGGAATCGGTGTACTGCGGTAGTTGTCGTGACCTGGTAAGCGGATCGCCATTGTCGGGCTCCGGTGCCGACTGGGCGAATGCCGCGGCCGCCAGGCTGATGCCCGCCACAAATGCGAGTGCTATAATCGGAGTTCTATGGGACATAACTTCCTCTCGACGTTATCTTCCGTAAAAGCGCTCTCGCCCGCGCACTTTCTCAGGGGCAAGCGCTCGACGCCGTTCCGAAGGCGGCGCTCATGGTTTAACCGCCGCCAGTGCGCCGCGCCCTCAGCTTGCTTGACTTTCGAAACCTTCCGGGGTTCGCCAACACGACAAATCTGGGGTTCGCCAACACGACAAATCTATGGAGCGCTCAGTCGTTAGTGAAATGCCGCTAAGTTATCGCGCCAATAAGCTTCCGACATCGTGCCCATCAGCGAGCGCGATAAGCAGCGACAGCGGACTTGTCGTTGAACGAAGGACCGGCGCTTCGCGCGGCTGGACCGCATGGAGTACTTGTTGATAGCCCCAGATACCGACTATCGCACTCACGATCACCCGCGCACATGACGGCCGCGCGCCAAGCGGCCGACGCGCTTTTCCGGCCTAATATAAGGCCCCCGAACCCACGCGAATGGCACCGACGACCGCACCAGCCGCGCTAGACCAACGAGCGCGGCAGCCCGTGTCTTACGCGCCGTCGAAGCGGCGCGACCGAACCTTGAACACATCGCCGCGGTTGCCGCGACAACGTCCGCGGCTCCTTCGATCCCGCCGTCGGACCTCACGCAGATCAAAACCTGGCTCAAATACGGGATGACGATTGCCCAGGTGGCGCAGGTCTACAGCATCGCGATCCGCGACCTAGAACGCCTGCTGTAGCTCGCTGCTGCCGATGTCGGTGGCGGCACACATCGCGCGGCTTCATTCGCCGACCAGATCGGCTTTTCGGCCGATGTCAATTGGGAGCGGCTCGCGGGCATCACCGTCTTTCGACGCACATCCGTCCGCGCGGACGTAGATACTGGAGACCGTGATGCCGCGCTGCTAGCTGGGCGGGTCTGGGGTGATAGTCCCCAGCCGCTCGCCGTCGACCACCGCCCGGATTGCGCTGGCCGCACTGCACGCGTTCGAGGTCGCGGGCGCGCGCGGTCCCAAAGACGCTAGACTAGCACCGGCTTCCATCGCCATCTGCGTCGCGCAGGCGCCGACACTACCCGCCGCGCCGCGCACCAGGACCGCTTGTCCCAATTCGATCCGCGCGTGCTCGAATAGCATCTGCCACGCGGTGACGGCGACGACCGGAAGGCCCGCCGCTCTAATGTAGTCGAGCGCGGCGGACTTGGACGCGATCTGCCGGCCTCGACCAGCGCGCACTCGGCATAGCCGCCGACGAACTGGTCGTTTGTCGCGCCGTATCTGGCGTCGCCGAGCGCGAACGCCTCGATGCCGGCGCCGAGAGCGGCCACTGTGCCGCTGACTTCGGAGCCGCGGGTCAAGGGAAGCGCTTGGCTGATCCGGCCTTCGCGCATCAACCGATCCCACAATCCGACGTCCGCCGCCTTCACGGCGACTAGCACTCTCCTGCCCCCCGGCACCGGCCGGGGAATCTCGTCTAGCCGCATGCTATCGATGCCGGCGAACCCGTGAATTCAAATGGCTCTCACTCATCGTCTCAGAGGAGGCACATTCGAGAAGAGCGGGCCGAGGCCCTCCGCCATGGTCGGGTGCGCAATGACGGCGTCGCGAAGCTTCGGATACGGCAGGTCTGCAAGCATCGCGGTTTGCACCACTGTCATGACCTCGCCAGCCTCGGCGCCGATCATCGTGAAGCCGAGAATGCGGTCGTCGCCCGCACTGACAAGAACTTTCATGAAGCCTTGCTTTTCGTCCGTCGTCGCCGTCCGGCGCACGGCCTTCATCGGCAGCTTCGCAACGCGCGCGGCCACACCCTGGCGCTTCGCTTCGGCCTCGTTCAATCCGACATGGGCGAGGGGCGGGTCCGTGAACATGCAGTACGGTACCAACCGATCGCGCGTGCTGTGGTCGCCGCCGGCGAGATTGTCCCTGATGATGCGAAAGTCATCCTCGGATGCGTGCGTGAATTGTGGGCTGCCGGCGCATTCGCCGATAGCCCAGACATTGGGCGCCGTCGTCTCCAGCCGCTCATTGACGCGAATGTACCCACGAGCGTCCAACTCGACGCCGGCCTCTTCGAGCCCGATGCCGGCGGTATTGGCAACGCGTCCTGCCGCGGCCAGGATCTCGCTGCCCTCGATCTTTTGCTCACCGGACGGCGTACGCACGGTAAGGCTGACCTCTTGTCCGGATCGGCCCTTCACATTGAGGGTTTCGGTCGCCACCAGAATTTGAATACCTTCGTCACCGAGAATTCGCTGCATTTCGTCGGCGACGTCGGGATCCTCGCGGGTCATCAGCTGCGGACCGGTCTCGATTATCGTCACGCGGCTGCCGAAGCGGCGATAAGCCTGGGCCATTTCGAGACCGACATAGCCACCGCCGAGCACGACCAGATGTGATGGCAAGTAGTCGAGCTCCAGCGCCTCGATATGGGTGAGCGGCCGGGCGGCCTCGAGGCCGGGGACACCTGGAATTGCTGCGTGCGTACCGATATCGATGAAAACCTGGTCGCCCACCAGCACACGTGTGCCGCCGTCGTTCAGGCGTACTTCAAGCGTCTTCGGCGCCACAAAGCGCCCGGTCCCCATGATCAACTCGCCGCCGGTTGTCTGGTAGAGCTGTATATGCAGCGCAATCCCGTCCTCGACCATATCGCGCTTACGCTGGCGGACCCTTGCCATGTCGGTCGTGATAAGACCGCTGATCATCGTGCCGAACTGAGCGGCGTGACGCACCAGATGCGCGACCCTCGCGCTCCAAATCTCGTTCTTGCTGGGGAGGCAGGCGACATTCCGACAGGAGCCCCCGATCCACTTCCGCTCGACCACGGCCGTCCGTCGCCCCGATCGCGCCATATGCCAAGCCATCTTCTTGCCGCCCTCGCCACTGCCGAGGATCAAGACTTCGACCCGTTCCGATTGAGACATGAGCTTCCTCCGAGTGCGACTCTCATGGTCCTGAGCGCGGCGTCCGCCTCTGTCGACGGCTGCCGACGGCACCAACGCCGGCGATACCGCGCAATCTGCACCTCTGACAGACCGAGGTCGGCCAGCGTGGCGAGCGACGCAGCATCGATCCGGCTGTCGAAGCGGCCGAGAGACGAGCTTTGCCCACGCATCTCAGTCACCCGAAGTTCAGGGCTCCCAATCTGTGTTGCTCCAATCGATCCGGAACTGTCCCGGGTCAAGGCGCCCTCCTTCGAAAGGCATTGGCACAGCTTGAGCCATCTCGCATCATCAAGCGAACAGACGCTTCCCTGCATATGTTATAGTGGCATACGTCTTGAACCGGGACGCGGCGGTAGAGCTCGCATGGCCCTACTGGGCAGCGGCGATCTGTTGGCGCATGACCGCCAGAATGGCCTGAGCGCGCCCACCGTTGCGCTCCACCACGCCTTCGAGTTGCGAGCGCCCGTTCGTCGCCATGCTGAGGCCGGCAATGATGACGTCGCTGATCTTGTAGACGCCGTCGCGCACGGTGAGGTGCCAATCAATCCTGATCGGCTGAACCGGCGCGCGGAACGATCCGGAATCGCGAACGATTTCACTCGTAATGATCACCCCGTCCGGCGCGAGCCGGCTGCCGGTCGCTTTGGGCCTATAGCCATTGCCGGCGTACTCCGACAATCGATCGGAATAGATGAGCACGACGTAATCCTCGAACAGTGTCAGGAATTCTTGCCGCTCTAATGGGTCGAAGACCCACCAGAATCGGCCAAGAACAAAGCGGCCGAGGCCGGTTATGTCGAAGTCCTCGCGGAACAATTCGTGAAATCGGCCGAGTCTCAGTTCGGGGGAGGCGATTGTGTTGACCATCTGGAGTTGGTAACTGAGATTGTTGACGAAGGCGGCCGGATCCATGCTGGCCTTTGCGGAACTGGTAAGCGTGGCTGCGCCGGCGATTAGGCCCAGAGCCCCGGCCAGGGCGGAACGTCGCAACATCGCTGCACCTTTGATCGTTCTCGTGCG
This sequence comes from uncultured Alphaproteobacteria bacterium, assembly GCA_963812675.1. Lineage (GTDB taxonomy): Bacteria > Pseudomonadota > Alphaproteobacteria > ATCC43930 > CGMCC-115725 > AP-15. Next base: position 31,365 of record CAWEWR010000006.1, on the reverse strand, counting down.
GGCGCGCCGGCGCTGCGGTACGGCAATGGCGCGGCCCGCGGGTTAGTGGGAAAGTTCCGAAATCGCGATGATCAGATCTGCCGCACGGATGCCGACGCGCTCGATCCCGCGGCGCGGCCCCTCTTCGTCGGTTCTCGCCGCCACCACGAAGGCGCGGTCGGCAATCGCGTGTAGGCCCGGCACCGCCGCGCGCAGTTCATTCAGCGCTTCTTCATATGGCGTGTCGGCGATTGTCCTCTTCTTCGCGTGCATTGTAGAGGCGTCCTCTGTCCGGCCGGAGTGAAATCACTCTCGGCCAAGTAAGCGATCGAGCTGTCCGGAGGCTTCCAACGCATGCAACTCATCCGACCCGCCGATTGCGCGGCCGCCGACAGCCGGACGCCGCTCTACGGCTCTCGAGTTTGAACCGCTGATTGCTCCCGGCGGTAGCTGATGACGTCGGCCCTAGAAGCCAGAGCACCGTGCTCGGTGACGTTCGGTAACATCGTGCCAACAGGGCGAATCTATGCGGCGTGCAGCTGTTCGTGAAATACTGCTAAGTTATTGGGCTGATAAGTTTCCGACATCGCGCTTGCTATACGACCGGATCAAGAAGCGGCGGTCGACCCTTGGCGAGTTTCGCTCCAATTACGGATGTCCAGGAATAACGCCGCACCGCCTGCACGAAGGCAGCAACCGGTGCTGACCAGCGACGGCCGGCGACGGTGATCAGACAGACGTCGCGCTCGACCGAAGGCGATACGACCGGACAACTGACGACACCCGGGTAGACGGCTGTATATTCGGGTAGGAAGCAGACCCCCATCCCGGCGGCGACCATCGTCAAAATCCAGTCTTCGCGCTCGCTCCGATACGATTTAACGAGATTTACGCCTTGCTTGTGGCACGTTTCGTCGAGAATACGGCAAAATTCGCAGTTGACCCTCGAAAGGCAGAATTCTCCATCAAGGTCGGCCATAGACACCTCTTTCTTCGTGGCAAACGGATGGTCCGCGGAGCACGCAATAACGAATCGTTCTGAATAGAGTTTCGAAGCGTGGAGAGGCGCCGGAAAACTGTCAGGCCGCGCCATCAACGCCACATCCGTTTTGCCCTTCACCAGCAGCTCGCAGAGCTCGTCCGGCACGGCCTCCAGCATCGTGATCTCGATCCCAGGATTGTCAGCCCTGAAGCGGTCCAAAAAGTTCACGAACGGTACCGGTGCGATCGTGCACATGGTACCGAGTGTGAGGCCCGCGCCCTCCAGCTTGAGGAAGCGGGTTGCCGTCTGTTTTACTTCGCCGGTTTGCTTCATGATCTCGGTCAGATGCGGTTCTATCAACCGCCCAAGCTCGGTCATGTGTGTGTTGTTCGGCTCGCGAGAGAACAGCAAGCCGCCGAACTCATCCTCCATTTTTCGGATCGCGCGCGTCAGGGCCGGCTGAGTAACGTGGCATGCCTCCGCTGCCTTGGTGAAGTTCAGTGTCTGGCTCATCGCGAGAAAATAGCGGATCTCCTGCATCTCCATCCCAGTCACCTCTTGACCTTGGCACCGACCCAACAGAGCGTGTCACCAGGGGCTGAACAGGCTATTTGCCAGTGCGCAAATAGAATGGCACGCCACCCCAGCGCCAATTGGCGACGTTCAGCTGGCAAGCAATGAATGTCTCGATCGTCGAGTCTGGGGCGACATCGGGCTCTTCTCGATAGGCGTTGGCCAGCTTGCCCAGCACGGTGCCCGCCGCGTACTGGCCGCGCACGGCATTCTGCAATGCCTCGGCCTCCGACTTTGGGGGGATCCTGACGGCTCCGCATCGACCAAAAGTGTAGGTTTGTCTGTTGGGCAGCGCCGCGAGGTCGAGCTGTGGTTCGCCCGGATCGAGCGCGACGTCATCGCCCGTGGCGTTTTCACCTCCATCCCCAATCTGCGCCGAAAGCTCATGCGGTACATCCGCCAATACAACTATCGTCGTCGACATCTGCCGGAAGCTTGACGGGATACCGCTCGCCATCGAGCTCGCGGCGGCCGCTATCGATGCGCTCGGGCTCCAAGGGGTTGTCTCGCGTCTGGACCACCCCCTCCGACTGCCGACAATCCGCCGCCGCACAGCCGTGCCACGACACCAGACGCTGCGCGCTGCGCTGGACTGGAGCTATCGTCTGCTGGCTCAGGAAGAACAGAGGACATTGGGCCGGCTTTCGGTTTTTGCCGGCAGCATCGTCAAACACGCAATGACCGGCACAAATCGCAAATTTTGCCTCCGCAGGAACGTCGAGGCGAATTGCCGAACCAACTGCTGCCGGCAAGAGCCGCGGATCGCTGATGGCGGTCAAATCGACAAACCAAACACCGTGCTCATAACTGTCGGTTAGCCTATCGGCAGTCGCAACAGCAACGCTGGTCTTACCGATACCGTCGGGTCCGACAAGCGTGATTAAGCGGTGATGCCACAACTGCGCCGAATTTCTGTTAATGGCCTCATCGCGGCCGATCAATCGCATCAGGGGCGCTGGAACGTTGTTCGAGGGTTCCGCTGCGGAACGCTGCGGTGTCGGGGGGCATGGGCCGACCGACCGAGTGACCGGCGCCACAAAACAATAGCCGCGCCCGGTGACCGTGGAGATGTATCGGTTGCCGGCTTGGCCATCCCCCAGCGCTCGCCGCAGCTTGGCAATATTGAGCTTGAGATTGGCTTCGACGACGAAGGTATCGGGCCAGACCTTTGCGATCAGTTCAGATTTGCTGACCAGCTCGCGGGGACGTTCGACAAGAGCGATCAGGAGATCGAGAGCGCGACTGCCGAGACGGACAGGCTTGTCATGTTCCAGCAGCAGTCGCCTCGCCGGGAGCAGCCGGAAGGGACCAAAGGAGATCTCGTGCTCGGCGGGGCCATTCGCTCGATCAACCGCTTCGACCTCCCTCTGCAATCTCCCGAGCTTGTCATCGGGGCGAGCAGGATTAAATCCGGCCGCGAATTGCGCGCGGCTACCGAACAGCGGTGTCGGCAAACCGCCTGCCGGTTCCGAAAGTGTCGTCGCCATCCCAGGGGTCCTTTCGCTCTTAATACGGAGCGAGATAGCTGACCAGGCACTCCAAATCGATCATCAAAAGAGAAGACACGATCAGCGATTACGCGTGATAGTCAGCGAATTGTTTAGCTCTGGAGTGCCCATGGGAATGGCGAAGATGTACGGCCCCCATCCTCTGGGGTGCAGACGGGACCCTTGCGTGCAATAGCGCGCATAATACATCCCAACGACTGGGCGGCACCTTAAGAGCTTGCGAGTCTGGTTAGACTAATGGAGATTGGATCGGCCCGATATTGTGAAACTGGCGGGAATCGATGACAAAACGCCCGTCCTCGGGCACCGCCAGACGAAAGGGGCGGCTACAGATATGTTCGACCTACCGCCACCGCGCCACATCTCGACTCTACGCGTCTCGTCCGTTCCCTCGCATCCCGGCGAAGGTCTTTTGAGCAAACCGTAACCGGCCGTTGGCGGCACTGCCATTACGGCGCGTCTCACCCGTTGCGGCTCATTCCGGCGATCGTCTCCTTTGAGCACACCGCCGGCACTCAGCCTTTTCAGCGGGAACCGTTATTCCTGCGCCATAGCCGTCATCCGGTTCAGAATTCAGACTTACGCAGCGGTCCTTACCCAAGTAAGCCCGAACCGGCGATGCTCATGCCGCTGCCCACATGTCGGTCAACTACTGCTCAGGACGGGTGGTAAGAGCTTCTGCGCCCAGCCCGTCGCCCGCTCGTGGGCGTAGGCGAGCTGCAGGACGCCGAGGTCGTGTTGACGGGGGCCGATAATCTGGACTCCCAACGGCAGGTTAGCAGGCCCTCCGAAACCGACTGGCATTGCAACGGCAGGGCAGCCGGCCATCGTTGCCGGGAACGTAATCTCCATCCAGCGGTGATACGCGTCCATCGCCTTTCCGGCGATTTCTCGTGGCCACGGAACGTCCGCATCGAACGGGAACAACTGCGCAGTTGGCTAAGCGAGAAAATCGTAGCGCTCAAATGCCCTACGGAATGCGTGATAAATCTTCGTGCGCCCTACCGAAGCGCGCCAGATATCCAAGGCGCTCAGCTTCAGCGAGCCCTCAATTTCCCAGATCGCCTCCGGCTTCAGCTTGGTCCGCTTCTTCGGGTCCGTATACACCTCGGCCAAGAGGTGTTCCGCACGCCAGCCATCCTCAAACCCCTCTATGAACAGCTTTCCCGGCAAGCCATCCTGACCGTCAAAGCCGAACACGTCGCCACCTTTCTCGGCCACAAGATCACTGCCCAACTCGCCCAAGAGATCGGCAGCCAATTCACGACGCGGATCGAGGGCACCTGCGTCAAGCATCGTTTCAGTAAGTCCTCGATCAAGATCTACGACAAATTCGGCCACGTCCTGCGTATCCAGACCACCACCAACGACGTCTCCGCTTTCAAGCACTACCGCAGGTGGAACATCGCCAAGGCCCGGCAACTCGCGCCTTGGCCCCCGTCAGAAAGACCATCTACAGCCTCAAGGACTTGCGTGAGATCTTGGTAAGCTGCAATCGCCGTTACCTCGAATACCTCTCCAGTCTGGACGACTTCTCGGCTGGCATCCGGGCGCTCGACCGCCTCACCCAACCCCGTCCGGTCAAAGGCCGAAACCTCAAGGGCCTCAATTTCTTCAACCCCGCCGAACAGACCCTGCTCGCCGCCCTCCAGCGTCCCGGCTTCAATATCGCGGGCCTTCGCCGCGCCGACCTACTGCCGCTCCTCGGCCAATCCTCTCCCGCCACCCTATCCCGACAACTCGCCCGTCTGCGCCATCTCGGCGTCATCAAACGCGTCCTCGGCACCTATCGCTATTATCTCACCCGCGCTGGCCGCGCCGCCATCGCTGCCGGCCGCCGCCTCACCGAACACACCATCATTCCTGCTCTGGCCTGACAAATCTGCTCACAAGATGCAAACACTCAGGTCGTAAGCGACTAATGGACGCCGGCGCAAGGTTGGAGGTGCGCAAGCAGTGGTCCGACTGACGACAGGATCGTAGCTCGCCACAGAGTGCTCCCGGCGCTCAATTGCCGTGTCCATGCCGGAGAGGAGCTGCCCCAACAAGATGTCCGGAGCTAAACGATTCGCTGGCAGTCACGCGCAATCGCTGACCTTGTCTTCTCTTTTGATCATCGATTTGGGCTGCTCGGGCCGCTATGTCGTTGGCGCAGTGAAAGCGAAAGGACCCCTGCAATGGCGACGACAAGTTATGAACCGGCAGGCGGTTTGCGGACACCGCCGCTGGGTAGCCGCGCACAATCGGCGGCTGTATTTCATCCTGCTGGCCCAGATAGCAAACCCGGAAGATCGCAGGGGGAGATCGAAGCGGCTAATCGCGCGAATGATCCAGCCGAGCACGAGATCTCCTTTGGGCCCTTCCGGCTGCTCCCGACACGACGACTATTGCTGGAAGGTAACGAGCCCGTCCATCTCCGCAGTCGCACTCTCGATCTCCTGATCGCTCTCATCGAACGTCCCGGCGAGGTGGTCGGCAAGTCTGAGCTGATCGCGAGGGTCTGGCCCCATGTCTTCGTCGTCGAAGGCAATCTGAAGCTCCATATTGCCGCGCTGCGCCGCGCCCTGGCGGACGGCCAAGCCGGCAACCGGTACATCTCCACGGTCTCCGGACGCGGCTATTGTTTTGTCGCGCCCATCACTCGCTCGGTCTGCCCTCTCTCCGCGACAGCACGACAATTGGCAACGGAACCCTTGAGCAACCTTCCGGTGCCGCTGACGAGAGTGATCGGGCGGGATGAGATCATCAGCAGAATTTCGTCGCAATTGGCGCATCACCGCTTAATCACGCTTGTCGGAACGGGCGGTATCGGCAAGACCAGCGTCGCCGTTGCGACTGCGGCGCGGCTGGCCAACAATTACGAGCACGGTGTTTGGTTTGTCGATCTGACCGCAATCAAGGACCCGGGACTCTTGCCGGCTGCAATTAGCTCGTCAGTCGGCCTCGACGCTCCTGCAGAGGACGCGCCCGCCGAGTTGCTCTCCTTTCTGAGCGACAAGCACATGCTCCTTGTGCTCGACAACTGCGAGCATTTAATCGAGGCCGCCGCTGCTTTCGCCTTGCAGCTGCTGCGGGCTGCTCCTTATGTGCAAATCCTGGCGACCAGCCGCGAGCCGCTCAGCGTAGAAGGCGAGCGCCTCCATCACGTGCAGTCGTTGGAGTTCCCACCCGTATTGCCCGGTCTGGGTGCTGCCGAGGCACTTGAGTACCCGGCCATCCAGTTGTTCGTAGAGCGCGCCGCAAGCGTTCTCGGCGAATTCGAGGTGCGTGATATCGATGTGCCGATCGTCGTCGACATTTGCCGGAAGCTTGACGGGATACCGCTGGCCATCGAGCTCGCTGCCGCCAGCATCGATGCACTTGGGCTCCAGGGAGTTGCCTCGCGGCTGGATCATCCCTTGCGACTGCCGACGATCCGCCGCCGGTCGGCTGCGCCGCGGCACCATACACTGCGCTCCTCACTGGACTGGAGCTATCGTCTGCTGACCGAGGAAGAACAGTGGGCATTGCGTCGGCTTTCGGTCTTTGCCAGCAGCTTTACGATGGATGCTGCTGCAGCAGTCGCCACTGATCGAAACTACACCAAAAGCGAGACTGTGGATCGGGTCGTCGCGCTAGTCGCGAAGTCGCTGGTGGCAGTGGACGCGGATGGATCCGGTACCCGTCTGCGACTGCTGGCGACGACGCGCGCCTATACCCTCGAGAAGCTCGCAGAGAGCGGCGAACTCGACGTGATTGAGCGGCGCCAAGCGGAGTTGTCCCAACACTTGCTGAGAGCGGCCGCGTAACACAAGCAATAACCACCAGTGTGGTTCCGTACGGGTCAGCAGGATAGCCAGCCAGGAATTACCGATGAATTGGCGATCTGCACCGGTCATTGCCTGTTTGGCCATGGTACTCGCCGCTTGCTCATTGGCGGTTGGAGACGCTGATGCGGGTCCGAACCCGGGCGGCGGCTTTTACGATGGACCGAACATTAACGTCGGAAACGTGAACCCCTGGGCCGGCAGCTATGAGAGCCGGGCATACTCAACTGTGGGGTGGCCAATCCGCCGCCCAGCGTCCAAAACGGTGGCCGATGCGGCACTTCGTCTTGGCTCTGAGTACGAGGTGAATAAATATTTTGATGTAAGAGGGGCGACTCATTATCAGACCAAAGAGCTCCTCAAACGCAATAGGCATTCAAAACAGTTTGGCGCATCTGGCTGTCCTCCTCCCCAACCGGGTGCGCCAGCGGCCGGTCCTGGCGTCCCGGGACCGGCCACGCCTTTTCCCACGGGGGCGGAAGATCCTGCGTCGCATCGACGGCCTGCGGCTACGTTCGCCGCCGTTCCCGGCATGAGGAGCCGGAGCGAATGAACGGCTGCCATCCGACAGACGAGGTGCGCGCATTCATGATCCGAGCACAGCCGATCGCCACCCACACGCCGGCTTCGGGCGTCCAGCCACGGCTGCGCGGGGTTCTGGCGGCTGGTGGTGGCCCATCGAACCTTGCCAATTGCCCTTGCGTGGCGCATCGTATTCGTCAGGAGCCGGCATCCGGGGAATATCGGTGCCATGTCTCGGATGGTGCCTCGCTCGTCTCTGCTCCGAAATGGGGACTATCCCGATGGTCGTTACCGGAACATACGATCCGTATCTCGTTGCCCTGTCCATCCTGGTCGCTAGCTTCGCGGCTTACACGGCCCTGGATCTCGGCGGACGCGTGGCGCCGGCCCAAGGACGCACGCCCCGCATCTGGCTGGCGGCGGCCGCGCTCACCATGGGAGCCGGCATATGGTCGATGCACTTCGTCGCCATGCTCGCCTTCGTGCTGCCGTGGCCGGTCTCCTACGATGTCGGCTTGACCGTCCTTTCCCTCGTGCTGGCGATCTTGGCCGCGGGCGGCGGCTTCTACGTCATCAGTCGCCCGGGCATATCGCCTCCCCGCCTCGTCCTCAGCGGCCTCTTCATGGGCCTCGCCATTTCCGGCATGCACTACACCGGCATGGCGGCCATGCGGGGGCCGGACGGCGTTCTGTGCGGGCTCGAGACCGCGGCCGTCGAATTGAGCTACGACCGCCTGTGGGTCGCGCTCTCCGTGATCATCGCGATCGGCGCGGCGACGGCGGCGCTGTGGCTGGTGTTCCGAACCACGGGCCCTGGGCAGAAGCTCGCCGCCGCCATCGTCATGGGCATCGCCATTTCCGGCATGCACTACACCGGGATGCGGGCCGCCATCTTCACCGCTCACGCCTCCGCGTGGGCGCCCTCCATCGTGGATCCGAACGAGGGTCGCGTCACCCTGGCGCTGGCGATCGCCGGTTTCACGCTCGCCGATCTGGCCGCCCTGTTCGCCTCCGTGTCCACGCGCAAGCGCACCGAGGAGGCCCTGCGTCAGACGCGGGCGGATCTTGCCCATGTCAACCGGGTCACCACCATGGGAGAGCTGGCGGCCTCGATTTCACATGAAGTCATGCAGCCGCTCGGGGCGGGAGTCATCAATGCCCAGGCGGCCTTGCGCTGGCTGGGTGCCCAGCCGCCAGATCTGGACCAGGTCCGGCAGGCGCTTGGTCGTGCCGTCAGGGACGGAAACCGTGCGATCGAGGTCATCGGCCGCATCCGTAGCCTCATCAAGAAGGAGCCCCCGCGGAAGGATGCCTTGGAGGTCAACGAAGCGATCGTTGAGGTCATTGCCCTGACCCGTGGCGAATTGATGAAAAACAATGTCTCGGTGCAGACGGAACTCGCGGAGGACTTGCCGCTCATTCAAGGAGATCGAGTCCAACTGCAGCAAGTGATCCTTAACTTGATCACCAACGCCGTCGAAGCGATGAGCGGTATCAGCGAAGCGTCGCGCGGGTTGCTGATCGGCACAGGGAAAGATGCATCGGGCAGAGTGCTCGTCGCCGTGCAGGATTCTGGCCCGGGACTGAACCCGGAGAGTTTTGAACGCCTGTTCGACTCGTTCTACACCACCAAGCCCGGCGGCACGGGCATGGGGCTATCGATCTGCCGTTCGATTGTCGAAGCTCACGGGGGACGCATATGGGCCACCCCGAACGCCGGGCCAGGCATCACCGTGCAATTCACTTTGCCGATCAACGATCAAGCCACGGCATCGGGGATGGCTGGAGCTTCGGCGCCAGAAGATGCGCGTCGGCCACGATATAGGGAACTTGGCGCCGTCCCCAGTCGGACCGGTGTGCACGCGGAACACCGCTTACCGACGGGCGGATCGACCACTTGACGATTTGCATCGGCTACCGCCGATGCGTCGTCGGCGGGCGGCACGATGTCGGTAAATGCCTTTTGCGCCTGCTCGCCGCCCCCCGCATAGGGCCGGCTTCATAACCATGATAAAGACGGGACGCAGTCGTCCACGAGCGCTAGGGTCACCTTGACCGCAAGCCGTCGAAGACGCTGCCGGGAAAGCTCATGAGCCAGTTCGGCAGCGCTTCCGACGGCTTGCGGAACGGCCATCTCGATATCCGCCGCAGGCGGCTCCTGATCCACTGCTGGCACCGCGGTACGCAGGAGATCGACCTTTTGCGCGGCTCGTTCGCCGAGACCTGTCTCGGGGACTTTTGACGGCGCCAGCTGGAGCTCCCGGCGGTTCTTGGCCTCGGCGGCGGTGAAGCTACAGACGTAGACGCCGTCGATCTTGCTGATGTGCGAGCTCACCCGGATCTGCGCCAGGTTGCCGCGCCGGAACGCGCGCCGCCAGGATCGCCAACATCAGTCCGTTGCGATAGCGGACGTTCCGCACATCGAGCTTGCGATGCCGCTCGTGCACCACCCGGTCCATGCGGGCAAGCCCGGTTTATATGACGAAGCCCAGCGGCTTAGGGATTGGCCTCTCGATCTGCCGTTCGATCATCGAAGCTCACGGTGGACGATTATGGGCTACTTCGAATGTGCCCCAAGGAGCCGTGTTTCAATTCATGGTGCCGGCGCCTCCAACCATTACACCCTGACCTTACGCCCGTGTAGAACGCCGCAGAAAATCACAAAAGAGAGCGCCGCGCGCGGGAGTTGGCGGACGCGGCCGGGCGACAGTCCATATCATACTGCTTTCTCAGCTGCTGGGGCGCGTCAAAGCTGAGCTGACGCAAGCGAGCAAATCATCCTCCTTGAAGGACTTATAAAGGTAGCCAGTGACGCCAGCAGAGAGCGCGCGCTCGCGAACACTGTCGTCAATGTATGCCGTGATCAGGATCGTTGGAATGGGCTTTCCTGAAGCCGACAGGTGGCGATGCAGCTCAAGGCCGCTCATCTTCGGCATTTGCATGTCCGCAATCAGACAGGAAGTGCGGCGGACATGGCGTGAGCTCAAAAACTCTTCCGCGGACGCGAACACCTGGACCCTAAATCCCAACGACTTTATGAGGCCCCCTATCGCCTCACGAATCAACTTATCGTCGTCGATGATCGAAATCAGGGGCTTTGCGGTTGGCACTCGACCTCCTGCACCCAGGCCTTTGGGGTAACGACGCGCTGCGATCCGACGCTTCGGGCGTGTTGTTGTCCACAACATTTAAGGAGGATGATGCAGATTCAGGTGCCAAGAGATTGTATTTTGGTTTAGATAGAGCTGCCGCGAGAGGGACCACACGTTTTCGCCCACCTCCCTCTGCATCCGAGCGATACCACTGGGATGTCCGCGTTGCTTCAGGCCGTGGCGATCAGCTCGCCCAATCAACGCCGGCCTGCCACCGCGTGAGTGGACGTCCGGGATCACGACCAACGCAAATAGCGCTTCCTTCTTTGAGCTTACGATTTTAGGATGCTCGGGAGGCGCATGCCATCATTCAGCTGTTTGTGGTGCCTCTATCGCAGCGAGCGTCAGCGATGACTGAAACGCCGACCGTTATCGTTGTCGACGACGACCCCGTGTACCGCGAGGCGCTCGGCGGCCTGATCCGATCGGTCGGTGTGCACGCCAAGACGTTGGCTTCGGTTTCCGAGTTCCTGGATGAAGGACGCCCGGACGGACCCACTTGCCTCGTGCTCGATGTCCGGTTGCCCGGCCGCAGCGGTCTTGACCTTCAGCGCGAGCTCACGGCGTCGAACGTTAAGATACCAATCATCTTCATCACGGCACACGCCGACATTCCGATGTCCGTTCAGGCGATGAAGGGAGGTGCGATCGAGTTCCTGACCAAGCCGTTCCGCGATCAGGACCTGCTGGACGCGATTCAGCTGGGCTTGGCGCGAGATCGCGCGCGTCTGGACGAAGAGAGCAAGGTTGCCGATCTGCGGACGCGCCACCAATCGCTGACCGCGCGCGAGCGAGAAGTCATGGCACTGCTCGTGTCCGGTCGCGTCAATAAGCAGATCGCGGCTGATATCGGGATCAGCGAGGTAACGGTGCGGTTGCATCGCGGTCAGATCATGCGAAAGATGCGCGCCAGTTCGCTGGCCGATTTGATCCGGATCGCCAACAAAATCAAATCTTAACGGCAGGCCAAGGGCACCGCCGCTAAAGCGGAAGGAGCAAAGCCGGCTGGTAGAAGTAAACAATTCGCTAGCTCGCCAGCCTATTTGTTGATCAAAACGCGGCCTTGATCATGGACTTGAGCTCGTCCCGATGACCACCTTTGCGCGAGAATGGTGGTACACGGAATGGCCGACGCCCCTCTCATAGCGATTGTAGATGACGATGTCATGGTCTGCGAGGCAACGAGGGGCCTCGTCGAAGCCTTCGGATTTAGCGCTCGCACATTTACGTCAGCCGGCGAGTTCCTAAACTCCGATTGCGTTTCCAGTACTGCATGTTTAATCTCAGACGTGCAAATGCCCGGCATGAACGGCTTGCAACTTCATCGCAAACTTCTCGCGTCCGGTGGTCGCGTCCCGGTAATTTTTATCACCGCCTTTCCTGACGAGCGCCTGCGTAAACAGGCGCTGAAGGCCGGTGCAGTCTGCTATTTAAGCAAGCCGTTCGATGGCGAGAGCTTGCTCAGCTGCATCCGCTCCGCGCTGGGATATGCGGAACCCAGTGCAAATGCTTGAACTGGCGCCGGTTGATTTGCGGCTTGCCATTTCGAGCGAAGGCGGACGCTACATGGCGATCGGCGCCAAGGTCCATTTCAATACAGGAGTGAAAAAGGGGAGGTAAGCTCCGATGGCAACCGACGTGGGCAAGACCGGTGTCGATGTCGTTGGCGATGTGGCGGCCTGGGGTGCTCACTTTTGTCTCTTCTATGGGACGAAAGACTATCTCCTCGACACGCTAGTCTCATACTGCAAGTCGGGTCTAGAAAGCGACGAGTACTGCATGTGGATCTCTGCTGAGCCCCTGAGGATCGAAGAGGCCAGAGCTGTGCTAAAAGACGCAGTGCCTAAGCTTGATCAATACCTCGCGGATTCGCGATTAGAGATGGTTTCGGCCCGCGACTGGTTTCTCAAAAGTGGTAATTTCGACGGCAAGAGACTGACAGATAGTTGGTATGAGAAACTCTCTGGTGTATCGGCCAGAGGTTACCCTGGCATCAGGGTGACGGCGATACGACCTGGTTAACAAAGAAGGGACTGGGGACACTTTTGTGACTATGAAGATGGTCTGAACGCCTGGCCGTGCTGTGCACGTACCCGCTTGCGGGGTGTGGCGCTCCCGAAATCCTGGATGTGGTCCGTACCCACCAATTTGTCCTCGCAAGGGAATTGGAAGGTTGTCGAGACCACCGCGCTGAAGCGAGCCAGGGCTTCATCACCTGACGCCGCCACACAGTACGGGGCCTTCCCCCTCCGGTTGGTCTTTTGGATCCAACCAGCGTCGCCGCTCGATGGTGGCGATCCGGAACCTTTTGTTCTGATCCCGTTCGAGAGTACCTCGCCCCGATCCGACCCCTGGCACCGGATCGGCCGGAATTTCGCTTGCGCTTATATCCGCACCTACCGTTGGCCGGCTTCAGGCTGGGCTTTGCGTTCCCGGTTGCTCGCCCTTTCGTCTGCGAGTGTCGCACTATTCCAGCCATACCTTGCCTTCGGACGATACCAGGTCTCCCTGAGTCACTGACGCTCTTCCCCACCGTGTCGTCCGCACACACCTTGGTGCGACGGGAGTGGAACCCATGCGCCTTCGTCCCCATAGTGCGGACTCGACCATGCTCCGTCTTTGGCCGACCGGTTCATCTGTCGGGATTGCTCCCGTTGATTACGACCCGGTGGTTCTCCTCAAGCCTTTCGGACCCCGCCTCGCGACGGACGCCCTGCCCTCCGAAGATTCGCCGATGGCGGCTCCAGGTCAGCCTATCCGTGTCCCGGCTTTCGCCGTCGTGCCTCACTAGCCTCTCCATACCTTCCATCATCTTCGGCCGGTGAGGCATTACCCCCACCTTTGGATTTCAGCCCGGGGCCTCGGGCTGAGTGGGACTTCAACCCACCTGACGCGTCAGCTGTCAGGCACACACTACGGGCCTCTCCGCCACCCCAGCGCGCCCGGCCTGTCCCTCACGGGCGTCCGGTTGATCATCCCTGATCACGCAATGGGGCTTCCCTGTTGCGTGCGCTTTCCTTGTGTACATGCTGCCGCCACTACCCCGGTGCAGCGGCTGGGCGTAGTCTTCGCTCGTGTCGCCCAACCGTGTCAGCCTTCCCCGGAAGGGTCACCGGGTCGGCCTGCACATCGAGCTTTTCGAGGCTTGCTCGGCGTTCACTCGCGTTGCAGCCTGCACACTCGCGCGGTCACCAATTCGTGACCCGCTATCCGAAGGCTTCAGACATTTCGTCTCCTCCATGCCTGCTCCGGTTGCTTCCGGCTGGAGCGAATCGGCGGGTGGGGCTTGCACCCACTGGAAAGCGCCGCCTTGTCACGGCGCACACCCAAAGCCGTCATTCCGGACCGCGCATTCGTCGCCCAGAGGACGTCCAGCACGGATGCGGCGACGAACCCTGCGGCAAGCAGCCGCACGACGCGAGCCGATCACCGTTGCGCGCGTCCCCCTGAAGGCTCCGAGGGAAGCGACCAGTCTAGGGACTGATGGGCCGGCCAGCGTGAACACAGCGAGCGGCGCTCCCCTACGGCGATGCTCAACTAGGATGGCCGCGAAGTGGGCCAGCGGTCGCCGAGGCGCCGGCCGAGATCGACCGCCACGCCGTCCTTGATGACGCCGAAGCTGCGAGGTTCGGCGGAGAGGAAAGATACGAGCTTCAGAGAGCTCCGATGGGTTTCCGAGGGATACCAGTCAGATCGCCGCGACCACGGCGTCAAGCTCCTGGACCGAGTGGACCGCGCCGAGCACGTAGCGGTCCGGGCGCACGACGATCGCCGAAGCGTTCGCCGTCTCGAGCCAGGCGCGCGGTTCGGGAGCGTCATCGGCCAGAACGACGACGCCGCGATCGTTGAGACGCCCGCGCGTGTCCGCCGGCAGATCCGCGGCAAATTGCAGCTCCAGCAGAGCCGCGTATCGGTAGCCGACCCGGTCATCCAGCCTCGTTCCGCCCGCGAGACGGGGTTGCGGGGCGATCTGGCCGGCCAGCCCGTTCCATCCCGCCGCAACACCGGGGCCGAGCCTGGGCTTGATCGAGGTCATTCGCGCGGCCTCGCCGCCCTTGAGCACCGAGCCGGGTACCGCGGCCTCCATCGCCTTGGTGTTCATCAGTCCGCCAAGCCGCACCGCCAGCTCGATGTATTCCCGCACATGCGGCGCACGCTCGGTCTGATGGGTGTCGAGCAAGCCCTCGTCATTCTGGCCGCGCAGCACCCGGCCCAGCTTCCACGCAAGGTTGGCGACGTCGCGCATACCTGCGCACATGCCCTGCCCCAGGAATGGCGGAGTGAGATGGGCGGAATCACCTGCGATCAACAGGCGGCCGCCGCACCAACGCCGCGCAATCGTGGAGTGGAAGGCATAGACGGCCACGCGCTCAAGCTCGATGTCGTCCGGCTCCACCCAGGGCTTCAGCAGTTCCAGCACCTTCGCTGTCTGGGTGAGCATGGCGTCGTCCTCGCCGGGCAGCACCGCGATCTCCCAACGGGGACGATTGCCGGTGCCGCGGACATAAGTGGCCGGGCGCTGCCGGCTGCAGTGCTGCACGCTGTAGTCGCCCAGGTCGGGGCGCGGCCGTTTCAGAAGAGCGTCGAGCACCAGCCAGCGCTCGTGAAAGCCGAGATCCTCCATCGGGGCGCCGATGACCCGGCGGACCAGCGAGCGCGCGCCCTCGCACCCGACGACATAACGCGCACGGCAGTTCACCAAACCACCGGTCGAGAGGTCTTCGTAGCGGACGACGACCGCGTCCGCTTCCTGATCCAGCGCGAACACCTCGCTGCGCAGCTTGAGCGATACCGATGGAAAGCGTGCGAGCCCGTCGCGCAGCACCCGCTCGAACTCTGGCTGATGGAAGCGGTAGCTCGCATGCCATCCCTGCGGCCCGGCCGCGCTCGGACGCGGCCAATCGAGCAGCAGCCGCGCGGTGTCGTCGAGGAACTTCATGCCGGGAGAGACATGGACGAGCGGTTGCATCGCGTCCGCAAGACCCACCGTCTGGATCAGGCGCATCGCTTCGTCATCGAAATGCACCGCCCGCGGCAGGCAATAGATATTCGCCTCGCGCTCCAGTACGAGCGTGCCGATGCCCTGCAGCCCGAGCAGGTTTGCGAGCATCGCACCAGCGGGTCCGCAGCCGACGATCGCGACGTCTGTTTCGCAGGTTCGATGGTTCGGTTCGGTCTCGGTCCCCATGATGTCTCCTCCTCAGCGGGGAGAACCCGCCGTTGCGCGACACCTTTCACATCCGCTTCGTTCGGGGCAGAGTTATTCCCGCGTTGTCCACGATGCGGACAGATCGCCATGCATCCCAAGCCGATCCGCTCGTTCGTCCGCGGGCTCGACGTGCTGTCGGCCCTCAACCGGCACGGCAGCGCGCCCGCTCTCACCCTTGCGCGTGAGACGGGCGTGCCGCGAGCAACCGTGTACTAGCTGCTACAGACGTTGCTGGAGAGCGGCTATGTCGGCCGCGGCACCGACGACGACCGTTTCCATCTCAGATTGAAGGTGCGGAGCCTTTCCGAAGGTTTCGAAGACGAGCAGTGGATCATGGCGATCGCCGGACCGGCTTTGGTCGAGCTCACACGTCAGATCTCATGGCCGTGCGACGTGGCGACACTCGATGGGCTCAGCATGATGATCCACGAGACCACCCATCGCATCGCCCCCCTCTCGATCGACCGGAACATGGTCGGGCAAACCATGCCCATTCTGGGCAGCGCGTCCGGCCTGGCCTACATCGCATTCGCGCCGAAGCAGGAGCAGCAGAACCTGCTCGCGCTCCTCGCTCGAAGAATCCGCACGACGCGCTCGCGCGCGATGCGGCGCAGGTGTCGCGCCTCATTCTCGCCACCAGGCGTTGCGGCTACGGCTTGCGGCAGGGGGGCCAAATCTGGCCTCACACCGGCTCCATCGCCGTGCCAATCCGGGTCGGGAATCGCATCCTGGGCTGCATTAACACGATCTGGATGGCGCGCGTGATGATCAGCGCAGAGGAAGGCGTGCGCCGTTGTCTCGGCCCTTTGCGCGAGACGCAGGCACTGATCGAACTGCAACTTGCTAAAGCAAGCTGCAGATAGAACAGGCCTCGTGCCCACATAGTGGACAGGTCGAACACGCTGCTCGCGTGCGCCCCGAACCTCCGTCTATGGCGGTA
This sequence comes from uncultured Alphaproteobacteria bacterium, assembly GCA_963812675.1. GTDB lineage: Bacteria > Pseudomonadota > Alphaproteobacteria > ATCC43930 > CGMCC-115725 > AP-15. Next base: position 14,694 of record CAWEWR010000006.1, on the reverse strand, counting down.
TCGCCCGGCAACGTCCCCGATCATGCCGCGCCGGTGGCAGTTAGGCCATTCATGGAGGAAACAGCAGCATGCTGCAGTCGATATTGGCCACGAAACCGCACTCCCCCCCGCAGTCTCACCCGATCGCAGTGGCGGGTGATCGCTTTCGCGAGCCTCGGGGGATCGCTTGAATATTACGATTTCATAATTTACAGCATATTCGCCCGGTACATGCCCGTCAGTTCTTTCCGACGAATGACTCGTTCGTGTCCCTGATCCTCTCCTTCTCCGTTCTGGCGCTTGGCTTCCTCGCACGTCCGCTCGGCGGCATCGTCCCTCAGCGGAGTTTCGGCCAACGCGCGGTGTTCCTGGCCTCGCTGTTCTTTACGACTGCCGCGACGCGGGCGCGGATACGTGGAGAATTGGGATTGGCTCTCCTAACGCATGCGATCGACAGTTTCATCGGTCGACAACACGGCATGAGCGATAAATCGGTAATTGATCATTGCCGCTTGGTAGCCATCACCCCATACCGGATGCCGAGGCCCGGCGGTGGCGTCCTTGACGACTGCAACCTCGAACCCCTGTTCGACAAGGTCGCGCAGATGGGATTCAACGCACATGTTCGCCAACATGCCGCCAAGGATAATCTTGCTGATCCCGCGCTTGCGCAGTTGCAGTGTCAGATCATTGGTTTGCGATCCCCATACTTTGTGCGGGCTGACGACGATTGTCCTCCCGTCTTCGATGTAGGGCTTGAAGCGCTCCAGCCAGTCTGCGCCCGAGCTTGAGAATCCCGCCAGGTTCAGCGGTCCGCTTCGCGCAAAGCTGTGGTTTCTGAACTCGTCAGTCTCGAGCGGTCCGTCGAACTTCCAACCGCTGTCGGTCGGATAAAAGTAATGCGGTGATATGAACACTTCATACCCGTTTGCCTTGGCGGCCTTGAAGATCCGCTCCATGTTCTCGACAGTCCGGTTCTCTGTAACGCTCGCCCCGACCGCTGCCCAGTTTGCTCCCTTCTCGCTCAACACGTCATTCTGCGGGTCGATAAACACGACCGCGGTGTCGGTCTTTTGGATTTCCATGTTCATTTGGCCTTACCCTGTTTTGTGGGGCCGTGTGGATGCGCAGATGCGGTGTGGCGCGGCCCTTGCCGACCTTGAGCATTGCGTTCCGGGTCAGGTTGTACGATAGCATAGCCGGGGCCGTCGTTGGGGACGCGATGCGACGGACCGCGGGCGCATCAGCGACCGTCATTTTAATCCGCGGAGAACCCAGATGACCGTTTCGACGCCTGAGCACGCGGCCGTGGCCGTTCCTTTCGCGGTCACACATCATCGGTCCAACGCGGTCGACGGGGTCAATATCTTTTACCGACAAGCCGGGCCCGAGGACGCGCCGGTTGTGCTGTTACTGCACGGATTTCCGACCTCGTCGCATATGTTCCGCAATTTGATCCCGTACCTTGCCGATCGCTATCACGTGATCGCGCCCGACTATCCCGGTTACGGTGAAAGCGATGCCCCAGATCGTAGGACGTTCGCCTATACGTTCGACCGTTTCGGCGAATTGGTCGATGGCCTGCTCGACCAACTGCGTGTGACGCGGTATGCCATCTATGTCATGGACTATGGAGCGCCAGTCGGCTGGCGCTTGGCGCTGAAACATCCCGAACGCATCACCGCCCTTATCGTCCAGAACGGCAATGCCTACGATGAGGGTCTGCGAGAATTTTGGGATCCGATCAAGAAATACTGGGCCGACAACAGCGAAGGCAGCCGCAACGCGCTGCGCAAACTCTTCACCTTGGAGACGACAAAATTCCAGTACACCGACGGCGTCTCGGACGCGAGCCGCATCTCGCCGGACAACTGGACGCATGACCAGCCGCTTCTCGACCGCCCCGGCAATAATGACATTCAACTCGACATCTTCTACGATTACCGGACCAACCTGCCGCTCTATCCGAAAGTGCAGGAGTACCTGCGTAAGCATCAGCCACCGACATTGATCGTCTGGGGAAAAAACGACTTCATCTTCCCGGCCGACGGCGCTCACTCCTATAAGCGCGACCTCACGGACCTCGAATTCCATTTGCTCGACACCGGACACTTTGTTCTGGAGGATAAGGCCGACGAGGTGTTCCCCCTCATCAAGGACTTCCTGAACCGCAAGCTCCGCAGAGACTAAGCTTCCTAGCGGTCTTGGGTCAGTGCTCTGGATCGACAGACTGGCGTGGCTTTACGTCCAGTCGGTCACGCCTGTGAGTTGAATTGAGCTGTTCGGAGGCCTGATCCAAATGACGGCTTTTGGCACAAGAACGAACCCGCTCTCGCGGGAGGGAGCGCGTCTCATGGTCGGTGCGTTTTTGAGGGGGTAGTGAGCGGTAAGGCGTGACGATTGGGGCATCCGATCCCGAGCATCGAAGGTCCAGCAATCTTCGGCTTGAGAGAGGAGCCCCCCGATGACCTCCCATCCTTCCCACCGGCCCGGCAGCGCGCTGCGGGCGCGCATGATCGAGGACATGAGGGTACGCGGCTTCACCGAGAAGACGCGCAGCGACTACGTTCGCAACGTGCGGGCGTTCGCAGCCTTCATCGGCCGGTCTCCCGACACCGCGACGGCGGAGGATCTGCGCCGTTTCCAGCTGCACCAGACGCAGACCGGCATGCAGCCGCCGAGCATCAACAGTGCAGTCGCGGCCCTGCGTTTCTTCTTCACCGTGACGCTCGACCGGCCTGACCTTGCCCGGCGGCTCACCATCGTGCGCGAACCGCGCCGGCTGCCGGCCGTGCTGAGCGTCGAAGAGGTCACGCTGCTGCTCCAGGCGGCGCCGGGGCCGAAGTACAAGGCGGCGCTCGCCACGGCGTACGGCGCTGGACTGCGCCTCTCCGAGGTCGTCGCGCTCAAGGTCGGCGATATCGATTCCGAACGCATGCTGCTGCGGGTCGAGCAGGGTAAGGGCCGCAAGGACCGCAACGCCATGCTGTCGCCGCAGCTGCTCCAGCTGCTGCGCGACTGGTGGCGGGACGGCCGACGCCTGGGCGTTCTGCTGCCGCGAGGCTGGCTATTTCCGGGCCGCAATCCGGTCGAGCCACTCTCGACCCGCCAGCTCAACCGCGCCGTCCATGCCGCCGCCGAGACCGCCGGGATCAAGAAGCGCGTATCGCCGCACACGCTGCGGCACAGCTTCGCCACGCATCTGCTCGAACAGGACACCGACATCCGCGTCATCCAGGTTCTGCTCGAAGCAGAGACATACTGCCCGCCAACACCCGATCGAGGGGCAGATTTACTATCCGTTCCATCCCCGGCGCGGCGAGACCGTGCTCACTGCCAGGCAATACGCCTACCGTGGCGCTGAGCTGGTCGTTATTCCGCAGCCCGACGGGTCGGTCGCCTGCATACCGGCGTGGATGACGCACGAATTGGCGGCGCATCACCAGCTTCGTGCCGAGCCGCGGCTGTCGCTTGATATTCTGCGATCTCTGCGTGCCGAGATCAATGCGCTTCTAGGCTTTCTCCAATCCAACTCAGGGATGGAGAACAATGAAGCTCAAGAACGCAAGCATTCAGCCGGACCTGTTCGAGCCGGACGAGCCTCGCGTCTTGCCAGCCCTCTCACAGAAGGAACAGCTGGCAACGCTGGTCGAAGCCCTGCTGATCGAGATCGCGGCGGCGCTGGCAAACGGAGAGGTCGGCGATGACCAAGATCACGGCTAACCACCTGGACCGCGCCGCTTTCGTCTACATCCGCCAGTCGACGGCTGATCAGCTTCTGCACAATCCAGAGAGCCGCCGGCGTCAATACGGGCTCGCCGATCGTGCCCGGCAACAGAAGCCCTCGCGGCGTTCGCTAACATCGGATCCTGCCCAACAGAGCTTTGGGTTTCAGTGACATAGAAGGTGCGCATTATGACGCGTGTCCGCTCGGCCATGCCAAGCTCGACACCACGGCCCTTTACGCGCGCGTCGCCAACACCACGATCCGCAACGTGACCAGCCCGCTCGACCGGCTCGCACCGCTGCCGGTGGGGAGGCCGAGACCCGGAGTGTAGCCCGGCGGCGGTGCGCCGCCCGAGGCTGGAGGTCGCAGACGTCTTTCACCGCCATGGGGCCGCCTGGCGCAAGGCCAATGCCGGGCATGTGAGCCTCGGTCAGCTCAAGGCGATGTCGGCCATCGAGCACTGTCGCTCGGCCGCCCTCGGTGGTCATGTCGAGCGCTGCGAGGAGTGCGGCCACAGTCGGATCGCCTACAATTCTTGCCGCAACCGCCGCTGCCCCAAGTGCCAGGGCGCGGCGGCGAAGGACTGGCTCGCCGCGCGCGAGGTCGACCTGCTGCCGGTCGGCTACTTCCACCTGGTCTTCACGCTGCCGGCCGAGATCGCCCCAATGGCCTACCAGAACAAGGCGGTGGTCTACGACGTGCTGTTCCGCGCGGCGGCTGAGACATTGCTCACGATCGCCGCCGATCCAAAGCATCTGGGCGCCCGTATCGGTGCCACCGCCGTGCTCCACAGCTGGGGCTCGGCGATGATCCAGAACCCTCACTCATAATGCCTGGCATTATTATCTCCTGCGTTTTCAATGAACAAGGCGAGCTGATCTTCCGCGCAGCCCCCTTGGAAGATCAATTTGCCAGTGCGATGGAGACGGTCAATGATCTTGCGTATGGGTTCGGCATCCAAATCAGTGCGGCGAATTTCCCAGGGTGCACGAGGAGTTACTTGTTCGCACCTTAACAGACCAGCCTCGACCAGCCGTTCAATCGTGCGATGACTGACGCCACATATTCGCGCAGCTTGGCTCAAGCTAACTCTCTTCGCATCAGGCAGAGCTCGCTTTTGACCGGCAATGGAATGGTTGCGTCTGGCCGTCGCCACGCGAGTTTGATTCCATCGCATCCCTTTGCCGGTAGAATAGCCGCGTCGGTTCAGCACAGAGGCAATCTGGTCGTCGCCGTAGCGAACAGCCATACGACGAATGATCTCCAGCGCCTCCACAGGCGTGGCGGTTTCGGTTGCGGAACGCGGCCGCTCCATCGTGAGTTGCGTATGCGCGCCTCCCTTCCAGTGAATCGCCAACTCGAGGCTCCTTTTATCCTGGTCGGTGCGCACGATGATCTCTTCGATAGCTGTGCGGAAGATCATCTTCTTGAGTGTCGAAGGGCAGTGGTCACTCTGCCACACTTGGGCAAAGTGATCACCCATCGAGCGTATTCTGATTTCTTCTTCAGATGATAATGAATAGCGTTGTGCATCCAGACTGGAAAGTCGTTGCTTGACTTCCTCGATTTCTTCCAGCTTTCCGTTCCACCGCCGCTCCAACTCGCTGGCTGCAAGCCAATTCCGAGCATCCACCGCGTCGTACTGTTCAAAGGCCTTCTTTGCTTCATACGCCAGTTGCTCCAACTTGCTGGACAGGGCGGCACGTTGTGCGGCGCCGCCGGCGCTCAGTTCGTCCAGTGCTTGCAGACTGGCTTCCAGCCCCAAAGGCGCGATCACCTTCAGTAGTTCTTGTCCTATCCGGCGGTCTACCGAGCTGCCGCCAAAGCCGATGCAATATTGCCCGCCACCATCATAGTCGCCCTTACAAAGGTAGCGTGCATTGGTGCCGCGACCACCCCAATACCGAACATGCAGCTTGCGCCCACAATGCCCGCAGCGGAGAAGCCCGACCAGAAGACCCTGGCCGGCGCGAATCGCCGCCATCAATTCGTCCCCCTCCCAGTTCACGGAATTACGCCGCGTCATTCGTCGGTTCTCTTCGTATGTGGCCCAGTCAATGTAACCCACATGATGGTCGCGGATGAAGACGCGGCACTCTTCGGCGGGGCGCATCGCGCTCTGACGTTTCTCAAGCCGGCTGTCCACCAGCATGGTCGTTACCGGACGCCGTCCCCAAACGTAGGCGCCAGCGTAGAAGGGGTTGCGCAAAATATCGCGGATCAGGCTCTGCGACGGGATCTTCCAGACCAGCCGCGTCCCCTGAATGGGGTTGGCCGGCAGCTCCACGTCGTGATCACGGAACCATTGGAATGTCTGACGCACGCTCCACAGTTCTCGAAATTTGGCGAACACCAGTTGAATCGCTTCGCAGATCCGTCGGTCGGGATGAAGCACAACCTTTCCCATGGGGTCTCGGGCATACCCAATCGGGAGCCTTTTAAACAGTTCACCGCGGCGCGCTTTGGACTCCTGTCCCGCCAGCAATCGTTGGCGTATAACCTTGAGTTCGACCACGCTGAGTGTCCCTTTGATGCCCAGCACCAATTGATCGTCGAGATAATTCAAATCGTAGACCTGTTGCTCGTCAGCGATAAGCGTTCCAAAGATCTGACACACCTCGAGCAGCCGACACCAGTCTTTGTCGGTGCGGGATAGCCGCGATACTTCCCGGCTGCCGACTATACCGACCTCTCCTAGTGCCACCAAGCTGAGGACCCGCTCGAAGCCTTCGCGCTGGGCGGAGGCGATCCCCGCGCTCGATCCCAGGTCACTATTGATGATCTCGACCTGTTCCCAGCCCAGAGCACGGACCCGTTCGGCCACCGCATACTGGAGGAGTTGACTTTCCTTATTCTGTCGCACTTGTCTTTCGCTGGACTGCCGAAGGTAGACGATCGCCTTGCGAGCCAGGTGCTCCGGTTTGATCTTGGCATTGTACAAAACCTCGGTCATTGACGCTTCCCCCCTCCTCTTGAAAGACCACCACCAGAACGCGGGCCATGAGATTGATCAGATCGGCGCGTGTCGGTGCGTCCATTGGCACGGCGCCGCATTCCTTTGGGATCATCAGCTCCAGAAAATGAAGTTGCACCACGATGACCTCCCTCGCATCCGCTACCGGGCGTTTGCGGAAGGTTATCGTGAACACGGTCTTTGGGGGCGAGCTGTGAGGCGATCAACGAAGCGAGAGATAGGAGGGCTTCCTTACCCAGGTGCGGTCGTCGCGAGATCCTGATCCCAGCGCACTCCGGCAACAGCATCCAGACGGGAATCTTCAGTCGCCTCCCGGCTGGGTCCATGACGCAGACCGCCCCGTCTCCCCGCTGCGGTCTGCGAAGGATCTGGAGGGTAGCACCATGAAGCGGGTGGAAGGGGTAGAAGACCTGAACAACCGTATTATCCGCATCTGTGCTCAGGGTATCGTGGGGGTGTGTGCCACCATCCGCATGTCCACATGATCGTGCCGGGCGGCGGGATATCGCTCGATGGTACGCACTGGGTGCGCTGCAGACCCGGCTTCCTCTTACCGGTGCGCGTGCTGTCCCGCCTGTTCCGGCGGCGCTTCCTGACGCGGCTCGCCGACGCCCACGCGGCGGGCCGACTGGTGTTCTTCGGCGAGCTCGACAGCCTGCGTGGCCGCCAGGCCTTCGCCGCGCACCTCGCACCACTCAACAAGAAGAAATGGTTCGTCTATGCCAAGTCACCCTTCGCCGGGCCCGAAGCGGTACTCGCCTATCTCGCCCGGTACACCCACCGCGTTGCCATCTCAAACAGTCGCCTGGTCGGCCTCGACGAGCGCGGCATAACCTTCCGCTACAAGGACTACCGCAGCAACGGCCGGGAGCGGTTTCGCACGATGACGCTCGCGCCCAGCGAGTTCATCAGGCGCTTCCTGCTCCACGTTCTGCCCAAGGGGTTCCATCGCATCCGCCACTACGGATTGCTCGCCAGCGCCACCTGCAAGGGCAACATTGCACGCGCAGAGAACTGATCGCCGCGCCAGTGGCAGTGACCGATCCGCCGGCAGAGCACGACGACGCAGATCTGGACGCCAGCGCCGCAGCAGACCATCGCCCGCCATGCCCTTGTTGCGGCGGCCGCATGGTCATCGTCGAGACCTTCCAGCGCGGCGGCGCACCCCGCGGCCCGCCATCACCCAAAGCCGCGGTCAGAGCCACGATGCCATGACGCCCATCACCGCCTCATTGCACCTTCCGCCTGCCGGGGAACCCCGCTTCCGGCGTCGCATCGCTGTCGCCCCGCCTCCAACCGCACGCCCTATCCCGTCGATCAGGCTAAAATTGCCCTGTCGACTGCCGCGGTCGCGCCAAACGCGCCACCGCAATCGTCGATCCGCCGCCGATTGCGCCGGCCAGCGCATCCACAACGCAAGCCGCCGCATCGTCAAATCGCCATAGACGGCAAGCTGTCGCCGGCCCCCGCGGGTTCCTTCCTGGGAGGCTTTCGGACGCCGGCCCTCAGCGCGCGCGGATAGGTCACGACGGGCCGGCATCCGAAACCCTTCACCCAAGCGGAACTGCCGGGGCGGACACGGCATTTCCGGAGCTAAGGGGAGACCGGCCGTACCGCCAACCTGGCGACGGCAGCTGCCCTTGACCTAGAGCGATCGCTCGTGATCTGACGGTCGACTTTCGACCCCGCGACGAGATCAGATTCCAAGCCCGCGTTCCCGCCCCAAGTTCCAGGACATGCTGCCGCCGCGCAAAACACCCGATACCTCGCGCCCGAGCTGACGGTCGGCAATCGGGCGCCAGGGCACGAGCAAAAACTGATGGCCGTCTTCAATCAGCGCGAAGCGACCCGACGCCAAATCGACCCGACGGCGATAGATGCCCGACACGTGGTCGCCCTCCTCGACTGGCCGGTATGCTAACCCGGTCTGACGCGCGAACTGCGCCGCTGTGTCTGCCAATTCGCGCCGCGTCAGCGTGTCGAGAAGGTCTCGAGCGAAGATCACTTGACCCTGTCGTCGGCGCGCCAGACCGCAATCCACCAATCGTTCAATCCGTTGCGCCAGCGCAGTCCGAACCTCGGCTCCGAACCCCGTCTCGGCACGCTCCGTCTTTTCGCACCTAACGAGCTCTCGATCGAGCCAGGTGGCACCCGAGGCAACAACCTGACGTTCGAGCGGGAGCGGGGAGAGCGTCCGTAACTCTATATCGGGAACCGCGCCGTGCCTCACATCATAGGCGCGGGCGCGGTCGAGATAGTCGTCGGGTACACGCCACCGGCCATCGGGCAGCCGCTCGACGTGTCTGCTCCCACGCCGCAACGCTTCGAGCCTGCGCACATGTGCTTCGACCAATGGTTCCGAATTGGCGGCATCGGCGCGCGCAAGCCCGGTCCGATGGCGCTCCGGATCGTAGATGCCATCATTTGCCTCCGCCAGGCGCGCTATGGTCTGGTCCGATCGCCGGCCCTGCGCTCGTTCCACCGCAACGACCGCGCCTTCCGATACCTCCGAGATCCTATCGATACTCCCGACCCGCACGTAATGCGCCCGACCATCGACACCGTCGAGCACGAGGTAGGCCGAACCCTTCAGCTCGTCATGCAGGCCCTTTTCGATCACGCGGCCAATGATCGTTTGCTCCGAAGCAATCGTGGCGTCGATGATCGCAAAATCGTTGGGGGAACGGTCCTGCCCTTGTGCCGAAAGGGCGCGCTGCATCGTCCGGATGATGTCGCCGCGGATGCCGAGCTCGCGCAAAGTCGGCTCCGCTGCTTCCGCCAGCAGCCATCGCGCGGGGCCGACAGCACGGGCCAGGCTCATACGTTCGAGCTTCTGTAGCCGGCCGATCAACAACGCGCGGATCTCGTCTCCGGCCGCGCCGGACCTCGCCGCCTCCGGCCGGAAGTCGAGCACACCGTCCTCGGTCCGCTGAGCCTCGCGCCGCAGGGTCGCGTCGAGCCGGGTCCAGCGATCCGCGCCGACCTCGCCGGCGAGCGTGCGGCGCACCTGATGCTCGCTCTGCGGACCGAGCTCAATCGTCACCAATTCGGCCGCTCGCTCGCGCATGCCGTGACTGATGTAGCTGCGATGGATGACAAGCGTGTCGCCGCGATCGTCAGCGCCGCGCACGATCAGATGGACGTGCGGATTGTCGGTGTTCCAGTGATCGATCCCCACCCAATCCAGCCGCGTTCCGAGGTCGTGCTCCATCTGCCTGACGAGATCGCGGGTGAAGGCTCGAAGGTCCGCCATCTCGGTTGCGTCCTCGGGACTGACGATGAAACGGAAATGATGCTCGTCGTCACTGGCGCGCTCGGCGAAGGCGCGCAGATCGGCGTCGTCCGAAACGGCGTCGAACATCCGGGCCGACGCGCCGTCTTTGGTGACGCCCTCTCGCCTGAGATAGGAGAGATGCGCTCGAACCGCATCGGCAGCACGGAAACCCTGTCGGACGATACGGGCCTTTACAATCACCCGGCGCGCACGATCACCGTACAGCTGTCCCTCTGCGACGCGCCAGGCGGCCACGCCGCCGCGGCCGCGGCTCGCGCGGTTGTGCCCGTCTGACGATTGTGGGGGCGAGCTCCGGCCGACATGGCCTGCACGCTGTGCCACGGCGAGCACCTGTGCAACGAAGAGCTTTGGGGCCCGCTCCCGGCTCCTGAGACGACCGAGCTTAGGGTGAAATTCGCGATCTTCGAGCACAGTGCCGCCGAAACTCAGCCGATCCGCGGCCTACGGCCAAAGGACGGCACCGTGCCGAGCCGACGGCACTGCCTCAAACGCATGTGCAGGCCTTGAAAATCCAGCGGTCGCGCAGTCGGCGCGGCACCATCCTCTATCTTGCGATCCGCTCCGCACACCTGCGTCTCCTGCCGGCGCTATCCCCTACTGCTCCGGGTGACTGGAAGGGGTATTAGCCGAGAGGCGCATTCGATTGCGCCCGAGCGGAACGAACAGCGCAAATCCAGTGCCGACATCGGAGGCGCTCGGCTGCTTGGTCGAGAGCGCCGGCGTTGCAGAGGGATCGCTCCACTTCGGCGCAAAGAGCTCGTTCAGGGCAGCGATCTTCTTGGGGCGCCAATGCTGCCCCTCGAGCGGAGCGCCGATCATGCGCGTTGCCGAGGCGCGGCCGCTGACCATCTGCGGGCTCGATCTCGGCGCGTTCGAAGCAACGGTCGCGGAGGGCAGAGATTGGGGAACCGGCCCTTCTTCGAGCGGGGGCGGAGCCGCCGGCAGCGCGCCGATTTGCGCCAGATACCGCTGCGTCTCCTCCGGCAACGGGCGGCCACGCCGCAAATGATCTCCCAGCCGAACGGGACCGGCATTGTAAGCGGCAAGAAAGTTGGGAACGCCGAACAGCTCGATCATCTCGCTCATGTATGCCGTGCCGGCGATGATGTTGTCGTGTGGGTCGTAGGCATTCGCACCGAGTCCATACCGCGCTCGCAGTTCGGCGTATGTGTCCGGCATGATTTGCATCAAACCGATCGCGCCGGCCGGAGAGGTGGCGTCAGCGGCGCCGCCGCTTTCGGCCTGCATCACGGCACGCACCCATGCTTCCGGCGGGCCGAACCGCCGGGCTGCCTCGGAGATATAGGCGGCCCATCGCTCTGTCCTCGCCGAGCCATCCCGCAGCGCAACGGTAGCGCCCAGGCCAAGCGACGCACTGCAATTGTCGAGCGCGCCGAGCGGGACAAACAACTCCGCCTTGAAGCCGAGCGCGCAGGCAGTGAAGATAGTCATCAGGTCCATTACAGATCTCTCCGGCAGTGCCAGTGCAGGATCGGCGCAGCTGCGGGGCCGCTGCCGTCATGCTCGCTGCGGTCAAGGCCAAGCCACGCCAAAGCGCGGCGGCCATACGGCGGGCCATGACATCCGCTGCGCGCGACGGGTTGGCCGGCGCGGTCGCGACATAGGAACGGCTGCTTCTGATCGAACGGAGGAGCACATCGAGGACGGCTGAAGCCACACTCAGCGCTCCTTTACGGTCCAGACGGGGATGGCACGACCGATCACCGATGAAAGCAGCGATGGCCCGAAGTAGCGCCCGTCGAGCGAGGTAGGCACATCGGCATTGAGCGCGAAGAACTCACCGTCGCTCAACGCCCGGCAACCTGACCAGGTGGTCATTGGACGCCCCTGCCCGTCGATCGGCAGCGCGTTGGCGACGTGACGACCCTCTATCGTCACGACACCGCCGTGCTCGCATACGCGCGTGCCGCCGAGCGCGCCGACGCGCTTCAACAATGGCACCCCGAGCGGGAGGTAACCGCGCTCAGCATACAGCGCAGCGCTCGCCGGATCGGGCTGGACCAGCACAAGATCGCCTGCCTGTAAGCGAGTTAGCGGCGCAATGCAGTAGAGGCCGCGGGGTGCGCTTGCGGTCGCATTCCAGACGAGAATGGGCCGTGGCTCAACCAGCGAAGAGGCAATCGCGAGCCCAACGCCAAGCCCGGAGAGGACGAAGAACGAGGCGCTCGCCATCATCCCACGACTTTGTGACGGCGCTGCCATGCCGCGTGCTGGCTGCGGGTGTATGCACGATGCGATATGTTGCAGGTGATCCGGTTGTGCAGGTGCCGCCACCAATCCGGCGCGACCGTTGCGGGATCGATGTCGCGGGCCTCGATACCCGCAATGGCGTCGAATGCGCGTTTCACCCGTGGCCAGCCATCGAGGCGCAACAGGATTTCGCCACCCGGTGTCACGCCGGGTACTGTAGAAATGACCTCACCAGCCTCGCACGCGCGCAGAATGTCGAGACGCGACAGGACCGTGCCATAGTCATTCGCTTCCCAACGCACAAAGGCGAAGATCTCGCCGGGGGCGAAGGCGATGACACGCCGTCGCCGGTCGAGAATGCGCTCGCGGTCCTGGGTGCCAAACCGCAGCCAGTGCTCGATCCGCCCCTCGTAGAAGACGAGTACGACCTCGGTCATGGGCGCCGTCACTGCAGCCCTCTGATCTTATCGGTGGGCTTCGGCAAGGAGCTGTTGGATAGCGCCCGAAGCGTTTTGGCGACGCTGAGGCTGCAAACGGATCGGGCGAGCTTAACGAGTGCGCAGAGCCCTTCCCGTGGTGGATCCGTCCCGAAATTCAGGGCGGGTTTCGTCTTGCCGGTAGCTCCCTTCTGATTGAGCGTGGCGCCGATCAATGTCGCCTCCCCGGTCGCGACGGGGCGGCACCATCGCTGCGAATGCTCGTCTTTCGCGGGCCAACAACAGAAGAGTTAGATTCTCTAAAGTTAGACTCGTTACGGGCGCCCTTTCCCGTTGCAGGCCAAAGAGTTAGCTGCGGTTGATGCGCCTGATCGGCGGATAGTCTTGCGCCTGATCGGCGGATAACGCGTGCGCCTGATCGGCGGATAGGTTCCACACAACCGTCCACAGTGCTTGTGGACAACCTGCGTGGGACGACCCGCAGCAGCTGGCGCGCTTTTTCCAGCTCGATGAACAAGTCGTAGCCGGGCAAGGGCTGACGGGCGGCGATGCGACGGAGATCGAGCGCAAAATCGGAGAAGCGCGCGGCACTCCCTGACTTGGCATGGAGGTGCCTCAGTTCGAACGCCCAGCCTTTGGGCTGGTGGCCGGCATGGCGACGGGCGATGCGATACAGCCATCGCTCGATGCCGCCGGTCAGCGCGAAGTAGGCCGGGTCGATTGTCAGGACGAGCGAACGGTCGAGGACGCCGCGGTAAAACCACTCCGGCAACACGAATTCCACGCCGCGGCAATGCCCGCGCGCGTCGACCAGCTCCTCCCATTCGTTGATCCAGGAGAATTGCATTCGACGCCAGCTCATGCCGTGACGGATCGTCGTGAGGACCACAGTAGATTGGAGCCGCTGGAGCGCCTGCTTCAGTCGCACGTATTGGCTTTGCCCCGGGCCCCGACCGATCGCGAGCAGGAGCTGATAGGGCGTGAACCGGAAAAAGCGGGAAGTCCTGAGGCCGTGATCGGCCGCCTCGACGATCTGGCTGGCAGCCCAGATCAGCACATCGGCATCCCAGATCGTTGCCATGCCGTGCTCGGGAAAACCGTGCACCTCGACCCGGGTTCCACCAGCCTCGTAGAGGATCGGGACAGTGCGCCGGCCCTTGGCGAGACTGAAGAAGGGTTGGCTCATCAGGTCGCGCTGGTCGCGCATGCTGATGCCGTCATCGGCGAGAGCGACGAACGGATCGAGGCGCGCGCGCTCGGAACCGGCAAGTGGGTTCGACATCATCCCGCCGTGCGCTTCGGCGGCAGCACCCTGTCGGTGCCTGGATCGGAAGTCGAGGTTCGGCGGCCCTTATCGACCCAGCATTCGAGGTCATCGACACGATAGACGACGCGGCCGCCGATCTTCCGATAGACCGGCCCAGTCCCGTAGATGCGATGTTTCTCCAATGTTCGGCCGGATATCCCGAGCCACCGGGCAGCCTCGGGTGTGCGCAGGTAGCGTGGCGGCAGACCGGCCAAAGGATCGGGCATGCTCGTGCTCCATCGCTCGTGCGAGGCCGCGAAGGCGCGGCTTTCGCGTTGCCGATCAACATCGGCGCGATAAAGGGGGCTCGGGATGGTCGAAGATCGGGTCGCGGAAACCGACCAAGGGCAGACGTGCCGTTCAGCGCAGACGGCGTGCCTGAAGAAGCTCGCGATAGCGGCCCGAAACAAAACTGCGGCCGGCCCGAAGCAGGCGGCGCAGCTCACTGCGATCCGCATGATTCGACCAGATAGCGCCGGGGACTCTGGTCCCGAAGACGATGGCGCCGATCTCGTGCTCGCTGGCAGCCGCCTGTTCGAGGTCGATTGCCCAGAGCATGTACGTCCTGCGCGCTACCTCCTCCGGCGGAATAAGTGCCGATAGTCGAGGTCGGATCGGAAGCCGGGAACGAGCGGCCACGGCGAGGAAGCGCTCGGCTGCGGCGACCCGGAAGCGCCAGAACCGGTTCGGCTCGATCACGATAGCCAGAGGCGACCCATCCCGCGGTGGGTCCGGGCCGGGCAACAGCAGCCGGTGTTCTGCTTC
>CAWEWR010000005.1:0-15821 GCA_963812675.1 uncultured Alphaproteobacteria bacterium | reverse complement strand
CGCTGCACCACCGTTTATGCCGGGCCAGGAGTGAGACACAGGATTCGTATGAGGGGCCGAAGTCCTGAAGGCGACCTGAACCTAACTGCCGCCCGGCCCGTACGATCTGTTTGCTGCAATCGGCTGCACGCGTTGGCCCGGCGAGCCGGCGCCCTCGGTGGCGTGAGCCAGCAAATATTGGAGCACCGGAACGACGGCGTCGATCAGATCCTCGGCGACGAGGCCGAGACCGAAGCGGCGGGCGGCGGCGCCGTGTATCCAGGCGGCGGCGGCCGCCGCCGCGAAGGGTTCCATGCCCTGAGCGAGCAGGCCGAGCACGATCCCGGCGAGCACGTCCCCGCTGCCCGCCGTCGCCAGTTGCGGCGGGGCGTTCGCGTTGATCGCAACCCGTCCGTCGGGCGCGGCGATCACGGTGTCGGCACCCTTGAGCAGCACCACCGCGCCGCTCTGCCGAGCCGCGTGGCGCGCCCGCTCGGCCTTGTCGCCGGCGGTGTCGAACAGGCGGGAAAACTCGCCGGCATGAGGGGTCATCACGCAGGGCGAGCGGATCGCCGAGAACAAGGTGCCGGGATCTTCGGCAAACGAGGTCAGCGCATCGGCGTCCAGCACCGCGCGCTTGCCGGCGCCGAGAATCGCCAATGTCCGGTCGCGGGTCTCGCCGCCGACACCGGCACCCGGGCCGATCAGCGCGGCGTTGCGCCGCTTGTCCGCAAGAAACCCCTGGAACGCCGCGATATCCGCGACGGGATGGACGATGACGCCCGTCAATGCCGCGGCATAGATCGGGAAAGCGGCTTCAGGGGCAGCGACGGTCACCAGCCCGGCGCCGAGTCGGGCGGCGGCGCGCGCCGCCAGCCGCGCGGCACCGGTCATCACCGCGCCGCCAGCAACGAGCGCATGCCCGCGCGCATATTTGTGGGTTTCAAGGCCAGGCCGGGGGAAGGCGCCGAGCCACCAGTCCGGGGTATTCTCCACCGTATCGGGCGCGATCGGCGCGAGCACGGAATCGGGGATACCGATCTGCTCGAGCACCGTCTCGCCGCAATAGGCGCGCCCCGGAAGCAGCACATGTCCCGGCTTTTTGCGGAAGAAGGTGACCGTGACGGCCGCGCGCGGCGCGATCCCCCGCACCTCGCCGCTCGCCCCGTCGATGCCGCTCGGGACATCGATCGCGACGACCGGCAGCCGCCGTTCGCCGATCACCTCGATGACGGCGCGCGCCATGCCCTCGACCGGTCGCGCGAGACCCGCGCCGAATATGCCGTCGACGACAAGCCCGGCGCCGTCGAGCGCCGCCGGTGCGAGGACCTCGACGGCACCCGGCCAGCGCGCCGCAGCCTCCGCGGCGTCGCCGTGCAGCGCGCCGACGGAGCCGAGCAGCGCGAGACGCACCGGCCAGCCGCGCTCCGTCAGCAATCGCGCCGCGACAAAACCGTCGCCCCCATTGTTTCCCGGGCCGCAGAGCACCGCAACGGGCTGCGGTGGCCACCGCCGCGAAACCGCCTCGGCAACCTTGCGCCCCGCATTCTCCATCAGCTGGATGCCGGGGACGCCACCCGCGATCGTCAGCCGATCTGCCTCGCCCATCTGCGCGGGGGTCAGAAGGGCGTGCTCGCGCCAGCCCTCGGGAGAGATCGCCATCGACGAGATGTGGGGAGCACGCATTCCGCGGGGAAGCCTGAGCTTGACGCCCCGCCCGCGAATCGTTACCTCCACAGCGGACGGCGGGTGTAGCTCAGTTGGTTAGAGCGCCAGATTGTGGATCTGGATGTCGTCGGTTCAAATCCGATCACTCGCCCCAATTCTTTCAATGCCTTAAAAAACGGGTCGCGATCCCCGTACGGTCAGGCCAAAGCCTTTTCGGGCGCGTCTGCTTCAGCATCGCTGGTGCCGGCGAGATGCCGTTGCAGCCGCGCCATGTCGAGCGCGTTCTCCCATTTGGCGATCACGACGGTAGCCACACCGTTGCCGACCAGATTGGTCAATGCCCGCGCTTCGGACATGAAGCGGTCGATGCCGAGGATCAGCGCGATGCTGGCGACCGGGATCGCGCCGACGCTCGACAAGGTGGCGGCAAGAACGATAAACCCGCTGCCGGTGACGCCCGCCGCCCCCTTCGAGGTCAGCAGCAATATCGCGAGAATGCCGATCTGCTGCGCCAGCGACAGATCGGTGTTGGTCGCCTGGGCGAGGAACAAGGTCGCCATCGTCAGATAGATGCAGGTGCCGTCCAGGTTGAACGAGTATCCGGTGGGGATCACGAGGCCCACAACCGACTCGTCGCAGCCCAAGATCTCCATTTTGGCGATCATCCGCGGCAACACCGCCTCGGATGAGGAGGTGCCGAGCACGATCAGCAGCTCTTCTTTGATGTAGCGGATGAAGCGCAGAATACTGAAGCCGGTCAGCCGGGCGATCGTGCCCAGCACGCCGAAAACAAAGATCAGGCATGTCGTGTAGAACGCCGCCATCAGCTCGGCGAGCGAAGCCAGCGAGCCGATGCCGTATTTCCCGATCGTGAAGGCCATTGCGCCAAAGGCGCCGAGCGGGGCCGCTCGCATGACAATCCCGACGATGCCGAAGAAGACCTGCGCGGCGCTCTCGATCACCGACAGCACCGGCTTGCCGCGTTCGCCGGCCATGTGCAGCGCGAAAGCGAACAGTATCGAGATGAACAGCACCTGGAGGATCTCGCCCTCGGAAAAGGCGCCGACCACGGTTGCCGGGATGATGTGGAGCAGATAGTCAACGGTGTTCTGCGACTTTGCTTGCGTCGCATAGCTCTGGATCGATTTGGTGTCGATGGCGCTCGGGTCGACGTTCATTCCGCTGCCCGGCTGCCAGAGATTGACGACGATGAGCCCGACGATCAGCGCCAGTGTCGTGACCACCTCGAAATAGAGGATCGCCTTCAGACCGACCCGGCCGACTTTTTTCATGTCGTTCATGCTGGCGATGCCGTGCACGACCGTGCAGAAGATGATCGGCGCGATCAGCATCTTGATGGCCTTGATGAATGCCTCGCCGAGCGGCTGCATCTTGACCGCCAGCGCCGGGTAGAAATGGCCGAGCAAGATCCCGATCAGGATCGCGCAGACGACCTGGAAATAGAGGTGAACATAGAGCGGCTTGCGCGCTGCGGCAGCCACGGTTTAGCGCTGTCTCAAGCCTTTCTGCGCCGCGATGCAGCAGGGGCGGCGGGCTCCGCTTCAGGCTCTTCCTTCTTCTTGCGTCCGCCCGATACCGGCAACAGCAGCGCTCTCTGCCGCCGGTCGGAGGCGGCCGGTGCGCGGGTCGGTTTGGCCGCGGTCTCCTTGACCGGCGCCGGTTCCTTCTCTTCCTGCGCCAGGCTGCGCTTCAGCGCGTCCATCAGATTGATGACCTTGGGCGGCTCAGCGACCTCTCGCGGCGCGACGCCCTGACCCTTGGTCTTTTGCGCCACGAGCTCGCGCAAGGCATCCTGATAGCGGTCACGGAAGCTCGCCGGATCGAATTGTCCGGACCGGCGGTCGATGATCGTCTCGGCGATACCCACCATGTCGGGATCGATCTCACCTGTGGGCGGCGGGCCGAACTCGGCGGGGCGGACTTCATCGGCGCTGCGCACCGTCGACATGACGAGACCGCCGTCGCGCGGCTCAACCAGCACCAGCCGCTCGCGCCCCGACATCGTCACTCGGCCCAATCCAACCTTGTTCTTGTGCTCCATCGCCTCGCCGATCACCCGGAAGGTCTCGGCGGCGAGCTCACCATCCGGATAGACGTAGTAGGGCGTGTCGAGATAGACCGGATCGACTTCGTCGCGCTCGACAAAGCGCTCGAGGTCGATGATCTTCGACAACTCGATCTGCAAGGCCTTGAGTTCATCGTCGTCGATCGTCACATAGCGGCCGCGCTCGTACTCGTACCCTTTGACGATCTGGTCGCGGTCGACGACCTCGCCGGTTTGCGAGTCAATGAGCTGCTGCTGGACGCGGTTGCCGGTCTCGCCGTTGAGCTGATTAAACCGGACGCGTTTCGCTTCGGTCGTCGCAGGGACCAAAGCAACCGGGCAGCTGACGAGAGATAGGCGGAGAAACCCGTTCCAGCTGGCTCGTGGCATGACGCACTCCTCAAACGAACCTTAACGAAGCCATATCGCGCCGACCGCCGCAATCTTAAACATCATATCCCGACTTGCCGACGCACCGCAGCGCTGATCGACTGGCGGGTCTTTCCGATCTCTGCCCAAGGGTCGTAGGGGAGTGCCGCGAGTCGTTGCGGCACAGTCTCGACGGTGAACTCGTCGGGCCTCACGCCCTGTTCGACCTCCTCCCAGGAGACCGGGGTCGAGACCGGGGCGCCCGGCCGCGCACGCGGGCTGTAGGCGCCGACCGCGGTTGCGCCGCGGCCGTTGCGCAGATAATCGATGTAGATGCGGCCCCGCCGCGCCCGCTTGGCCATATTCGCCGTGAAGTCCTGCGGGCGCTGCGCGACGAGGCTGTCGGCAACCCATTTTGCGAACGCCTTGACTTCGTCCCAGCCGAGCTTGGGCGTCAGCGGTATGACCACATGCAACCCCTTGCCGCCGGTCGTCTTCGCAAAGCTTTTGAGACCGATCCCGGCCAGTGCCTCACGCACATCGACAGCGGCCTCGGTCACCCGCTCCCACCGCAGCCCCTCGTCGGGGTCGAGATCCATGGTGACCCGATCGGGGGTCTCCAGCTTCTCGATCCTCGACCCCCAGGGATGGATCTCGAGCACGCCCATCTGCACCAGCGCGATGAGTCCGGGTAGATCTTCGACGTAAGGATAGATCTCCGGTTCTGCGCCGTCCTTGACTTCGAATCGCTTTAATGCGGCAGGAGCCTCGTCGCCGATGTGCTTCTGGTAAAATGTCTTCTGCCCGACCGCGGGGGAACGCACCAAGGTCAGCAGCCGATGCGTCAAATGGGGCAAAACCCAATCCTTTACCGCCGCGTAGTACCGCGCGACATCGAGCTTGGTGAGGGTCGTGCCGGGATAGAGGATGCGGTCGGGATGGGTCAGCCGGACCCCTTCGAATGAGAGGCTTCCATCGCGAGCGCGTTCCGGTTTGTCGGTTTCCGCCTCCTTCGGCGCGGCTTGCTTGGGCCGCGCCGGGGTTTTCTTCGGCTTTGCGGCAGGCTCCACTGCGGCCCGTGATTTCGGGTCATAAACCACGTCTCTCGCGTCCTTATCCTCGCGCAGGCCCTGGAACGAAGCTTGGCGCACAATTGCATCTGCCGTCCACGTCGCGAATTCGACTTCGGCGACGAGGCGCGGCTCGATCCAATGCACGCCTTTGCGCGAGACCCCTTTGGGTAAGGTGACGGTTGGATCTGGTCGTGCCAGAGACTTGAGTTGTCGATGCAGCTGGATCAACTGGCCGGTGTTGAAACCGGTGCCGACGCGGCCCGCATAGCGCAACTTTCCCTGTGGGTCATAGTAGCCCACGAGCAGCGCCCCGAAGCCCTCCCGGCTGCCTTCGGGATCCGTATAGCCGACGATCACGAACTCCTCGCGATTGCGGCATTTGGATTTGAGCCAGCTGCGGCTCCGCCCCGATCGGTAAGGCTCGGTGCGGCGCTTCGAGACGATCCCTTCGAGCGCAAAATTGCATGCTTGACTGAGAAACGCCGGCCCGCGGCCGATCTGATGATCGCTGTAGCGGAGCATGTCTTGCTGGTTCGGCGAAATGATCTCGGCGAGCGCGGCCTTGCGGTCCTCGAGTGCCGCGCCGGTCAGATTCCAGCCGTCGCGATATAAGAGATCGAACGCGAAGAAATTCAGTGCGCCGGTCTTCCCACTGGAGATCGCGTCCTGCAGTCCGGAAAAGCTCGTCGTGCCTTGCGGCTCCAAATGAACAACCTCGCCGTCGATCAGCGCCGAGTTGAGCGGCAGTTCGCCGAGGCGCTGCGCGAGCGTCGGGAATTTGGCGGTCCAATCGAGACCGCCGCGAGTGATCAGCCGGACATCGCCGTCCTCGATGCGGGCGAGCAGGCGGTATCCGTCGTATTTGATCTCATGCAGCCATTCGGGTCCATCCGGCGCCCGGTTTGCGATACTGGCGAGCTGCGGCTTCAAATCGCCGGGCATCCGGCCTTTGCGGGCGCCGGGGATGGTTTGAGGCGAACGTCTCTTCGTCGGCTGCGGCGAAGCATCGGCTTGGCCGTCGCCCCGGTTCGAGTGCCACACCCAGTCACGATCCGCGGCAATCGTGTCGAGCGAGCGTCCGGTCGCGACGCTGAGAGGATTATCCTTGACGACGGCATCCCCGCTCTGCGGCAAAGCCTCGTCATCGCGCTCTTTGATGAGCAGCCAGTTTTCGCGCCGCTCATTGGCGGCTTTTCCTCCCATGCGCACCAACGCCCATTTCCCGTGCAGCTTTTCGCCGTCTAGGATGAATTTGAGAGATCCCTTGCGGTACGCCGCGTCGGGGTCCGAATCCGCGGGGATCCAGGTGCCGCGATCCCACAACAGCACGGTCCCGCCGCCGTATTCGCCCTCGGGAATAACCCCCTCGAACTCGCCGTAGTCGAGCGGATGGTCCTCGACGTGAACGGCCAGCCTTTTCTCCCCCGGATCGAGGCTCGGCCCCTTCGGCACCGCCCAGCTCTTCAGGACGCCATCGAGCTCGAGGCGAAAATCATAGTGCAGCCGCCGCGCCGCATGCTTTTGGATGACGAAAGAGAGCCCGGCGCCGGTTTTGTCATGAGGGACCGCGACGCCCGCCGGCTCCGGCGTCTTGCGGAAGTCCCGTTTGCGTCTGTATTCCTCGAGCGCCATTCTGCCCAGCCATCTTCCGGGGCCGATACGACACATATTGTTCGGCCTAAGAGGGCCTCAAAGCCGCGTGCGAGCAGAAATCGAGCAGAAATACGGTACCCTCTGGACGATGTACCCCTTATGTTCACATCAAATTAATCCCTCTCTGCCAGAACAAACCGAACACGGGGAGGTGGGCCGTGCCGAATTTGGGAGATGCACATGGTTCATTTTGCGGCTCGTGCCATGCTTTTCGCGATCGTCGCACTGGCGTCGACATCGGCGTTGGCGGCCGATTGCGGAGCGGACGCAGACGAGGTGAACGCCAAGTGCTACCCGACGCTGCAGGCCGCCGCCGACGCGGCACTTGCCGCCGATCTCCCCTTGCTCTTGCCGCGTGGCACCTATCGGATCACTGCGCCGCTCGTCATCGACTATTCGCGGCATGCCGATACCGGCTTCGAGGTGATCTCCCGCGGCGCAACGATCGATGGGACCGCAGTGGGCGGACCGGCCCTCATCATCGAATGCGCGGCGGATTGCTTTTACTTTCACCAGGAGGGGACGCTGTTCGTCAACGCCGACACCGACGGCCCCGCGGTGGTGTTCGGCAAAGCCGATCTGTCCGACCCACACAACTCCGGGAAGCTCGACCATCTGATCGTCAACAATCGAAACGCCGGCCAGCACGCGACCGGCTGTCAGTTCAACTCCGTGCTCAACTGGGACATAAACGCGGTCTGCGTTGCCGCCGGCGGCGGATCCGGGATCGATCTCGAGCAGCTTCAATTCAGCACTCTTCGCGGTGCCGCCTCGGCAAACGCGGGTACGGCAATTACCCTCGGGCCAGGTTATATCTTTGCCAACACCTTCGAAGGTCTCGACCTCGAAGCCTCTCCGGTATGCATCTCCGACATGTCGCCGCGCACCACGAACAACACCTGGACCTCTCCCTATCTCAACTGCCCAACCGGTCTCGTCTACGGGCGCGACACCACGACATTCGGGCAGATCCGCTGGCAATTGGGCGCAGACGTGCGAACCCCCTATATCCAACACTAGTGCACAGATTCAATCAGTGCAGCTCGACTTCTCCTCCCGCGCTTTCCCGGCGCAGGCCGGGATCCACTTTTGCCGTGGGCACCGGCGTTCGCCGGTTTAGCGGGATTTGATAGGAGCGATGGTGCGTCATTGCCTGATAATCGTGTGAATGACTCGGAGCACACGCTCGATCGCATCGAATTCGCGTCCGCCATCGGGTCATCGCTCATATCGTCCCCAGGGTGGCGAGCGTATTCTTGGGCCTCACAGTTTCCTCCCAGTATAAATCTGCCAACGTTCTCGCCAGTGGAACCGGAATGTCCGCGCGTGCCGATCGCGGCTGCCTTTTAGTGTGGGCCATCTACGGCAATGGCGCTGTGATGCCCGGTGAGGTCAATTTCGAGATGCACGCGCGTTGCCACCAGCGCCGGCACGCGAGCGCGGCGCGGCCCGTCTTCAAAGGCTACAATGCCGAGCTGCGCAAATCGCTTCAGGGTGCGGGATAGGCTTGCTTCCTTCCGGCCCGTGAGTGTCGCCAGTTCGCGCATGGATGTCGGCTTATGACGCCTTATGGCGTCAAGCACGGCGAGATTCCCAGGCGACAGCAGCTTGACCATCGCCTCGGCCGAAACTTGATCGGCGGCAGCTTGGGCCGCCGTCGCCTCGCTATCGAACCACTTTTTTGGGATGTCTCGCGTTGCCTGCGGATCGCAGATCACGCGCTTCGTCCACGCGGCAAATTCGCCGATGGAACCCACTTTATAAGTCGTTGGGGATGCCTTTTTCATTGAGTGTCCGTTTTACCTCCTGCCAGAAATCATCGAGCAACTTGAGTGACGTAGTGAATGCATAGGGACGGCCCTCGTCCTCTGTTGTCCGGTGCCAGTGGTCATAGACAACACGCTTGCGCCTCCTGCCACCTTGTTGGATTGGATGCGCGTTATCGAACCTAATCCACGGAGCACCCCCCGCCTTCGGCCGGAGCACGAGCGCGTAGCTGATGCCATGGGGGCGCTGCGGGGTTTTCTTCGTACGTCGCACGGCAAACCCTACAATCACCCCCGGAGCCATCTCATACTCGGCACCATCCAAGCTCAGCAGCAGCTCCAGCTCTTCATCCATATGTTAACATAACATGTTAAGTTTCTACTTGCAAGCCGATATATATGTGATGATGTCGAACCACGCCTCGACGCGCACCACGCAACTGTACGACCGCCGGCGCGACGAGTTCAGCCTTGATGAGGTCGAGCGGATCGTGATTTAAGCCGGACTGTCTCGGCTGGTCGGCGCCATTCGTTTCAGAGTGGCGGCGCATTGTCCTTGCTAGCCGACGGTATGGGATGGCAGATTAGGTTACAACCTCCACTCTATTCGTCTTAAAAGCAGAGCAGTATTATGGTTGCAACTCTAAAGCGGCAGTTGACCGACGACGAAAAGGCAATCATTCTGAGTCGCTTTGGCCGACAGTGCTACGCAAATGGCCATGCCATTCCAGACGACGAACAAGTGCAGTTTGATCACATTCGCGCCCATGGGCTAGGTGGCGACAGTGAACTCAATAATATCGCTCCAATGTGCGCACAACATAACCGGGAGAAGAGTCAACTGTCGCTTGGCGATTTTCGTATTAAACTTCAGTTGGACGAATTTTTTGCGAGCGGGGACAAACTCACTTTACGGCACCTACTGTCATTTTTAAAACAGCAAAATCGTATAGAAGAGTTTGGGCGAAGTGTTTCCATCACTGCAGATGGGAATACCGTCGCCCTGGACACGGCTTCGGGAGTGATGACGCATACTCTCTACCCTTGCCCAATTACCGCTTGGCATTATTTCTATGGGACACTCGATGTATCTGTGCTCGATAGCGATGATGAGGCTGACGACAGCATAGGTCTCCAGCCGCGGTATCTGATCAAGGAGAAGGTGTTCTCCTTATTTAGACATTTCCAACGTCACCCTGTATTGCAACCGTCGATTGGCCGGATAGCGGGTTCACGGATTCGACTTTTCGACGGTCAACACAAGATAGCCGGGCTGCTGCTGAACAACCGTAAAGCATTCGAATGCAAAATATATATTGATCCTGACCTACGCCTGCTAAATGAAACAAATATCGCGGCGCATGATAATTTTGCGCAGACACGATTTTACTCATCCATCATGGTAGGGAAGCTCGGCGCTGAGTTTTCAAAAGATTTCGACGACTTCAAAAACCTCGATCAACCAGGCTCAAAAAGCGAGATTGCTTTCTTCAGCTATTTGCTCAGCCGGCCCGATGCCATGCTCACCAAGGCAGAGCTAAACCGGCGCTTCCGCAGCTACCTATATTCGAGCGTCCTGAGCCATCCAGAGAATAAACTCGACCCGTTTGTGTCGCGATCAAACCGCGGTACTGATCAACAACCTATCACGATCGACATGCTGGAGAAGTCGATATTCGCACGCTTTCTCCATCGTGAACCCACTGCTGATAGCATGGCATCCGACACCTATCGGCGCGACGACGAATTGCGCAACATGCTCGAGCTTTGCAATATGATCGTCGAAGGCGGCCTCCACGGTTGGAATCCTAAGGCACCCGCCGATGATCAAAACCGCCGCCGACTACAACGACTTTTCGGCTCGAAATCTATGATGGCGTGGTCGGAACTCTTGTGGGATGCAGTATGCGCGCGGCTCGAACTCCATGATTCGGACGAAAAAATGCGCGTGTTCTACCGACCCCTCTCAGCCGAAGAACTCAGCCACGTACGGAAGACGGTGACGCGCCTCTATGAGTGGCAGCGATGGATTGCACCGAGGGAGGATCAAATTGACCGTGTGCTTTCCGACAAAAAGTCGGCCCTGAAGGACTGGTTCCGGAGCAACGGCCTCACCTCTGGTTACCTAATGGGCGCCTCGGTCTAGGCTGGGCTTGAAGGGACACGGGGCGACTTAAGCGATACACCGGATTATCACGTGGAGCGGGCCGCAATGAAAGCCCCGGCCATTGCTGACCGGGGCTTTTGTACGGCTCGGCCCGGATAGGAAGCGCCGTCCGTATGGTGGGCCAGCAGGTCAAGTTGCACTGCTACTTGGCGCGCCGCTGGGCCTGGATACTCATAAAGCAACAGCAAAATTGCCATAATCATATGATAATTCATCTCTGAGGCATCCGACGGCGGGCGTCAGGATGACCGATCGAGGTGGAGCGATGACTGATATTTCGCTGCAGAAAACAGCAACGACAGTAAAAAGGAGTTGAGGTCGGCCGTTTGCGAAGGGGCGGTCCGGGAATCCCGCCGGCCGGCCTCGCGGCCCGATCAATCGGTCGACCCGGGCGGCCCAGCTGTTGCTCGATGGCGAAGCAACGGCGCTGAGCCGCAAGGCGGTCGAACTCGCCCTCGCCGGCGATCCGACGGCGTTGCGGCTCTGTCTCGACCGCACCGTCGCGCCGCGCCGCGACCGCTCGGTCGAGCTCGCTCTGCCGCCGATCGACAGCGCGGCCGACATCCTCGGCGCGATAAAGGCGGTCGCCGACGCGGTCGGGCGCGGCGGCATCACCCCCGGCGAGGGGTTCGCGCTGTCGCAGATGATCGAAAGCTTTCTGCGGGCGATCGACGCGAGCGATTTCGATAATCGCTTGCGGCAATTGGAGGAGGCGCAGTCGGCACACCGTCCGGATCCTTATGGGTATACGCCCCGCTAAGGACCTGAGCCTTGAGCCACACTCGCGATACAGCGGAAGACAGCAAACCGACCGCGGAATTGCCGCTGTTGCTGCGCCCCGTCGCGGCGCTCCAACCCAGGATTTCCGCGACGGAGCGAAGCCGATCGCTCTATTTTCGCTGCAAAAAACAGCGAAAACAGCTAGTGCTCAGAGTCATTCACACGATTCATCAGGCAATGGCGCACCATCGCTCGTACCAATCCCGCTACAGCGGCGAAAGCCGGTGCCCACGGAACAAGTCCGTGGGCTGAAGGCCCACGGGAAAGCGCGGAGGGGACGTCAGAGCTGCATCAACTGAATGAACCTGTGCACTAGGAGGATCACGCCTGGGCTTGGCCACGAGAGCGCCGAGGAGCGATCTGGTTCTGGCCCATTGCCGAATAGCCAGCTAAGCTGCCGGGACCAATCCCGAGCCACGGCAATCGATTGCAGCCATGAAAATCCGATCGGTCGACGCCTATTGGGTGCACATCCCGATCCCGTCCGAGAAACAGCACACCAGCGATTTCGGGCGGACCACCTCGTTCGATGCGACGCTGGTGCGCATCGACACGGAATGCGGCTTGACCGGGTGGGGCGAGGCCAAGGCCCAGGTCGGCAGCATGGCAGCCAACCAGGCGCTGACCGCGATGATCAACGAGGAGTTCGCGCCGCTGCTGGTCGGCGAAGACCCTCGCGACATTACCAGGTTGTGGGAAACCCTCTACAACGGGAGCCGCGCCCATTACGCGCTGCGGGAAGGGCGGGTCTTTCCGGTGCTGGGGCGGCGCGGCATCACGATCTGTGCCCTTAGCGGCATCGATTGCGCGCTGTGGGACATTCTCGGAAAATCGCTCGGCGTGCCGGTGTGGCGCCTGCTCGGCGGACGCAGATCCCTGACGATGCCCGCCTATGCCTCGGGCGGCTGGGCCGGGCCGGACAAGATCGGCGAGCAGCTGTTGGGGTATGTCGAGGCCGGCGGGTTCCGCGCCGTCAAGATGCGGGTCGGCGTCATCGACACCGATCCGCGCCATTCGGCGCGCCGGGTGGCTGCGGCCCGCGCTGCGCTCGGCCCCGATTGCGGGTTGATGTGCGATGCCCACGGTACCTTCTCGGTGGCCGAGGCCAAGCGCTTCTGCCGCCTCGTCGAGGATTGCAACCTCGCCTGGTTCGAGGAGCCGGTGACCGCCGACGACAAGGCCGGCTGCGCCCAGGTGCGCGCCGCGACCGACATCCCGATCGCCGCCGGCGAGGGCGAATTCACGCGGCACGATTTCCGCGATCTGGCGATGCTGGCGGCGGTCGACATTTTCCAGCCCGATCTGGCGATCTGCGGCGGCATCACCGAGGCGATGCGGATTTCCGCCCTGGCCAGCGCCCACAACCTCAAGCTTGCGCCGCATCTTTGGGCCGGCGCTCCGGCCTTCGCCGCCGGGCTGCATGTCGCCGCCGCGTCTCCTGCCGGGTTCATCGTCGAATACTCGCTCGGCGCCAACCCGCTGCTGCACGATCTCGTCGAGGAGTTGTTCGCGGTCCGGGATGGAGAGATCGAAATCCCCGACCGGCCCGGCCTCGGGATAACGGTGCGCGAGGATTTCCTCGCTGCCCATACCGTAAGATGAAGGCGCTTTTTCTCGGCAATGTCGCGGCCGACACTGCAACCGGCATCCGGGCCCGATTGCCGGCCGGTCTGCACGTCGAGATCTTTGCCAACCCTCAGCAGCTGGCGCAATCGCCCGAGGCTGCAGCCGATGCCGATATCCTCGTCACCAATCAATGGCGTGCCGAATACCCGCGGGCGCCACGCGTGAGGCTGGTGCAATCGGTCGCCACCGGCATCGAACTGATCGACCTTGCGGCCTTGCCGTCCGGAGTCAAAATCTGCAACGCCTTTGGGCACGAGACGGCGATTGCCGAATATATCCTGATGGTCATGCTGGTCTGGAGCCATCGCTTCAGAGAAATCGAGGGCGACTTTCGCACCCATTCTTCATGGCGTCCGAGCTGGGTGCAGAGCGGGGCGCCGCATGGCGAGATCTTGGGCAGCACGGTCGGGATCGTCGGGCTCGGCCGGGTCGGCTACGAGGTCGCGCGCCGTGCTGCCGCTTTCGGCTGCCACGTTATCGCCGCGAACCGCAGCACTCGGGAACCGGGGAGGGGGGTCGAGCGAGTCTTCCCGCTCAGTGAACTCGACCATATGCTCCCGGAATGCGATTACGTGGTGCTGTGCACCGCCCTCGGCCCGGAGACCGAGGGGCTCATCGACGCGCGCCGGCTGGCGCTGATGAAGCCGTCGGCCTTTCTGGTCAACATCGCTCGCGGCGCTGTTCTCGACGAGGGCGCGATATATGCGGCGCTGCGCGACCGCGCCATCGGCGGCGCGGCGCTCGATGTATGGTGGCGCTACCCGGACTCAACCGATCCGCAACGCCGTCCGTCGCGTTATCCGTTTCACGAATTGCCGAACGTCATCATGACGCCGCACTGCTCCGGCTGGACCGAGGGCATGGTGGCGCGGCGCTGGGCCGAGGTGGCGGGCAACATCAACCGCTTCGTCCGCGGCGAGCCGCTGCAGAACATCGTGGTCACGACCTGAGGGGAAGCCGCATGGCCGACGATATCGCTTTTATGCCGGCGACTCGCCTGCTCGCCCTTTACCGAACCAGGCAGCTGTCGCCGGTCCAGGTCATCGAGCACACATTGCGGCGGCTAGAGACTTATGAAAGCGCGATCAACGCCTTCGTCCTCTACGATCCCGAGACGGGGTTGGCAATGGCCCGGGCATCCGAGGCGCGCTGGCAAAAGGGCGAGCCTCAAGGTCTTCTCGACGGTGTGCCGGTCGCGCTGAAGGACACGCTGCTGACCCGAGGCTGGCCCCGTCTGTTGGGCTCGCGCACGATCGATCCCAGCCAGGCTTGGGACGAGGACGCGCCGGTGCCCGGCCGGCTCCGGGCCAACGGCGCGGTGTTCTTCGGCAAGACGACGACCCCAGAATTTGGGTGGAAAGGGGTGACCAACTCGCCGCTCAGCGGGGTCACCCGGAATCCGTGGAACCTGGAGCGAACCCCCGGCGGCAGCAGCGGGGGCAGTGCCGCCGCGGTGCTGGCCGGCATCGGTCCTCTCGCGGTCGGTACCGACGCCGGCGGCTCGATCCGCATCCCGGCCGCATTCTGCGGTATTGTCGGCCATAAGCCC
Source organism: uncultured Alphaproteobacteria bacterium (assembly GCA_963812675.1). Lineage (GTDB taxonomy): Bacteria > Pseudomonadota > Alphaproteobacteria > ATCC43930 > CGMCC-115725 > AP-15. Next base: position 1,126 of record CAWEWR010000005.1, on the reverse strand, counting down.
ACTTTCGGGCGCGTGGCGGCATATCCGCCCTCGGCCTTTGGCGACCTCGCGCATGTCGGCCCACTGACGCACACCGTTGGCGATGCGGCGCTGATGCTCGACGCGATGAAAGGGCCCGACTCGCGCGACTGGCACAGCCTGCCCGATGACGATATCGCTTATCGCGAGCGCGTTCGCGAAGGCTCGATCAAGGGCAAACGTGTCGCGCTGTCGCCGACCCTCGGCTACGCCGAGCCCGCGCCGGCGGTCCGTGCGGCGGTCGAGCGCGCCGCCCAAACCTTCGCCGAATTGGGCGCTGTCGTCGAGGAGGCGGATCCCTTCACGGCATCGCCGATGCCAATTTTCCAGACGCTCGCCCTCGGCGGCTTCTGGGCGTTGCTGCGGGCGCAGAAGCCCGAAGCCGTGGCGCTGATGGATCCCGGCCTCGTCGAAATGTGCCGGCGCGGCGAGGCCGTCACCCAGGAGCGATATGTCGAAGCCGTCGCACAGCGCGTGGCGCTCGGCCAAAGGCTGCGGCTGTTCTTCGATCGTTACGATCTGCTGCTGTCGCCAACCATGCCGATCCCCGCGGCCTACGCCGACCCGCGCACCGACGAGTTGCCGAACCCGGGCAACGCCTGGTCCTGGGTGACCTATACTTACGCTTTCAACCTGACTAAGAACCCATCCTGCTCGATCTCGTGCGGTTTTGCCGATGGGCTGCCGATCGGGTTGATGGTAACGGGCCCGCTATATGACGATCTCGGCGTGCTGCAGGCCTGTCGGGCCTATGAAGAAGCCGCCGGTACCGTTTGGCCGAGCCTGGAACTGAGCGGGTGCCTCGACAAGATCGCGCGCCCGGCCGACGCCTTCGTCAAGGCCAAGATAACGGCGAGCCGGAGCTTATGAAGGAGGAAGGAATGGCCAACAAGGAACAGAAGCGGAAGACCCGAGAGGCCAAAAAGCCCAAGCAGAAAAAGAAGGAATTGCCAAAAGAGCCGGCCAGCAAGGTGCAACAGGTTATTAGGACTTGAAACTCAGCCCTCGATCAGTGGGCCGTAACCCGCGCGTGCTCCGATCGCATGCACATCCGAAGCGCGCTCAAAGCGCTCGGTGATCGACGGGACACGTTAGTCAAGCTGGCGTT
>CAWEWR010000004.1:0-59996 GCA_963812675.1 uncultured Alphaproteobacteria bacterium | reverse complement strand
CCCGAGGCGATCAGCTCGCGCAGCACCGGCACCGCATAAGCTCCAGTCGCCGCCGGGTCGCCGGGGCCGTTCGACAAGAAGATGCCGTCAGGCTGATGGCGCAGAACATCCTCGGTCGAGGCGGTGGCGGGAACCACGGTCACCCTGCAGCCATGAGCGGCCAGCATCCGCAAAATGTTGCGCTTTGCACCATAATCGACGGCGACGACGTGATGTCGAGGACTGCGCTGTAAACCGTAACCGCACTCGCGCTCCCACACCGTTTCGGTCCATTCGCAGGTTTGGCGGCAGGTGACTTCCTTGGCAAGGTCCATGCCCTCGAGCCCGGGCCAATCGACAGCCTGCGCCTGGAGCTCTGCGGGATCGAGTCGCCCTTCCGGATGGTGGGCGATGGCGCCGTTCGGTGGTCCATTATCGCGGATGTGCCGGGTCAACCGTCGCGTGTCCACCCCCGAAAGACCGATCAGCCCATTATGTTTGAGCCAGGTATCCAGCGATTCGGTCGCGCGGTAGTTAGCCGGCGCGGTGATGGAGGTGCGCAGCACGAGACCGCGGGCGGCGGGCGTCGTGGTTTCAACATCTTCCCGATTGACTCCGACATTTCCGATATGAGGGAAGGTGAAGGTGATAATCTGCCCGGCATAAGAAGGGTCGGTGAGGACCTCTTGGTAGCCGGTGATCGCAGTATTGAAGCAGACTTCCCCGACAGCCGACCCGATTGCGCCGATGCCGCGGCCCCAGAATACTGTCCCGTCCGCGAGAACGAGCGCGGCGTTGCAGTCGGGTAGTCGCGGCATCGGCTCGCGCATGCGGGGTAGATCCTGTGGGCAACCGCAGTCTGCCGGACCGCAAAAGGCGGCCAGGGGCTAACAGCAGGGCCGTTGAGAGATAATTTATCGGACTGATGGGGTCAACTCGGAGGTTGCAGGAACTCTTATCGTTTCAAGCACTTACGCTTGGACGTGCGGAATTGCCGCAAGGCGCAAAACCGGCTAGGTTCAAAATTGGTGGCGTAGGGGGTGGCAACGATGCTCCGTCAGGCCTTCAGGGACCGCTTGAAGGAAGCGATGAAGGCCAGGGATTCGCGCACGGTTTCGACTGTTCGGTTGATCCTCGCCGGGCTCAAGGAGCGGGACGTTGCCGCGCGCGGGCAGGGGAATCTCGACGGCTTATCCGAAACCGAAATCCAGCGCATGCTGCAAGCGATGATCAAGCAGCGCCGCGAATTGATCGCCCTTTTTCAGCAGGGCAACCGGCCCGATCTTGCGCAGCAGGAGAGCGAGGAGATAACCGTCATCGAGAGCTTTCAGCCGCGTCAGCTCGACGAGGGCGAGATCGAGGCGGCGGCGAAAGCCGCCATCGACGAGACCGGAGTAGCGACGGTAAAGGATTTGGGGAAGGTGATGGCGGTCTTGCGCGAGCGCCACGCCGGCGTCATCGACCTCGGCCGCGCTGGTGCAATCGTCAGGCGCCTGCTGGGATGACGCAAATCGGACGCCATCTGGGGGAAGCTGGTCGAGGTGAGGGGGAATAGATCCAAGGTGCGGTGCGGGCCCACTTCACCCTCCCTCTCTCCCCGATGCGAGGAGAGAGGACGATAGTGGCGTTTCCGCCGGGCTTTCTCGACGAGCTGCGTAGTCGAATTTCGCTTTCTGGCCTCATCGGTCGGCGGGTCAAGCTGGTCCGCCGCGGACGCGAATTTGCCGGACTGTGTCCGTTTCATCACGAGAAGACGCCGTCTTTCTACATTGTCGAGGACAAATCCTTTTTTCATTGCTTCGGCTGCGGCGCCCATGGAGATGCGATCGGGTTCACCATGCGGGCCGACAATCTCGACTTCATCGAGGCCGTCGAGAAGCTGGCGGGGGAGGCTGGGCTGGCTGTCCCGCAGGCGACGCCGCAAGAGCGGGAACGGGCGCAGCGGCAAAAAACCTTGCTCGAAGCGACAGAGGCCGCCGCAGCTTTCTACGAGGAGCGGCTATGGGCGCCGGGCGGCGTGCGTGCACGCGAATATCTGCAAGGACGCGGGCTCGATCCGGAGATAATACGACGCTTTCGTCTGGGTTGGGCCCCCGATGAGCGTCAGGCGCTGCGGCGCGCCCTCAACCCTGAATTTTCCGATCCACTGCTGATCGAGGCCGGGCTGCGGCGCCGGCCGACCGAGGGGGAACCCTCGGATTATTTCCGCAACCGCCTGATGTTTCCGATCGGCGATCGCGCCGGCCGGGTGATCGCCTTCGGCGGCCGCGTCCTCGGCGACGGGCAGCCCAAGTACCTGAACTCGCCGGACAGCCCGCTCTTCGAAAAAGGACGGGTATTGTACGGCTGGTCGGCAGCTCGGGCGGCCGTCATCCGAGATGAGGGAGGCGGCCCACAGGCGATCCCCGGAGCGATCGTCACCGAAGGGTACATGGACGTGATCGCGCTCCACCAGGCAGGCTTCGCTACGGCAGTGGCGCCGCTCGGAACCGCGCTGACCGAATTCCAGCTGCACGAGCTTTGGCGTCTGGCCCCCGAGCCTCTGCTCTGCTTCGATGGGGACGAAGCGGGGCAGCGTGCCGCCGTCCGGGCGATGCAGCGGGCCCTGCCGCTGTTGCGCCCGGGTCACAGCCTGCGCTTTGTCAGCCTCCCCGCGGGAGAGGATCCCGATTCGGTAATTCGCAAGGCGGGGCGGGGTATTTTCGACCAGATCCTAGGCGCGGCGCGGCCTCTCTCGACCGTGCTCTGGGAGAGCGAGCTGGGCGCGAGCCGGCTCGACACCCCGGAACGCCGTGCCGCTCTCGAGCGCCGCCTGATGGACCAAATTGGCCTCATCGCCGACCGGACGGTCCAAGCCGAGTATCGGCGATTTCTCCGCGACCGGCTCTTCGATCTGGGACGACCGGCCCGCCCGGGCGCTCGGCAGTTGCCTCGCCCTCGACCGAGTTTCGTGCGCGACGGGCCGGAGCCCCCGCCCCGCTCCGGAGGACGAATACAGCGGGAAAATCTATTCCGCATGGTTTTGCATTTCCCTTATCTGATCGATCAAGTGGCCGAGGAACTAGCAGCGCTCGAAATTCCCGAATCGGACCTCGACAGCTTGAGACGGCAAATTTTAGAGCTTGATGCGGCCGGATCGGGGCTTGACGCCCACGCAATCCAACAACACCTTGTCAAGAACGGGCTTGCGGCGACCGTGGAAAGACTGCTTTTGCGATCGGTCGACACAACTTTCCTGGTCCGGTGTTCCGACCCGATCTCCGCGCGCAAGGAGTGGGTTCGCGTGACCAGGATGCTCACGGGAGGCGATCGCTGCGCTTTGGCCGAAGCCACGGACGACCTGATCAGCGATATCTGCCCGGAGAGCTGGGAACGGTTTTTGACTGCCAGAGAAAGAGCCCTGCACGAGGGGTCCCGGGGTGACGACGAGATCTGACCCGGGAGCGCCTCGCCGAAGATTGTCGGCTGCCCTGGATAGGGCTGCTCTCGTATTCGTGCCCGGACGGACCTTTGGGGCAAACGTGAAATCTCTTTAGGGATGGTGGAATGGCGAGCAAAGCGGCAAATACGGCGGAAGTCGCAGAAACCCGCGAGGAAGCGGCCGAGGCGCCGCTCCTGGACAGCGTGGCGGCGGCAATCAAGAGGATGCTGGCGCGCGGCAAGGAGCGGGGTTATGTGACCTATGACGAATTGAATGCCGCATTGCCTCCCGACCAGGTGTCCTCGGAGCAGATCGAGGACACGATGACGATGCTCTCCGAGCTCGGTGTCAACGTGATCGAGAACGAGGAGAGCGAGGAGCCTGCGACACCCGACGCGGACGAGGCCGATGGGGAGGTTCGCGGCAATCTGGATGACGACGATATCGGCCGCACCGACGATCCGGTCCGCATGTATTTGCGCGAGATGGGATCGGTCGAGCTGCTGTCGCGCGAAGGCGAAATCGCCATCGCCAAGCGGATCGAGGCCGGCCGTGAAATGATGATCGGCGGCATCTGCGAGAATCCGATGACAATTCGCGCCATTGTTGCCTGGCGCGATGCCCTAAACGAAGGAAAGATGCTGCTGCGCGACATCATCGATCTCGACGCCACTTACGGCAGCGGCGTATTCGCGCCGGTACCGGCCGAGATAGTGGTCGTTGTTCCAGAGGGCGGCAGGATCGAGGGCGAAGCGAGCACCGGCGAAGCGAGCACCGGAGGGGGTGATGACGCCCCGAACGGCGCGGAGCCGAGCGAAAATGCAGATGCCGGAAACGGCGAAGATGTTGCGAAGGAACTCGCGGAGATCGAGAGCGAGCTCGCTGTCGAGGAAGCCGAAGGCGAGGAAAGCTCGATCTCGCTGGCCGCGATGGAGGCGCAACTAAAGCCCAGCGCGCTCGCGACCTTTGACGCCATCGCCGAAACCTACAAAAGGCTGCACCGGCTTCAGGATCAGCGGATCAATGCCCTGCAAAAGGGCGAGCCGCTGCCCCGTGTAACCGAGCGGCGCTACGAGAAGCTCAAGGCGGAGATCATCGACAACGTCAAACGCGTGCGCCTCAACAACGCGCGCATCGAGTACCTCGTCGACCAGCTTTACGAGGTCAACCGCAGGCTCGTCGCCGATGAAGGCAGACTGCTGCGGCTCGCGGAGAGCGCCGGCATCAGGCGCTCGGAGTTCTTGCAGCAGTATTTTGGAAACGAGCTCGCCGGCGATTGGCTGGAGTGTGTCGAAGCTCTGCCCGGCCGTGGCTGGCCTCGACTGATCGAAAGGCATGCGACGGATGTTGCCAGGCTGCGCGCCAATATTGCGCGGGTTGCGGCCGAAGCCAAGCTGCCGATCAACGAATTCCGGCGCATCGTGCAAACCGTGCAGCGCGGCGAGCGCGAGGCGGGCCGTGCCAAAAAGGAAATGGTCGAGGCCAATCTGCGCCTCGTCATTTCGATCGCCAAGAAATACACCAATCGCGGGTTGCAGTTCCTTGATCTGATCCAGGAGGGCAACATCGGGCTGATGAAGGCGGTCGACAAATTCGAATATCGCCGCGGCTACAAGTTTTCGACCTACGCGACGTGGTGGATCCGCCAGGCGATCACCCGCTCGATTGCCGATCAGGCGCGCACGATCCGAATTCCAGTGCACATGATCGAGACGATCAACAAACTGGTGCGCACCTCGCGGCAAATGCTGCACGAGATCGGCCGCGAGCCGACACCTGAAGAGCTCGCCGAAAAGCTCGCCATGCCGTTGGAAAAGGTGCGCAAAGTGCTGAAGATCGCCAAGGAGCCGATCAGCCTCGAGACGCCGATCGGCGACGAGGAGGATTCACATCTCGGCGATTTCATCGAGGACAAGAACGCGGTGCTGCCGCTCGACGCCGCCATCCAGGCCAATCTGCGCGAGACCACGACCCGTGTGCTGGCCTCGTTGACGGCGCGAGAGGAGCGCGTGCTGCGGATGCGCTTCGGGATCGGTATGAATACCGACCACACGCTCGAGGAAGTCGGTCAGCAATTCTCGGTGACCCGCGAGCGAATCCGCCAGATCGAGGCAAAAGCGCTGAGGAAGCTCAAGCACCCGAGCCGCTCGCGAAAGTTGCGCAGCTTCTTGGATACCTGAATCTGCGGTGACTACGGGCCCGTAGTTCAGCTGGTTAGAACACGCCGCTCATAACGGTGGAGTCGCAGGTTCGAATCCTGCCGGGCCTACCACTTCAGTGGAGCACCCCCCGGTCGGTGGTTTCGTCGACCAGTACCGGCTCAGCTGGCCCGGCTGCTGCATCGAGAAAAGCAGGAGCCGGGTTCGGCGTTTCACCCATCTCGACCTGTTCCGCCGGCATCTCGCCGAAGCTGGCGGGTGTTTCCGGTTGATAGCTGCGCCGGCGGAGTAAAAAGAGCCAAGCGAGACCGGTTGTGATCAGGGTGAGCGGAATCGCGTAAGCCCAACTCTGCGTGCGGAAGGAACCCGCAGCCGGTTCGAGAGAGCTGCGCAACAGCTCCGTGCTTTTTTCGAGCACCCGTTGGGGGGCCAGCTCGCGCTCCAGGGCTTCAATCGTGGCACTCAGCCGAACGCGGGTACGCGCAATATCTTCCTCTATCGCCTGTGGCGGCTTGCTTCCGTCATAGGCAACGGGCCGGCTTGCCATTGGGCGGTCCATCGATTGATCCATTCCGCATCCCTTCAGTCGCGGAGCTTAGCTCTGGAAATTTTTTCCCCATTCTGCAGATAAAACGCCAACCCGCCGATCCGGTTCCGGTCCCGGCCGGATCCGCGGAGCAGCGGGATAAGGGACTCAGGAGACCTGGGCGATCTCGCGCACCCGGCTGGACTGCGTGGCGGCGAGGTGGTCCTTCGCCAGCACCGTATAGACGGCGGGCAGGACGAACAGCGTGAACAGGGTACCGACCGACATCCCGGCGACAACCACCACGCCGATCGAGAAGCGGCTGGCAGCGCCGGCGCCACTCGCGATCAGCAACGGCACGAGCCCGACGACCATTGCCGCCGTCGTCATCAGGATCGGCCGCAGGCGGACGCGCGCGGCCTGCTCGATTGCACGCCGGCGATCGAGGTTCTCGCGTACCTGCAGCGTATTGGCGAATTCTACCATCAGAATGCCGTGCTTGCTGATCAGGCCGATGAGCGTGACGAGCCCGACCTGGGTGTAAATGTTCATCGTCGCCAGGCCGAAAAACAGCGGCATCAGCGCCCCGCACATCGACATCGGCACGCTGACGAGGATGACGAGCGGATCTCGCAGGCTCTCGAATTGCGCTGCCAGCACGAGAAATATCACGATCAGCGCGAACACGAAGGTGATCGTCAGCTGATTGCCTTCGCGCACGTATTGGCGCGTGTCGGAGAGGTAGTCGTGACTAAAGCCAGCCGGCAAGTCCTTGGTCTGCGCTTCGAGAAAATCGACGGCCTGGCCCATCGTCACCCCGGGCATCGGCACGGCCTGGAACGTCGCCGAGTTCAGCTGATTGTACTGGGTCAGCGAATTGGGTTGGGTGTCCATCGTGACACTCACGAGATTGGACAGTGGCACCGGTTGCCCCAACGGCGTGGTGGCGTAGTACTGGGTCAATGTCTCCGGCGTCAGCCGGTCCACCCGTGGCACTTGCGGTATCACTTCGTACGACCGGCCGCCGAGGTTGAAGCGGTTGACGTAATTCTCGCCGACCAGCAATGCCAATGTATCGCCGATCGACTGCATCGTGAGGCCGAGCTCGTTGACCTTCGAGCGGTCGACCTTGACCTGGATGGTCGGCTGATTGAAATCGAGATCGCTGTCGGTGACGATGAACAGGCCGCTCTTGCGTGCGGCCGCCTTGATCTTGTCCATCGTCAAGTAGATGTCCTTGTACCCACCGGTCGAATAAATCACCATTTGCACCGGCAGGCCGCCGATGGATCCCGGCAGTGGCGGAAGTGAGAAGACGAAGGCATTCATTCCCTCGACGGCCGACGCCTTCCGCTGCATCAATGGCTTCAGCTGCTGCGCCGAACGCGAGCGCTCGCCCCAGGGCTTGAGGATAGCGCCGGCAATACCTTGGTTGGGTCCGAACCGGCCATTGACGATGAAGCGCAGATCGGTTTCGGGGAACGAGCCGAAGGCCTGGTCGAGCTTGTCGGTATAGGCCTCCTGGTAATCGAGATTGGAATATTGCGGCGCCTTGGTCAGTGCGAAGAGGACTCCCTGGTCCTCTTCGGGGGCGAGCTCGGCCTTCGTGTTCATGTACATGAACACGAGGCTGGCAAATACGGCCGCGGCGAACAGCGCGGTCACCGGCCGATAATCCAGCGAGCGCTCCAGCTTGCGCCCGTACCACTCGGCCAAACGGGAAAAGACCTGGTCGATCAGGTGAACAAAACGGCCGCGCAACATCTCGCGGGACAACAGCAGCGAGCACATCATCGGCGACAAAGTCACCGCGACCACGCCGGAAATGATGACCGCGCCGGCCAAAGTGAACGCGAATTCGCGAAACAGGGCGCCGGTGACGCCGCCAAGAAACCCGATCGGAGCGTAGACCGCCGCCAAGGTCAGGGTCATCGAAATGACCGGGCCGGCGATCTCGCGGGCGCCGATCAGCGCCGCCTGCGCCGGGGTGCGGCCCTCCTCGATATGGCGATAAACGTTCTCGAGAACGACGATCGCATCGTCGACGACCAGCCCGATCGCCAGCACCATTGCGAGCAGGGTCAATAGGTTCAGGCTGAAGCCGAGCGCCGCCATGATGATCCCCGCGCCGACGAGCGACAGCGGGATCGTAACGACCGGGATCAGCACTGCGCGCAAGCTGCCGAGGAAGAGGAAAATCACCCCGATCACAATGACGACCGCCGCGGCGAGCGTTGATTTAACCTCGTCGATAGAGGCCTGAATGAACTTGGTCGAGTCGTAAGCCACCTGCATTTCGACCGAAGCCGGCAGGTTCCGCTCGATTTCGGGTAGCAGCGCCCGAATTCCCGCCACCAGCGACAGCGGGTTGCCGGTCGGAGTCGCCTGGACGCCGATGAACACGGCGTGCTGGCCGTTCATCTCGATGCTCGAGGTCCAGCTCTGAGCATTCAGATCGACGCTGCCGATGTCCTCCATCCGCACCACTGCGCCGTCCTTCGCCTTTACCACCATTTTGTTGAACTGCTGGATGTCGGCGAGCCCGGTATCTGCATTGACGTTGGTCACAGTGAAATAGCCTTTGGCCTGGCCCGGCGCCGACTGAAAGTTATTGGCGCGGATCGCGGCGGCAACGTCGCTGGCTGAAATCCCCCGCGCCGCCATGCGTGCCGGGTCGAGCCAGAGCCGCATCGCAAAGGTCTGGCCGCCGAGAATGTCAGCCGAAGCGACACCGTCGACCGTGGCGAGCAGCGGCTGCACGACCCGTGTCAGATAATCGGAGATCGCCGCGCTCGACAATTCCGGGCTGGCGAAGCCGATATACATGACCGCTGTGGTCTGCCCGGTCGATTTGATGATGACCGGGTCCTGCGATTCTTTCGGGAGCTGAAATTTGACCTGCTGGACCTTGGCCATGATGTCGGTCAGCGCCTGGCTCGGGTCGTAATTGAGCCGGATGTATGCAGTGACCGTGCTGGTGCCCTGAATTGACGAGGCGGTCAGGTAGTCGATGCCCTCGGCGGTCGACACCGCTTGCGCGATCGGCGTCGTGATGAAGCCCTGCATCAAATCGGGCGAAGCGCCGGGGTAGAGCGTCGTGACCGTAATCGTTGTGTTCGACAGCTTCGGGTATTGCCGGATCTGCAAGCCGGTCATCGCCTTGAGACCGATCAAGAGGATCAGCAGGCTGACCACCAGCGCCAGCACCGGCCGGCGGATGAAGATATCGGTAAAGGACATATCTCAGTTCCGCGTCAGCGTTTCCGGCGGCTGCGGCGGAGGCGAATTGCTGATCGCGACCTGCGCGCCGCTCTGCACCTTGACCTGACCTGCGGCGACGACACGATCGCCCGGTTTGAGCCCGTCGAGGATCACTACGCTGTTGCCCCACCGCGCCCCGGTTTTTATCGCAGTGCGCATCGCCTTCAGGATCGGGTTGCCCTTGGCGTCCTTGCCGTCCTCGCGGATCACGTAAACGCTGTCGCCGTAGAGCGTATAATCGACGGCGGTCTCGGGCAGCACCATCATATCGGGCTGCGGCGGCAATACAACGGCGGCATTGACAAACATACCGGGCAGCAGGGCGCTGTCGGAATTCGGCATCGTCGCCTGGATCGTCATAGTGCGCGTATCGGCGCTGATCTGCGGCTCGATCGTCGTGATCTCAGCAGCAAAGGTGCGGCCAGGGAAGGCGTCAGCGGTGACGTTCACCCTTTGCCCGACCGAGATCTGCGCGCGCATCTGCGACGGCAAGGTGAAATTGACGTAGAGGGTTGACAGATCGGTCAAAGTGACGATCCGAGCCCCGGGGGTAAGGTATTGCCCAACCTCGATTTGGCGCGTGCCGAGTTGGCCTGAGAAGGGGGCGCGGATCAGCTTCTGCGCGATAATCGCCTCGGTCTTGATGATCATCGCTCGCGCCTGGTCGAGCTGGCTCTGCTTCTGATCGACGGTTTCCCGCGCCTCGAACTGACGCTGCGCGAGCTGGCTCGAGCGCTCCAATGTGGTTTTGGCCCAGCGCGCCTGCGCCTCGTAACTGGCAAGGTCGCCGCGGTCCGGATCATCATTGATCTGAACAAGCGGGTCGCCGGCTTTAACCGTGGCTCCCGGCTCGAAGAAAATCTTCGTAACGCGTCCGCCGACTTCGGGATTTATCGTGACCTGATGGACGGCGGTCACCGACCCGATCCCGGTGGCAAAGCGCGGCACCGCCTCGGTCTTGACCTCGGCAACGCTGATTTGGGCGGGAGGCGGCTTGTTGCTCGCAAAATACGTCGCGATCGCTTGCTCGCGGAACCGGTTGAAACCGTAAAGCCCACCGAGCACGACCGCCAATAGCAGCCCGACGATTACCAGCCAAAGGAAGGTCCTCGGCCTACGTGTGGTGGCGCGTCCGATATTGCCGCGGTCGCGCAGCAATCCTTCTGCCGGTACCATCTGTTCGCCGTCCATAGGCGTACTCCACTAAGAGGCGGGTGCGAGCTGGAACGGGTGCTGCGCCGCAGCGGCGAGCGCGGACGCAATGGCCGCGTCCCGCATGCCGATGCCGCGCAGGATGAACCAGCTCGCCTCGTCGACGAGGTCCGAAACGGCCCCTTGATAGGGGACCGAGGCTCGGCCCGGCAGAAAGACAAAGGCGACCATCGCAACGACGTGATGGCCGAGCCAGAACCGGTTTGCCGAGACGATCGGTTCAGGCTTGAGATCGCCGGCAGCTGCCGCTGCCTCGATCGACGCGACAAAGAGCGGGTTGACCCGCTCCAAGATCGTGTCGAACAGCTCCCGGGCATATTCCCCGTCCTCGAGAAAGCTGTGCAGCACCAAACGGAGGCGTATGTCGAGTTCGGCCCGGTCGGCGCCGCCCAGCAGAAAATAACGGACCATGAATGTGATCATATGGACTAGGGTGGCCGTCGACGGCTCAAGTGCGGCGAGCCGCTCGAGCGCCGGATCCCCTTCGCAACCGAGGCGCAGGATCTCGCCGTAAAGATGCTTTTTGCTCGGAAAATGCCTGAACAGCAGCGCCTCGGAAATTCCGGCCGCCTCGGCCAGCTCCTTGGTGGTCGTGCCGGCAAATCCCTTTCGGGCAAAAAGCGGCACCGCCGCCGCAACGATCGCTTTGCGCCGCTCGTCGCTATCCAATCTAATCACGGCCATCGCGGCGGACTAGTAAGCGCTTACTTACTTGCGGTCAAGGCGGTTTGATTCGGGAACTAACGCGGGTCGTCCCTCCTCCTGATCGGTGCAACTTGCTGACGGGAGGCTTCCGCGCCGATACTGCCGAGCAGGACTCAATCTGGGTAGTTAAGGATGGTGCGATGAAGCTCTACAGCTTTTTCCGGTCCTCTGCCGCGTTCAGGGTTCGCATCGGCCTCAACCTGAAAGGGCTGTCATACGACACGGCGGCGATCCACCTGCGACGCAACGATCAGAGCACGCCCGATTATCGCGGCGTCAACCCTCAGGGTCTGGTTCCGGCGCTCGAAGACGGCGGGCAGATCCTGATCCAATCGATGGCGATCCTCGAATATTTGGACGAGCTCCACCCCGAGCCGCCGTTTTTGCCAAAGCAGCCGACCGACCGAGCGCGGGTTCGTGCGCTCGCCGACATCGTCGCCTGCGACATCCACCCGATCAACAATCTGCGTGTGCTGCGGTACCTGATGCGAGAGCTCGGCCACGACGAAGCGGCGATCGCGAAATGGTACAACCATTGGATCGGTGCGGGATTTCAGGCGCTCGAGCCGCTGCTCGCGCAGGATGCCCGGACCGGCACGTTCTGCCACGGAGACTCACCCGGGTTGGCGGACATCGCCCTTGTTCCGCAGGTAATCAATGCCGAGCGTTACCAGCTCGATCTCGGGCCGTATCCGACGCTGCTGCGGATTTACGAGAACTGCATGAAGCTCGGGCCGTTTATCGCCGCACATCCCAGCAAACAGCCGGATTACGAACTGTAGGCAGCTACTCCTTTCGCGCGTCGGCGACCATGTTCCGCAGGGCCTCCAGGTCGATCGCACCGGGGACGATGTGGTTGCCGACGATGAAACCAGGGGTTCCGCGGATGTTGAGCGCGTTGGCGAGCGCCAGATTGGTCTTGAGTGCCTGCCCGATATCCGGCGCGCTCATGTCCTGCTTCAGCCGGTCGACATCAAGTCCTACCGAACCGGCTACTTTATAGACCGTTTCGTCGGTGATCTGACCTTTGGTTGCCATCATTGCGTTGTGAAACGCCTCGTATTTACCCTGCCGCTGGGCCGCGAGAGCGGCATGCGCGGCGGTGACCGATTGCGGTCCGAGGACCGGCATTTCCTTGTACAAGAAGCGCAGCTTCTGGTCCTCCTTCAGCAAAGCCTGCAGCGAAGGGAGCACTTGCTTGCAGTATGGGCAGCGGTAGTCGAAGAACTCGACAATTGTCACATCGCCCCGCGGGTTACCCCCTACCGGGGTTGCCGGGTCATCGAAGATTTCGCGCCGCTGGTCGCTCAGAACTTTTTCCGCCTTGGCATCAGCCTCGCGGTTCAGCTTATCTTCGGCCCCGTGCAGCGCCTCGATCAAAACGTCGGGATTGTGGAGAAGGTAGTCGTGGATAATTCCCTCAATCGCTTGTCGCTGCTCCGTTGGAATTTCGGCAGCTCTTACTGCTCCAGGATGCGCAGCAACAATAAGACCGCAGACGAGGGCGAGGGCCACAAATGGCGTGCGATACGGCATCACGTCGAATACTCCCGCAGGAAAGGGCTAAAGAGGGATTAGGTGCGATCAACGCGAGTTCGCGACGCCGCCCCCCGACTCCTCCACGTGTTCCGCCTCGCTATGGATGTTTTCGGCGCGGTTGTAGCCGGCGGAGTTTTTCGGCAATAGCGCCTTGGCCCGAAGGGCCTGCTGTTGGGCGTCCTTTTTCTTCCCAGCAGCGAGACCTTCCTCGGCCAGTGACAAGGCGGCCATGCCCATCTGGTTGTCGCGCCCGTAGGCGGTCGCAAGCAGGTGCCAGCCCTGGGCTTCCTTGTCCTCGGTACGCATCGCATCGTTGAGATAGGCGATCGCGCGTTTGTTCACCTTCGGATCGTTCGATTCGATGTAGACTTGCGCGAGCGAAATGCGCAGCAGCGGCGCAGTGGGCGCGAGCCGAACGGCTTCCTCGTAAGGCTGGACTGCGTCGGCGATGCGGCCGTTCTCGAACAGCATCTGCCCTTTCAGCTCGCGATAATAGGGATCGTTCGGATAATCCCGGATCAGCCCGTCGATAATCGGCAAGGCCTTGTCCAGCTTTGGAATTCGGTAATAGGCGATTGCCCGTGCATAGCGCGCCAGAACCGACTGGTCCTTTTCCGGATAGGCGGCAAGTGTGGTCGAAGGTGGCGAGATGAAGGCGTCGAGCTTGACCTTTATCCGCTTCAACAGGTCGATGTTGGTCTGAGAATCCGGAGCGTTCGAGAAGCGTGAATGCTCGACGTGGTTGCGGACGTAGTCGATGCGTTGCGCGGTCAGCGGATGCGTGCGCAGATACGGATCCTCACGGATCCCGGCGAGCATCTCCTCACCCTGAAGGACCTGGAAGAACTGAAGGAGCCCGCGCGCCGACTGGCCGCTTGCATCCAAAAAAGTCATGGCCGCGTGATCGGCGGAGGCTTCCTGCGTTATCGAATATTGCATGAAGGCGCGTTCCGCGACACCTTGGGCACCGAGCAAGGCCCCGCCGCCCCCGCTGCCCCTGCCCAGGACCGTGGCACCGGCGGCGAGCACCATCGCGATGATTCCTTCGATGCTGGCGTTCCGTGCCGCCTCCTGAAAGCGCGTCAGATGTCCACCGGCAATATGGCCGGTCTCGTGCGCGAGCACCCCGATCAGCTGGTTCGGCGTTTCGGAGCGCATGATCAATCCGCTGTTGATGAATTCGTTCTGGCCGCCGGCGACGAAGGAATTGATCTGTTTGTCTTCGACGAGATAGACGTGCAGTGAGCTAGGCTCGAGCCCCGCCGCCCTCCAGATCGGGGTCACCATGCTCCGTATGTCGCCCTCGATCTCGGTATCGCGGATGATGCTCTCGGCCGCAGCGGCGGCTTGAGCAATGACGAGCGACGCCGCGAAGCCGATTGCTGCGCTTGAACGGAAGATGCGAGGAGTCACCAGCGCCGCCTACAAGGCCACGGACGTGGCGCCCGTGACGGGTGGCTCGGCATTGGGGGCGAGCACAGATCAACCCGCATGATTCAACTTCACGATAGAACTGCGGCTAGGGCGGGGCAAGTCGACCATCGATTGCGCGCAGACCGCTGGCGTTAGGACTGGATCAGCCGCTGCCACCAGCCGCGACGCGGATTTGCCGGCTTTTCGGTCACCGTTTCCACTGGGTGCGCCGGCTCCGGCTTATGCTGCGGCTCTGGTTCGGCGGATGCCGGTTCGAGTTCCCGTTCCATCTCGCTGGTGTAGGGAACCCCCTGCTCGGCCTCGGCGGTGGGGAGCGATCCTGGCCGACGCTCCCACTCTCCCTCTGACGCTTCCCTCATCGGCTGGGGATGCGGCGCCTCATACGCTGCCACCTCGACGGGTCTCGCCGCGCCCGGTTCACCTTCGTCTGCCGCAGAAACGTTACCGCTGCTGGCCTGACCATCGCCGGCAAGAGCCGGCAGGCTCGCGGTTTCGATTGCCACAGCGCCGACCTCGTCGGACCAGCTCGCACGTGCCTCCACCAGCGTCTGCTCGCTTTCCTCGACCTCGGCAGTGGGCAAAATCTCGACGGTATCGACGGCCGGGCGTGGTTCTTCGAAACCTGATACGACGTCGCCTTCCCGCCGTACGCGTCGTCTCCCGCCGCGCCGGCCGCGCCGCCGCCGTCGGCGCTCGGCATCACTCTCCTCCTCGCCGTCAATCTCCTCGTTTTCGCTCTGACTGTTCTCGATGACGAGATCGGCCTCGTCCTCCGCTAATCCGTTGCCACTCTGCGCTGTGAGGGCCGCGGACCGCGAGGCGGGTTCTTCTTCGTGACGGCGACGGCGACGACGACGGCGGCGGCTGCGGCCGTGCCCCTCACCGCTCTCCTGCTCCACGTCAGAAGCATCCGCAGTCTCGTCGATTTCTTCCTCTTCCTCGTCCGAAATCGCGGTTTGAGTAAGCGGGGCAGCAGGCAGAGCCGCGGGCTCGGCTGCGGCATATGCGCGAAGCCGCTCCAGCCTAAAGGCCGGCGGGATCAAGGCATCGTCCTGCGCTACCAAAACTCGAATTGCGTAACGCGCCTCCAGCTGCACTAGCGAATCGCGTTTCTGGTTCAGGATGTACAGCGCGACCGTGGTCGGAACGTGAACGCAGATCTCGGCGGAGCGTCGGCGCATCCCTTCCTCCTCGATCGAGCGCAGCACGTAGAGTGCCGTCGACTCAGTCGAACGGATGAAGCCCGTGCCGCCGCAATGGGGACAAGGCTGCGTGGACGTTTCGACAAGCGATGGGCGCAGCCGCTGGCGCGACATCTCCAACAGGCCGAACGCGCTGATCCGGCCGACCTGGATGCGAGCGCGGTCGTTCTTCAGCGCCTCCTTCAGCCGCCGCTCGACCGCCGACTGATTGCGATGCTCCTCCATGTCGATGAAGTCGATCACGATCAAGCCGGCAAGGTCGCGCAATCTGAGCTGCCGCGCGATCTCCTCGGCCGCTTCGAGGTTGGTGCGGACCGCGGTCTCCTCGATGTTGCGTTCGCGCGTCGAGCGGCCGGAATTGACGTCGATCGCGACCAATGCCTCGGTCTGATTGATCACGATATAGCCGCCGGAGCGCAGCTGCACGATGGGCGAATGAATAGCGTCGATCTGGCTCTCGACTTGGAAGCGGTGGAGCAGGCCGATCTGAGGATCGCGGTAAGGCTGGACCCGCTTGGCATGGCTCGGCATCAGCATCTTCATGAACGCCTTGGCCGTGCGATAGCCTTCTTCGCCTTCGACCAGAACCTCGTCTATGTCGCGCGTATAGAGGTCGCGGATCGACCGCTTGATCAGGTTGCCCTCTTCATAAATCAACGCGGGAGCGGTGGAGCGCAATGTCAGCTCGCGGATCTCGTTCCACAGGCGCAGCAGGTATTCATAATCCCGCTTGATCTCGGCCTTCGAACGCTCCGCCCCGGCGGTGCGTACGATCACCCCCATGCCTTCGGGAATATCCAGCTCCTCGAGGATATCCTTTAGGCGGCGGCGGTCGGCGATGCTGGTGATCTTGCGCGATACCCCGCCACCGCGCGCGGTATTCGGCATCAGCACGCAATAGCGGCCGGCAAGCGAAAGGTAGGTCGTCAGGGCGGCGCCCTTGGTGCCGCGCTCCTCCTTGGTGACCTGGACGAGCATGATCTGCCGCCGCTTGATCACCTCCTGGATCTTGTAGTGCCGGATCGTGCGCGAGCGCTGGTGCTCGGCTTCCTCGAACTCATCCCCGCCGAGCGTCTCGACCGCTTCGGGATCAACCTCGCTCTCGGCGAGAGCGGCGGCCGTGCCCTCCTCGGCAGCGGCGAGCATGTCCGGCCGCGCCCCTTCAGGCGGAAATTCGAGAGCCGAAACGACCACGTCGTCCGGCCCGGCCAAAGCCGCTGCGACGGTGACCGTGTTTGCCGCGGCGGGCTCCGGCGTCGTCGCATCCGTTGCGTCGGCCTCGGGCTCGCGGGGCAGGTCAGCCGCTGCGGCCGGCTCCTCCCAGCCGTAGGGCGCCGCCGCCGTCGGGATCGTCGCGGCTGTTGCCGGTTCAGGGTTCGTCGCGTCCATCGCGGCGCCCTCTGGTTCCCGAAGCACGTGTCCCCAGGGCGCCTCGGCCGGGCCCTCTTCGGGGGGAGGCGTTTCGGAAACCGTCCCTGCCGCGTGCGCCTCTCCGCCGCCGGCAGCCTCGGTATCATGCCGCGGCGGGTCGGAAGATTCGCGCACTTCCGATTGTGCGCCCTCCGATCCTTCGTCATCGCCGCCCTCGGGTGTAGCCGGGACCGGAACCGGCTCGGGCAAGGCCGCTGCTAGAGAAACTCCCTCCTCGCTCGCGGCTTCGGGTTCGGCTTCCCGCGTCTCGCCTTCCTCTTGTACCGGATCGAGGTCGTTCGGCTCTCGGTCGCCGACCGGGATCTTATAGTAATCGGGATGAATTTCGCTAAAAGCTAGGAAGCCATGCCGATGATTGCCGTAATCGACAAATGTCGCCTGCAGCGAGGGTTCAACGCGGGTAACTTTGGCTAGGTAGATGTTACCCTTTACCTGCTTTTTGGTGGATGATTCGAAATCGAACTCTTCGAGTTGATTGCCGTTGAGCACCACCACCCGGGTCTCTTCCGGGTGGGTGGCATCGATGAGCATGCGTTTTGCCATTCTGGCATAACTCCGGGGCACGCTGCCGCGGCCGCGCGAAAATCGGCCGGCGGCGCGCTCCTGTCTGCAAGGAAGCCACAGGCGCCTGAAGCTATTCCACTAAGCGATGAGGAGAAATCGGCCATGGTAATGTCAGGGAGCCTTTTTAGCGGCTTCGGGTTCCTAGGGTCCGTATCGCCCGGCGCTGCGAGCCGGCGCGGCGGCAGCCGAACAGCTGCCGATCCCTCGGGCTTGCGTCGCATTGCCCCACCGGGCGCGGCGCCCGGTCGGCGAACGGCGGTTTTTCGCGATCCTTACTGTATAGAGTATAATAGGCTGCCACAATCATTTCGTCCGACCGGCCTTTCGTCCGACCGGCGATCCTCTCGCACGGCCGACCACGCCCATCTGGTCGTAACGCGCCGGTTAAAACATGCTTGGAATGGTATCGTCGATAGCGCATATGAAGGCCCGGTCGCGCGGGCTCATGGCATGACGGTGGTCTGGCGGCCGCCTGATGGAGATGGTCACAGACCCTAGCAACATGGTTAAGATCTTCCGGTTTCTTTTTGTATGCGCAGTCATGCTGGCCATCGCAGGCTGTGGATTTGTCGGGATCACACTCTGGTATTTCGGTCGCGACCTGCCGGATTACCAGCAGCTTGCGCATTATCAGCCGCCGATCATGACCCGAGTGCAGGCGGGCGACGGGCGGCTTCTCGCCGAATACGCAACTGAGCGGCGGATTTTCGTGCCGATACAGGCGATCCCGAAGCCGGTCATCAACGCCTTTTTGTCTGCCGAAGACAAAAATTTCTACAACCATCACGGGGTCGACCCGGTCTCGATCCTGCGCGCGGCGATCACCGATGTGAGCCGGTTTCGCGCTAATCGCCGGCCGGTCGGTGCCTCGACAATCACCCAGCAAGTCGCCAAAAACATGCTGCTGTCGAACGAGGTTTCAGTCGAACGCAAGATCAAGGAGATCCTGCTGGCCACCCGCATCGAGGCGGCATTGCCGAAGGAGCGCATCCTTGAGCTTTACCTGAACGAAATCTATCTCGGCTCTGGTGCTTACGGTGTCGCCGCTGCGGCGCTCACCTATTTCGACAAATCTCTCGACGATCTGACCCTCGGCGAGGCTGCGTTTCTCGCCGGACTCCCCAAGGCGCCAAACCGTTACAGCCCGGCGCGCTTCCCGCAGACGGCAAAAGCCCGCCGCGATTGGGTCCTGGAGAGGATGGTCGAAGACGGAGCGGCCACCCAGGCCGAGGCAGCGCAAGCCGAAGCTCAACCCCTCGAGCTTCGCCATCGGCAGGAGGCAGAAGAGGTCAGAGCTCCCTATTTCGCCGAGGAGGTCAGGCGCGACTTGCTGGCCCGCTATGGCGAAAAAGTTCTGTACGGGGCTGGGCTGTCGGTGCGCACCAGCCTCGATGAGCGACTGCAGGCGGCGTCGGATAAAGCGCTGCGCACCGGGTTGATCGCCTACGAGCACAGTCGTGGGGGATGGCGGGGCGCGATTGCCCGCATCGACCCCAAGGGGGACTGGGCGGCGCATCTCGCCGCCGTGCCGGTGCCCGGCGTCGCGACCGATGTCGGATGGCGGCTCGCGATGGTGGTCCGCAGCGAGCCGGACGGCGCAGCTATCGGCTTTGCCAACGGTGCCAGCGGGCGGATCCCATTCTCGGAAATGCGCTGGGCGCGGCCGCGCCACGACAACGGCACCTTTGGTCCCTATCCTCGTGGCGCCGCCGATGTCGTGAAGCCGGGCGATGTCGTGATGGTGGACACGATCAACGCGGCGAAAGCCGAGACGAACGGCGCCAAGGCGGCCGGCCTCTACACCTTGTGCCAGGTGCCGGAAGTCTCGGGCGCCCTCGTCGCGATGGACCCGCACACCGGCCGCGTCCTCGCGATCAGCGGCGGGTTCAGCTTTGCGACGAGCCAGTTCGACCGCGCCACCCAAGCGAAACGCCAGCCCGGGTCGTCGATCAAGCCGTTCGTCTTTTTGACCGCGCTCGATCACGGCTTCACCCCGTCCACATTGATCGACGATTTGCCAATATCGCTTCCGCAGGGCCCGGGGCTGCCGATGTGGACGCCGCGAAATTACACGAAGGCAGGCCAGGAGGTGAGGTATCGCGGGCCAACGCCGCTGCGCATCGCCATCGAAAAGTCGATCGATACGATGACGGTGCGGGCGGCCAAGATGATCGGCCTTGAACCCATCGCCGACACGGTCGAGGCCTTCGGCATCATGGATCATATGCCGCGGGAATATTCGATGATGCTCGGCGCCGGCGAGACGACGCCGCTGCGCATGACTGCCGCTTATGCGATGCTGGTCAATGGCGGCAAGCGCATCACCCCCACGTTTATCGATCGCATCCAGGATCGCAACGGTGCGACAATCTTCCGTGCCGACGAGCGGCCGTGCCCAGAGTGCGACAACATCGACTGGCAGCATCAGCCGGTGCCGGTCATCCCGGACACACGGGAACAGGTGGCCGATCCCGGTTCGGCCTACCAGATCGTGACGATGCTGGAGGGCGTGGTTCAGCGCGGCACCGGCACGGCGGTGCTGGCCGTGGGCAAGCCGATCGCCGGCAAGACGGGGACCAGCAACGACTGGCGCGATGCGTGGTTCGTCGGGTTTTCGCCCGATCTCGCCGCGGGCGTTTATATCGGGTTTGACGATCCGGACAGCCTCGGTGACGACGAGACTGGCGGCCATATTGCAGCCCCGGTCTTTCGCGACTTTATGCTTGCAGCGCTCAAGGATGCCCCGGCGACCGCCTTTCGCACGCCACCCGGCATGCGGCTCTACCGGGTGAGTGCGGCGACCGGCCTGCCGGCCGGAGCGGGCGAGGCAGCCATCTACGAGGCTTACAAACCCGGGACCGAGCCCGGCCACAACCGGAATTTGGGTCTGCAGCACGTGCCTGACGAAGACGAGAGCCCGATCGCCTCGACCGGCGGGATGGAGGCCGGCGAAACAATGCTGCCGCCGCCGGTGCGCGGTGCTCCGGCCAGCGGCACGGGCGGCCTATATTAAGCACGTCGAATTCGACAAGCCGGAGTAAGCCATGCGCGCCGAAATTCAGGCGGCCGCCGACGACATCAACAAGTCGTTGGCGCTGCTGAGGAGGCATCTTTGACTGGGAAGCCGCAAATCGCCGCCTCGCGGAGCTGAACGCCCAGGCCGAGGATCCGCGGCTGTGGGATGACCCCGCGGCGGCACAAAAGCTGCTGCGCGAGCGCACCAGGCTCGACCAGGCGATCGGCAGTTATCGCCGGATCGAGCGGGAGGTCGCCGACACCCTCGAGCTGATCGAGATGGGTGAGGCCGAGGGCGAGGCGAGTGTTGTCGCCGACGCCGAAGCCGGGCTCGAAAAGCTGCGCGCCGAAGCGGCGCGGCGCGAGCTGGAAAGCTTGCTCTCCGGCGAGGCCGACGCAAACGACTGCTATCTCGAAGTGCATGCCGGGGCCGGCGGCACCGAGGCGCAGGACTGGGCCGAGATGCTGCTGCGGATGTATGTCCGCTGGGCGGAAGCCCACGGCTACAAGACCGAGTGGCTCGAAGAGAGCGGCGGCGAGGAAGCGGGGCTCAAATCGGCGACCGTCAGGATCAACGGCCCCGACGCCTATGGCTGGCTCAAGACGGAAAGCGGCGTGCACCGGCTGGTGCGCATCTCGCCGTTCGATTCGAACGCGCGCCGACACACCAGCTTCGCGTCGGTGTGGGTCTACCCGGTCGTCGACGACAAGATCGAGGTCGAGATCAACGACAAGGATCTGCGCATCGACACCTATCGCTCCTCGGGGGCGGGCGGCCAGCACGTCAACAAGACGGACAGCGCGGTGCGCATCACTCACATGCCGAGCGGCATCGTCGTGCAGTGCCAGAGCGAGCGCTCGCAGCATCAGAACCGCGCGCACGCCTTCTCGATGCTGCGCGCCCGGCTCTATGAGGCCGAATTGCAGCGGCGCGAAGCGGCGACCGATGCGATGAACGCGACCAAGACCGACATCGGCTGGGGCCACCAGATCCGCTCCTACGTGCTGCAGCCCTATCAGATGGTCAAGGATTTGCGCACCGGCGTCGAAACCTCGAATACCGGCGCGGTGCTCGACGGCGACCTCGACCGCTTCCTCGCCGCCGCCCTCGCCTCCCGCATCGAAGGCGCCGACGCGATCCCGACCAACGGTTGACCGCTGCGCTACTACCGGCCTTACCTCGCGGCATCAATTCGGGCCGATGTGCTCCCCACTATCGCCGTGCGCCCGACGCAGCGTCCTCGGCGCCGGCTTCATCCGGATCGAGGTTCCGGTTAATTTGGTGACTAAGCGACCGTCGATGAACTTCGGCGCCCTAATCATCTTATTCTTGATCGTCGAGCCGAATGGTCTATCGGCAATTGGCAAGGAGAGACCGCGGCACTGGCCGTTCCCGCATCGAGGCCGAGCGACGGTGATGTCTCGCTCCGAGTCTTCAAAGAGTGGAAATCACCGCTTCAATCCGAGCGGACCGAACGGCCGAGAAGCGCCGAAAGTGACCATTTCCGTGACTTCGATCGGACTACCGGGTGCCACCCTTGCGGTCATTCCCACCGACACCGGATGGACACCGATCCTCTGATCGGCCGCGACGTGGCCCGTCCTAATGCAACACAATTGACGATCACCCGAGTGCGGGACAACCATTATAGGACACTATACATAGGTTAAGAATGAAAAACGGCGTTCCGTATGACTAGCGATCGGCGACACGATAGCGGGGAGCGTTGCAATGGAATCGAAAGTACCGTTTTGGCCTCTTTATGTCGTATTCATACTAACAGTCATAGGAGGTACTATAGGCCTGTTGCATCCCCAGGCGTTCGGACAGCCAAGCTCGGACCTGACGGTCGGATCAGTCTTGGGAAGTGTCGCGCTGGTCATGGCCATTGCCTTCGCCTTGCCAGTTGGTGTGGCGTATGCGTGGGTCCCACGGCGTTTGGGGAACCCTGGGCAACCCGATGCTAATTCCGTGTTGGGCCGGCTCCGAGCGCTCCAACAGGCGATTGGAGAGGATCAAGCGCAACCCGAGAATAATCGCCTGTTGGGCCGGCTCCGAGCGCTCCAGCAGGCGATTGGAGAGGACCAAGCGCAACCCGAGAATAATCGCCTGTTGGGCCGGCTCCGAGCGCTCCAGCAGGCGATTGGAGAGGACCAAGCGCAACCCGAGAATAATCGCCTGTTGGGCCGGCTCCGAGCGCTCCAGCAGGCGATCGGAGACGACCAAGCGCAACCCGGTCAAAATTCCGTGTTGGGCCTGTTGCGAGCGCTCCAGCAGGCGATCGGAGAGGACCCCACGCATCCGTCTGAGGGGACCCTATTACACCGGCTGGAGCAGCTCAGGGTGGCTATAAACAACCTTAAGGATGCAGTCGGGAATGCCGACCAGATCCAGGCGGGAACCGTGCTGTCGCGCCTTGGGCCTCCCGGCGGCGCCGCGCAGGACATTACGGGCTAATCCTGGCGAAACAAGCCGATGCGTGCAACCGGCTCATTCCTAGGAACTTTCGGAGCACACGAGCGATGGATCAGCCTGAATGCAGGTCCAGCGGGAGCCCGCGCCTGCGCCGAGCCCAAACGTAGTCAGCGCGGGCGCTCATCCCGCCGCCGCGGGATCGCTTTGATCGCGGTTGACACCATATTGGATGTGTCCATCAAATGTTTGCAGAAAGGAAGGTTTCCTATGGATGAGGTCGAAATCCCCACGATAAGTGGCGAAAGCGATCTCGAAGCGGCTCTTAAGAGAATGGAAAAGGAAGATAAATCTGCGTTAGTCGTAGATTTTCGAGAGGGGCCGAGATTGTTGTTCGCAGACGAGTTGTTGCCCGTCCTTCGCGAGAGGGGTGGCAAGTTGCCGATCAGGGACGTGCCGCCAAGCGCGCGTGCCGTCCGAGTACCCATTCCCGGAGGTTCAATCACCATTCCAGCCCCACCGGGGGTCCGTCGCGGCCTTGACGCGAGTTTTAGCAGCTCGGGTGCACAATATGCCGTCGTTGGCATTCGAGGCGACCAGGCCCGTGTCGTCTCTGCTACAGGCGATCTTTCCCGGCTCCGAAGCCCTTTTCCGAAGAATGTGTAGCTCTGAAAAATCATCCCGCCCTGCTTGGGTGGCAGCTTAGGAAATATAGAGCGGCTTAAGAACTAAGGAGAGGCCCATCTGCGATAGGGGGGGCTGGTGAAATGGGTGCGATGTTCAACCAGATCCTGGCGGTATTCCAAGGCTTCTTATCGCGGGCTTTCTGGTTCGGCAATTTCTTGCCGGTAGTGATCGCGGCCGCACTGCACGTCGCGGTCGCCAAAGTACAATTTGGCGAGACCGTTCCGTTGGAGAAATGGGTAGAAAGCCCCACCATCCTCTCGGTTGCCTTCTTATCGCTGGTCGTGCTTGCGTACGCGCTGACGCCGCTCATACCGCTGTTCCGTGGCATCCTGGACGGTAGGTTGTTGTGGACTTGGTTGAACAACCAACTGCGTCGCGAACGCGTGATCGAGGCCCGTCGCATGGCCAATGAAATTGACTCCGTGGCTGGGCTTGCAGGGGTATTCGATTGGTTCAACCGCGAACAGCGGAATTGGTTCGACGACGCGAGCAGAAAGGGAGACGCGATTGGTGCAGTAACCGACGTTGCCTCGATCACTGCTGCCGAACAAGCCGTCGCGCAACTACGAAGATGGGTCGAGGCTGCCGTGCTGCCCTCTGCCGACTTGGGTCATGACGCTTTCACGAAATTAATCGACGCACTCGAGGCGAACTCTTCGGCCTTGCCAGAGAACCATCCAGATGCCGATCGCGTAAATCGTTTGATTAGAGCTCGTACAGAACTAGTTAAACTTTACGGTCAGGTCGCTGCAGAGGCTCAATACCAATGGTTGGCATTGTCCTTGCGCTACCAAACAAGGTACGCGATCGATAATTCGCAGGCCACGCGGATTGGGGACGCGAGACTGCTCACCGAGCGATACAGTCTGAACGCGTATCGGGTGGATTTCGACTACATCTGGCCGAGGCTGCAACTTGTCCTGCCCGACCAGAGCTCCTTTCGCGATCAGCTGATTGCGTCGAACGCGCAGCTGGACTTCGCCATATTGTCGCTCGTCCTAATCTTGACGTTGCCCCTGGTTTGGCTGCCTTGGCTGGCGTGGACCGCCGGCTCTCCTTGGCTGTTCCTTGTCGTCGGGACAGCGACACCGTTCCTTGTAAGCTTCTTCTATAGGCTAGCGGTCGAGGCCCAGTTCGGCTTCGGTGAGACTCTAAAGGTAGCGATTGACAGGTATCGATTCGATCTCCTGAAGATACTGCGACAGCCGGTACCGCCGAACCTCTTCACTGAAAGGGCGCTTTGGCAGCAGTTGGACGAGGCAACGCGACATGGAGCTGCCATCGACTTGAGCTACCGCCATCCTCCGTCGTTAGCGCAAAAAAGCCAATGATGGCATGGCTGACGTCGGCTCAGGTCCTGAGGTGGGGAATTTTCATCGCCTACAGCATTGCGCTCTTTATCGGTGTTGCCTTGATCTTTTCACGCCAGCCGGGCCTCCCGCTGACCTTCACGGCCGAGCGGGAGCTGCCCGCAAATTGGCTGTTGCAGCCAGGCGACCTCGCCTTGCGGCCCGGAGATCACCCATGGTACTTGAAGCATACGGCGAAAAAGGATCAGAAGATCGGTCTTGGTGATCTCTCGACCTTTCCGATTATAGCCCAGAGGCAGGGTAAATTGCCCGTCGCGTTCTCGGTGGGCTCGGCGATGGTGAAGTCCAGCGCCATAAACGCCGGCGTTTCGGTCCGTGTCTGCCAGGGGACGAAAGTCCTCGCTGAGTCTGTAGAAGTGCAGGCGGTGTTGTGCCCGGCAACCGACGAGCCGTGCGTCGCGCTAGCAGATGTCCCCGCGGACAAGGCGAGCGCCCTCACGGGGGTATCGCAGACGTCAACACCGGCGACTTTGCAAGTTGTCAGCAGCCAATGTCAATGAGCGGGTGATGGTCATCGACTGGAAAGAACTAAAAACGTTCGAGATCTCCAATAGGGATGTGTCCGCTCCATGGATCCCGGTATTGGAGGCGTTCGGAGCGGCGACGCACCTCCAAATTACCGCCGAGGGCGGTTGGATCGCAATGGGCGGATCGCTGGCGGAATGCGGACCCGACGGTCTAGCCGGGCTGCCGCTAATTCCCGAACGATTGATCGCGGCCGATTGTCCCGTCGGCGCCCTGATCGGCAAGATAGGCGGCAGTTCGGCAGCCGCCACCGCGGCGACCTCGGCTCCCGTCACCGCGGCGACCTCGGCTCCCGCCAATCCGCCACCGACCGATGAGGGGAAGGCCTTTGCGATCGGTTCGCATTGCGTGACGAGGGTACCCGAGAAATCGATCGGTCCGTTGTTTGTGGGTTTCAAATGCTTGGCTCGGCCGGTGAACGTGGTTAGGCTGAAGATCGTCATCGCTGGAGCAACCATTCCCCCTTGATTGCATGGCGATTGAGGTGGCTGTCGATCCCGATAAGGTCATGTGCGACCCACATCCGGTCGGCCGCTCGCTTCATCATCGAAGACAAGCACTCGCGCGCAGGCCTCAACGCAACTGATCGGGTTTGACCGTGTTCACCGACAATCTGCCTCAAGACCACCACGGCTTTTTTGGCGTGAGATCACTATGGACCTTTGATCGCACGGCTCCTTTCCACTCGACAGTGACGCTCAGCCTTGCATTCAGCAATAACCGAAGAGGCAGCCATTCCCGGCGGGCAGGCTGAGTGGCCCGGAAGGGTCGATAAACGGCGTTCATATTGAGACACTACCCGAGCGGCGGCACGCTTGGCCGGCCGCGGGTTTCGGCCTGCTCTACGTCACCGGTGCCGAGGCAGATCCTCCGGCGAACACCTCTTTGTCGCCATCGTCATGCTCCTCTTGCTCCCCGTCGGGGTCTCGTGCGCGGCCGCGCCGGGCGATCCGCGACATGGATCTCGCCGCCGAGATCATCGGCATCCGTCCGCTACGGGCAAAACTGTTCGCTTTCGTCTTGGGCTTGGTCCACTGCGGTATTGGGGTGCAATGTGGGCCTTCATCTATACGAGCGCGGTGGAGGCCAACGCCTTTGAGATCGACCGCTCGTTCCAGATATCGATGCGAAAGCAGGTATTGAGAGCGGCGGCTCTGACGACCGTAAAATTCCATCGATTTCTCGCCGAATGGGAACAAGGCGGGAACTTGTTGCAGCGCTCCTCTTCGATGTTGCGGGACCTGACCGTAGCAAGGCGCCGGCAACAACCCTGATGCTTAATAGAAATTGAAGATGCGTCGCTGGCCAGCTACCTGCACCCTCGAGTTTGCGATGCCGAGGATCAGAGGGCAGTATGTTCAGAAGATCGAAAGAGTATTCACTTGAAGAGCTGCTCGAGCATCCGGTACTCGGTGTGCAGATGACAAGCCAAGGTATCGATCGCCGCTGCCTCGATCTGATGTTCGACGCAACGGGCGGCCAACATCGCTTCACAGAAGGTGAGTTTGACGAGCCGGCCGCCCGTCCATTCGCGCCTTGAAGTTTCGCCGGAGCTAATTCCCGGTTTCTCGCCGATAATTCCGGAACGGGGCGCCGAGCCGATAAGGTCGACACGCGATTGATCCGACGGTCAAATCTTGATTGGCCGTCAAGCTACACTGGCGGGTGCCCTTTCAATCGTCAGCAGAGACTCGATCGTAGTGACGGCGTCGCGCAAAGAGAATGCCACAGCCTGAACGGAGATTGCGCGCGCCATCTCCTCGGACACTGCTTCTCTTGTGCGCGATCCCCAAAACCCGACCAATATGCGCGCCCGAGGAGCGCGCCGTCGGATACGTCGTACCAAAAAGCGCGCGCGCGCCGGGGAACTGGTGCTGATCAGCGACAGACAAACCACCGAGGCGTCCTTGAAAAAGGGAAAATAGGCTGTGTCAGCCGACAGAGCATCCGCCGACAACGGCGCCCCGATGTCTATATGGCGCTCCATACGGAGCACATTTACCAGCAATAAGGCTGCAGCTTGGTCGAGTTCGTTGCGGCCGGCCACACAGACCATGCCAGAAAAACCCTCCGGCTTCGGACCTGCTGCGTGCTCCGGCGCGGCACCGGCGTCTTCATCTTCCAACAGGTTTTCGACCATGCACTCGATCGCGTTTGCAAATGTGGCGCGGTCTTCGAGAGACAGCACGCCGCGGTCGCTGTCGGCCTGCGCTCTCGCCAAAGCAGGTATCGCAACCTCGTCGAAAAATTTGCTCAGCGAGCTGTTCTTCGCGAACTCTTCGGCTTGCTCGGTCGCTTCCTCGGGGTCGTTCGCCAGAATGCGCTGGTAAAACGTTTCCACCGGGGTCAGCACCGGCTCGTTGCCGAGCATCACATTGAGGAATTGGAGCTGCGGCACGTGGCGGCCGAGGACGACCAGACAAACCGTCATCGGGGTCGAAAGCAGCAGCCCGATCGGCCCCCAGAGCCAAGTCCAGAACGTAGCCGCGGCAATCAGCGCCACCGGAGAGAGACCAGTCGTGCCGCCATACACCAGCGGCTCCACGAAGTTCGCGACTAGAAGCTCGATGCACACAATCAGCAGGGCAGTCCAAACAAGCAGCATCCAGCCAGGATCAACGGCGATAGCCAACGCCAGTGGGAACGCCGCGGCGATGACAATCCCCAGATAGGGGATGAACCTCAGCAGAACTACCAGAATGCCCCACAGCGCCGCGTTCGGGATGCCGATCAGAGTCAGCCCGATCCCGATCGGCAACCCGCAACTGATGTTGACGACGAGCTGAGACAGCAGATAACGGCTGATCCGTTGAGCCGCATCATTCATGGCTTCGGTAGTGCGGTGCAGATCCCGCCTTCCGGCGAGCCGCAACAACCGATCCCGCAAATCCTCCCGCTCGAGGAGGATCATGATGACGAAGACAATGACCAATCCACCCGCCGCCATTGGTTGGAGCAGCGGTCCGATAATGCTTTCAACGATCTGCAGCGGTCCTGGCTCAGGCTCTACGACCTGGACAGGCATCGGCTTGGCCGGTTGAGGTTCGGGCGCGCCGGTAGTCGAACGCGGGCTCTCCGCCGCACCCTGAGTTCCCACCCTCGAAAGCTCCTTGCTGAGCTCCCGGAACATCTCCGTGGCCCGACGGTAAACCCCGCCACCCGGCACTATTCCGGGGAGCGAGCGGATTTCGGTTTGGAGATTGTATCTGTATTCCGGGAGCTGTTGCGCCAGTGAAGATATTTCTCCCACTACGACCGCAGCGAATCCGGCGATTGCCATGAAGGCGAGCACCGCAGTAAAGCCGACTGCGGTGACCCGGCCCACCCGCAACCGGCGAAGCCATCGCACTGCCGGCGCCAGCAGAAAGCTCAGCAGGATTGCCAGTGTAATCGGGACGAAAACTTCGCGGGCGAAATAAAGAATGGCTATGACGGTCGCCGCGACTAAGACGGCCAACATCCCGAACATACCCCGCGGCAGGTCGGAGCCCGCGCGGCCGTCAAACTCTGGAGCTTGATCGGCCATTTTCGTCACCCGCGATCGCGTCAGGGCGGCACGGCTGGCCGCCCTGGTCTCTCATATCCGCCGTCCCGCACCCAAAAACACTGCCATTCTGGCGTGCTTACCACCCCAATTGGAATATAGTTCAGCGGCGGTGGATCAAATAGGCGAGCCCGTAACCAATTGCGCCGGCGACGAGCAAAGCGGCGACCGGTTGCTCCGCCACATATTGAGTGATGAAATCGCCGGCTCGGGAGCCCTGCTGATAGAGGTTTGTCGCCGCTTGCGTCGCCTGGGCGCCGGCTTCCCGCGCAGCACCTTGCACCAACTCCCCGGCTTGCGTCATCGCTTGTTTGCCGGCCTCGGAAGCCTGACGCGCCAACGTGGCGGCGCTGGTCTGGGCGTCTTGGATCATCGCCTTGCCCTGATCCAGCTTGGCTTGCATGCTCGCGCCCGCCTGCTCAGCGGCATCGCTGGCCATCGAGCCGACTTTCTCTGTCGTCTCGGACACCCTGTCTTGAATTCGCTGCTCGTCCATTCTCTCCTCCAACGCGCATGACATCGTCGCGCTATACAACACTGGGCGCGGCGAAACGCTCCGCCGCGCTCAAACTTATTCCGCGCTCAACCTAATCAGTGTAGGGCGAGCTCGAGCTCGTGCTTGTTCATCTTCGACCGCCCGGGAATATTCCGCCGCTTCGCCTCTTCATAGAGCTGCGACCGCGTTGATTCCCGCCCGCTCCCATGTTCGGTGCGCTCCTTCTCGGTCGCACCGCGCCGCTCGCGAGCCTTGGTACGCTTCAGGTTCTGGCGGTTCTTCTCCTTGCTCTCGTATTTGGAGGCGCCCGCCTCGTGCAGCCCGATCGCGATCGCCTGTTTCGGGTTCTTGACCTTTCTGCCGCGGCTGGTTTTGAGCTCCCCATGCTTGAACTCGTGCATGACGCGCTCGACGGTTTCCTGTTGTGCCTTCGATTGGTGGATCGCCATCGGCTGACCTCGCTCTATTAGATCCTGTGTGGAAATCGTCGTCGGGTATTATTAGTTCCGGCATTAGCATTGGAAACCTACCCGAAATTGACTGGGGAACCGTTGCGCAATGGGAGTTGTTGGCGGAACGTCAATCAACGGTAGAGGAGTAATGCCTTGTCGAAAATCCATTTAACAGCAGCCGTCGCGTTGGCACTGGCCGCCGCGGCTCCAGTAGCGTACGCACAAACTGCCACAACCCATGACACGCGAGTTGTGGCGAATGAAACGCTGCCGCACAGCCTCCAAACGGACGAGATCCGCGCCAGCAAAATGATCGGCAGCGCGGTCTACGACGTGCAAAACCGCAAGATCGGCAGCGTCGACGACGTGATCCTCAACAAGGACGGCAAAGTCGATGCCGTTATTATCGATGTGGGCTCGTTCCTCGGAATGGGGGGCAAGGACGTTGCGGTACTGCCCAGCGACATCAAGACCGACAATAACCGGCTGACGCTCGACCGCACGAAAGAGCAGTTGCAGCAAATGGCGGCTTACAACCTCGCGAACCGGAATACCGGCGCGGGCACTTCGACGTCTCCAGTGGAGGGCGGAAGGCTCCAGAATTGAACTTCGATCGGTCGTTAAGGTCTGAAGCATCGGCGTGGACCGGGCGGATCCGTCCGGTCCACAGTGTTACGTCGGCGGAACCCAAAGCAATACAAGAAAATCGCCGTCGACGAGCAAGTCGAGGTCTTGTCGCATCTCCATGCGGTTCTCGGCAAAGGGGATGGGAGTGTCGTCGGCGGCCACCTGATCGAGGCATGTCTCCGGCCGACCCTGGAAGTGATCTTGATCCAGCCGCCGAGCTATTTGCGCAAGCGCAAGGATCCCGAAACCGGCCTCGCCCTGATCGACATCGCCTGATCGACATTGGGCGGGTAGCCGCAACAGGCGTTGTTGCGCGTCCTGCCCGTGATAAGCTTCGTCTAACCAAGCTGCGGCGAAGGAGTTGGCCAATGGCGAAGACGCGGGGGACCGGACTGCTGATGGTGTGGACCGATATCGATCCGGAATTCGAGGCCGAGTTCAACAATTGGTATGACGAGGAGCACTTGCCGCGCCTGCTCGAAGTGCCGGGCTTTCTCAGCGCCGGGCGCTATGTCGCGGTCAAGGGGGCGCCGAAATACCTCGCGATGTACGAGCTCGAGGATCACAACGTGCTGCACAGCACGGCCTATCTCGATACGGTCAAATACCAGCCCTCGCCGCAGCGAACGAGGATCGGGACGAGCCGGATCGGGCGCAATTTTCTGCGGAACGTCTACCGGCAGATTTTCCCGGTGCACACCGACCCGATCGAACAGACGGTCGAAATGGCTCCGTTCCTGCAGATGGGGCGGATCGATGTGTCGTCAGCCATCGAGGAAGAATTCAACGCCTGGTACAACACCGCTTATATTCCGGGCTATCTGGCGGTGCCGGGCTGTCTCGGCGCCCGACGGTTCGTTGCGGTCGAAGACCAACCCAAATACCTGACGGTCTATGAATTCGAGCACGCCCGAGTGTCGGAGAGCGACACCTGGAGCCGCGCCCGCCTCAGCAATCCGTGGACGAGGCGGGTGCACCCCCATCTGCGGCACGACGAAGGATCGCCCGGCGTCTACCAACGCGTGTACCCTGGAAAATAATACCCTATCTATGCGGGATCTCCGGTATCGGGAACGAGCCCGGCGCACCCGATGCCGTAGACCGCGCAGGTCTCGTCATTGTCCGAAGTGTCGCCGCTGATCCCGACGGCGCCGACGACCTCCCCGGCCTTGTCGCGGATCAACACGCCGCCGGGCACCGGCACGATGCGCCCACCCGAGGCGACGCTCAGCGCCTGAATGAAGGCAGGATTGCCGGCGGCGCGGCGGGCGAACTCGCGCCCGCCGAACCCCATCCCCAAGGCGCCCCAGGCCTTGCCGCCGGCGATCTCCGGCCGCAACAGGCTCGACCCGTCCTCGCGCTTCAGCGCGGTCGGGTGACCGCCGGCGTCGAGCACCGCTACGGTTAGCGGCTTCAACCCCAGTTCGCGCCCCTTCTCCAATGCCTTGTCGACGATGATGGAGGCCTGTGCGAGAGTGAGCGACATTTTTGTTGCCAGTCTCAGTGCACGGTATCGCGGATCAGCTCGGCCCAGCGGTCGAGAACCGGGAGGGTGTCGTCGCGGTTTGCCGAAGGCAGGCTGACCACCACGCGGGCGATCCCCTGATCGCGGTAGCGCTTCAGGCGATCCAAGTTTTCCGGGACGCCCCAGATCGTCACTGAAATCGAGGCCGGGTCGCGTCCGCCCGCGGTTGCCATCTCCCGGAACTCCGGCAAAAACTCGGTCACATCGGCGTAGTGCGCCCGGCTCGCATTGGGGATCCAGCCGTTACCGTAGCGGATCGCGCGGCGCGCGCTGTGCGGGAAGGCGCCGCCGACGATGACCGGCGGGTGCGGCTTCTGGACGGGCTTCGGCCAAGTCCGCATTTTTGGAACCTGGACGATCTCGCCATGGTATTCCGGCTCGGATTTGGTCCAGATCTCCTTCATCGCCTCGACCTGCTCCCGCATCTTCTTGAAGCGGGTCGTGAAGACGGTGCCGTGGCTCTCGATCTCGTCCTGGTTCCACCCGCCGCCGATGCCGAACAGAAACCGCCCGCCGGAGACCTGGTCGATCGAGGCGACGAGCTTCGCGGTCTGGATCGTGTCGCGCTGAATGACGAGGCACACCCCAGTCCCGACCTTCAAGGTCTTGGTGGCCATTGCCGCCGCGGTCAATGTGACGAACGGGTCCATCACGTCGTAGTACTGCTTGCCGAGCTCACCGCCGCCGGCCGGCGGCGTCTTGCGGGTGCTGGGAATGTGCGAGTGCTCCGGCGCCCAGACCGACTCGAAGCCGCGCGCCTCCAGCGCCTGCCCGAGCTCGGCCGCGGTCATCGAGTAGTCGGTGAAAAACATCGCCGCGCCAAAATCCATCATCCCTCTCCCGTACCGGTGATGGCGTAAGCTTACCCGCTATTCCTCTCCTCCGGCCAGCATCACCTCGTCCCGTTCAACGCGCTTCCGTCCAGCTTTCAGAAAACGCCAGCGCGCAGGTGCTGAAGGGCCGGCCTTCGCGCTCCCTCGGCCACGGCCGGCCGGCTGCCTCGACGCCGTTTCGTGTGAGGCGGGCGCCGAGCGCCGGGATCAGCAACGTACACACCCCGTAGGGACGCCCCGGCTCGGCGTTGGGCTGCGTATGAATCAGCAGCGGCTCGCCGATCTGATACCAGGTGAGGCCGATCTCCTCGTCCCGCGACTTCACCGGCTCGCTCCAGAAATTCCGCGGGTCGCCCGATTTGGTGAATTGCGCATCGGTCACCGGGATCGACGTGTCTGCCGTTTCGGGGTTGAGCATGCCCTGCACCGTCGACTGTAGCCAGCGCGCCATCGCGATGTTGTCGGCGTAGATGCGCCAGCGGTTCCCGGTCAGCTCGCTGTTGAGATAGAGGACATGTCCCGGCCCTGCCGGACAGGTAATGATGCGCCAGAAGCTGGCATTGGTGGTAAAGGGATCGCCATCTTTGACGCTGAGGCGGATGAACGGGTTTTCGCCGGTCAAAATGACGCGGTTCGGATCGGCGGGCATTAGGGTGCCTCCTTGCAAAATGACCGTGCCAAGGTAACCCTAACCTGCCGGTCTCGAAAGGACGACGGCATGACCAAGATCATCCTGGTTCGCCATGGCCACGTCGAAGGGATTTCGCCGGAACGCTTTCGCGGCCGCGCCGATCTGGCGTTGACCGCGGAGGGCCGTCGGCAGGCGGAGGCGACCGCGCGCCGCATCCACGCGAGCTGGATCCCCGCTGCCCTCTATGCCAGCCCGCTGAGCCGGGCTCGGACGACCGCGGAGGCGATCGGAAGACCGTTTGGCCTGACACCGACCCCGGTTCCCGGCCTGGTGGATATCGATTACGGCGAGTGGCAGGGACTGACCCCGGACGAGGTCGGACTCAAATGGCCCGAGGCGCTCGACACCTGGTACCGGGCACCCCATTGGGCGGCGATCCCGGGCGGCGAGAGCCTGCAGGATGTGCTCGCCCGCGCAGTTGCGGCGTTACGGGACGTAGTCCGGCGGCATCCGAGGGAAACGGTCGTGGTGGTCGGCCACGACAGCGTCAATCGCATCATCCTGTTGAACGTGCTCGATCTTCCGCTGTCCCGTTATCGGCGGCTCGGTCAGGACCCCTGTGCGATCAACGAGATCGACTTCTCGGCGGGCGAGTTTACTGTTGGGTTGGTGAACGAGACTTATCATTTGAGGCCAGGCGCTTGACGCGATGCAAATGGGTGTTTTGCACAATGAACAAGGAACATATCGTCGCCAGCAACAGCCTCGCCTATGCCGTTCGCGACACGTAGACGATTTGCTGGATGAGGGTCCGGGAATGAAGCAGGTCATCTCGGCGCCTGCCGCCGCCTCCGACGACGTTTGCTCGTTCGGCCCTCGTGGCGATAGCTGCCGGCATCGGTGTGCGCGATGAGCGGCGGTATCGCGATCCGGTTCGCCGAACCCGCAGATGCGGGCCTCGTGCTGCAGTTGATCCGCGAACTCGCGGCCTATGAAAGGGCCCCCGTTGCCGTCGTCGCGACCGAAGACGACTTGTGCCGGCACGGGTTCGCACCAGACCGCCAGTTCGAAGCGATCCTCGGGTTCCTCGACGGCGAGTCGGCAGGATTCGCGCTGTTCCATTCGCGATTTTCGACCTGGCTCGGCCGCCCGGGGATGTATTTAGAAGATCTCTATGTCACCGAGGCGGCGCGTGGATGTGGGGTCGGACGACGGCTGATGACGAGGCTTGCAGCGATCGCGATCGAGCGCGGCTGGGGCCGGATCGACTTCCAGGTGCTCGACTGGAACCCGGCGCGTAATTTCTATCAGCGTCTCGGCATGGCGCATCTCGGCGAATGGCTGCGTTATGGCGCTGACCTGGAAGGCCTCCGTCGGCTCGCCGCGCAAGACCGCGATTAGGGACTAAGAACGCTATTCGCGGCAAGGTTTCTGAAGAAGCCGCACTGTCGGCTACTGGCTGGCTACGTCATTCGGCAGGGCATGAGCCGATTCATGTCTTCTCGACGTTCCACATCAGATAAGCGGGCGCCTGGATGACGCCCTTCAGGTTCTTCCGGTAGGCGGTATTGGGTTTCCATTGCCCGGTCGGCAGGTAGGGCACGACTTCAAAGGCGCGTTCCTGGATCGCAGCGGCGAGTTTCTTGCGTTCGTCCAGCGTCGTCGCCTTGAGCCATTGAGCGCGCAAGGCCTCCAGCTTGTCGTCGCTGGGCCAGCCGAACCACGCATTCGCGCCGTTGGCCTTGAGCGGCAGGTTGAGCACCGGGTCGAGCATGTCGGCGCCGACCCAGCCGGTGGCGAACAAGTTGTAGCCGCCCTTGTCGATCGGCTCCTTCGACGCGCGCCGGGTTACCAATGTGCCCCAATCCATGGCCTGCAGATCGACGTTGAAGCCGAGCTTTTTCAACAGTTCGGTCACGACCAGCGCTTGCGTATGGGCGACCGGCTGATCGACCGCATCCATTACAATGATCTTCTCGCCCTTGTAGCCGGCCTCGGTGATCATTTTCTTCGCCGTGTCGAAATCGCGCTTGCCGGTCAATGCCGCCGCGCCGGCATCATTCGCCATCGGGGTGCCGCAAGTGAAAAAGGACGCACAGCGTTCCCAATTCTTCTC
Source organism: uncultured Alphaproteobacteria bacterium (assembly GCA_963812675.1). GTDB lineage: Bacteria > Pseudomonadota > Alphaproteobacteria > ATCC43930 > CGMCC-115725 > AP-15. The sequence goes on along the minus strand of CAWEWR010000004.1, from coordinate 24,329 downwards.
GTCACCGGCAAGCGCTGCGAGGAAATCAGCCTGATCGACCACTGCCAGCACCGCCTGGCGCATCTTCGGATTGTTGAAGGGCGGCAGCGTATGGTTGAACCGGACCATGATAGGGGCGGACAGCGGATCGACGCGGGCGACCGTCACGTCCGGATTTGCCGCGAGGACGGGCCAGACATCGGCGGGCGGGTTCTCCCACCAATCCGCCTCCCCGGCATTGAGCGCGGCAACCTTGGTCATCGCGTCGGGGATGTAGAGCCATTCGACCCGGTCGACCTTGACCACCTTGCCCCCCGAGGCCCAACTCGGCGGCTCCTGGCGTGGCACATAGTCGGTGTTCTTGACGTAGACGACGCGGTGCCCGGGTTCGAACTCGTCCTTGACGAATTTGAACGGACCCGACCCTATCATCTCGGTGACCTGCTGGAACGGATCGGTATTGGCGAGCCGCTCCGGCATCACGAACAGCGCCAGGCTCGACACCTTGCCGATGCCGTCCAGCAGCAGCGTAAACGGCTCCTTGAGCTTGATCGCGAACCCCTTCTCGCCGTCCGGCTTGATCTCGTCGAGGACAGTCGCGAGCGCCTGCCCATGCCCATCGCGGGCCATCCAGCGCTTGACCGATGCGACGCAGTCGACGCCGCGGACCGGCGAGCCGTCATGAAAGCCGAGCCCGTCACGCAGCTTGAGTTGGTAAGTGAGCTTGTCGGGCGACACGCTGTAATCGCCGACCATCTGCGGATGCGGTGCGAATTCGGCGTCGATCGCGAACAGCGTGTCGAACACCATGTAGCCGTGATTGCGGGTGATATACGCAGTCGTCCAGATCGGATCGAGAACACGCAAATCCGATTGCGCGATAAAGCGCAAGGTTTTGGTGTCGGCCGCGCGGGCATATCCGCCAAGGCCGTAGCCGGCCAATGTCGCCGCCCCGGCGGCGATCCCGAATTCGCGACGCGTAAGCCGGTGAGCCATCCCCATTCTCCGCTGTTCCGTGTTGATCTCGTAACGATAGCAAAAGCCGCGGAAATTTTCTTCCAGCGTGGTGAGCCGGGATCGTGTCCGCCCGGCTGCTTCAGATGGGCAGAACGCACGCGAGATAGCATACAATGATTTCTGAAGCTGGCGCGGGCTAGCTTTTGATGAACGCCAACAGGTCGGAATTGATCGTGTCCGCTTCCGTCGTGGGCATGCCGTGCGGGAAGCCCTTGTAGGTTTTCAGGGTTGCGTTTTGCAGCAGCTTGGCGGACAGCGGCCCGGCGGCGACATAGGGCACGATCTGGTCGTCGTCGCCATGCATGACCAGCACCGGAACGGTGATCTTCTTGAGGTCTTCGGTGAAATCGGTCTGGGAGAAGGCCACGATGCCGTCGTAATGCGCCTTGGCGCCGCCCATCATGCCCTGGCGCCACCAATTCTGGATGACCGCCTCCGAGGCTTTCGCGCCTGGCCGGTTGTAGCCATAGAAAGGCCCCGCCGCCACGTCGCGATAGAATTGCGAGCGATTGGCGGCGAGTTGCGCCTGCAGGCCGTCGAACACCTCCTTCGGGAGGCCCTGCGGATTGGCTGCCGTCTTCACCATCAGCGGCGGCACCGCGCTGATCAGCGCCGCCTTGGCCACCCGGCTTTCGCCGTGCCGTGCGAGATAATGCACAACCTCGCCGCCGCCGGTGGAATGGCCGACATGGCTCGCGTTTTGCAGGGCGAGATGCGCCGTCAGAGCTGCCAAATCGTCGGCATAATGGTCCATATCGTGGCCGTCGGCGGTCTGGGTCGAGCGGCCATGGCCACGGCGGTCATGGGCGATAACGCGGTAGCCGTGATTGAGGAAGAACAGCATCTGCGCGTCCCAATCATCGGCCGACAGCGGCCAGCCGTGGCTGAACACGATCGGCTGGCCCGAACCCCAATCCTTGTAGAAGATCTCCACGCCGTCCTCGGTGGTAATCGTGGGCATTTAAACTCCTGTGAATGGGGTGGCTGCCGTCCCGATTAGAGCACGTCCGAGCTATCGCCGCCGATCACTTTCGCCCGGTCCATTCCCAGGCTACACCGAGCGTGCTTTTGGCCATCATGCGCGCGACCTTCCAACCCCGGCATCGCCTTCCTGGCGCGCCAGCCGAGACGGCTTTAAGCTGGCTCGTCGGGACAACCCGAAATGCCTCTACCCGGAGGGAGCCGCAGCCTGATGTTGCCGCAATTACGGCGGGCCCTGAGCCGGCTGCATTACGCCTGGATCATCGTTGCGGTCACCTTTGTGGCGGTGATCGTGACCGCCGGGGTGCGGGCCACACCTGGCGTCCTGATCGTTCCGCTCGAACAGGAATTCCACTGGTCGCGGGCGACGATCTCGTTCGCGCTCGGCATCAACCTCCTCCTTTATGGCGCGATCGGCCCCTTTGCCGCGGCGATAATCGACCGCTACGGGGTGCGCCGGACGATGATCCTGTCATTCGCGGCGAGCGCCGCGGGTGTGGCATTGACCCCGACGATGACCGAGCCCTGGCAGCTGATTTTGCTGTGGGGCTGCGTCGTCGGCCTCTCCACCGGATTTATCGGCGCTTATCTGGCGGCGTTCATCGCCGCACGCTGGTTTCGCACGCATGAGGGGCTCGTCGTCGGCATCCTGACCTCGGGCTATGCCGCCGGCCAGCTCGTCTTCCTCCCGACGATGGCGGCGCTCGTAACACATGGCGGCTGGCGGCTGATGTCGCTGGTCCTGGCCGCCTCGATTGTCGTGCTGCTGCCGCTGCTGGCGCTATTCATGCGCGACCGGCCGGAGGATCTCGGCATCACCGCCTACGGCACCGAGGGCAGGCCGGGGCCGCGAGCTGCACCGCAGGGAAACCCCGTCTCAGTGGCATTCCATGCGCTCGGCACGGGCATAAGGCTGCGCGACTTCTGGCTGATCGCCGGCGGCTATTTCGTCTGCGGCGCCACGACCAACGGCCTGATCGGCACGCACCTGATCCCGGCCTGCGTCGATCACGGGCTGAGCGAAGTCGCCGGCGCCGGCGTGCTCGCCGCGACCGGCGTCTTTGCGCTGCTCGGCGGCACCCTTTCGGGCTGGCTCAGCGACCGTTGGGACAACCGGCTTCTGTTGTTCGCCTATTATGGGTTCCGCGGTCTTTCGCTGCTCTATCTGCCTTTCGCGTTCGACATGTCGGTTTACGGGCTGTGGGCATTCAGCATCGTATATGGCCTCGACTGGATCGCCAGCGGCCCGCCGACGGTGCGCCTTTTGAGCAATGTCGTCGGCCCCGAGCGGATCGGCATCATGGTTGCCTGGATCACCGTCATCCACCAGATCGGCAGCGCCTCCGCCGCCTATCTCGGGGGCCTCCTGCGCATCACCTTCGGCACCTACCTCGAAGCCTTCATGATGTCCGGCATGCTATTGCTCGCCGCGGCGATCATGGTCCTGTTCATCGGCGCCGGCCGCAGCAGCCGCGAGCCGGAGGCCGTCGCGACCGCGGCGCTGTGATGCTGTTCAAACCGCACCTATTCCTCGCAGACCTGGTATTACTGTTCGGATCCTGCCGGTTATTACATATGGCGGCGGGGAGGTTCTGATTGTGCAATTCCGAAGGTCAGTTGACATTCCTTCGGCCGCCGCCTTAAACCCCCCACGATGCTGAAACGACCGTTCGCCGGCATCGTATCGCCTTTCCAGCTGCCAGGGTGGAAGACCTTCCCGAACTGTCTTCTGCGAACTCACGGCAACCGAACTCCCTGTCCTACCCATGCCGGCCTATTAGCTCGCTCCATCGAAACTACTCGAAGGGATGAGCGGTAGGGCATGGAGGAAGTGCCGCTTTCCACACTTTGGCTGAATCTGATCGTCATCTCGGGAACCTGGGGCAGCAGCTTCGTTCTCGTGCGGCTGATCACCGAATCGATGCACCCCTTCGCGTTCGCGGGATCAAGAGGGTTCATCGCCATGGCGGCGCTGGGCTCAGTGGAAGGCGTCCACTACAAAGCGAGCCGGCCTCGCCTCCAAGGTAGGCATGCCGCAGTTGCGCGAAAGCCCCATGCCGAGGAGCGAGCATGAAAAAGCAGCGCCTCGCCGTCGCATTAATGATCGCTCAGGCGATCCTGTTCGCGGTCGAGACTGGAATGATCCATCACATCGGATCACGCGGCTCGGTTATGCAACTGGCCCTGCTGCGCAGTGGCGGGGGAGTAATGCTGGTTGGGCTCCTCGCCTGGAAGACCGGCTGGTCGGTTCTGAAGACTAGCCAGCTCCCATTGCAGCTGCTGCGTGGATTTGTGTCGGTCCTATACCTTTGGGTATCGATGTACTCCTTCGCCCGGCTGCCGTTTGCCGACGCAACTGCGATTTCTTACACGCAAGCGGCTTACATTGCAGTGTTCTCAACACTCATTCTGAACGAAAGCGTCACACCTCTGCGATGGATGGCCACGGCGATCGGCATTGTCGGCGCCCTATTCATCATCAAGCCGGCTTTTCTCGACCGCAATATGGTCTATCTGGTCGCTCTGCTCGGCACCAGCTTTAACGGCCTCGCATTCGTGCTGAACAAATATCTACAGCGTCCGGGCGGTGACTCGCAATTGACAACGATGTTTTATGCTAATGCTGTTGCCGGCGTCTGCAACCTTCCGGCGTTGGTTACCACACCGCTGCCCCAGCCTGCCATCTGGCCTTGGCTGTCCGGCGTGTTGATCTTCGGGCCCATAGGGATGTACGCAGGCATTGTGGCAATAAGTCATGCAAGCGCGTCGAGCCTTGGGCCTTATACACTTCTCCGTCTGGTTATTGCCGTTATCGGCGGTATTGTTTTGTTTCGCGAAATTCCCGACCTGCTAAGTTGGCTTGGCGCCGCTGCCATCCTGACGAGTTGCCTGCTCGCCATGGAGCCTGGGCCGCGCGAGGCGAAGGCCCGCGCTCTCAAAGCGGATCCCTGAAGTTAGGCCTGCTCCGGCTTCCTTCTGCTGCGTCGCCTTGTGTCGACGGCGTAATGCCCCAGCATGCGCATCTGATCGGTATTGGGCTTCATCGTCGCCTCAAAGTTTTGCCAGTCGGCAGCGCTCATTTCCTCCAGACTGGCGACCTCGAAAGCGACGCCGCTGTAGCATTCGCGCAGCAGCGGCTGCACCTGGAATAACGGGTACCGGATATGGAATTCGACGGGCGAATTCGTGCGGGTCAGCCGAATATTCGTAAAGAGCGGACCGAACCAGGTTTCCAACTCGATGATGCCTTCAAAATGCTCGTAACCCTGATTCCGCGGAATGTTGGCCGGACCCCGGGAGAGCAATGCCCAACCCGGCGCCGTGCGCGCCAGATAGCCGCTCCAGATCTGCACGACGCCGGGCTCGCGCGAGACGGCAAGAAATGGCGGGGCCAAAGGCTTGACCGGGTCGGGCGCCACTTCCTCGAATAGCTGTCGAAACCCGGGAAACTGCGCCCCGCGCAGCGGGTACCAATCCTCGGCGCCCGCATAAGTCCATGCGAGCTCGACGCCGTCCCACACCAAGCTGAAGCTCAGCGGCGGGTAGATGTACCACCCGAACGCCGAAGCCGCAGCGACGGCTTCGCAATAGCGATATCCCCGCATGGGAAGCATGCCATCGGCCGAGCGGTCGGCCGGCCGCGGAGCCGGAGCGTCGGGGATGAGCCGGTAAAAACGGCAGATCATTGTTTCAGCCTGCTTAGCCATCTCTGACACTCCGTTTTCCGCGGTGACCGTCGAGTTTCTACCGATGCGACGGGAAGCCGGCCGTGATGCAACCGTCGCCGAGGCGCACCGTGCCGCGATCGGCGGTCTCGGGCTCAGGCTGCCGCAGCGGCGGGAACTCGGCCGTGATGCAAGAGTCGCCGAGGCGCACCGTGCCGCGATCGGCGATCTCCGGCTTCAGCTGCCGCAGCGCCGGGAACTCGGCCGTGATGCAAGAGTCGCCGAGGCGCACCGTGCCGCGATCGGCGGTCTCGGGCCCGGCCTGCCGCAGCGGCGGAAAGCTGGTCCGTATCACAGCGGAGTTCAGTCGTTCGGTCGAGTTCATCTGGTGGTCTCCTAGTTGCGGTAAGAGCAAGATTGCTCCCCTTCAACGAGGCCGACATTCGCAGAGAGCGCAAGAAAAAAGCGTGAAAAATTTACCTTCACATCGTGAATAGTGGGTGAAACTCCGCGTTTCGGCATGTGACTTGCATACGTCGGGCGGCTGCTCCACCTGACCCCACTTCCGGCGGCAAATAGCTCGATTCTCGATTAGTCAACGTTTTGACGGCACGTTAGCGGAACTTTGGACACTGCTCCGGAAGCGGAAAAAACTGGTGACAACGCGCTCAAAAACGTGAAAAGATCGTGAGTGGAACGGGAATTGGCCCGACGTCAAGGAGCCTGCCCGATAGAACAGGAGCGCGCGGAATGGAGCGATCTTTCCGACTTGTTCAGGCACCGGCGGGTGTCGCTGATACGAGGCCGGACCTCATGACGCTCGCAGCGCCCGATGAGAACGCCTCCGATGAGTCCCTAAGCAGGGCACTGCTCATGCAAGATCTGCCACACCCGAACACCAAGAGATGGGTAGTGCGCCGCAAAGCTGCGGTGGTCGCAGCCGTGCGTGGCGGCGCGCTCACGATCGAGGAGGCTTGCCGTGTCTACCAGTTGTCGACGGAAGAACTCCTCTCCTGGGACCGAGCGTTCGAGCTCCATGGCCTTGCCGGGTTACGCGCTACTCGCATTCAACAGTATCGCTCGGCGCGTCCTGCAAGAGCCGCGCTCCGCGTCGTCGAAACAGCCGATTGAGGGCGTTTATGGGCGCGCCACTGAATAGCGCCCCCCCTCGCGGCGACGCCCATTATCGAGAACTCGCACACAAGCTGCGCGACCTGGCCCACCAATGTCACTTCCCCGGTGCCAGACGGGAGCTGCTCGCCCTGGCGGCGAGTTTCGACCGCAGAGCCGATCATTTCGCGTCGAAAGCGGAAAGGCCTCCTCGCGACAACCCGTCGTAGATCTGGATGCCTCGGCGGGATACGGCCGGCTCAGCCGTACCGGTCTCGGCTAAGGGCTTGCAGCAGGATCATCGCGCGCCGTTTCGGTCGCGCCCGCACCAGAAAGCGGAATCCCGGCTCGCGCCAGGGCATCGCAAAAGAGGTCGGCTTGCGGGCTATCGCTGCCGGGGTACCGGCGCCGGAACCCCGCTACAGTCAAAGCCGGCTCGAGCTCAAGCAGCCGCCGCGCCGACGCCTGTGCTTCTTTCTCGCGGCCCGCCAGCACCAGTGCGATTACGAGCTGCCGATGCGCCGCCGTGTAAGTCGGGTTCTCCCGTAAGCAGCGCAGAGCGCATTCGATCGCCCGTTCGTACTGGCCGTCGACGAGATACGCGATCGAAGCGTAGGAGTTATAGGCATACATGAGAGGATCGTACGGCGACAGCGCCATCGCCTTGTTGATTTCCTGAATGGCCCGAGGGCCATTGCCCATCCAGGCATGCGCCGCGGCGCTCCACATCCAGGCCGGCGCGGCATTGGTATTGATCCGCAGCGCCGCCTCGAAGCGGCGGAAGGCGAGATCGAAATCCTTGTAGAGATAGGACGCGACCTGCCCGTGAACGGCGAGAGCCATCGGTTCCATGCTGTTGCATTCGATCGCCGCCCGTGCAAAGCGGTCGGCTTGGACAGCATCGTCCACCGGATCGGGCGACCATCCCTGGCCTACGCGCAGCACATGCCAGTAAGCCCTCCAAGCGAGAGCAGCCGCGTAATGTGGGTCCTTCGCAAGCGCGGCGGCGAACAGCGCCTCCGACGTCTCGAAGACCGCACGTGAAGAATTGTGCATGTTCTCTTGCGCGCGCAGAAAGAGGTCGTAGGCCTCGAGGCTATCCGGCCGCTTGACGCGAATGCGGTTCATTTCAGCCGCATGCAGTGAGGGCGCGACCTTTTGAACAATCATTTCGGACAAACGGTCCTGTACCTCGAAGAGATCGGCAAATCGTTCATCGAGCTTTGAGAACCAGAGCGCAGCACCGAGCTGCGTGTCGGTCAGCTCGATCGATAAACGCAGACGATCCTCGAGGATGCGCATGCTGCCCGACAATACGTAGCGAACCCCCAATACGTTGCCGATCTCACGCGGATGGCGGTCCTGGTTCCTAAAAGCCAGTGTGGAGAGCCGAGAAATCACAAAGAAGTTCGGAACCCGCGACAATGCCTCAATAAGATCTTCGACTAGCCCCTCCGCGACGAAATGATGTGCCGGATCGCCTGTGAGATTGCGAAATGGCAGCACAGCAATCGAGGGTTCGCGCCTGGGCTCGCGCACCGGATCGTGCAGCGGAGCGGCAGCGGGCTCGCTGTCCTTCCTGATTTCCCATCGAACCGGAAACCCGGCTGGTGGCCGAGCCTCCGCGCCCTCGCCAGGCTCGTCCCCGCGACGCTCCTCGGAGATCATCGAAGGCGCCACTTGGGGCGATTCGATCCGGATTGCTTCGTAAACGGCGGTGGTCTCTTTTGAAGGCGGCAGGTCGAGCACGGTCTGCAACGCCTGACGGCAACGCTCGAATTCGCGGATCGCCTGAGCGCGATCGCCCATTTGCGCAAACGCCCTCATCAGACTGCGCACGGCGCCCTCATGCGTCGGCTCGAAGTTGACCAGCCGGCGCGCGGCCGCCGCGCGCATTTCCGGTTTCGCGTGCTGTTCAGTCAGGCGGTCGAGTTCCGCCTCCATGATTTTCCGCACACGATCCTCGAAGCGCGTTCGCTCGGCCGCAAGCCATTGGTCGAAGGCCGGTGTGATTCCGTCGAGATCTTCGAGGAGGCGCTCGCTATAGGGCTGGAGGAGATTGTTGGTTTCGCCAGTCCGGTCAGCGCTCGCCTGGAGGATTGCGAGCGCATCGACCCAGCACTTTCGGACATCAATCCGGACACTGTCGCGATCGATCTCGACGAGGCTGGGGACGTGGCGGTTGACGACGCTGTTGAGCTCCGACAGCGATTGGCGCAAGCTCATCCGGGCCTGGGCGTCGGCCGACCGATCCCACAACAGGCCAATAAGACGACTTCGTGAGACACGCTCGCCTTGCGCGAGGCACAAGCAGGCCAGCAACCCGCGTGTTTTTCGACCCCGCGGCAAAAAGTCGGCACCGCCGGGCGCGACCGCCCGCATGGTCCCGACCATATAAATTCTCGGCAAAGCCCGCGGTACCCACCCGCCCGTAGACGTAGGAGGGATGTACTCCTCCGCCGGGCTAAAATTGGATCTCACCGTCTCGCCCTTTCCGAGCGCCGCGGATCACGCAGTGACAAGCATCTCGGGCGACGTATCGTGCCGACAGCACCCTAGGTCTCGATGTCATCATAGCGGGGCCCGGAAGGCCGTGTCACCTTTTCCGCCTGCGGCGGCCGATACTATTGCTGCCCGCGCAATACCCGATCAGGTGTGGCGTAGTCAATGCGACTCCGGGTCTCGGCGACCGCCATGGACGTCTGCGCCCCAAGCGAGGGACAGGATGCCGCCCGAACCGACCGGTTTATCGTCCGCGAACTACTCACCCCAGCGGGGGGAGAAGGGCGCGGGCACGAATACCAACGAGGAAGGCTTCTCAGGAACAGAGCGAGCCGGATGTCGCGAGCGCGTCAGTAAACCGCGCCGCGGGCGGTGATGGGCCAGAGCTGCTCGACGCGGTTGCCGCGGATGCCGACATACCAGTCGTAGAGGTTGACGGTCGGGTCGCAGTGGCCGGGGACGAGGCGGATCTTATCGCCGAGACCGAGGCGGTTCGTGGCACCCGAGATGCCGAGGCGGCCGTGCTCGTCGGAGGCGCGCTCGTAGGTGGCGGCGGGCTCGTCGCAGACCAGCGGCGGGCCGGAGTTGAAGGCGAGCGCCTTCAATCCGGCGTCGACGATCGCGCGGTCCTCGGTCGGGCGGCTCATCACCGTCGCCCACACGAAGAGGCTCGGCTCGAAGGCCTTGTCGGGGCGCCGTCGCGGTCGAGGTTGCGGCCATAATCGGCGTCCATGAAGATATACGAGCCGCATTGGAGTTCGGTATAGACGCCGCTCGCCTATTCGAACTCGAAGGTGCCGGCCTCGGTCACGGTCGGGCACTCGATGCCGTGGCGCGCCAACAGGTCGCGGGTCCTGCCGGCCTTGTTGGCGGCCCCGGCGATCACCTCGCGGCGCTCCTCCCAGCCGCGCAAATACTGCGCCGAGCCCTGATAGGCCTGCAATCCACCAAAGACCAGATGCCGGGCGTCGGCAAGTAGCAGCGGAACAGAAAGCCTACACAAGGCAAGCGATCTACCGCTTGTGTCCGGCGCGGCGGCCGACAATCATTTTCCCCCCAACCCATCAATGCCCGAAATCAAACCGAATACGCACGACATGTCCGACATCGCATGGCGAGGTGGACAGCAGACAGGAAGCTAGGCGCCTTTTGTCCGGTCCCAGTCTGTCGCCGCTGCCCATCGCTCGGCTGCGTCCATGATCAGATCGCACACCGGATCCTTCACCGCATAGTATGCGTCTGCATCGTCCGAATGCCTCGCGGCGAGTTCCTGCTTGATCAGGGCGTAACTTCCCGCCGCCCCCGGCGAGGTGCGCAGATAGTCTCGAAAGAGCAGCGCATAGCGCTCGTTCGGAGCACCATGCCGCCGAATATGCACGTGCGCACGGCGTGCGCCGATCGAGGCCCTAGCGTATCGTTTGGACCATAGTTCCGGGATCGGCTCAGCGTTGCAGGGGACATGATCACTCCAGGCGCCCAGCAGCAGCGTGAAGCCTTCTCGTGAGAGTCGATCGCTAATGTCGTCAGGCAGGTCCAGGGAAGCCACGCTCACCTGCACGTCGATGACGTCCTTGGCGGGCAGCCCTGGCACTGAGGTCGAGCCGATGTGTTCAATGCGTATGGCCAGCGCGCCGAAGGCATCGGCCAGCCGCGCTGCAATAGCATCGAATTGGGCTGGCCAGTCCGCTCGCGGGGCGACAATCTCGATGGTCGGTTTCGCCCTCGGCGTCATGATCGAAGCCTCCCGAGCGACCGCCTATGTCGCAGCGATTGCCGCCCATGTTGATGGCAGCTTCGCCTGCCGCCATGTCAAATGGGATCGGGCTCAACCAAGGGAATCGGAGAATCTCCGGGGTAAAGCCGCTTGTTAGGCCTGCGGCGCAGACCGAGCATCCCTGAAGAGGCCGACGCCCAGCAACACGATCGTGGAGGGCTCCGGAGCGCCGCGACACTCAGCTCCGAAGTCGGATAGTTGGCGCTGCCGGGGCTGCAAAAGTCAGGTCACCGCGGCTCGTCTCCCGGACGAGACCCATTCCGTGTCAGCTCGAGTAGGATATTATCTCCGAGATAGCATCCAGTACCGGCAACGCACGATGTGCCCTCTGGAACAATCGCCGGCGGCAGGCTCGGGGCGTGTTCGCTCGCGACCACCCCAAAAACGCGTTGCCCGTAACCGACAACAGCGATCGCGATATGGATCTCTCTGGGGTTGGGGCTAGGGGGGACATCGAGAACTATGTTGCCGGTGCAATCCGGAGACACATCGTAGGTTCCGGTCTGGCCGGTGCGAAAATCATCGCCGGTGAGCGGGGTGGTCGCGAAGATTGTCGGTGTCCCGTTGCTCATGTTGAAATCGACTCGTGTGAACGAGCCGTGGCCGTCGAAAGTGAATTGACCGACCGCAGTGACCGGTAGGGGCGAGGCAAACGGATGCAACACGCCGGGTTGGGGAGGCATCGCGGTCAGGTCGGTGGGCGGGTCGAGCACCCCAAGGGTCATGCCCTGCAGCGTGAAGGCGTATTGCCCTCGGAGAGAGCTCTCATCGCAAGAGGGGGCCGCTTGCGCCCCGCCGGCGCCCACCAGAATGCCACACAACGCAATTGTCGCTTTCAAGCTGTTAGCCATGTTTTCGGTCCTATGCTTGGAAAACGGTTTTCAGGGGGATCATCCATCGGGGTCCAGCAGCGGTCCGGCCTTGTCAACGAGGGGGGACGGCGCGGCGTGTACTCTGGGTCCTTGCCACCGCTGACCGGCCCCATCAACACTGCGCGTATCTACTCGGGCCCCACCCGCTGGCTAGAATGCGCGTCTGACTGGCCAGTACTCGTCTGGATGACGACCATCTCCTCGCCATCGGGGGCGACGAATATCTCGGCGATTGCGTTTACACTTAGTACAGTGAAGGATCCCGTACAGTCTTTGTTGACCGTGTAACTCAGGTCGCTCTGAGCATCCTTTGCCGTTACCACGCCGTTGACGGTAGTCGTCGCTATAATTGTCCCCGTGCCGTCACCGTAAAATATACGATAGCCAGCGCGAGCGAACACCCCAGCTGCCAGCGTTCCGGTTGTGGCGAACAGATACCGCCCTTTCACCGTGGCCTGGGAGCACGTCCTTTCGTGTTGGTTTTCGTCGGCATGAGCTAACTCCATCGCGCTGATGCCCACACAACTCACCAGACCTATACTCATCGCCGATAATCCCATGCGCTTCATGGCAACACCTCATCATTGGGCTTACCGAAATCGCTCGATCGCGCCGGGTTCGCCGGGACCCCAAGCAAACCTTCCTCGATGGGGAGCGCGCTACGAGGCGGCGGTGAAAAATTCTAAATTCTGCTAAAATGTCGTCAAATTTTGTCGCGCGTGGGGAGACACCCGCATGGACGCGCTCGCCGCCGGGGACGTTTTTCTGTTCGAAGGCTTCCGCCTCGACCGGGCCGGCGGCGCACTGTACCGGCGCGACCAGCGCGGCGTTTTGGTGCCGATGGCGATCGGCTCGCGCGCGCTCGACATTCTTGGCGTTCTGGTCGAGCAGCCTGGGAAACTGGTCTCAAGGGACGCGATCATCACTGCCGTCTGGCCGGCGACGGTGGTTGAGGACAACAATCTGAGCACGCAGATTGCGGCGCTTCGCCGGGTCCTTGATCAGGGCCGGGGAGAGGGCAGCTGCATCCAGACAGTCTCCGGCCGCGGCTACCGCTTTGTCGCCCCGGTGGCAAAGTCCGACCCAGCTACTTCGTCGGCCCCACCATCTGGCAATGGCAGCGGCGCAGCTCTCGCCGAGACCGGGCAGCAGCGACGGCCAGAGGCGGCGGGCCAGCTTGGCGACAAGCAGCCGGCAGCGACATCACCTTGGTACGGGCTCCGGGCTGGCGTCGTGGGCACGGTCATTCTCTCTTTGGGTCTTGTCGCCGCGGCCGCCGTCTGGAATTGGCACTCGACTTGGTCAGGCGAAGTGCGACCGGCTCCTCGCCTATCGATCGTCGTGTTGCCGTTCACCAACCTGAACAGCGACCCGGACCAACAATATTTCGCCGACGCGGTCACCGAGGACCTGACGACCGATCTGTCGCGGATCGCGCACATGTTTGTAATTTCGCGCAATACCGCGTTCAGCTACCGTAACAAGCCGACCGAGGCGAAGCAGATTGGCCATGAGCTGGGCGTTCGCTACGTCCTGGAAGGAAGCGTCCAGGGGTCGGGCAACCAGGTCCGGATCAACGCACAGCTGATCGATGCGGAGACGAGCGCGCATATTTGGGCCGAGCGTTTCGACCGCGACACAGGCGATCTGTTCGCCCTACAAAACGAAATCACTCGGCGCCTCGCGCAGGCGCTCGACGCTCAGCTGATTGCAGTCGAGGCCGCTCGGCCGACCGAACACCCCGACGCGCTGGACTTTATTCTCCGGGGACGCGCCGCTTGGTCGAAGCCGAAATCGCGCGAAAACTATGCTGAGGCGATCCGTCTGTTCGAACGCGCGCTGGCGCTCGATCCAGGGTCCGTCGAGGCGCAGAGCCGGTTGACGATCGCGCTTACGGGCCGCGTGCTCGATGAAATGGCGGACTCCGTGGCAGCCGACATTGCCCGCGCGGAAGGGTTGATAGGGCAAGCCCTGGCTGCATCGCCCCGCAATCCTCTTGCGCATTGGGCCAAAGCCCACTTCCTGCGCGCCACGGGTCGGTGCGAGGAGGCGATCCGCGAATATGAGACGGCGCTCGCGTCCAATCGCAATTGGGCGAGCGCAATAGCCCATATCGGCAGGTGCAAGATCTACATTGGGCCGCTAGAGGAGGCGATCCCGCTCGAGGAGCAAGCCATCCGCCTCAGTCCTCGCGATCCCGACATCGGCCTTTGGTATTTCCGGATTGGGCAGGTCCATCTGCTGCGATCGCGCATCGACGAGGCGACCGCATGGCTCGAAAAAGCCCGTAATGCCAGTCCGAAATTAACGTTCGTTCACCGCTGGCTCGCCTCCGCTTACGCCCTCAAAGGCGAGACCGAACGCGCCACCGCCGAGCTCGCCGAAGCCCGGAGACTGAGCCACGATGGTTCGCCTTCGAGCATCGGTCGAGCGAAAGCCTCCGGAGCCAGAGATTTCGCGGCGCCGGCGATCCGCGCCCTGTTCGAAACGACGTATCTCGTCGGTCTGCGCAAGGCCGGAGTGCCGGACGAATGAGCGTCGCCCGTTTCGCGGGTGGGACTTTCGGTTTCTACATCAATAAACCGCGCCGCGGGCGGTGATCGGCCAGAGCTGCTCGACGCGGTTGCCGCGGATGCCGACATGCCAGTCGTAGAGGTTGACGGTCGGGTCACAGTCGCCGGGGACGAGGCGGAGCTTGTCGCCGATCTGCAGGCGGTTGGTGGCGCCCGAGATGCCGAGCCTGCCGTGCTCGTCGGAGGCGCGCTCGTAGGTGGCGGCGGGTTCGTCGCAGCCGAGCGGCGGGCCCGAGTCGAAGGCGAGTGCCTTCAAGCCGGCGTCGACGATGGCGCGGTCTTCGGCCGGGCGGCTCATCACCGTCGCCCAGACAAAGAGGCTCGGCTCGAAGGCCTTGGTCGGGGCGCCGTCGCGGTCGAGGTTGCGGCCGTAATCGGCGTCCATTTAGGTCGGGATGCTGGAAGAGTGAGGCTATCGGAGAGAAAAGTGCCTCGGTGCCGGTGTTTCAGGAGCCGACCCGACGAATGCGCCCAGGGTTGACCGCGGCGAGGGCGGAGAGGATCGACGGCACGAGCGGCTTCAGATCCTGGATGCGGTTGGTTCGGGCACGAACCAGCACAATGCCAAACGGCAATGTCGAGAGGCGCTGTTGGAACTCGATGCTGCGGTCCATTGTGACGAGGAGATCATACTGACCGCTCATTCGGCGCAGCAACTCGCCGTTCTTGATCCCGCTCCAGCCGCGACCGGAAACGGTGTCTACGGTATGACCAGGGAGTTCCGCAGCAAGGCCTATGGGTAGGTGCTCGTCAAGCAGCAGGCGCATCGGCCGCGAGGTTTTCCCGCGCGAGTTCGAGTAATGCAATGGCCTGCTCCCGCCGGACCGACGGGAATTGGCGGAGAAACTCGTCGAGGGTCTCGCCTCCTTCCAGGTAGTCGAATAGCGTCCGAATCGGCACTCGTGTGCCGCGGAAGACCGGAGTCCCACCCAAGAGTTCGGGATCCCGGTGCACGATTTGCTCCAGTGTCATCATGGCCGCGCTCCGATCAATACATCGCACCTCTCGCAGTAATCGGCCAGAGTTGCTCGACGCGGCCCCGGCGGATGGCGACGTACCAGTCGTAGAGGTTGACGGTCGGGTCGCAGTGGCCGGGGACGAGGCGGATCTTATCGCCGAGGCCGAGGCGGTTCGTGGCACCCGAGATGCCGAGGCGGCCGTGCTCGTCGGAGGCGCGCTCGTAGGTGGCGGCGGGCTCGTCGCAGACCAGCGGCGGGCCGGAGTTGAAGGCGAGCGCCTTCAATCCGGCGTCGACGATCGCGCGGTCCTCGGTCGGGCGGCTCATCACCGTCGCCCACACGAAGAGGCTCGGCTCGAACGCCTTGGTCGGGGCGCCGTCGCGGTCGAGGTTGCGGCCGTAATCGGCGTCCATGAAGATATACGAGCCGCATTGGAGTTCGGTGTAGACGCCGCTCGCCGATTCGAACTCGAAGGTGCCGGTGCCGGCCCCGGTTACCACCGGGCACTCGATGCCGTCGCGGGCCAAGAGGTCGCGGGTGCGGCCGGCCTTGTCGGCGGCCTGGGCGATCGCCTGACGGCGCTCCTCCCAGCCACGCAGGTGCTGCGCCGAGCCGTGATAGGCCTGCAACCCGCCAAAGGTAAGATGCGGCGCGTCGCCGATCTGCCGCGCGAGCGCGAGCGCGGGCTCGCCCGGCTCGACGCCGCAGCGGTTGCCGCCCATGTTGACCTCGACATAGACCGGCAAGGTGACCCCGGCCTCGCCCGCGGCCTCGTCGAGCGCGCGGATCTGGCTCGGATCGTCGGCGCACACCCCGACCCGGGCGATATGCGCGAGCGACGCGAGCCGCCGCAATTTCTGCCGTCCGACAACCTCGTTCGTGACGAGCACGTCCGGGACCCCGCCGTGGACCATCGCCTCGGCCTCGCTGACCTTCTGCACGCAGACGCCGACGGCGCCGAGCGCGACCTGCTTCAATGCGATGACCGGGCATTTGTGGGTCTTGGCGTGCGGGCGCGCCCTGACACCGGTGCCGGCGATGCGCTCCGGCAGGCGGCGCAGATTGCGCTCGAACGCGTCGAGATCGACGATGAGAGCGGGGGTGTCGACCTCGTCGAGGGTCATGCCGATCTCGGCCGGCGGGCGGGTGGTCATGGGCGGGATCTCCTCGAAGCTCAGATTTGAGGCTCGCGCAACCGAGGCCAAATTGCAACCGGCCCCGCCGAACGGACGACCATCAAATTGCCGAAATGGCATGGTAGGAGGCGCGATATGTGCTTTGTTTCCTCGCCCCTGCGAAAGCGCGGTCCATGGGGCCGCTGCGGCCCTGCCGCCCTGGGTTCCCGCTTAGGCGGGAACGACGATAGGGTGCTGGAAGCCGCCGAAGGGACACCTGATCTTCTCCTGAAAAAACAGGAGGAACAGGCTAGGAGTGGGCTGCCAGCTTGGCGCGCAGCGAACGGGCGTCGACCGGGGCGCGGACCTTGGCGTCGTTGTCGAAATACACATAAACGTCGCGGGCATTGCGACGCGGCGGCTTCATGTCGGGGGCGATCAGCCGCGCGTCGGCGGGTTCGAGACCGCGGGCCCACAACTCGATCCGCGCCGCCCAATGATCGAGCGCCTCGTCGGGATAGCCGCTGGCATAGAGCTCCTCGGAGCCGTGCAGGCGGAGATAGACGAAGTCCGCGGTCAGATCCTCGGCATAGGGCCAGGCGACCGAGTTGGCGAAAACGAGCGCCATCCGGTACCGGCGCAACAGCGCCACGAAGGCGGGGTCGAGAAAGCTCTTGTGGCGGATCTCCATGGCGTGGCGCAACGCGCGCCGGCGTTCGGTGTGTGTCCAGGAGCGGCCGGCGAGGCGCTGGTCGTGCCGTTCGGCGAGAGCCGCGGCCGTTTCCGTGTCCCTCGGCAGCAGAGCGAAGAAATGGTCGAGCCGCGCTGCGTCAAATCTGAACCGCGGTGAAAATTGCCACAGGAAAGGGCCCAGCTTCTCCTCCAGCCGCAACACGCCGGAGGCGAGGAAGTTGGCGAGCGGGGTCTCGATGTCGCGAAGCTGCTTCAGATGCGTGATAAACCGGCTGCCCTTGACGGCGAAGACAAAGCCTTCCGGAGTTTCGTCATGCCATCTGGCGAAGGAATCGGGGCGCTGGAGCGAATAATGGGTACCGTTGATCTCGATCGTGTCGACCTGACGGCTCGCGAAGGACAGCTCATCGGCATGCCGCAAGCCGCGCGGGTAAAAGGTGCCGCGCCAGCCGCCATAGTTCCAGCCAGAGATGCCGATGCGGATGCCGTCCGCAGCGCTCACCGCCGCACGTCGCGGCGCTGTGCTAAGAGACGCCGATGCTCACCATCTCTGGCCTGACATACCGCGTCGGCGGGCGGACCCTCATTGACCGGGCGAGCGCGCAGATCGCCGAGGGCAGCAAGGTCGGCCTGGTCGGCCGCAACGGCGCCGGCAAATCGACGCTGCTCGACCTGATCCGCGGCGCGCTGCATCCGGATGGCGGGTCGATCGAGTTGCCGCGTGGCCATCGGCTCGGTTTTCTGGCGCAGGAAGCGCCGGGCGGGGACGCGAACGCGCTTGAAACGGTCCTCTCCGCCGACCACGAGCGTGCCGGCCTGATCGCCGAGCGGGAGGCCGGGCCGGAGGCGTTGCGAGCCGCCGAAATCGAGGCTCGACTCGTCGAGATCGACGCCCATTCGGCGCCGAGCCGGGCCGCGCGCATTCTCGCCGGGCTCGGGCTCGACGAGGCGATGCAGCGCCGGCCCATTGCAGATTTGTCGGGCGGCTGGCGTATGCGGGTCGCGCTTGCGGCGATCCTCTTCGCCGAGCCCGACCTGTTGCTGCTCGACGAGCCGACCAACCATCTCGACCTCGAGGCGGCGCTGTGGCTCGAGCGGTTTCTGCGCAATTATCGCCGCACCCTGATCCTGGTCAGCCACGACCGCCGCTTCCTCAACGCGGTGACGACGGTAACCCTGCACCTCCAACACGGCAAATTGACGGCCTATTCTGGCGGGTTCGACGCGTATTTGCGGGCCCGTAGCGAGGCGGCGCAGCGGCTCCAATCCTTGGCACGCCAGCAGAGTTTCGAACGCCAGCGGATGCAGGCTTTTGTCGACCGCTTTCGCTATAAGGCGTCAAAGGCCCGCCAAGCCCAAAGCCGGCTCAAAGCGCTGGCCCGGCTGGAGCCGATTGTTCTGCCGGCCGAGGAGGCGCCGGCGCGGATCGTCTTTCCGGATCCAATCCAGCTGAACCCGCCGCTGATCGCGCTCGACGGGCCGCGGTCGGCTATGTTCCGGGAAAGCCGGTGCTGTCGCGGCTCGATCTGCGGCTCGACCCCGACGACCGGATCGCGCTCCTCGGCGCGAACGGCAACGGCAAGACGACACTGGCGCGATTGCTCGCCGGGCGCCTGGCGCCGATGGCGGGGCACGTCACCCGATCGCCAAAGCTCGCCTGCGGCTTTTTCGCCCAGCATCAGATCGAGGAGATGCGGCCCGGCGAATCGGCCTTCGATCACCTTTCCAGGCTGATGCCGGACCATACGCCGGAGGTGGTTCGGGCTCGGCTCGGCAGGTTCGGCTTCGGCCAGGAAAAAGCGTTTGTTGCCGTGAGCGACCTCTCCGGCGGCGAGCGGGCACGGTTGAACCTTGCCCTCGTCACTTATGACGCCCCCGCGCTTTTGATCCTCGACGAGCCGACCAATCATCTCGACATCGAGGCTCGCGAAGCGCTGGTTCAGGCGATCAACGATTTCCCCGGCGCCGTGGTGCTGGTGAGCCATGACTGGCATCTGCTCGAACTGGTGGCCGACCGGCTCTGGCTGGTCGCCGACGGGACGGCCCGGCCCTTCGAGGGGGATCTCGAAGATTACGAGCGCCACGTGCTGGACGGCGGCGGATCGGGGAATGGCAGCCGTTCAGGCGAGCCGCAATCCGGAAGCCGCCGGGCAGCCCGGCGCCTTGCGGCGGAGCGCCGACGCGAACTCGAGCCATTGCGCCAAGCCGCGCGCCGGGCGGAAGAAAAAATCACCCGGCTGACGGTGGAACGCGAGGTGCTCGATCGCCTCTTGGCCCAGCCGTCGGGTGCGCGAGACAACGGAGTTGCGCTCGCTGCTGCCCTCAAGCGCCGCGCCGAACTGATGCGCTTGATCGAGCGAACGGAAAGCGAGTGGCTCGCCGCCGAAGAATCGATAGAGCGGGAAGCCGGTTGAAGTTCGGGTGCTGGCGCAGGCGGTTGTCATTTTCGGCGAATATTTCGCTTTACAAGTCCCCTGCGCGATCAAGCGATGCTTTCGCCTGCAACTGGGCCGTTCGAAATCACACAAGATCCGGCCGGAGGCTCGCGGCCAAAGGCCGCAGAGTTCGGTCACCCTCTGTTACACTTTGACAAACTCGGCTGAAACGGCCTATCCACTTTGCCGGAGATGGGAGTTCTCCTTATGAGCGCGGAGCCGCAAGGAGATGAGCCCCTGCTCCGAGTACCGCCTTCCCGAACCAGGTTTCGCCATGGCCGACACTCCCGCGATCACCGATCGGAACCTCGAAGCGACAACGAACATTTCCCTGAAGCGGGAGCCGGCTTGTTTCGCCTTTTTGTCGCCGCGCTCGATTTCCCCGCCGATGCCGATCGATTCGATCAACCTCGATCTCGCTTCGGCCGATTATTTTGGCGGGCGCGCCTCGCTTTGGGCCGCTCTCGAGATGCGCTCTTCGGTCAGCGATGAGCGTCCGACGGCGATTCTCGGTTTTGACGAAACTTTTCTGCGCCCCTTCGCGCGGGCTCTGATCGAGGCGGCGACGACGCGGGCTGCTTACCGAATGTCGATACTGCAAGAGTCTCGCACTTCCGAGCGTTGTCGGGTCGTTGAATACGTAACCGGTCCCGGCAAGGCGCTCGAAGAATTGATACTCCAGCCCTTTGACAATGTAGTGCTGATCAGCGCGGCGAAGGGGACGGACGGGGACGAGACGCTCTTTCAGCTGCCTCGTACCGACACCTTCCTGCGCGCCTTCGCCAAGATGGCCTATGTCGCCGATCAAACCTTGCACGATCTGCTCGAGGATATGGAGCGGGTGGCTCGACAGCGAAAGCCTGTCCCCAACATCTGACGCAGGACATCCGCGCTAATGTCCGAGCACGGCCCATCCCTCGCCGGCCGCCTAAAACCCGATAAGCAGCCGCGACAAGGGGACTAAGAAGTCCCCCTGCGAAGCCTTCAGACGCTCGGCGCAACCTTTAGGTTTAATAACCCTATTGCACGGTGCCGTGAGTTGTCATGCGCCCGCCGCCTGGCTGCCCCGGCGGCATCATGCCCGAGGCAGGAGGGGCCGACGGGTTCGAGAAGTTGCCCGCCTGCAGCCGCTGCAGCTCTTCCTGGTTCAGCTGGTTGGCAGAGCCACCGGTCAATTGCTCACCCTTTCCGCGATGATGAGCGGCCATTCCGCCGTGCGAGGCATGATGGCGTGAGGCCCGGTGCTTCGGCGGCATAGCCGAACTGCTCTCTGACATTGCCGAGGGAGCCATCGCCGCAGGCGGTGCCGATGGCGGCGGAGCCGCGGTCGTGCGCGGGGCCAGCCGCGGGCCCGACAGCGCTGATCCGCCTGGGTTCGGGCCCGCGCCACCAGGTGTGCTGTAAGGCGTCAGTCCCGGTCCGCCGGGGTTCGGACCCGGCGTGCCCATGGAGTTGCCACCGGACGGATTAGTCTGTTGTGCCCAAACGGGCGCCGAAAACGCGAGCGCGGCGACCACCGCCACACCAGTCAAAAGATGTTTCATGTCTGCGATCCTCTCTCTCGGTCCTCAGTTGGACATCGTCGGACGATTAGGGTGGCTGCCGTTTGGTCGAAGTCCTCTCCTCCACGCTTCAGATGGTGTGCGAAACGCCGCCATCAACGACTGCGGCCGACCTCGCGCGGGAGTGCGGCGAGTTCTATCGCAAGAGCAAAAATTCCGTTCGTCTTCACAGCTCGGCGATAGTCAACGACAACACAGATCGTTATGTTCCCAACCCCGCATTTTCAGCCTCGCATTCCGCTCGACCGACTCGCATGATACAGCGGGGAGCTCGCCTTGGCAAGCGCAGCAGTAGCCTAGCAACTGACCGAAGAACCGATAAAGCGAAACGAATGCCTCAAGTCGCGTCAGAAGCGCGGCGGTGACATATGTCTTCTTTGCGGCATGGCAGCGAAGCGGCGAAGTTCTCACCGAACTTCCCGGTTCACTCCGTAGCCGGCATCGATTCGGCAAGCCGCTTTCAAACCCGCGAGCCGCCTGCCGCCGTCGCGCCTCCCCTTCCGGGTGACCTCGACTGCGGCAGTGCGACGCGTCGGGAGACCATTGTTACCAGGCCTTCGTAAACGAGAAGGCCGTCTGAGCTTACACTATGTGGAGAGACCTTTGACTGGCTCAGCTGGTCTGAGCTGTGGACGACTTCTTTGACTTCTTTTTCGCGTGATGGGACTTTGAGGATTTCTTTTTCTTGGTCGTGGTCACCGGTGCTGTCGAGGTGTCCGGGGCCATGGTCTGTCCCGTCCCGGTGCTCTGCGCATAGCTCTCGACCGGCAACGCGGTACCCGCAACAAATGTAAGCAACGCAAACGCTGAGATGAGCGCCTTCATCAGGGAACTCCTAAGTCAAAATAACGACGCGCCGTTTTTCTCGCACTCTTGAGGAGTGCAACCAAACATTACCGCCGCAATAGTTGCGACCTCCGGCCGCACACTTACAATATCACGTCTTGGGTGAACGAGGTAAGAATCATAAAAGAAAAGCCGCAAATGTTGGCGGTTGGCGCCGCGAGTCGTCGACCGAAGGGGTTGCAAAGAAAAACCGCCGCGGATCATCCGCGGCGGTGGCCGGGGTCCCCGAGGGGACCCCCGAAATTTGCAAGAGACCTCTTTACGGGAAGACGATCTCCACACGGCGGTTCTGCGGCTCGCGTACGCCTGGAGGCGTGGGAACACGCAGATCGTTCTGACCGCGGCCCGCGACCACCATGTCGCTGCGTGGCACACCGAGGCGTTCGAGCGCCGCGGCGACGGCGTTGGCGCGCCGTTCGGAGAGCCGCTGGTTGTAGCCAGGCGACCCTGATGTATCGGTGTAGCCGGTCACCTGGAGGGTCACCCGACCGCCCGATTTATACTGGTTCGCGGCGAGCTGGATGATCTGCTGGCCCTCGGGAGTGATGTTGTATTTATCCCAGTCGAAGAACACGAGATACACCTGATGCGTCGGCGGCGGCGGCGCCGGAGGCGCCGGCGGTGGCGGAGCCGGCGGCGGCGCGCCGAACTTCATCGTCAGGCTGGCGACAATGTTGTACGTATTGTAGCCGGTTTTGTATTTCACCAAGCCAGGCGCGAGAACGCCAGGGTTGTTCGGGAGTGGGAACACCCCTTTGTTGGTGATGGTCGGGTCGGTGCTCGCCAGGTAGCGAAAATCGAGGTCGAAGGCGAGCAGCGGGTTGATGTCATACTTGAAGCCGCCAATCGCCTGATACCCGAAATTCCAGGTGTTGCCCTTCAAGAAGGTGCCGCCGACCGTTGCGGGGAGCGTTGCCGGGAACACGCCTCCACCAGGGGTTTTGAAGAACAGCGTGCCGGTCGGTGAAGCCGAAGCCGGAATCGTAAAGGTGCTGAGTGAGACGCTGTCTACGTTGTCCACCGCGCCGACGCCGAACCCAATATGCGGGGTCACCGGCCAACCTATCGTGAAGTCGTAGATGAAGTTGGTCATAATCGAGTGGGTGGTGCGGTCACCCGTAGTCGTCCCGAGGGGTAAACCGAAGCTGCCACTCGAGGTCGACAGCCCGTTATGCCTGTAACTGTACTCTTCTTCGACGCGCAGCGGCCCGTACTGAATTCCGAGACGGCCGCCGGCATTAAAGCCGCTGTCGTATTTCGCAGTCCCGCCAAAGCTGTTGAAAAACGGACCGCCGGAGGCGCCACCGACAGTGTCGACTCTGAAAGGAACAGACGTTGTCACCGCATCCTTTTGGTTCTGCAGGCTGGTCCACCCGCCCTCCGGCCCGACGTAGAAGGCCACCGGATAGGGGCCCCCCAGAAAAGCGAACTGCGCATTCGCCTCGGCGCATCCGAACGCCACGGCAAGCGCTGCGCCAGCGCCTAGCAGATAGCGACTTTTCATCCCTTACCTCCGGCCACAAAATACGCGTGTGACGATGGTCAACGCGCCACCGATGGCCGATCTTCGCTATCCACCGATCCGATGGCAAATGGTTTTTCTCTCAACGAGACCGCTCGTCCGCAAATCCGCGCAGAACGAGAAGCGATGCGGCATTTCAGCAACAGTTTGGCCGCAGCTCCGCCATTTTCTGCCCATAAGGCCGCGTCTTTTTCGCAACACCGTAACGCGGATCTCGATCGCTGACCGATTGGCCGCAATTCGCCGGGAACCACCCTGGTTCGCGAGTGTTTTACCGGCCCTGCGTTTCTCCAGTCCCCGTGGCGTTCCGGCTCGTTCAACGTGCGGTGCAATTACGCAATCGAAAAATCAGGGATCGATCAGAACGCCGGGGTTGAGCAGGCCCTGCGGGTCGACTGTGCTCTTCGCGGCGCGCAGGGCCTTCGCGAAAAGCTCGGGCCGCTGCTTGTCGTACCACGGGCGGTGGTCGCGGCCGACCGCGTGGTGGTGGGTGATCGTCCCGCCCCCGGCGATCAGCGCCTCGCTGGCCGCGCTCTTGATCGCGCCCCACTGCGACAACAGATCGTCATGCCGCCCCAAGGCATGAAAGGAAAAATACGGTGCCGGCCCGTCTGGGTAGACATGGGTGAACCGGCAGGTCACCTGCCCGGCCCGCCCGGTGGCCTCACGGATCGCCGTTTCGGTCGCGGTCTTGACTGTGTCGTGAAAGGCTTCGAACCGCTCC
>CAWEWR010000003.1:0-63158 GCA_963812675.1 uncultured Alphaproteobacteria bacterium | reverse complement strand
CGCGGATGATCTTGCTGGAGACCATCGCCCCACCCGGATCGGGCCGGCAGCCGATCACGCTGGGACGGCCGCCATCCTCGGTGTAGTCCGACAGTTTTTCACTATAGGTGAGGACGACGTAATTCTCGAACAGACCGAGGAATTCCTGCTGCTCCGACGGAGAGAAAATCCGCCAAAAGCGACCGAGCACAAAGCGGCCGAGGCCGGGGACGTCGAAGTCGTCGAGGAATAGCTGGTGGAAACCCGCCAGTCTCTGCTCCCGGGAGGTGGTGCTGGTCACTGCCTGCAGCTGGTCGCCGAGATTGTTGATGAACGCGGCGGCTGGATCCATGCCCGCCCCAGCGGGGATCGACGGCGCCGTCGCCCCGGTGAGCAGGACCAAAGTGGTGGTAAAAAGTGCACGCCGCAACATTGCGATCACCTTGAGACATCTGGCGCATCAGAGGTAGCGGCTGCGCAGCAAAAGGCGTGTGAGCCAGATCACAGTTAACCCTGTTTGCCCGACCCAGCCGTCATGCTCCTCATTGCCCTGCAGATAGACGCGAACCGCGGGCGCGCCAGTGAGAAAGCTGGTGGGGCAATCACCGTCAATGCTGCGGCGCAACGTGTCCGGCAGAGCCAGCACGAGTGCTCTCACAAGTTGCCGATACGTTCCTTCAGTGTCGGCAGCTTTTCAGACGAATTTTACGCCGGCACAGAAGCGGCTTGCGCGAATGCCGGGGTCTGCACTTCGCGCAGATGGCAGGCGACTTGGTGGCCGGGGAGGATTTCGCGCATCTCCGGCTCCTCTTGCGAGCAGCGCGCGAAGGCGTAGGGGCAGCGGGTGTGGAAGCGGCAGCCGGAGGGCGGGTCGATCGGGCTCGGCACGTCGCCTTTCAGGATGATGCGCTTCTTTGCCGCCTCGGGGTCGGGGACCGGCACCGCCGACAGAAGCGCCTCGGTATAGGGGTGCTGCGGGCGGGTGAAGAGGGCGCGCTTGTCGGCGATCTCGACGATCTTGCCGAGATACATGACGGCGATGCGGTGGCTGATGTGCTCGACGACTGCGAGATCGTGGGCGACGAACAGGTAAGACAATCCGAATTCGCTCTGCAGGTCGCCCAACAGGTTGATCACCTGCGCCTGGACCGAGACGTCGAGCGCCGAGACCGGCTCGTCGCAGACGATAAGGCTCGGGTGCAAGGCCAAGGCGCGGGCGATGCCGATGCGCTGGCGTTGGCCGCCGGAAAATTCGTGCGGGAAGCGGTTGAGCGCCTCGGCGCGCAAGCCCACCTTGAGCGCCAATTCCGCGACGCGTTCCGCCAATTCGCGGCCGCCTGAGACGCCGTAATTGATCAGCGGCTCGCCGATGATGTCGCGAACCCTCAGGCGCGGGTTGAGCGAGGAGTAGGGGTCCTGGAAGACGACCTGCAGCTGACGCCGGTAGGGCCGCATCTCGTGGCGGCCGAGGCGGTCGATGCGCTCGCCATTGATGCGGATCTCGCCGGCAGTCGGGTCGATCAGTTTGAGGATCGCCTTGCCTGCGGTCGACTTGCCGCAACCGCTCTCGCCGACGAGCCCCAAGGTCTCGCCCTCGGCGATGTCGAACGAGATGCCGTCGACCGCATGCACCTGACCGACGGTGCGCTGCAGCAGGCCTTTTTTGACCGGGAAATGTTTAACTAACCCTCTGACCGAAAGCAGAGGGGAGTTGCCCCCACCCATTCCCTCCCCCGCGAGCGGGGGAGGGTTAGGGAGGGGGTAGGGCGTGACCAGGGTCATGCCGCGGCGACCTGCTCGGAGTGGAAGCAAGCCGCGAAATGGCCGGGCTCCTTCTCGTCGAAAGCCGGCATCTCGCGGCGGCATATGTCGGTCGCGAAGGCGCAGCGCGTCTCGAACGGGCAGCCGGGGATCGGCTCCCTGAGCGACGGCACGGTGCCGGCGATCTCGGCGAGCCGCGGCGCCCGCTCATGGTCGAGCGAGGCGCCGAGCCGTGGCACCGAGGCGAGCAGCCCCTTCGTGTAGGGATGCAATGGGCGGCGGAACAGCCTGCCGACCGGCGCCTCTTCGGCCTTGCGCCCGGCATACATGACGACAACGCGCTGCGCCATCTCGGCGACGACGCCGAGGTCATGGGTGATCAGCACGATCGCGGCGTCGATCTTCTGCTTCAATTCACGCATCAGATCGAGGATCTGCGCCTGGATCGTCACGTCGAGCGCGGTCGTCGGCTCGTCGGCGATCAGGAGCTTCGGGTTGCAGGCGAGCGCCATTGCGATCATGACCCGCTGCCGCATGCCGCCCGACAACTGATGCGGGTATTCGCCGATCCGGCGCCGAGCCTCGGGGATGTGGACGAGACGCAGCATGTCGACCGCCTTGGCGAGCGCCGTCTTGTGGTCGAGCCCCTGATGCAGGGTCAGGGTCTCGGCGATCTGCCGGCCGATCGTCAATACCGGGTTCAGCGAGGTCATCGGCTCCTGAAAGATCATCGAGATCTCGTTGCCGCGGACCTGGCGCATCTCGGCTTCGCCGAGGCCGAGGAGGTCCCGCCCGGCAAAGCGGATCGCGCCGGAGACGATGCGGCCGGGCGGCGACGGGATCAGGCGCAATACCGACAGCGCCGTGACGCTCTTGCCGCATCCGCTTTCGCCGACGATCGCCAGGGTCTCGCCGGGAATGACTTGGAAAGAGACGCCGTCGACGGCGCGCACCACGCCGTCGCGGGTGAAGAACCAGGTCCGCAGATCGGCGATGTCGAGGATGGGCTCGGCCGCTGCGGCCGGCGCCTTCGGGATGGTAGCTACATAGGCAGCTTCGGGCATGCGTTACATGCGCCGCGCCAGGCGCGGGTCGAGCGCGTCACGCAGCCCGTCGCCGAGCAGGTTGATGGCGAGGACGGTGATCGACAAGAAGGCCCCGGGGATCAGGACGATGTAGTAGGCGACCTGAAAGAGGCTGCGGCCCTCGGCCATGATGTTGCCCCAGCTCGGAATGTTGGGTGGGGTGCCGGCGCCGAGAAACGACAGGATCGCCTCGACGATCATCGCCGAAGCGGCGACGAAGGTGCCCTGCACCAGGAGCGGCGGCAATGTGTTCGGCACAATGTGGCGCCACAGGATGCGGAAAAATCCGGTGCCGCTGGCATGGGCGGCCTCGACAAAGGGCAGCTCTCGCAACGTCAACACAACACCGCGGACAAGCCGCGTGACCCGTGGTACCTCGGCGATGGTGATCGCAAAGACGACGTTTTCGAGGCTGGCGCGGGTCAATGCCATCAGCGCGATCGCGATCAGGATCGCCGGGATCGACATCAGCCCGTCCATAATCCGCATCACGACCGCGTCGGTCCAACGGCTGAATCCGGTGACTAGGCCGATAGCCAAGCCCACCGCCGTGCTCAGCAGGGCGACGCTCAAACCAACAGTCAGCGATATCCGCGCGCCGTAGAGCGTGCGGCTGTAGATGTCGCGCCCGAGCATGTCGGTCCCGAACCAGTATTGCGCGGACGGCCAGCGTAGCCGCCGTATCGGCGACAATGCCTGCGGGTCGACCGTGCCGAGATAAGGGGCAAAGACCGCCATCAATGCCATGAAACCAAGCAGGGTCGCGCCGACGACGATCGTCGGATGACGGCGGATGGTGTCCCGCACTCCGCGTTTGCGCACGGACGGCGCGGCGAGAATGGCGAGATCGGTTGGCGCGACGGTCATTGCGGTGCCCGGCCCCCGCAAAGGGGTCCAGAGTAGCTGGAGATGGTCTGGTTCCCGCTTTCGCGGGAATGACGGATGAAGCTCGGTACGAGGATTGATGGGCATCAGGTTAGTAGCGAATGCGCGGGTCGAGGAAGGTGTAGCTGAGATCGACGAGCAGATTGACCAGCACATAGGCGGCCGAAAAGACGAGAATGATCCCCTGGATAATCGGATAGTCGCGGCGCAGGATCGCATCGACGGTCAGCCGGCCGAGACCCGGTATCGCGAACACCGTCTCGGTGACGACGACACCCGAAATCAGCGAGGCGACGCCGATGCCGATGATCGTCGCGATCGGCACGGCCGCGTTCTTCAGCGCGTGGCCGATCAGCACCTTGTCGTTCGCCAAACCCTTGGCTTGCGCCGTGCGGATGTAGTCCTGCGCCAACACGTCGAGCATGCTGGCGCGCGTCATTCGGGCGATCAACGCGGCAAACACCGCGCCGAGGGCGAGCGTCGGCATCACGATGTGCGAGAGGAACGGCCACAAGCCGCTGCTGATCGAGACAAAGCCCTGAACCGGCAAGAGATCGGCTGAGATCGCAAAGACATAGATCAGCAGATAGGCGAGCACGAAGACCGGCACGGAAAAACCTAAGACCGCGAAGAGCATGACCATCCGGTCGATCCACGAGCCGGCCTTCCACGCCGCGAGCACACCCATCGGGATCGCCGCGAGAACCGAGACGATCAGCGTCGAGACCGTCAGAGTGATCGTAGGTTCTACCCGCTGCGCGATCAGCTTGGAGACCGGCAGGTTGGTGAAGATCGAGATGCCGAGATCGCCATGCAGCAGGGCCCAGACCCAGGTCGCGAACTGGATATAGAGCGCCTGGTCGAGCCCCAGCTTCTGGCGGATGCGGGCGATGTCGTCGGCAGTCGCCGTGTCCCCGGCTATGATGGCGGCGGGGTCGCCGGGGCTCAGATGCAATAGCGAAAAAACGAAGAGCGCGACCACCGCCATCACCGGGATGGTCGCGAGGATCCGTCGGATGATATAGGCAAACACTCAGAAAGCCCCCACCCTAACCCTCCCCCGCAAGCGGGAGAGGGAACCCAGCGACTCCCTCCCCCGCCCGCGGGGGAGGGATGGGGTGGGGGCCGCCTGCAGCCCCATCATTTCTTCTCGACATTCCACAGAAAGACGACCGGCGCGATGATGATTCCTTCGAGGTTCTTGCGGTACGCGGTCGGCGCGACGAACTGGCCGGTCGGCACGTAGGGGACGTCGTTCGTATAGGCCTCTACTTGAATATCGGCCGCGAACTTCTTCTGTGCCGCAAGGTCAGGCGCCTTGAACCAGGCGTCGATCAGTTCTTCGATCTTCGGGTCGCTCGGCCAGCCGAACCAAGCTTTCTCGCCATTAGCGCGGACCGGGAGGTTAACTCCCGGCGAGAAGAAATCCGGCGCCGAGGTCCAGGTATGGAAGATGCTCCAACCGCTTTTTTCGACCGGCTCCTTCGAGGTACGGCGGGTGATCAGCGTGCCCCAGTCATTGGCCTGCAATTCGACATTGAGCCCGGCCTTGCGCAGAGCGTCCAATGTCACCAAAGCCTGGCCGTGCACGATCGGCTGGTCGGTCGCCGACAGCAGCACGATCTTCTCGCCTTTGTAGCCGGATTCCTTGATCAGCTGCTTTGCTTTGGCGAGGTTCGGCCCGTTCAGCAGGGCGTCGGCGCCGGCATTGGTCTCAAAGGGCGTGCCGCAGCCGAACAGCGCGGCGCAGGTCTTCCAGTATTTCGGGTCGCCCGCCGCCGCGCCCATGTAATCTTTCTGGTCGACCAGGTTCAGCACCGCCTCGCGCAGTTTGAGATTATTGAATGGCGGCTGAATGTGGTTGAAGCGCAGAATGCCGTGATTGCCGAGCGGATCGACCGTCTTGACGGTGATGTCTTTGCTGGCGGCAAAGAGCGGGACAAGGTCCGCCGGCGGCTGCTCGTACCAGTCGGCCTCCCCGGCGTTGAGGGCCGCCGCGGCGGTCGAGGTGTCGGGGATGTAGAGCCACTCGACACGGTCGACTTTTGCCACCTTGCCGCCGGAGGCGAAGCTCGGCGCCTCCTCGCGAGGGATGTAGTCGGCATTCTTGACAAAGACCGCCTTGTGGCCGGGTTCCCACTCTTCCTTGACGAATTTGAACGGGCCCGAGCCGATCGCCTCGGGGATCTGTTGGTAGGCGTCGGTCTTGGCCAGCCGCTCCGGCATCATGAACGGCACGTTGCTCGACAGCTTGCCGAGCGCATCGAGGATCAGCGGGAACGGCGATCTCAGCTTTATTGTAAATGTCTTGTCGTCGACCGCTTGCATCTCGCCGACGGCTTCCATCAGCTTTTGGCCGAGCGTGTCGCGCTTGCCCCAGCGTTCGATGGATGCGATGCAATCGACGGCGCGCACGGGCTGACCGTCATGCCACTTCAAACCGTCGCGCAGGACGAAGCTGTAGGTCAGTTTATCGGCACTGGCGGTCCAGCGATCGACCATTTGCGGCTGCGGCTTGAAATCCTTGTCGAGCGCGAACAGCGTATCGAAGACCAGATAACCAAAATTTCGCGTTACATACGCGGTCGTCCAGATCGGATCGATGCTGCGCAAATCCGCCTGCGGAATAAACCGCAAAGTCTTTTGCGGAGCGCTCTGGGTCCACCCGATCGAAGGGACAAAGACGGCCAAAAAGGCTGCCGCTGCCGCCCACCGCAACGTAACCGTGGAAGAAGTCATGCTTTCCCTGTCCGGCATGTTGTTCTGGCGAACTTACGCGATCCATGTCGGGCACGACAGTGCAAAAACTGGACCGCCGACTTCCCTCCCCCGCCCGCGGGGGAGGGTTAGGGTGGGGGCTCACTGGACTTGCCGCGATCGCGAAGCTGCGGCAGCTTTTCCGCGGCTGAAAGCGGAGATTTGGAGTCGTGCGAGGCGGTACCGCTATGACTGGACGCGCTCGCCGTTTGCGTCGGAGAACGACGGATGCGGAGCGTTTCCTTTGGGATGCGCTGCGGAAAGACCAACTCGGCTGGCGCTTCAGACGGCAGCATCCGATTCCGCCCTATGTGGTAGACTTTGCTTGCGTCGAAGCACGACTCGTTATCGAAGCCGACGGTGGACAGCATGGCCGCCCCGGTGATCATAATGTTCGGGATGAAGCGTTACGCCGCGGCGGTTGGCGGGTCCTTCGGCTCTAGAATAACGACATTCTCCAGAATCGCGCTGGTGTTCTCGGGTCAATCGCCGCTACGCTCGGTCCCTACATAGCGACAGAGCCCCCACCCTAACCCTCCCCCGCACGCGGGGGAGGGAACAAAAGCAGGGACGACAACGGAGGCGCAATGCCCGGCAATGATATCGCTTACGCTTCGGCGGTTTCGCTGCTCGACCTCTACCGCAGGCGAGAACTATCGCCGGTAGAGGCGACCCGGCTGATCCTCGATCGGCTTGACGCGCTGCAGCCGAAGATCAACGCGTTCTGCATCGTGGATCGGGACGGCGCCCTGGCGGCGGCACGCGGATCCGAGGAGCGCTGGTTGCGCGGCGAAGCGGTCGGGCGGCTCGACGGCGTGCCGGTCACGATCAAGGATCTGATCCTGATGCGCGGCTTCCCGACCCGGCGCGGCTCGCGCCTCGTCGAGCTGGATCAGGATTGGTTGGAGGACGCGCCGGCGACGGCGCGGTTGCGCGAGGCCGGAGCGGTAATAATCGGCAAGACGACAACGCCGGAATTCGGCTGGAAGGCGTTGGGCGACAGCCCGCTGACCGGGATCACCCGCAATCCCTGGGACCTCTCGCGCACGCCCGGCGGCAGCAGCGCCGGCGCCGCGGCGGCCTGCGCCGCCGGAATTGGGCCGTTGCATGTCGGCAGCGACGGTGCAGGCTCGATCCGCATTCCGAGCGCCTTTACCGGCGTCTTCGGATTGAAGCCGAGCTTCGGCCGGGTGCCTGCCCATCCGCCCTCGCCAATGGGCCTCTTGGCGCATATTGGGCCGATGGCCCGAACCGTCGCCGACGGCACGCTGCTGCTGACTGTCTTATCCGGGGCCGACCACCGCGATCCCTATGCTCTGCCGCCCGAGGACGAGGATTATGCAGCGGGGTTGGAAGAAGGCGTGCGGGGATGGCGGATCGCCTACAGCCCGACCCTCGGATATGCCAAGGTCGACCCCGAAATCGCCGCAGCAGCGGCCGAGGCGGCACAGCGCTTCGAGGCGCTCGGCGCAATCGTCGAACAGGTCGACACGACTCTTCGATTCACCGCGAGAGGCGCTCTTCACATTGTGGGCAGCTGGCGCGGCAAAACTCCTCGCGGGGTTCCCCACTAACCGGCGCGAGGTGATCGATCCCGGCCTGGCCGCGACAGCGGAGGAGGGCGAGCGGATCAGCGCCGTCGATTATCTCGGCGCCGACCTCGTCCGCACTGCGCTCGCCCGGCAGATGGCGGAGTTCCACCGGAATTACGATCTGCTGCTGACGCCGATGATGCCGGTCCCGGCCCTGCCGGTCGGACAGGATTTGAACGATCCCGCCACCGAGCGGCACTGGATCGACTGGTCGCCGTTCAGCTATCCGTTCAACCTGACCCGTCAGCCGGCGGCGAGCATCCCGTGCGGTCTGACCAGCGCCGGACTGCCCATCGGCCTGCAGATCGTCGGCCCGCTCTACGCCGATGACCGCGTCCTGCGTGCCGCCCGCGCCTTCGAAGCGACGCAGCCCGAACGCCGGGCGCCGCTTGCGCCTTTAGAGGAATAACAATGGAAACCAGCGAAACGACGATACTGCGCGAGACCCTTGCCGCGATCTCTGAGATTCTCGGACCTGCGTTCGATGATCTGACGGTCGAGCGCGCTGTCGTTGGCCTCTTCTTCACTGGGGTGAAGCTCAGCAACGGCGTTGCCGGGGCCTGTGCGACGCCAATCAAGACGATTCCCGAGGCGGTCTGCTGTCCGACCTCGGCGATGGCGATGCCGTTCCCTGGCAAGCTGCGTGGCCGCCCGGCGCTCGACCTCGCGAAGGAAGCGCTCAGCGATCACGGCATTCGCCGTGCCGTCGGCATCGCGGCGATGAACGCCCTCGCCGATACCTGCTCGCATCGGCGGCCGCATCCCGAGACCGAGCTGCGCCTCGGGATCGATGCGTTCGATGCGACCGAGATACGCCCCGGCGACAAGGTCGTCGTCGTGGGTGCTTTTGTGCCTTTCCTGCGCGAGCTCAAACGCCGCCGTCAGCCTTTCCTGGTGCTCGAACAGGACCCGGCAACCCTCAAAGCCGACGAGCTGCCTTTTTTCCGCCCGGCCGAACAGGCGTATGGTGTAGTTCCCGAAGCCGACGTGCTGCTGATCACCGGCACGACTTTGATCAACGACACACTCGAAGAGCTGTTGAGCTTCGCGAAGCCGGCGGCTCGAGTGACGATGGTCGGCCCGACAGTCAGTCTCTTGCCCGACGCGTTTCTGCGCCGCGGCGCCGATATCCTCGGTACCGTGCGGATCACCGCGCCGGACGATTTTCTCGAAATGCTCGCCGAAGGCGGATCCGGTTACCACTTTCTCGGCCGTTCGGCGCAGAAGGTCGTGCTCGTCAGGCGCGCGGCCGCCGAGGTCGCGGCGTAGATCGAACGGCCGAACGTGAAGAATACATACGCCGGTTATTTGGGCCTGCAGCAGCTGCTGTCGGCGCAGAAGCTGCAGACCGGCTCGGATGACGAGCTGCTGTTCATCATCATCCATCAGCAGCATGAGCTGTGGTTCAAGCTGGCCATTCACGAACTCGACTGCGCGATCAGTTCCTTGATGAAGGAAGCGGCGCAGGAAGCCGATTGCATCATCGCCTTCAAGCGGCTGTCGCGGGTCAGCGCGATACAGCACATTCTGATCTCATCGTGGGACGTCATGGCGACTTTGACACCAGACGAATTTTTCGTCTTCCGGGAGACGGTGGGCCGAGACGGCGCCTCCGGCTTCCAATCGGTGCAATACAGGATTTTGGAATACAAGCTCGGCCTCAAATACCGCTTCCTCGATTTCGAGCTGCCCGGCGGCCGGACGCACCCCATCGACGTGTTCGAGAACGCGCAGAGCGCGGAAGAGAAAGAGCGATTGCGCCACGCCCTGGCCGCGCCGGCGATTTATGATGCAGTGATCTCGTACATGGCGAGGGCCCTTCCGGCATTCGGCATTGCAGATCCGCGGTCGGGAGACTACTCGCACCGGCACCGCAAAATTGCGGCGGTGTTCCGGGCTTGGAGCTGGGTTTACCGAAATCGCGCCAGCGCGCCGGAGTTGTACCAGCTCGGCGAAAAGCTGGTCGATCTGGAAGATGCATTCCGCAAATGGCGTTTTGCGCACCTCGCCACAGTGTCGCGAGTGATCGGCGCCAATACTGGAACGGGCGGGTCGACCGGATTGCGGTATTTGCGGGCCGCCGCCAACCAACTGTTCGAGCAGCCGATGTATCCGGAGCTGTGGGACGTCCGCAGCGAAATGTTCAGCCGCCCCCAGGAATTCGACCTCACCGCCGCCGGGTACGGCTCGAGCGGCCCGACTCGAAACTCATGAGGGAAGCCACATAGAGAATGCCTCGGACTAAGCAGTGTCTGCGGACAGATTCGTTTTTTGTCACGCAGGCGCTCCCGGCTATGCTATCGCCGGTCACCGGATCGAAGTCCGGCCATGACGATTGAAGTCCGACAAACGCAAGCGCCGAGCGGCTACTGTGGAGTCAAATAAACTGTCACCGTAACCCGACCGTAACCCGACGAGGCCCGCCGCAATGGCGCGTAGATATATCGTCCGACTGGTCTTCGCTGTAGTGACGCTCACCGCCTTTGCTGCGCTGATCGGCGCGATATACTTCCGCTATTGGGACGCCGCGACCACCTGTGCCACCCTGCTTGTAGGTCTCATCGCGGCTGATGTGGTGGTCTGGCAGGGCTATGTAATTAAGCGGCAGCTCGCCTTTTCCACCTACCTTGACCTCGACAAAGAGTGGAACTCCAAGGCAATGGTGGGGGTTCGCCAAACCGTGCATGCGCCCGACACCGACGAATGGGATCACTCCCGTCTCGAAGCCATCCTCGAATTTTTCGAAAAGCTCGCCTCACTGTACAAGCTCGCGGGCGATATGCCTTTCATCTACGAAAGCACTCTCGGCTGGTACGCCGTCCGGTATTTCCTCTTTGCTCGCGAACATGACCAGATCGAACACCTCCAAAATTTGTGGAAGGATGATCTCTACCAAGACCTCAAAGACCTTTACGCCTTCTACCTCCGCGCCGAAGTTGGCCGCAGCCAAAAGGCGCAGCGAGCTTGGGAGGATCAGACCCTCACCACAGAAAAGAGATTCTGGGAACAAGAGCGCAAAGACTGAAGCTGATTGAACCTTTTCGGGAAGGCAGGCACGATGCCACGAATCAGACGGATTTTGGAAACGCTTGCGGTTATCGTCGCGTTTGTGGTCGCGTTTCTGTTGGTTAAAGAGTTCAAAACATCATTGTTTACATCCGCGTCAATGCAAGAATTTAGCGACGCCACGACCGCGCGCGCAGAGAAGAAGATTAAAATAGCACAAGACCAGGCGACCCCGACTAAAAGCGCTGCGGAAATTCTTTCAGAAAAGGGACATAGCGATATAAATATGACGCTCAATTCAGCAAAAACGGATAAGGAGAAATTCGTTGCCGCATCCAATTTCTTTTTTGGAGCATATTTTTTAAATACGCGATCACGCGCTGAGTTTTGCGCGTCACGTGGAATTAAAATTGATAGGTTCGTCTCAGCCTATGAGAAAATAAAACCACGACCTCTTTGTTTCTGCCGAAAGATACCAAATCGAAGACCTCATAGATCACGGATATGCCTACGATATCGCCAAATTATATAAAATGATGTCGCCTACATTAGAAAAATATGTTGTGCAGGACATGACGGACATCGCAGCTAAATTTAAAATCTCGGAGCGCGAAGTCTGCCAGTCATTCGAACAAAACGCGCCACAATGGGCGGAGGGCATGGATTATCGAAAGCGCGTTCCTGAGGGTGCACAAATTCTATTGATGCAATGAATCCATCTGCCACCCGACTGATTTTCCATATTCACTGTTCTGCGGTATTTTCGAGAAGGTAAGTTACGTGTCAAAATTCAAGCGGTGCCATGACGGGCGCACCGAGGGAGCGCTGCCGCTGGGGATTACGGTGACAGTTTACTTGACTCTACAGAAGCCGTTCAGCGCCTGCGTTTGTCGGGCTCTTGTCGTCGTGGCGGACGTTGATCCGGCCATCCACGCGACGGCCACCGACTGGATCGATCGCGAAGGGGGGTGTGGATCACCGGGTCAAGCCGGTGATGACGATGTCAGATACCGATCGACAGCACTCTGGCGACAGCCGTGGGTGAACGATCGTAGCGAGGTGCACCGAATTGAGGTGGTCGTAGAGCCTTGGGCGTAGAGCGTCATTCAATTACCACAATCGCATCATATCCTGCACGCAACAGCACCCGCTGAGCGGGTGCGAGACTGCGATTGAAGGAGTTGGCGATGCCTGATCTCGACCAGATAAAACAGGGGGAACAGGGGCGCGCGACCGGCGCGGGCGGTTTGCCAAGGGGCGGTCGGGCAATCCCGCCGGTCGGCCGCGCGGCTGCCGCGACCACGTCAACCGCGCTGCCCGGCTGTTGCTCGCCGGCGACCTGTGCTCGGTGGGTCTATTGCCTCGCTACGCTTGCAATGACCCGATCGGCCGATCGCAGAACCGTCCGTCTTGGCCATTGTTTTCCAGGTGTAGAGCTGGTATGCAGCGGCATGGTTTGCGTCGCGAAGTCATCGATCTGGTGGTGGCCCGTCTGACAAGGCGGCCATTTGCGTTTATTCCGACTGAGGCCGCCCAGGGACACCGGGCGGCCTTCGCATTTCAGGGGGACCTACCCGGGCCTCGGGCGATCCCAACCTAGAGGGATCCCCATGAAGCCAACGAGCTATCTCACCAAGGGCGGCATCCGCGTTACGCGAGAGATCCGCAACCATGAGTATCAGCCAGCCGATACCGCGCTGGCCCAATCGCTCGACGAGCGGCGCGGGGTCTTGTTTTCCTCGAGCTTCGAGTTTCCCGGCCGCTACACGCGGTGGGACATGGGCTTTGTCGACCCGCCGCTGGTGTTCACTGCGCGCGGGCGCCGGTTCTCGATTGATGCGTTGAACGAGCGCGGCTTGGTTCTGTTGAACCCGGTTGCCGAGTGCCTGGCCGATCTGGACGCAATTCGCGTCGAGCCTGTCGGGCGCGATCGGATATCGGGCGAAATCGAGCAAGCCGAGCAGCGTTTCCCGGAGGAGAGCCGCAGCCGGCAGCCCTCGGTGTTCTCGGTTCTGCGCGCCTTGATCGATCTGTTCGCTAGTGCCGAGGATCAGCACCTCGGGCTCTACGGCGCCTTTGGTTACGACCTGGTGTTCCAGTTCGAGCCGATGGAGTTGCACCTGCCGCGGCCCGAGGACCAGCGCGATCTCGTCCTTTATCTGCCCGACGAAATCCTCGTCGTCGACCACATGCGGCAGGTCACGGCGACCCATCGCTACGAATTCGACGTAGGGAGCATTTCGACGCGCACTTCGCCGCGCTCGACCCCGCCGGCTCGTTATGGCCTCCATCATCTGCCGGCCCGACGCCCGAACGAGAGCGACCATGGCCCCGGCGAATACGCCGCGTTGGTGGAACGCGCCCGAGCGGCCTTTATGCGCGGGGATTTGTTCGAGGTCGTGCCCGGGCAGCTCTTCGCCGATCTTTGCGCCGACCCGCCGAGCGTCGTCTTTCACCGCCTGCGTCAGGCCAATCCGGCCCCGTACGGCGCTCTGATCAACCTCGGCGAAGGCGAGTTCTTGGTCGCCGCGTCGCCCGAAATGTATGTCCGGGTCGAGGGAAAGCGGATCGAAACCTGCCCGATCAGCGGCACGATCGCGCGCGGCCGCGACCCGGTCGAAGACGCCGCGCGCATTCGGGAACTGCTCAATTCCGCTAAGGACGAGAGCGAACTCACGATGTGCACGGACGTCGACCGCAACGACAAATCGCGAGTTTGCGGGCCGGGCACCGTGCGGGTCATCGGGCGGCGGCAGATCGAGCTCTATTCGCGGCTGATCCACACCGTCGATCACGTCGAGGGCGTGCTGCGCGAGGAGTTCGACGCGCTGGACGGCTTCCTCAGCCACGCCTGGGCGGTGACCGTGACCGGCGCGCCCAAGCGCTGGGCGATCCGCTTTATCGAGGAGGAAGAGCGTTCGTCGCGCCGCTGGTATGGCGGCGCTATCGGCCGAGTGACGTTTGACGGCAACATGAACACCGGCCTGACCTTGCGCACGATCCGCATGAAGGACGGGGTTGCGGAAGTCCGCGCCGGAGCGACGTTGCTTTACGACAGCGATCCAGAGGCAGAAGAAGCCGAAACCCGCTTGAAAGCCGCGGCGATGTTTACCGCGATCCGCGGCACAAAGGGAGCGCCCGCCACCCGCGCGGCGGCAGCAGCCGAAATCGGCAAGGGCCGGCGGGTTCTGTTGATCGATCACGAAGATTCTTTTGTTCACACCTTGGCCAATTACATCCGCACGACCGGTGCCGAGGTCGTGACGATGCGCCCCGATCTGGCTCGCGCCGAGCTGCGGGGGGGCGCCAGTCATGATCTGGTCGTGCTGTCGCCGGGACCGGGCCGGCCCTCCGACTTCGGGATGGCCGAGACCCTCGATCTCGCAGTCCGGCGCCATCTGCCCGTGTTCGGGGTCTGCCTCGGCCTGCAAGGGATCGTCGAGTATTTCGGCGGCTCGCTCGCGGTGCTCGACCCACCGATGCACGGCAAGCCGTCATCGGTCCGCGTGCGCGGCGGGCGGCTATTGCGCGGCCTGCCGAGCCATTTCATCGTCGGGCGGTATCATTCACTGCACGCGGTGCGCAGCACCTTGCCGCCGGAGCTTTCGATCACTGCCGAAACCGAGGACGGCGTCGTGATGGCGCTTGAGCACCAACACCTGCCGATCGCGGCCGTGCAGTTTCACCCGGAATCGGTGATGACCTTGCGTGACGAAGTCGGCATGCCGATCATTGCCTCCGTCATGGCCGCTCTTGCCCTCTACCCGCCAGGCGCGCCCTGCGTCTCGACATAGACCGAATAGATCGACTGGCTCGCCGCCATGAACAGCCGGTTGCGTTTGCGGCCGCCGAAACACAGATTGGCGCAGCGCTCGGGCAGCATGATGCGGCCGATCATCTTGCCGTCGGGGGCAAGCACGACGACGCCATCTTCGGCCTCGCCCCCGGACCATCCGCACCATAGGTTGCCCTCGACATCGATCCGCATCCCGTCAGAGCCGCCCGGCTCGGCGCTGTTGAACTCGCGTCGATTGGCGGTCGCAGTGCCGTTGTCGACGACATCGTAGACTTGGATCGTGCGCTGCCCCGGGCCGGGCGTGTCGATGACGTAGAGCAGCTTCTCGTCAGGCGAGAAGGCGAGCCCGTTCGGCCGTTTCATATCGCCGACCGCAATTGTCATCCGGCCCGTGGCCGGGTCGAGCCGATAGACCCGGTACGGCAATTCCGCAGTCGCCTTGTGGCCGAGATAATTGCCGCGGATGCCGGCGCCGTTGTCGCTGAACCAGATCGAGCCGTCGGATTTGACGACGACATCGTTGGGGCCGGTCAGCTTCTTGCCGTCGAAGCTTTCGGCCAGCACCGTGATCGTGCCGTCGTGCTCCGTCCGCGTCACGCGCTGAGTATCCATCTCGCAGGTGATGAGCCGCCCCTGCCGGTCGCGGGTATTGCCGTTGGCATAGTGCGAAGGCTTGCGGAAGACGCTGACCGCGCCCGTTTCCTCGTCCCATTTCATCATTCGGTCGTTGGGGATGTCGCTCCATAGAAGGCAGCGCAGATCCCCGAACCAGACCGGCCCCTCGTTGAACCGGCAGCCGCTCGCGATCACCTCGATCGCGGCGTTGCCGAGCACGAGCGGCGCAAAGCGCGGATCGAGGGTCTTTATCCGCTGATCCGGATAACGGACGACTGCCGGGTCCCAACTCGCTGCCATTGCTGCCGATCCCCCGGATTACGAGTTCGGACCGCGCTCCATCGACACCGGCTGCCAGCGCCGCAGGTTCGTCTTCGCCAGCGCGGACGGGTTGACGCAGGACATCGGCCATTTGCCGCTCAGCACCAGCGACAATTCGAGACCGACGCGGCGGCGGCGCGCCGGGTCGAAGCGGGCGGAGGCCGAGGCGACATGCGCGGTCAGGATCACGTTGTCCATCTTGAGGAGCGGGTTGTTGTCGCCCGGCGGCTCCTGTTCGAGGACATCCAGTCCGGCGCCGGCGATCCAGCCTTCGTCGAGCGCCCTGATCAGGGCGGCCTCGTCGGTCGTCGGGCCGCGGCCGGTCGAGATGTAGAGCGCCGTCTTCTTCATCTGCCGGAAATGCTCCTCGCGCAAAAGTCGATTGGCGCTTTCGGTTGCCGGCGCGTGCATCGAGATGATGTCTGAGCGTTGCAAGAGTTCGGGCAGGCTGACCGGCTCGACCCCATGCCCGATCATCACCAGCTCTTCGATGAACGGGTCGTAAGCGATGACGTGCACGCCAAACGGCTTCGCCCGCGCCGCCACCGCGCGGGCGACATGCCCGAACGAAACGAGCCCCAGGGTCAGGCCCATCAGGCGCGGGATCTTCGACAGCATCGGCCGGCCCTCCGCCCAGCGCCCTTCGCGCACGAGCCGGTCCTGCACGACCAGGCGCCGGAAGCTCGCGAGGATCAGCGTCATCGCGTGGTCGGCGACCTCGTCGATGAAGGTGTCGGGGCAATTGGTGACTGGGATGCCCTTTTGCGTCGCCGCCTCGACATCGACCGAGTCGACGCCGACGCTGCCGAGCGCGATGATCTTGCAGCGATCGAGACCGTCGATCATCCGCTTGGTGATCCGCCGTCCCTTGGCGTAGAGCGCGTCGGCGTCGCGCGCGGACGCGACGAACTCGTCCTCGGACCCCGGGCGCACCTCGAAGATCTCGGCGTCGATCGGCGTCAGCGCCTCCATCTCGTATCCGTAATCGCCGGCGGTCGTAAAGCTGACGCCGGTCGGTGTCGCGATCCTGAACTTGGCCAAGTGCCCCTCCGTTGCGAGAGATTGGTGCCCGGGATCACACCGTCGCCTGAGCAGGTTGTCAACCGCCGCTCACTCGGTTGTGCGCACAGGGCCACGATAGTATGAAGGCGTTGGAGGGTCTCATGAGAAATCTCTCGCGCCGTTCGATCCTTATCGGCTTGCCAACCCTGGTCACGGTCGCCGCCGACCGAGTTCTGCTGGCGGCGGAGGCTGCCCCACAGGTCGCCGAAAAGCGCCTCGCGCTCAGCGGCTACGACCCCGTCTCCTACTTTACAGACGGCCATCCGGAGAAAGGATCGGCCGAGTACTCTGCCGCTTTCGACGACGCCACCTATTGGTTCAAGAATGCCGAGCATCGCGCCCTCTTCGTCGCCGATCCCGATCGCTATGCCCCGCAATTCGCCGGCTATTGCGCCGTAATGCTCTCGCGCGGCGCGAAACAGGAGGCGGACCCGGAGGCTTGGGCGATTGCGGGCGGCAAGTTGTACGTCTTCGCGTCGAAGCAGGGCGTGCCTCTGTTCCAGCAACAGACCGCCAGCATCGTCGAGAAGGCGGCCGCGAATTGGCCGGAGATTCGCAAGCAGCAGTGAGGCGATACCGGGCTATAGTCCGGCCTTCTTGAGCGTCTGGGCAAGTTTCTCGCGCTGGCTCGGGTCGCGCAGCAGCGACCCGAACTGCTCGGGCGAAAAGGCCGGAAAGCGTTGGCGCACGGCAGCAGCCTGCCGCTCCGCGTCCTGCTGGCGTCCCACCTCGGCGTAGGCGGCAGCCAGCATGACGTTCGCGTACAGGTAGGCCGGGTTGCGATCGAGCGACTGCTCCAGGATGCGGACGGCGTCCGCGCCCCGGTCCGCCAGCACGTAGGCGGTGGCAAGCAGGAAAGCGGCGGCTACGGGAAGCTTGGGCTGGAACTGCGCGAGAAGCTCCCCCGCCGCGACCGCACCCTCAATATCGCCTCCCCACAGCCGAACGGAAACGAGCCCGCTATAGGCTTCGGCGTCGCTGCCGTTGAGGTCGATCGCGCGCTGCAATTCGTCGCGCCCCCGATCATACTCTCCGAAAGACACCGCCACGGTCCCGAGAAGGGCGTGAGCGCCCGGGCTGAGATCGTCCAGCCCGATCGCTTTTCGCGCGAGACTCTCCGCTCGCTCCAGAGTTTCACCGGGTTCCTGCGTCCAGCCTTGGGTCACGGCGGAGAGATCGACCCGGCCCAACCCGACATAGGCGGGAGCGTAGTTGGGATCGAGCTCGATCGCCTGCTCGAACAAGCCGCGCGCCTGCACGTTATCGGACCGCGTGAAGCGAGACAGAAGATCACGGCCGCGCAGCACGAGGTCGTAGGCTTCGAGGTTGCTGGGGGGCTTGGCCGCCGATTTCGCCAGTTCGAGGCTCGTCACCCGGACCGCGAGAGCGCCGCTGATCTTGCGCGTGATCTGATCCTGAACCGCAAAGATGTCCTTTGGTTCGGCGTCGTATTTCTCTGACCACAGAACGGCGCTTCGATTGGTGTCGGTTAGGCTCACCGACACCCGGATGCGCTCGGGCCCGCGGCGGATGAACCCCTCGACGACATACCGGACCTTGAGGTCGCGGCCGACCTCAGCGGGTGGCGGGTGCTTGCCTTTGTAGGCGAACACCGCGCCGAGGGACATTACGGATAGATCTCGGAAGCGCCCGAGTGCGTTGATGATGTCTTCCGTCAGTCCATCGGCGAAGTAGTCGCTGCCGCCCTCGGCGCCGAGTGCCTCCAGCGGCAAGACTGCAATCGAGGCGCGTGCCGTGCCAATCGGGGCGGGTGCGATAGGTTCTGCCAAATGCAGAGCTTGCGGCGGTCCTCGCACGATCCACCACGCGGCGCCGCCTGCGGCGAACGCGGCCGTCACAAACGTGAGGATAATCCAGAGGCGGCCGCGAGCCCTTCGCATGATGATCTCTTGCGGAGCGAGTTCCGGTACTTCGGCAATGGCCTCGGGAGTAAGGCCAAAGGCGCGCACCGGCCGGGCTATGTTCTTTACCTGCTGCTCGCCGAGGTCATCGAAGGTGACCGCTAACTTGTCGCGTACTTGGTCGCGGGCGGTGCGGGAGACGCACAGCCCGCCCGGCTCGCACAAGCCCTCCAACCGCGCAGCAACATTGACGCCGTCGCCAAAAATGTCGCCAGCCTCGCTGATGATGTCGCCGACATTGATCCCGATGCGGAAAATAAGTCGTTTATCCTCCGTCACGCTGGCGTTGCGCAACGCGACGCCCCGCTGAACCGCGATAGCGCAAGCGACAGCCTCGACCGCACTCGGGAATTCGACCAGAAGACCGTCCCCTGTGGTCTTCACGATTCGGCCGCGGTGAGCCGCGATTGTCGGGTCGATCAGCTCTCGGCGGTGCGCCTGCAGTGTGCGCAAGGTGCCAATCTCGTCGGTACCCATCAGGCGGCTATAGCCGACGACGTCTGCCGCCATGATCGCGGCCAGCCTGCGTTCCACCGGCTTCGCATCGGTCATCGCGTCCTGGCGCCGGAAGCGCTGTCAAAGAACCCATACGGCCGCGCTAATTTGAGCAATGCCCTAACCTTACGCGAGATCGGTGCCGCGGATCACACCGTCGCCGAGACGGGTTGTCAATCGCCGCGCGCCGATGCCGCCGGCTGTGGTGTCAAGCGGAACAACGAGACCACCATCGTGATGACGAGCAGCACCGAGAGTCCGACCATAATTCCGGCGAAACGATCGAGACCCGGAGTGGGAGAAAGGGGCGGTCCTTGGCCCTGGATCATGCTCAACAGAAAGGCGAGCCCAGCCTGGTTCCCGACATAGCCGATGCCAGTGCTGCCCGATTGGATTTGTGAGCTGAGCCAGGTTCCGGCCATCAACACCAGCATCCACACAAGGAAGTCGCTGCCGACCCAATGAACGAAGAAGAGACCCAGCAGTGCACCGAGCGCGCAACCCAGGAGACGGTAAACAGAGCGCTGGATGATTGTCCGTGCATCTGGCTCGATGACCGCGGTCGTCGGGACGGCCAACACGGCGACCGCAGTCACTGCCATGCTGCTCGGTCCGAGCGGCGCCAACCAGCTCACCAGCAGCGGCAACAGCATCACGGTGAGGCCGCCGCGGCAGGCGTGCACCACCAATGGCCAAATCTCGCGCAACCAGCGTTCGAATTCTGCGGCATGGCGCCGTGTCCAAAACAGCAAGGGCGGCGGCGCTGTCGGTGTCGAAGCTGGACTGGGGGTGGCGACGTCGTCAGGGAGGAGAAGGGTAACGATCAGCGCCGCTGCCGTGCCGATCGTTACCTCGGCAACACGGTTCACCGCGATCGTGAATGTGATCTGCGGCTGATCGAGAGCCATCAGCATCACGAGATTGCCGGTGATCGC
Organism: uncultured Alphaproteobacteria bacterium; assembly: GCA_963812675.1. Taxonomy (GTDB): domain Bacteria; phylum Pseudomonadota; class Alphaproteobacteria; order ATCC43930; family CGMCC-115725; genus AP-15. The sequence continues at coordinate 42,947 of CAWEWR010000003.1, read as the reverse complement.
TCCGATCAGCCAGGCATAGCCATGACGCGAGGTCGCGAACCCGATCAGGCCGGCGCAGGCCAGCGCAAACAGGCACAGGCAGAATGGCAGCGGATGATAGACGAATAACCCAATGACCATCACCGCGATCGCCGCACCCACGGCGCTGCCGATGATGCGCATTGCTCCGCGCGACAGCGCGGCCGCCAAGGATGACCGGTTCACCATCCAAGCGGAAATGGCTGCCCACCAGGGCTCGTCTGAATGCAACAGCAACGCAGCCAAAATCGCGATAGATACGGACATCGCTGCGGCGAGGGCCGCGGTGCCGCGCGGTCCGCCAGGCTCGAACGAGCGGAATTCGGTGTTCAGCGCGTCGGCGATCCCGCGCAACATCGTCGGATTTCAGTAAAAGATGATCGTACGTGCGTCGGCGCCCATATGCAGCGTGATATCCGGGCTCTGATCCTGCAATACCAAGGTCACTGGAAAGCGCCGCTCCAGACGGATCCAGTCCGTCGTTGGCGCGACGTAGGGCAGCAGCTTGCGATCGGTCTGCTCACGGCTTATCCCGCGGGCGATGCCTTGGATCGTGGCGCGATGAAGTCGCCAAGGGTAGGTGTCTAGCCAGACCCATGCGGTATGGCCGATTTTCATATGGCGGATCACGCCCTCCTTGTAATTCGCGTAAACCCGCCAGGCGTGCGCGTCGACCAGCCCGATCAGCGGTTTGTTCTCCACTGCCTGATCGCCGACCCGCAGGGTGAGTTGAGTGATGGTGCCATCGGCCGGCGCGAGCAGCCTTGTCTGCTCGAGCTGCCATTGCAAATACGCGATTTCAGCAGTGATCGCCGCGACCGTCGCCTGATGCAGGGTCAGTGTCTGCTGCGCTTTTGCGATGGCCGCCTCGGCGTCGGCCAGAGCTGCCTTCGCTTCCTGTTCCTTCGCCGTGGCCGTGTCGAGCGCCTGGCGGGAAAGAAAGCCTTCCGCTGTGATTGGCGTGGCGCGGCGCAGATTGTCGCTCGCCAGCCGTTCCTTCGCCGCGGCATCGTCGCGTTGCGCTTGCGTCGCGTTAATGACGTCCCGATCGACCGCGAGCTGCGCCTCGGCCTCCGTCTTTTTTGCCTGCTTTTCGTTCAACGCCAGCTGGAAAGGCGTCGAATTGATCGTCGCCAGCAATTCGCCTTTCTTCACCGTCTGATTATCGACGATGTTTAAACCGATTATGCGGCCGCTGACATAGGGAGCGACGCTGACCAGGTCGGAGGTGACATAGGAATCGTCGGTATAAGCAAAGAAATAGCCGGAAGCCCAATACAGGACCAGCGCCAGGACGATTCCGCCAAGGACGAGAAGCACGCGCCTGCGGTATCCCGTGGCGCCTTCCGTCTCCGGCGCAAGATCCGTCGGCGGCGGCAGGGTATCGATTTTCGCGACCGCTTCAACCGGGAGCGATCCGGTCTCCGGCTTTGCGACCTCCCGCAGCAACACGCGCGTGTCCTGGTCCGGCATAGCTTTAGTCCATCTGCGACCTAATCAAAGTCTGTCGGTAGGGCCGGCGTCAGCCAGTGCTCGAACATGCGTTCAATCTGGTGCCGTTGCACGCGCCCGACTGACAAATCATTCGGCAAGTCATCCGCGGCAAAGAACGCGACCTCGCTCGTCTCCGATCCTGGCTGTGCCGCTCCATCGACAATATTGCAGATAAAAAAGAGCTTGTAGACATGAAACGCATGCGGCGGCAAATGGCCGTGCCGCTCTCGGTCGTACACCGCCGCCAGCTTACGGACGCTGACCCGAAAGCCGGATTCTTCCGACACCTCGCGGATTACGGAGTGACTGGGTGATTCGTTCACGTCCGCCCAACCGCCCGGCAGCGTCCATCGGCCGGCATCGGCGGTTTCGCGCACCAACAAAATACGCCCGGCGCTGCTGAACACCGCTCCTCTCACGTCCACTTTGGGGGTGGCGTAACCGGCCTGCTCTGAGAACAGCTCTTGAATGCGGCTGAACTCGGTCTCCGAATGCTCCGCCATGATGCGCGCTGCCAGTGAGCGGATCGCCTGGTAACGCTCGTGATCATAGGGATCCTTTGAATAGGCCAGCCCCGTTTGTGCGATCGCTTGCAGCTCGCGGGCCCAATACAGCCAAATCGGTTTCATCTGCCCGTCCCCAGAATACGCAAGCCGAGCTGCCGATCGCGTCAAGAGACCGGTTTGGGCCGCTCGTTTGTCGGATACCGGGGCAGGTGGTCGGCGCTCTCGAACCAGGCGATCCTGCTATCGGTCCAAACGTGCATCGTCGGTGCGACGGCCTCCGGGTTGTCGAGGCTGGCGATGCTGATGTCGACGAGCCGGGGGTTGTCGGCCTCGCGCCATGTCAGCGGCGTGCCGCAACTGCCGCAGAAATGCCGGAAGGCCTTTGCCGAGGAACGATAGGCGACGGGATTGCCCGCCGTCACCGCGAAGGCGTCGAGCGGCACAGTGAGCCAGGCAATCACCGGCGCGCCGTGCGCCCGCTGGCACATCCGGCAATGGCAGTAGAGCGCCTCGACGGGTGCGGCGGTAATGCGGTAGCGTACCTCGCCGCACAAGCAACCGCCGGTAAGATCTTCTCCCACAATTTGTCTCCACTCAGGAATCCGCCGATGACACTCGACGTTTTGGTGATCCAACCGCTGGTCGCGCTGATCGCAGGAATACTGATCCTTCTTATGCCGCGTATTCTCAATTACGTGGTCGCGATTTACCTGATCTTTATCGGGTTGGTCGGCCTGTGGCCCCGCCTGTTCCACATTCCGCATTGAGGAGCTCCGGCGCCCAGCCGGTCAGGAAGAGGATCTCGAAGGTCGCCGGAACGCGGCCGTCGGGCAGGCCGAACCGCTCGGCATAGAGCAGGGCGGCGCGGGCAAGGGTGGCGCGGCGCAACGGCGTGCGCCGGCGCGCCGTCAGCGCGTTGGTTTCCCCCATGCCGCGCAGGTCGCGCATCAGCGCCAGAGCATCGGGGTAGGTGACGGTGATCTTTTCGGCATCGGCGACAGGCATCGCAAAACCGGTGCGCAGCAGAAGGCCCGCCACATCGCCGAGCTCGGCGGCCGGCGATACGCGCGGGCTCGCTCCTCCCTCTTCGATCAATTCGGCCTCGATCAGCACGGTGCGAAGCTCCACTAGGGTCGAGCCGCCCAACATCGCGGCGAGAAACAGGCCACCCGGTTTGAGGATACGGCGGATCTGAACGAGGGCGCCAGGCAGGTCGCCGGCCCAGTGCAATTCCAGCATGCTGACGACGAGGTCGAAGCTTCCGTGCCGAAACGGGACGAGATCGGGGTCGGCCGCGACCCGCATTCCGCTGAGCTGCGCCAGGAAGCCGAGGACGGGTCGGCGGCTACCACCCGCTCGATCCCCGGTTGGCAGCCGAGCGCATGTGACAGCGTCCCGTGGTGCGCGCCGAGGTCGAGCGCCACACGAAACTCGCGTTTGACGTCGTCGAGGCGCTCGATGAGGCGATCGGCGACTTCCCTATGCAGGAACTCGACGCAGCCGACGCCTGCCGCACGGTCGCGGTGCTGCCGCCGGGCGCGCCGATCGAACAGCATCAATGGGAGGTCGTCGGATCGTGCCATCGCGGCGAAACCTGCGGGTCTGGGTTGACGAAAGTGCCCGCTACCTGATGATGTGTATCGATGCACGCATCGGCAACTCTTGCCAACTGGGCTTCCAGCCGTTTGCGGCGGATCGGCAGAGCCGTCGTCGACGGCGTGTTGCCGCCGCGCTGTCTTGCGTGCGGTGAAACGATCGGCGAGCCCGATGCTCTGTGCGGCCGCTGTTGGCGCGGGATTACGTTTTTTGCGCCGCCGTGGTGCGCCGCTTGCGGCGCGCCGTTTGCCCACCCGATGGGCGAGGATGCGATATGCGGGGCCTGCGCCGGCGACCGGCGCAGCTGGGACAGGGCGCGATCGGTGCTGCGCTATGACAAGCACAGCCGTCATCTGGTTCTCGGGCTGAAGCATGGCGACCGGACCCATGTAGCCGGGGCGTTCGGGCGCTGGATGCACCGCATTGGAGCCGAGGTCCTCGCCGATACCGACCTGCTCGTCCCGGTGCCGTTGCACTGGACCCGCCTGTTTCAGCGCCGCTACAACCAGGCGGCGCTGTTGGCGCAGGCGATCCATTCGGCCGGCGGTCCCGAGGTCGCGGCGGACTGGCTGGTTCGCCGCCGCCGGACACCGGCGCAAGGCCATCTGGGACCGGCGGCGCGCGAGCGCAACGTCCGCGGCGCCTTCGCGGTCCAGGCCGGCCGCAGCTTCGCCGGGAAGCGGGTGGTGATTGTCGACGATGTCATGACGACGGGGGCGACGGTCGAGGAGTGCGCCCGCATACTGAAGCGGGCGGGGGCCGCATCGGTCGGGGTTTTGACACTGGCCCGGGCGTTGCGGGTCGGGGGATAGTCGCTGCGCGGCCCGGCCCCCGGGGCTTGGCACCCTGGCGCTGTCGTCTTAATTGAAGGACATGCGCGTCCGCGCGATCCCAACTTGGAGTTCCCGCCGGAATGGCTGAAGTCGAGCTTTACACGACAATGTTCTGCCCCTATTGCGCGCGCGCCCGCGTCGCTGTTGGAGCGCAAAGGCGTCGGCTACACCGAAATCGACATTATCGAGGAACCGGCCCGGCGCGACGAGATGATCCAACGCGCCGGCGGGCGTACGTCGGTTCCGCAGATCTTCATCGACGGCGAACACATCGGAGGCTCCGACGAATTGGTCGCGCTCGACCGCGCCGGCGAACTCGATGCCAAGCTCGGGAGCGCGAAATGAACGGCGCCTTCACTGTTTCCTGCATTCAGTTCACCTCGGCGCGGGATTACGAGCCCAACATCCGTGTCGTCTCGGATCTCGTGCGGCGGGCGCGCGACGGCGGCGCCGATTTCGTCATGACGCCCGAGAACACCGGGCTCACCGAGCCGGTCGGCAAATTGCGCCGCGAAAAGGCGCGTGACGAGGCGAACCATCCCGTGCTGGCCGCGTTGCGCGAGGTTGCGCGGGAGACCGGGGTTTGGCTGCTGATCGGCTCGCTCGCCGTCGATCTGTCGCGAGAACCGGGGACGGCGGAAGGCGAACGCCGCCTCGCCAACCGCTCCTACCTCGTCGATCCCGGCGGCGCGGTCGTTGCCCGCTACGATAAGATTCACATGTTCGACGTCGATCTCGCCGGCGGCGAGAGCTACCGGGAAAGCAACGCCTTCCGCCCCGGCGGCCGCGCGGTGCTGGCCGAGACGCCGTGGGGCGTCCTCGGGATGACGGTGTGCTACGATCTGCGGTTCCCGCATCTCTATCGCGCGCTCGCCCAGGCCGGCGCCGATTTCCTGGCGATTCCCTCGGCCTTCACGGTGCCGACCGGCAAGGCGCATTGGCATGTGCTGCTGCGGGCGCGGGCAATCGAGAACGGGTGCTTTGTGTTTGCCCCGGCGCAATGGGGCGAGCATGCCGAGGGCAGGCGGACCTACGGCCACTCGCTGATCGTCGATCCATGGGGCGAGGTGCTGGCCGATGCCGGAGAAGGCGTCGGCATCGTCAGCGCCCGTATCGACCTGGCGGCGATCGCCAAGGCGCGCCGCATGGTCCCGTCGTTACAGCACGACCGACCGTTTACAAAGCCGGAGTTTGCCGCCCGCCCTCTCGCAGCCGAGTAGCGTCGAGCTCGGTGTCCTCGTAAATCGCGTCGAGGGTTAGCTCGACGCCGATCGAGGAGAGCGTGAGGGTAGCATCTCCCTCGACAATCTCGTCCGTCCAGCGATCGCCCGACCGGGTGTACAGATCGACACGCCGAGCATCCTGCTCAATGATGGCATATTGCTGGATCGACGGCGTCGCGAAGTAATCGAATTTCTTTCGGCCGCGATCCTCCCGCTCCGTGCTGGGCGATATCACCTCAACCACGAGAACCGGTTCTAGGACGGTGTCCTCGTCCCCACGCACCGAGGTGCAAGTCACCGACAAATCCGGATAACGTATTGAGTTATTCGCGATTATCTTCGTATCGCCGCGGAAGGCCCGGCAGGCGCTGCCGCGAAGGCCATCGCGCAGCACGGTCCAAAGGTTGGAAGCGATTGTCGAGTGGTCGAGCGAGCCGCCCGTCATCATCGTGGCAACGCCGCCCGCGTATTCGTAGCGTTCGGGCTGCTCGCGCTCCCAAGCAAGAAATTCGTCCAGCGACATCAGCTGTTCGGCAACATTCGGCATAATGGAAGCTTACTCCGTTGGAACTCCGTTGTCCAAACCGACCGGCTCCGGCAGGCGTCCGAGCGGGCCGGCGACGGCTGCGATCCGCTGGATTACAGCAGGCCGCGGTACCGAAATTTCGCCCTGCTCGAAGGCAACCACCGTCAGCATCGCAAAGGCGTCGAGCAGCTCGCCGGGACGGAGCAGAAAATCGGGATTGTGCGGGCGCCCGAACTGCTCGTTACCAAGGCGAAGGTCTCGTAGATCAGCACACCACCGGCGGCGAGGGCTTGGGCGATCGCCGGCAGCAGCGGGCGGTGCAGGTAATTGGTTACGATGATAGCGTCGTAGCCGGTACCGAGCGGCCATGGGGCGCCGGTCTCGAGATCGATCTGCCGCACCTCGCAGTTGGCTCCGGCAAGGGGCGATAGCGCCGAGATATCGCGGTCGACGGCGCAAACCGCAAAGCCGCTCTCGAGCAGAAGCCGGATGTGCCGACCGCTGCCCGCGGCGAGGTCGAGCACCCGGCCGCCGCGCCTGATCAGCGGCACGAACCGTCTCACCCAGGCAGAGGCTGGTGCCGAGAGCTCCCTAAACTTACTGTTTATCGACATATCGGCATACACTTGGACAGCCCGGACGGGCCGGTGTACAACTGCCGGCTAGGAGGTTGGCCTCGATGATCCTGTTTACGTTGCGCTGTGCTCATGGCCACGAGTTCGAAGGGTGGTTTCGTGACGGAGATGGGTTCGAGGCGCAGCAGAAGTCCGGCGAGATCGCCTGCCCCGAATGCGGTCAGACTTCGGTCGAGAAAGCGGTGATGGCGCCGCGCCTCGGCCGCTCGCGCGAGAGTTCTCCGCCGATCTCCCCGGCACAGTTTCGCGCGGCGTTGCTCGAAATGCGGCGGCAGGTCGAGACCCATTGCGATTACGTCGGCGAGCGCTTTGCCGAAGAAGCCCGGCGCATCCACTATGGCGAGATCGATCCGCACGGCATCTACGGCGAGGCCAGCGAAGAGGAATCGCGAGAACTCAAAGATGAGGGGATCAGCTTTGGCCGGATCCCTTGGGTCCCGCATACCGACGGCTGAGCGGGGCGGCTCACTGCCGCACCGCCACTACCATGTAATTGACTTCCAGGTCGCGCGATAGTGACCACTCCCCGCTGATCCAATCATAGCTGACGCCGGTCACCTCGGTGGGGTTCAGGCCGTTGCGGCGCAGGCCGAGGACGAGCTCGGAAGGGCGCATGAACTTGCGCCAATCATGCGTGCCGCGAGGCAGCCAACCGAGCAGATATTCGGCGCCGATGACCGCCGTGGCAAAAGACCGGAGGGTGCGGTTCAAGGTGGCGCTGATAAAAGCTCCCCCTTGCCCGACCAGCGCGCCGACGGATCCGAGAAAAACAGCGGGATCGGCGACGTGCTCGATAATTTCGAGCGCCAGGACTGCGTCGAAGCGTTGCCCGGCGCCGGACATCGATTCGGCGGTGGCGATGCGGTAATCGATCGATAGCCCGGTTGCTTCGGCATGGGCGCGGGCGATCGCGATTGCGTGGTCATCCGCGTCGACCGCCGTGACCGCAAAGCCGAGACGCGCCATTGGTTCGGCGACGAGCCCTCCGCCGCAGCCGATATCCAGCAGGGTGAGGCCTTCGAACGGTCGCAACGAGGAAACGCTGCGACCGAAATGCGCCGTCAGGTGTTGACGAATATAGTCGAGCCGAACGGGGTTGAGCCGATGCAGGGGGCGGAAGCTCCCCTCCGGATCCCACCACGCCGCGGCGTGTGCGGCAAAGCGTTCGACCTCCTGCGGGTCGACCGTAGCGCTGGTGGCGCGCACTTTCGATCCTTCTCGGTTGAATGGTTCGCTCAATGACCAGATAACCGGACAAGAGTATGTGTTGTCGCCCGGCCCCGGCAATAAGACCGTTGGGCTATCATCGACAGATTTGACGAATAGGTTCGCAAACAGCATGGCGCGCATTGTTCAGAAATTCGGCGGCACCTCGGTCGCCGATATCGCCCGGATCAAGAATGTCGCGCGGCGCGTCAAGTGCGAAGTCGACGGCGGCAATGAAGTAGCCGTCGTCGTATCGGCGATGGCGGGAACCACCAACCAGCTGGTCGATTGGACGCGCGATACGAGCCGCCTGCACGACGCGCGCGAATACGATGTCGTAGTCGCGTCGGGCGAGCAGGTGACCGCGGGTCTGCTTTCGCTGGCTCTGCACGATCTCGGCATCGATGCGCGCTCCTGGCTCGGCTGGCAGATCCCGATTCGCACGGACGGGGTGCACGGCAAGGCGCGGATCGAGGCGATCGACGTCACCGAGCTTCGCCGCCGCCTCGCCCAGGGCCAGGTCGCCGTCGTCGCGGGGTTTCAGGGAGTGGGGCCGCGCGGGCGGATAACGACGCTCGGCCGCGGCGGGTCCGACACCTCTGCCGTGGCACTCGCAGCCGCGCTGGAAGCCGATCGTTGCGACATTTTCACCGATGTCGACGGCGTCTACACGACCGATCCGCGCATCGTTGCGAAAGCCCGCAAGCTCAGTAAAATAACTTACGAGGAAATGCTGGAAATGGCGTCGCAGGGCGCCAAGGTGCTGCAGACGCGTTCGGTCGAGATGGCGATGAACCACCGAGTGCGCGTGCAGGTGCTGTCGAGCTTTACCGACACTCCCGGAACCCTGGTGGTCGACGAAGACGAGATCGTGGAAAAGCAAGTTGTGAGCGGCATCGCGTACAGCCGCGACGAGGCCAAGATCACCGTGCAGAAGGTGGCTGACCGGCCGGGTGTCGCCGCTGCCATCTTTGGTCCGCTCGCCGACCATGCGATCAATGTCGACATGATCGTACAGAGCGCTTCCGAGGACGGGCGCACCGCCGATCTCACCTTCACCGTGGCGCGCGCCGAGCTCGACCGGGCCGTGGCGGTGCTGGAGAAGGGGAAAAACTCGATCGGCTTCGCGGCACTCAAGCCCGATCCGAATGTCGTCAAGGTCTCGGTCATTGGTGTCGGGATGCGCAGCCATGCCGGGGTCGCCAACCAGATGTTTCAAACGCTGGCCGACAAGGGCATCAACATCCAGGTGATTTCGACATCCGAGATCAAGGTCAGCGTGCTGATAGCGGCCGAATATACCGAGCTCGCCCTGCGGGCGTTGCACACTGCCTACGGGCTCGACACGGCCGGATGACCGAGGGGATCGGCGCAGCGGAGTTTCCAACGGCCGAAGCGCGCCCAGCCAGCGAGCGGGAAACCGAACGCCAGTACCTCCGCGCCGAACTGGACCGATTGTGGGCCCGCGGCCGAGATGTTCTCGGCTGCGATCTCGCCATCATGGGCGGCGCGATGACCTGGGTATCCGAGCGCAACCTGGTCGCCGCCATTTCGAATGCCGGCGGGTTCGGGGTCATCGCCTCGGGATCGATGTCGCCGCAGCTGCTTTCCGCGGAGATTGAGTGCGACGACCGCGCTGACCCGGCGGCCGTTCGGCGTCAATCTGATCACTTTGCACCCGCAGCTCCTCGAATTGATCGAGGTATGCGCAGAGCATCGGGTCGGCCACGTCGTGCTGGCCGGCGGTCTGCCGAGCAGCGCCGCGGTGCGCGCAATCAAGCGGAGCGGCGCTCGGGTCGTGTGTTTCGCACCGTCCCTCGGCTTTGCGCGCAAGCTCGTTCGCATGGGCGCCGATGCGATCGTCATAGAAGGCAGCGAGGCGGGCGGGCATATCGGACCGGTCTCGACCGGCGTGCTGGCGCAGGAGATCCTGCCGCATCTCACCGACGTTCCCAGTTTTCGTAGCGGGCGGCATTGGCCGCGGGGAAGCGATGCTGGCCTATCTCGAGATGGGCGCTTCCGGCGTCCAGCTCGGCACCCGCTTTGTTTGCGCGCATGAATTGATCGCTCACCCACGCTTCAAGCAAGCCTTCATCCGGGCCGCGGCGCGCGATGCGGTCGCTTCGGTCCAGCTCGATCCGCGCTTTCCGGTGATCCCGGTTCGCGCGCTTGCCAATCCGGCAACCGAGCGGTTTGTCGCCATGCAGCGCCGAATCATCGAACGATGCGCGCGGGGTGAGCTCTCGCAAGGGGAAGCGCAGCTCGAAATCGAGCACTTTTGGGCCGGGGCCCTGCGTCGTTCGGTGATCGACGGCGATATCGAGGGGGGATCCTTGATGGCCGGCCAAAGCGTCGGCTTCGTCACGCGCGAGCAGAGCACCGCCGAAATCATCGAGGAGCTGGTCAGCCAAGCGCTCGCCGTTCTCGCGGCCCGCAGCCAGGGCATGCGGCAGCGGCAGCTCGTGTCCCGCGAAATCTTGCCAGGGAGCCACGCGCCCGCGGATGTCTGAGGCCGCAGGCAGCGTCAGCGCAACCCGCCGCCTCCTGCGCCGACTTCGCGACATAATGGCGGGTTCGGGCACGGCGCAGGAGCGCCTCGAGCGAATTGTGCGGGTCGTTGCCTCCGAGATGGTCGCGGAGGTCTGCTCGGCTTACATCCTGCGGGCCGGCGAGGTTCTGGAGCTGTTCGCCACCGAGGGGCTGCGGCCCGAAGCGGTGCACCGGACGCGGTTGCGGGTCGGCGAAGGTCTGGTCGGGGTGATCGCCGCGACGGCGCGACCTCTCGCCCTGGCGGACGCGCAATCCCATCCGGATTTTGCCTATCGGCCCGAAACGGGCGAGGAAGTCTATCATTCGCTGATGGGCGCGCCGATCCTGCGCGGCAACCGGGTTCTCGGCGTCCTCGTCGTGCAAAACCGGACATTGCGCCATTACAGCGAGGACGAGGTCGAGGTGCTGCAGACGATCGCGATGATCGTCGCCGAGCTCGCGGCGAGCGGCAATCTCGTCAACCCGCTCGAAATCGCCCAGAGTCACGGCGGGGTAGCGCTCCCGGCCAGGATCGTCGGGGTTCGGCTAAATGCCGGATTGGCGATTGGACCGGCGGTGCTGCACGAGCCGAGGGTCATCATCCGCCAAGTCGTCGCCGAGGACGCCGATGCGGAGCTGGGGCGTCTGCGAGGCGCCGTCAGGGCGATGCGCGAGGCGATCGACGAGCTGGTCGAGGCGAGCCGCGAGTTCGGCGACGGCGAGCATCACGACGTCATCGAAACCTATCGCATGTTTGCCGCCGACCGAGGCTGGGTGACGCGTATCGCCGATGCGATCCGCAGCGGCCTTACCGCCGAGGCAGCCGTACAGAAGGTCGCGGACGACACCCGCACCCGCATGATGCAGGTCAGCGATCCCTATCTCCGCGAGCGTCTGTTCGACCTCGAGGATCTCGCCAACCGGCTGCAGCAGCACCTGGCCGGACGGCCGCTGAGTGCGGCCTGGGCCGAATTGCCTCACGAATTCATCCTCGTGGCCCGCGCGATGGGACCGGCAGAGCTCCTCGACTACGCGCGCCGGCGGATCATGGGCCTGGTGCTCGAGGAAGGCTCGCCGACTGCCCATGTCGCGATTGTGGCGCGCGCCTTCGATATTCCGGTCGTCGGGCGGGTCGACGATGCGACGAGTCGGATCGAGGCGGGCGACATCGTGGTCGTCGACGGTGATCACGCCAATGTGCTGATCCGGCCCAGTGCCGATATCCAGCAATCCGTGACCACCGCGGTGGAGGCGCGCAGCCGTCGCCGCGCCTATTACGAGACGTTGCGCTCGACCCCGGCGATTACCCGGGACGGCATCGCAATCAAGCTGATGCTGAACGCTGGGCTGCTGCTCGATCTTGCACAGCTCGCCACGACCGGCGCCGAGGGCGTCGGCCTTTTTCGCACCGAGTTCCCGCTGATGGTGCGGGACAGTTTCCCGGATGTCGAGGATTTTACCGAATACTACAAACGCGTGTTCGATCAGGCAGAGCAGCGTCCTGTCTTCTTCCGCACTCTCGATATCGGGGGCGACAAGGTGCTGCCTTATCTGCCGCACACCCCGGAGGACAACCCCGCAATGGGCTGGCGGGCGATCCGCATCGGGCTCGACCGCCCCGCGATGCTCCGGCAGCAGCTGCGCGCTCTGATCCGTGCCGCGCCGGGCCGGACACTGCACGTCAAATTTCCGATGGTCGCCGAGGTTGCCGAGCTCGAACGCGCCCGCGCGCTGGTCGATATGGAGTTGGCTCGGGCGGCCTGCGAGGGACGCGAGCTTCCGGAATCCGTCAAAATCGGCGTCATGCTCGAAGTGCCGTCGTTGCTGTGGCAATTGCCGGCATTGTGCGAGCGCATCGATTTCTTGTCGGTCGGCACCAACGATTTGCTGCAATTTCTATTTGCCTGCGATCGCGGCAATCCGCGCCTGGCCGATCGCTACGATCCGCTCTCGGCGCCGATGCTGGCGCTGTTTCGCGAGATCGTTGCATGCAGCCGCGCCGCCGGCACCTCGCTGAGCATGTGCGGCGACATGGCCGGCAATCCGCTAGAGGCAATGGTGCTGATCGCCCTCGGCTTCACGACATTGTCGGTCGCGGCAACTGCAATCGGCCCCGTCAAGACGATGATCCGCACCCTCGATGCCGGCGCAGTCGCCGCCTACCTCGACGAGATCGGCAGCCGTCCGGATCATTCACTGCGGCCCAAGCTCGAAGCCTACGCCCGCGATCACGAGATCGCGTTGTAATCGTGTTTTCTGAAGCAATCCTAGTGCACAGATTTATTCAAGCTGATGCAGCTCGACGTCCCCTCCGCGCTTTCCCGGCGAAGGCCGGGATCCACTTTCGCCGGTGTAGCGGATTGGATATGAGCGATGATGAGTCATTGCCTGATGAACGGTGTGAATGACTCGGAGCACTAGCTCGATGGCATCGAATTCGCGTCCCATCGGGTCATCGCTCATGTCGTCCCCAAGGTGGCGATCGGCTGATTATATAACCGACGCAGGCTGAATTCCTGCATTGCCGATCCGGCCTCGCCAGAATTGGTTCAAGCTTGATCTCCGCAGCATGAGGTGCGACCTTACCGATGAAGAAAACGCCGCTCTCGCGCGGTTGCTGAGCGACACGATCAACGATGATCGCTATCTCCTTTTAGCCCGGATTAGGCTTTTGAAGACGATCCTCGGCAGGATCCGGCCGGAGCGCTCACCTGCACCACTGCCGCGCCGATCCCCCACAGGGAAATCCATAGGGCCTACATCCGCCGCGTAACACTCGCTCACCGGCCTCGCGCAATTTCCAGTGGGTGCCGTTCCGGTCAACGGGCGGGTGTACAATCCTTCTCTCCAACGTCGATCACAATGTTGTCTCTGCCGCCCGTATTGTAAACATATCGGACGCTTAGTAGGGCCGAGGTTCCCAAACTGCCGGTAAATGTTCCACACGCGTTTGTTTTTACTATTTGTTTCATTCTGTCGGCAGACCAATTTGGTGATTGGTAGGCGGTCGGCTCGATATCGTAATAGTAGGTGAATACATTATTTCTGTACTCTGCTCTCGTAAGCGTAGTGATGGCGTCGATCTTCTTGGGCAGTTGTGCGTTTATAGATGCCGCTCCTTCATATAGTTGCTGCGTAGCATCTGGGGGATTCCCAGAGAAACCCTCTATGACTCTTACAATTGCTGCGACGAGCGACAAGGTTGTCACTGTAACAGCAACCGCACTCCAGCCTCGAAACCCTCTGTACCGCGCGCAATTGATCAAACCGACATAACCAACAACAAAAACGATAACTACGATAGTCCAGAGTATGCCGCTCACCCATCCGTTCTGAATGGGTGTAAAAGATAGACTGCGAAATTCTATGACCTTTTCGATAATCGAAAAGACAACCCCCGGTACAACAAGAAAGAGCCAGTAGTGTTTCGCGAGGCTGAACGTTCTACCGTTCCATACCTGACCTAAAAACGCTCCCATGATCACCCCTCTCTGCGTTCTGAAAATCTGCTTTAGATGACCGGCGGAGTGTGTCTGGATATCGGCTCGCGATGGCGGTTGTAAGCTCTCCTAAGCCGCCTCCGGTTTAAAGCCTTTGAATCGAGCAGCAAGCGTAGGGCGGAACAGCGCAGCGCATTCCGCCACGGCCGGTAGCCGGGTGCGCGCCCCCCGACGGACTACCGGTCCTGTGCTCGCGTTGCCTCTACCGCTTCGGTTCAGCGCCGTTCGCCGGTCTGTTGCGGTTCATCGCTGCCGCCGCTCCAACCTGCAGGATATAGCCCGCCCCCGACGCACCGATGAAACGACGAATACGGCCAATCTGCCGGGTGCGCCACGAGACCATGCTTGACTGGGTTGAAATGCGTGTAGTCCATGTGCGCCGCGAAGTCACGATCATCGCGGATCGTGTGCTCCCAGTACCGCCGCTGCCAAATGCCGCGTTCGCCACGGCTGGTCATGACCGGTGATCGCGGCTCGCCGATGGGCAGCGATTTGGCAAACGCGGTCTTGATCGCCTGCCAGCGACCTGGAAAATCGGCGTCGCCTTCCGGCAGCGTCCACAGACAGTGCATGTGGTCGGGAAGGACGACCCAGGCGTCGATATGAAAAGGTGCACGGGCGCGCACTTGGCGAACTGCGTCGCGCAGCGCGTCGATTCGGGCCACCAGCAAGTTCGACCGACGGTCAAGCAAATTCACAGTAAAGAAGAACGTTCCACCCGGAACCCGATTGCGGCGATAGTCCGGCATCGGGGGAGTATGCCCGAACTCAAATTCCGGCGGAATGCGCTGCGCTTTTCCGCCCTACGCTTGCTGCTAACGATGGAGAGTTTTTCGACCGCCCGGCGTCGACGGCGAAAAATATTGGGCTGCACCCCGCTCACGGGTCGCCCATCCGAGCGGTTCGAAAAGCCGTTTGCTCCGTCATGCTGCTGCGCGGCTCGTCCTTCGGAGCCTCATGCAGCAACAACAAAATTGCCATAATCATATGATATCCGTCTCCAGAGGGCATCCGACGGCAGGCGTCACGATGACCGATCGAGGTGGAGCGATGACTGATATTTCGCTGCAGGAAACAGCAACAACGGTAAAAAGGGTTCGAGGTCGGCCGTTTGCGAAGGGGCGGTCCGGAAATCCCGGCGGGCGGCCTCGCGGCTCGATCAACCGGTCTACTCGGGCGGCGCAGCTGTTGCTCGATGGCGAAGCAACGGCGCTGAGCCGCAAGGCGGTCGAACTCGCCCTCGCCGGCGATCCGGCGGCATTGCGGCTCTGTCTCGACCGCACCGTCGCGCCGCGCCGCGACCGCTCGGTCGAGCTCGCTCTGCCGCCGATCAACAGCGCGGCCGACATCCTTGGCGCAATCAAGGCGGTCGCCGACGCGGTCGGGCGCGGCGGCATCACCCCCGGCGAGGGGTTCGCGCTGTCGCAGATGATCGAAAGCTTTCTGCGGGCGATCGACGCGAGCGATTTCGACAATCGCTTGCGGCAATTGGAGGAGGCGCAGTCGGCACGCCGTCCAGATCCTTATGGGTATACGCCGCGCTAAGGACCTGAGCCTTGAGCCACACTCGCGATACAGCGGAAGACAGCAAACCGACCGCGGAATTGCCGCTGTTGCTGCGCCCCGTCGCGGCACTCCAACCCAGGATTTCCGCGGCGGAGCGAAGCCGATCACTCTATTTTCGCTGCAAAAAACAGCGAAAACAGCTAGTGCACACGGTCATTCAGTTGATGCAGCTCAACGTCCCCTCCGGGCTTTCCCGTGGGCCTTCAGCCCACGGACTTGTTCCGTGGGGAAGGCCGGGATCCGCTTTTGCCGTGGGCACACCGGCTTTCGCCGGTGTAGCGGGATTTGATATGAGCGATGGTGCGTCATTGCCTGATGAATCGGGTGAACGACTCGGAGCACCAGGCGCTTGAACCGCACGAGCCGCTTCCTAAATCAATTTCGTGCCGGGTGCCCATTAGGGGCTCGGCCAGTTACCTGATCGTATCCATGTTGCTCATTGGAGGATGTGGCTATGAACACAATCTTCGACTTTGCGCCGCTGTGGCGCTCTGGGGTTGGCTTCGACCGTCTGCTTGACTTTGTCGAACAGGCAGGGAAGTTCGAGCCGACCGACAATTACCCTCCTTACGACATCGAAAAGACCGGCGAGAATGTCTACCGCGTGACCTTGGCGGTTGCGGGGTTTACGCCGGGTGAGCTCTCGGTCGTCAGCGAGCCGAACCTGCTGATCGTGTCCGGCAACAAGGCCGAAGCTCCGGCAGCGGAGTATCTCTACAAGGGGATCGCCGGGCGCGCCTTCGAGCGCAGGTTCAACCTCGCCGATTACGTGACGGTTACCGGAGCCAAATTGGAGAATGGCTTTTTGACCGTCGATCTGGTGCGCGAGCTGCCGGACGAAATGAAACCGCGCCGCATCGCGATCGCGACCGGCAGCGCGCCGCTCGCGATCGAGCAAAAGCAGGCGGCCTGAGCGATCGAATGGAGGTGAATATGGCTATGAGCATGAGAGATCTGATCCCGTGGGGTCGCAACCGACACCTGCCGTCTTCGACGACGGGCGACAACGCCAACCCTTTCCTCGCGTTGCACCGGGAAATGAACCGCATGTTCGATGATTTTGCCCGCGGCTTCGACTTGCTGATGTTGTCCGGGGGCTGGTCCGGCGGTTGGTCGGGCGGTTGGCCGCATGTCGAGGTCAGCGAAACCGACGATCATGTGAGGGTCGTCGCCGAAATCCCCGGGCTGGAAGAGAAGGACATCGAGGTCACCTTGCACAACGGTATGCTCACCTTGCGAGGCGAGAAAAAATCCGAGAGCCAGGGTGCCGTCTACAGCGAACGCTGGCACGGACGCTTCGGGCGCTCGATGCAACTCGGGCCCGATGTCGAGCCCGATCGAGTGAATGCGGCATTCAAGAACGGCGTCCTGACCATCACCGTCCCCAAGCGGCCCGAGGCGCAGCGCCAGGTGAAGCGCATCCCGATCACGGCAGGATAAATCGGCGCGCATTGTGCGGCGCTCGGCAATTCGCCCGAGCGCCGCATTTACGTCTGCCGCACAATTGAGGCTTAAGCTAAGCTGCAGTGTTGCCCGGAGCGTCGATAGCGTGTTCCATGGGTTCCAAACCTTCTTTGACGGATAGCGCGCAGGACCTCGAGGCGGGGCTGGGTCCATACATGGCTGGGGCCATGCTGCGACAGCAGCGGGAAGCGCTTGGGCTCGATCTTACCGAGGTCGCAGCCGTGCTGCGGATCAAGCCTGCCTATCTCGAGGCGCTCGAAGCCGGGCGTCCGGACGAGTTGCCGGGGGCCGTCTATGCAATCGGATTCATCCGCGCCTATGCCGATCACCTCGGTCTCAGTACCGGCCAGATGCTCCGGCTTTTCAAGCAGCAATCGACGCTCTTCGCGGCAAAGCCGGCTCTCGCTTTTCCGATCGCGCTCGGCGCGCGCAGCATGCCCGGCGGGGGAATGCTGCTGGTCGCGCTGATCCTAGCGGTTTGCGCATACGGCGGATGGTTCTACCTGTCGACCGGCGACGGTCCGCGGCCGCAACGTGTGGCCGAAGTACCACTCGAGTTGTTGCCGTACCGGGAGCCGTCTCGAATTCCACCGGCCGTCTCGCAGCCGGTGGAGGCGCAGGCGGTGCCTCGATCCCCGGCTGCACCGTCGGAGGGATCAGAACACCCCAGGCCCGCTGAGGCCGGGTTGGGTTCGGGCGGCCGCCCTTCTGCTGCCGGTTCGGCGATGGCCGCGGTGCCTGCAGCGGCTGATCCGGCGCCAAACCCGCCGGGCGAGGTCGTCATCCGGGCTACCGCCGACAGCTGGATTCAGATCCGCGACGCTCGCCAGTCGGTGCTTTTGACGCGCGTATTGAAGGCGGGCGAGAGCTGCCGAGCGCCGGCCCGGACGGGATTGTCGATGCGCACCGGCAATGCCGGAGGTCTGGAGATCACGGTGGACGGCGTTCCGGCGCCGCCGATCGGCCGAAGCGGCATGGTCCGCCGCAATGTCGCGCTCGACGGGCACGCTCTGCTCGCGGGCAGCGCAGTTCGCAACTGAGCCGCCGCCCTTTTTTGCGCTGCCGAAAACGTCTATATGGCGTTTACGCTGTGCCAACCACGCGAGAATTGACCCATGAGCATCCGGCCATACCGCGACATCCACCGCCGGCAGTGCCGCAAGATTTACGTCGGCAAGGTGCCGGTCGGCGGCGATGCGCCGATCACCGTACAGTCGATGACCAACACGGTGACGAGCGATGTCGCGGCGACGGTCGCGCAGGTGCGGGCGCTCGAAGAGGCGGGCGCAGACATCGTCCGCATTTCCTGCCCCGACCAGGAATCCTCACTCGCGCTCAAGCACATCGTAAAGCAGGTGACGGTGCCGATCGTCGCCGACATTCATTTTCATTATAAGCGCGCGATCGAGGCGGCCGAGAGCGGCGCCGCCTGTCTGCGCATCAACCCCGGCAATATCGGCTCGTCGGCGCGGGTGCGCGAGGTCATCAAGGCGGCGCGAGACCATGGCTGCTCGATGCGGATCGGCGTCAATGCCGGCTCATTGGAGCGCGACCTCCTGGAGCGCTATGGCGAACCCTGCCCCGAAGCGATGGTCGAGAGCGCGCTCAACCACGCCCGGATCCTCGAAGACAACGATTTCTTCGAGTTCAAGATCTCGTGCAAGGCCTCCGACGTGTTTCTCGCGGTCGCTGCCTATCAGCAGCTCGCCGAGGCCTGCGACTACCCGCTCCATTTGGGGATCACCGAGGCCGGGGCGTTGCGCAGCGGCACCGTCAAATCCTCGATCGGGCTCGGCATGCTGCTATGGTCCGGGATCGGCGACACGATCCGCGTTTCCTTGTCGGCCGATCCGGTCGAGGAAGTCAAAGTCGGCTTCGAGATGCTGAAGTCGCTGAACCTGCGGCGCCGTGGCGTCACCGTCATCTCCTGTCCGTCCTGCGCCCGCCAGCAATTCGAGGTCATCAAGACCGTCGAGCGGCTCGAGGAGCGTCTCGCGCACATCACGACGCCGCTCACCGTGTCGGTCATCGGCTGCGTCGTCAACGGCCCGGGCGAGGCGCGCGAGACCGATATCGGGTTCACCGGCGGCGGCAGCGGCACTCACCAAGTCTACATCAGCGGCCTCACCGACCACCGCCTCAAGGACGCCGACATCGTCGATCACCTCGTCGAGCTGGTCGAAAAAAAGGCCGCCGAGATCGAAGCCGCAAAGCAGCAGGAAAAAGAACCCGGCCTCGCAGCCGCGCAGTAGCGGGCCGGCGATTTACTGCACGGTCTTTCTTCCGATCGTCATTGCGAGCGAAGCGAAGCAATCTCGGGCCGTTTAGCACTCAGCCGTTCGGGATTGCCTCGGCGCGTGAGGCGCTCCTCACAAGGACACCGCGGCAACCCGGTCGACATCTATGAAAGCCGCGCGATCTGAATTGAAGGATTTGAAGCGTTGCCGATCATCATTGACCAATACTCGCTAGTGGCGAAGCCCCTAGAGATGAGCTTTGAGCGGACAGCGCTCTCAATCGGAACAGGATTTATTTGGCGTGGTGGGGAGCACGAATTTCTCATCACCAACTGGCACAATGTGACTGGCATTAATCCGAGAACAGGTGCGCATCTGACGCCTCATGCCGGTGAGCCAGATACGGTGACTGCTCAGCTTGATCTGGCCGGCTCGCCGCCCGGCACGCGCGGTCCGATCTCACTTCCGCTTCGCGACGTAGACGGCGCTCCTCTCTGGCTTGAGCATCCGATGGCGCGCGGTGTGGATGTTGTGGCCTTGCCGCTGCCGGCAATGCCGGGCGCAGTGCTGCACCCGATCAACGAAATGCCCAACCACCCAATGCAGATTTGCATAGGAATGGATGCGTTTATCCTCGGCTATCCCTTCGGAATCCATGTCTCAACACTGCCAATATGGAAGCGGGCGAGCATTGCGAGCGAACCGGGTGTCTCGATCCGCGGACAGCCCTGCTTCTACGTTGACACGGCGTCACGGCCGGGAATGTCAGGTTCACCGGTGATATTGCGCTCTTGGGGAGGATATGAGACAGACACAAGAGGGCACGTGACAGGGGGTGCGGCGGCGCGGTTCATCGGTGTGTACTCGGGGCGCATCGGCGCAGAAGACGAACTACAGGCGCAACTGGGTATTGTTTGGCGGGCGGACGTTGTAGACCAAATCATCGCAGCTGGCCGACCGGGCTCCCTAACTCTGTAGGTGCCAATCGTACTCGGGTGCACGTTCTGGAAAATATCTCCCGTTTGTGGCACGGTCCGGAGCGTCGTCGCAGACGCTTTTGGCGGTGAGCCGTGGTTCTGAGCGCGGAAGGCTTGATGGGGCGGTTGGCCGTAGTTAGCGCCGCGGACGCCAAGTTCTTCGATCTCCTTCAAGGAAGTGCGTTCGTTGCGCGACAAGCCTCAAGGCCGCAACGCTACGCTGTACGTGTTCGACATCGGCCTGAGCGAGGCGCAGCGCCGGTGGTTGTTGAGCCAGGGTGTCACGCTGCACGTGCCGCAGGACCCCCTGTTGTCGAGACCCCTTTTTGTAGAAGGATCGTACAAACACGGTCCGCCTGTGCTGCATGCCTTCCTCTCCCGCAGCCGAATTCCCGAGCTTTTCCCCGGTCACGACGTTTACCTGTGGATCGATGCCGATGCCTGGGTTCAGCGCTGGGAAGCCGTCGAGGCCTATGTCGAGGGCGCTCTGCGCGCGGGGTTTGCGGTCACTCCCGAAACCGATCCCGCCTATACCGTCGAGGCATATGCCGAGTGTGCTCGGCGTGCCGGGTGGGTCCCTTTCGAAATCGATCCAACCCATCCCCGCAACGTGGCGCTGAATATTCGTCTTCATGGGCCAAGCTTTGCCATGTTCGGGGCCGAATACCTGGAGCAGTTGCGTACAATCGCTCCTTTGAATGCTGGGGTCTTCGCTGGCCGGGCGGACGCGCCGCACTGGCAGGCATGGCGGCAATTCATTGAGGTCAATATCCACAAAGCGGATACTCCCCGATTACTGTTTCTCCTGGATCAGACGGCACTTTGCATCGTGTGCTGGCGAGGGGGGTTCCAAACGGCATTGTTGCCGACGACCTGCAACTGGATCTGCGACCACGCCCACCCCATGGCCTCCGACGATGGCGCCGTTCTGTTACGGCCACTCCCGCCTCACGAGCCCTTGGGAATCGTCCGTCAGACGGACTACACCAAGCGGACTTTCTTTTCCCTCAGCCGCTTGGGGCGCGGGTCTCTTTCGCGAACTCTCAGTTACCAGGCGCATTCCCAACTGGCGGCGGACGACTACGTTTCGCCCGGTTTGCAAGTGGTTCTCTTGGACCAGTGCTTTCCCAATATGGTGCGGGGAGACCAATCCGTCTCGAACTGGAGGTATCTGCGACGCGGCCTGCCTCATGCTTGGATGGTGGATCGTCGCGTACCCTCCTGGGGCTTTCTCAACCGTGACGAGGTTCACATTCTGTATAATCTAGCGCTCGGCTTCCACGGAAAGCGGGCTTTGGAGATCGGTTGCCTGATGGGGTGGTCTGCCTGTCACTTGGCAGCGGCAGGGCTCGATCTCGACATTATCGATCCCCTTTTGGAAAACCAGGAGGTTCTGGCCAGCGTACGGTCCTCGTTACAGGCCTCGCATTCCCCTGGGCGAATCAATTTGATCGCCGGCCGTTCACCCGAGGCTGTCCATGAAATAGCGAAGGCAAATCCAGAGGGTTGGTCGCTGTTCTTGATCGACGGTGACCATGAGGGCGACGCTCCGCTGAATGACGCCAAGGCCTGCCAGACCTATGCCGCGGCTGACTGCGCCATGGTGTTCCATGACCTTGCCTCGCCTTGTGTGACCAACGCTGTTCTTCACCTGAAGGCACAGGGCTGGAAGACGCGCGTCTACCACACTGCTCAAATCATGGCATTGGCTTGGCGCGGTCGCGTCGATCCCGTCGCCCATCAGCCCGACCCGCGGATCGACTGGCAAATCCCGGATCACCTAATGCCATTGCTGGTCTAAGCAAGGCGTAGGGCAGATGCAATCCGGCGTCTTGGCCGTTTCCCGCGCTCTGCCGTTTCATGGGGAGACGGGGCGGACAAGGAGTTTCACCATCGAACTGCGCGGCGCACGCGCGAAGGAGGCGGATTGCATCCGCCCTACGTCCTGGTTGCGCCTTAACCCGGCTCCGGAGCAGCAAGCGTAGGGCGGAACAGCGCAGCGCATTCCGCCGCGACCTGTGGCCAGCGCGCTCCCCTAACCTAACGGACCAGCGGTCATGTCGCTCGGCTTGTTTCCGTCGCTTCGATTCAGAGCCGTTCGCCGGTCGGTTGCGGTTCATCGCTGCCGCCCCTCCACCCGGCAGGACATAGCCCGCCGCCGACGCACTGATGAAACGACGAATGCGGCCAATCTGCCGGGTGCGCCACGAGACCGTGCTTGACCGGGTTGAAATGCGTGTAGTCCATGTGAGCCGCGAAGTCGCGATCATCGCGAATCGTGTGCTCCCAGTACCGCCGCTGCCAAATGCCGCGTTCGCCACGGCTGGTCATGACCGGTGATCGCGGCTCGCCTACGGGCAACGATTTTGCAAACGTGATCTTGATCGCCCGCCAGCGACCGGGAAAATCGGCATCGCCTTGCGGCAGCGTCCACAGACAGTGCATGTGGTCGGGAAGCACGACCCAGGCGTCGATATGAAAAGGTGCGCGGGCGCGCACTTGCCGAACCGCGTCGCGCACCGCGTCGATGCGCGCCACCAGCAAGTTCGACCGACGGTCAAGCAGGTTCACTGTAAAGAACAACGTCCCACCCGGAACCCGATTGCGGCGATAGTCCGGCACGTGGGGAGTATGCCCGACCTGGGATGTCGGCGGAATGCGCTCCGCTTTTCCGCCCTACGCTTGCTATTCGGCAAATCGGCCGTGATACCGGAAACACGATCAAAAATAGATCCAACTAACCGGCCGATCCCATCTCGACACTTGGTCTTTTTGCGATGGACCAGCCCGAACGTCGAGAATGCGGCAAGGCCGTGGGTCCCGGCCTTCTTGCGGATTGCCGCTGCTTACAACGCCTCGGGGAAGCGGATGATGAAGCCGTCCCGGTTCGGCATGCGCACCTTGGGTAAGGTCTCAGCGTTCATCGTGTCGTTTTCGCCGATGAGCTTGTTCAGCGCGAGGATATAGGCGGTCAGCGCATAGACCTCGTCGTTCGTCAGAGTCCTGGGCTGCTGCCACGGCATGCCGCGCCGGATGTAGTCGAACACCGTCGTCGAGTACGGCCAGAAATTGGCGATCCGCTTCATCGCCGCCGAGATGTCGGTGATCGGGTCGCCACCAACCAACGGCGGCAATGGCGCCGCCGTCATCCCCGTGACCCCGGCCTTGCCCTCCGGACCGTGGCACGCGGCGCATTTCTCCACGTATATATGGGCGCCCTGGGCGGGGGTCCCGGCACCCGGCGGCAACCCCTTGCCGTTGGGCTCGATGCTGATGTCCCAGGCGGCAATATCTGCTTCGGTTATCGACTTCCCGAGGCCGGGGCCGTCGGCGGACGCCGCGCTCGCAGCCAGACAGAGTGCCAGCCCAAAGACCGGGGAGATCCTGCTAGGCGTAAACATGCTTGACCTCGCCGGTGCCGTCGACGCCCCAGCTGGTGACGGCGTTGAAATGGTGGTTCAGCACCGCCCCCACCGGGGGAACCGCCTTCAGCTCGCCGCGCTGCGCGACGAATTCGGCTCGGGTCGGCTGCAAATTGCCGGCATCGTCCCAGGCGCGGCTCTGCAGGGTCGCCGGCCCGCCGTCCCAACGCCAGGGCATGCGGAAGCGGGTGAAGGCTTTGCTCAGCACCGGCTCCGACAAACCCGCCTCGGCCCAGCTTTTGCCGCCGTCGGCCGAAACCATGACCTTGGTGATCCGGCCGGCGCCGGAATAGGCGATGCCGGAGATCTCGTAAAGCCCCGGCCCTTGCAAATTCACCCCCGGCGACGGCTGGGTGATGAACGACTTGACCTCCTGCAGCAAATAGAATTGGTACGCCTTCCCGTTCGGCAGGATCGGCGCATAGATCTTGGCTTCCCAATAGCCCATGGCCGGTTCCTCCACGAGCTTGATGCGCCGCAGGTACTTGACGTTCATGTTGCCTTCGTAACCAGGCAGCAGCAGGCGCATCGGGTAGCCGTTGGCTGGCATCAGCCGCTCGCCGTTCTGGTAGAGCGCAATCATCGCGTCATCCAGGCCCTTCTTGAGCGGCACGCTGCGCGCTAGGTGAGGCGCGTCGGCGCCTTCGGCGATGAACCACTTCGCCTTCGCGTCGATGCCAGCCTCGTCGAGCAGGGTGGAGAGCTTCACACCCGTCCATTCGGCGCAGGAGGCCAGCCCGTGCAGCGCCTGCAAGTCTGCTTGCAGCGGCTGAGGTGAGAACAGCGGCGCGCTGTTCCCGCCGCATTCGAGAAAGGTCACCCGGGTCGTCATCGGGTACCTGGCGAGCGCGTCTAGGGTAAAAACCAGTGGCCGCTTGACGAGGCCATGGATCACAAGCCGATGCTGGCCTGGATCGATGTCCGGAGCGCCGCCCCAGGACACGACGAAATGCAGCCCGTTCGGGGTGATCGAGCCGTTCAGCCAGTGGTGCGGCGTACGCGCCCCCTGGGCTCCCGGCAGCCTATTAGGATTGGCCACAGTGCGCACGACGCTTTTCTCGAACCGCGATGGTCGTTCATAGGGTCCGATAGCCGCGCCCGGCTCGAGGCTCCACGGCGCATCGGTCAGCGGCCCCTCTGTCGGAGGCTCGGCGGCGGCGCCGGTCAAGGACCCGAGTGGTGCGGCGCCTAGCGCGCCGGCAAAGATGACCCCGCGCCCGAGCAGCGACCGACGATCCAGCAATCCGTTGCCGGCAACGGCTTCGACGGGTGAGGACTTTCCCCTCCTAGGACGATGGCCGGAAGTGCTCATGTTCTCCTCCCTTCTGGCCGTTGTCGGCCGCTATTATTGTCAGAGTTTCTACCGCATTCCCGGGAATGGTAACGTTGCCGGATGGTAGACCGTGAGTATGTTCCTCTTCGCGATTTGTTGGCAACGACGTTCGTTCCGCCCGTGAGCGGTGCGGCGCCGCGATTGCTCGCCAGACCACACTAGCGATCAGGGCGGCCAAGGACCACGACTTGTGTAAACCAGCAACAACAATAAATTTGCCGTAATCGTATTCTACGCTCCAGGTCGTCTTGCGATGCTGATCACCTGTATGCAGGAAAAAATGATAGGCACCCAATGCCGCGAAAACGCCGAGGTCCTTGTGCCGGGGGCGACACTCCAGACGCTGCTGCGCGGCAGCTATGGTATTGCACAGGTACAATTACGGCGCGAATTCTCGCTGCTGATTTGCTGCAGGAGCAGCAAGCACAATCAATCAACTCGCGGTTAAGTTGCTCTGTGAAAGCGATCGGCCCGGCCGATCCGGTCGAGGAGGCCGAGGTCGGCTTCGAGAACCGTCGGCGGCTCAGGATTTCAGCGGAAACCAGATCCCAATGGCTGATAACTCGCTGCAAAAACAACCAGCCGTTCGGGATCTTATCGCACCCCAGCCGCCCGATAGCTGTCGAAAATCAGGCGGACGGCGTGGGCGCACTCGCTTGCCGGTATCGGTGGAGGATCGCCCCGGCCGTAGGCTTCCAATGTCTCCCGGATTGCCCGCGGGTAACCCGCTTGCCAATCCTCCGGCTGCGGAATGAATTCGTCGCGGCCCGGCGCGGTCAGCTGCAAGCCATTACCGGCTTGCCGCAACAACAGCTTTTCACCCGCCACCTTCTGTTCGCCGTCGGTCTGGTTGGCCGGCCAGGTCGGCATCGTGTAGCCGACTTCGTTGTGAAACAGGATGCCGCTCGGGGTGCGCAGTGTTGCAAGCGCGTAATCTTCCACTTCCCCGCCATGCACCTGCCGGCTGACCACGGCAAATACAACCTGGGGCTCCTCGCCGGTCACAAATCGCGCCATGTCGAAGCCGTGTCCGCCGAGGTTTAAGAGTGCGCCGCCGCCGGCGAGCGACTTGTCCGCCATCCAGGGGGAGTTCCATTCGATATAGCGGCGCATCGTCGGGCGGATCCCGCGGAAGAAGATGTGCGAAATGCTGCCGAACTCGCCCGCCTCGATCATCCGCTTCACGGTGACCGCCCAGAAGGAATAGCGGGACATGAACGGGACCCCGACCCAGGCGCCCTTGGCGGCGGCGAGACGGGCGAGGTCGGCGACGGTCTCGGGGTCGGTCCCCCACGGCTTTTCCATGACGAACGGCACACCGGCGTCGACGAGGAAACGAAAGATCTCCGGCATGTCGCAATGCCGCCCTAGGGCGATGACGAATTCCGGCTTTGTCGCCTCGATCATCTGCCGGTAGTCGGTGAACGGGGTGCCGCCAAAATGCTCGGCGCGGTCTTCGGCGATCTGCGCGGAGCGGTCCGAGACGCCGACGATGTCGCACCCGAGATCCTGCAGAATGTGCAGATACGAGGCGTCATTGACCGAATGCCAATGGCTGACCTCGGTGACAGCGACGCGCTTTGGGATGATCACCGCGTTCCTCCGCTAGGGCCTTCATTCCCGCTGTCGTGCCAGAAAATCACGCGGCGTGACAATCTCGATGCCGATCCTGCCCCGCTGCGCCAGCACGAGTTTGTCGCTGGTCACCAGCGGCGCGTTCGCCGCCGCACTCAGCGCCGCGAATTTCCGATCATCCGGGTCGGCGATCACGGTGAACGCGGCGGGATCTACTGGCCCGGTAAACTCCTCCTCCGGCCGAAAGAGATCGGCGACCTTCTGCCAATCGAGGCGCGGGATGCGCTGCAGGATCATCTCGGTCTCACTCCGGGTGGGCTGGTCCCAGATCAGCTGGAAGCGCCCTTCGCGGATGCCTTCAAGGATGCGCGCGGAGGCGCTTCTCGGGTTGAAGCCCGCCGCCACGAACACGTTGGTATCGATCACGACGCCTTCCATGCGCCCTCCGCAAGTGCAATTCTAATCCAGGAACCGCCCGCAGTAGCGAAAAGGGGAGAGCGGCTTGGCCATCGATTACGAAAAGCGCGACGGGGTCGCCTACATCACACTGAACAATCCCGAGAAAGCGAACATCCTCGACAAGCCAACATCGGATGCGATTTCCGCCACCTGGATCGACCTCTGGGAGGATCGCGACATCCGCTGCGCGATCCTGACCGGCGCCGGCGACCGGCATTTCTGCGGCGGGCACAATCTGGCGCCGCGGCCAAACATCACCGAGGAGGAACGCGAATACCTGCGCACCCAGCGCATCTTCTGGCCGCTCGCCGGCACGGTGCATGGCCAGAAGACCGGGGTGGACGGCCGGATGGGCGATCATTACCCGCGGGTATGGAAGCCGGTCATTGCGGCGGTCAATGGCTGGGCGGCGGGAGCCGGGCTCTATATTCTCCTATCCGCGACGGACATCCGAATTGCCAGCCGCGAGCACGCCCGGTTCAAATTCGCGCTCTTGTCACAAGGTTGGCTGGGTCACGGGCCGGGTGCCAGCCTGCTGATCCGCCAGCTTCGTTACGTCGACGCAATGAAGATCCTGCTGACCGACGATCCCTTCGACGCCGACGAGGCTCTGCGGATCGGTTTGGTCAACGAAGTCGTGCCGCACGCGCAGCTGATGGAGCGGGCGGAAAAAATCGCCCGCCATATTGTGACTCTGCCGCCGGTCGCGGTCCGCATGATGAAGGAATTCGTGATCCGCTTCGGCGACCTGCCAACAGACCAGGCCTGGCACGTCCAGAACCTGATCAACTCCTTGCTGATCCAGACCACGACCGATGGCGAGGAGGGCCGACGAGCGTTCAACGAAAAGCGCCCGCCCAACTTCACCGGCGCTTTGCGCCGCCGCGGCGACCCCTGGGAGGAACCCTCGGAAGAGGACGCCAGGCGTCTCGACGAAGCTTACCGCAGCGGCGAGTTCTAAGGGCCGGCGAGTAAATTTTGGTAAAGCATTGTCGCATTACTGCGCATTCTTCCAGGATCCAATGGCTGATGCGAATTGATACAAATTTTTACGGGATGAAATCGCGGGCCCGGCAGTTTACCTCCGGTACTCAGCTCAGGAAGATTCCGTGATGAACAAGAGCGCGCAGAAGCCGAACCGAGTGACGGCTGTATTTCAAGATTCGAGACTGTCCTTTGACCTGGCGCGCGGCGCGACATTCGCCCAACTCGCCGAGCGGCTGGGGAGGCTGGGCGAAGCCCATGGCGGTCTGCCGTTGTCCGTCGAGCTGCGCGTGCCTGTCGACGGAACGCGTTAATCCGGATCACTCCCAATCTCAATTGACGATCCTCCATTGGCCGCTCGCGTCCCGGCAGGCGGTGCCATAACGCTCGGTCGCACGGTTGCCCGCGGGCCCGGTAGTCCGGTATTCCCGGCAGTATTGGCCCTGCGCGTTGGTCCAGCCGCGCCGCGGCGTGTAGGTGATCGAGGGGCTCCCGGCGGGTCCGGACGGAGCATAACCGCCTGAGGGCTGAGAGGATGTCCCGGGCCCCGGATAAGATGCCGGGGCGGGGTAGTAGGGCGGTGGCGGGTAATACGCGGGCGGGGGATAGGGATAAGGGTAGGGCGGATAGTAGAACGGAAATCCTATCGGAAAACCAAAGCCGAACCCGATGAACACGCGAGCCTCGGCTGGGGTGGGGGCCGAAACGGCGGCGGCGACGCCGAGCGTCGCAACAACGAAACCGGCAGCCCGCCCAATCTTTGCCTTGATCATCAGGCACCCCTGAGTGTTCGTGAGCCGAATTAAATATAATCCTTGGCGGTAGCGGGCCAGAAGCCTGTTACGTCACTTCCCAGATCGCGCCAACTGAAGGGAATGGAGGAAGGTTGCCCCACGAGCCCCGAGAGGCTAAGACGCGGCGGAACTCAGCAAGGAGAAACGGCCGTGGCGCGCGGAACTGATCAGCACAGGAACCCAAAATCAGACATCGAGATCGCGCAGGCGGCGGCGATGCGGCCGATCGCCGAGGTCGCTGAAAAAAAGCTCGGCATTCCGGACGAGGCGGTCTCCCCCTATGGCAGATACAAGGCGAAGATCTCGCTCGACTACATTCGCTCGCTTGGCGAGCGGCCCAACGGCAAGCTCATTCTGGTCACCGCAATCACCCCGACGCCGGCCGGCGAAGGCAAAACGACGACGACGGTCGGGCTGGGCGACGCGCTTAATCATATCGGCAAGAAGGCCATCCTGTGTCTGCGCGAGCCGAGCCTCGGGCCCTGCTTTGGAATGAAGGGCGGCGCGGCGGGTGGCGGCTACGCCCAGGTCGTGCCGATGGAAGACATCAACCTCCACTTCACCGGCGACTTTCACGGCATCGCCACCGCGAACAATCTGCTCGCGGCGATGGTCGACAATCACATCTATTGGGGGAACGAGCTCGGCATCGATCCGCGCCGCGTCAGCTGGCGTCGCACGATGGATATGAACGACCGTGCCTTGCGGCAGATCGTTTCCTCGCTCGGCGGGGTCGCAAACGGCTTTCCGCGCGAGGACGGGTTCGACATCGTCCCGGCCTCGGAGGTCATGGCTGTCTTCTGCCTCGCCACGGACCTCGACGATCTGCGGCGTCGTCTCGGCAATATCATCGTCGCCCAGACGCGCGACCGTAAGCCGGTGCGAGCGGCCGACCTCAAGGCAGCGGGCGCGATGGCGGTATTGCTCAAAGACGCGATCGCGCCAAACCTCGTCCAGACGCTCGAAGGCAATCCTGCCTTCATCCATGGCGGCCCGTTCGCTAACATCGCGCATGGCTGCAACTCCGTGATCGCGACGACGGCGGCATTGAAGCTCGCGGATTACGTGGTGACCGAGGCGGGGTTTGGCGCCGATCTCGGGGCCGAAAAATTCTTTGATATCAAATGCCGCAAGGCCGGGCTGAAGCCCGACGCTGCGGTCGTCGTGGTGACCTTGCGCGCCTTGAAAATGCACGGCGGCGTCGCGCGCGACGCGCTGCGGCAGGAAAATGTCGAGGCGCTGGAAGGCGGATTTGCCAACCTCGCCCGTCATTTGCGGAACCTACGTCAATTCGGCGTACCGGCGGTCGTCTCGGTCAACCGCTTCAGCGCCGATACCGCGGCGGAACTCGACCGGCTGAAGCAGCTCTGTGCGCGCGAGGGCGCCGAGGCGATCGTCGCCGATCACTGGGCGCATGGCGGCGAGGGGGCGAGCGATCTGGCACGGGCCGTGGTCGCGTTCGCCGAAAGCGGGCAGGCGAACTTCCAATATCTCTATCCGGACGATATGCCGCTGTGGGAGAAGGTGCGAACGATCGCACAGCGCCTCTATGGCGCCACCGACGTCGAGGCTGACAAGCGCATCAAGGACCAGCTCGCCGATTTCGAGAATCAGGGCTTCGGCCGTTTTCCGGTGTGCATCGCCAAGACCCAGTTCAGCTTTTCGACCGACGCCAACGTCAAAGGAGCGCCGAGCGATCACATCCTGACAGTGCGCGAGGTGCGCCTATCCGCGGGAGCCGAATTCGTCGTCGTGGTGTGCGGCGACATCATGACGATGCCCGGACTGCCCCGGGTGCCGGCGGCAAACAGCATCGAGGTGACCGAGGACGGCCGGATCACAGGTTTGTTCTGATCGGTGGGGAGATTGCAAGGGGCCGAGCTGAAGGCGTGGCGGCGGTCGGAACGCCAGCGCCTGTTGGCGCTGCGCACCGCCGCGCCGTCTGTCGAACGCCGCCTCTGGGGGACCGGGATCGAGGCAAAGCTGCGCGCACTGCTGTTGGAGCGGCCGGTCAAGACGCTTGGCGTCTACTGGCCCTTCCAGGCGGAATTCGATCCCCGAGCGTTGATCGATTGGGTAATAGCGGAAGGATTTGCCGTGGCGCTGCCGGCCGTTGTCGATAAGAACGGCCCGCTCGAATACCGTGCCTGGCGACCGGGCGAAGCTCTGGTCGACGGCGTGTGGAACATCCCGATCCCGGAGGCGCGCGAGGTCGTAAAGCCGCAAGCCGTGTTGGCGCCGCTCGTCGGATTTGACCGGCAATGCTATCGCCTCGGCTATGGCGGCGGCTATTTCGACCGAACCTTGGCAGCCTTCTCACCGCGGCCGCTGGCGATCGGCGTCGGTTTCGAGATGTCGCAGATAGAGACGATCTTCCCGCAGCCGTTCGACATCCCCATGGATGTGATCGTTACCGAGGCTCGCATCCGCCGCCGTTGTTCATAGCAGGCCGTTGAGAAATTCTCTCTCCGCTCGGTTTTGCACACTATATGACGCGATGCGGCCCTCCGGGCGGGCCGCACTGCGCGGAGTCGATAATGCCAAACCGACAGCTCGACAGGCTGATGTGGGCGCAGGCTTACGAGGCGATGGAGCGCGCTCAGCGGCTCCACCGCCAATTCTTTCACCGCGCCCACACCGCGCCCTGCTGGGAAGCTCCGGTGGACATTTTTGAGACCGAGAATGCGCTCACGATCGTGATCGCCCTGCCGGGGGTGGACCCGGACCACGTGCAGGTAACCCTCAGCGCAGGCGTGCTGATCGTCAGCGGCGAACGTCCGCTGCCCGGCGAATTCAAGAATGCCCGGATTCACCGGCTGGAGATCCCACACGGGCATTTTCAGCGACGGATCGAGTTGCCGCCGGCCCGACTCGAACTCTCCGGCCGGCATCTCGCCAATGGCTGCCTGACGCTGCAGCTGCACAAGTTTTGAGGATATCTGCCATGGCTTTGGAGGACCGGGAACTACGTACCACGGGCAGCGCTCCGCCCCCGTCGCCCGGTAGTCTCGATATGGGATCGGCTCAGATCGCGGCATTGCCGGAGGACGGGCTGATCCTTATTCCGACCCGTAACCTCGTTCTGTTCCCCGGCACGGTATTGCCGATCACGCTCGGCCGGCAGCGCTCCGTGCTGGCGGCGCAGACAGCGATGCGGCTCAACCGGCCCGTCGGGCTGGTGCTGCAGCGCGACCCCGGCATCGACGACCCGATCGCGGTCGACCTGCATCGTATGGGGACCGAAGCGAGCCTGCTGCGCTATGTGACGAGCCCGGACGGCGGACACCACGCGATCTGCCAGGGCGAGCGGCGTTTTCGCATTCTCGATTTTCTCGACGGCTATCCGTTTCTCGCCGCCCGGGTCGAGCGGATCGAGGAAACCGAGGCTACGACAACGGACGTCGCCGCGCGGGTCCTCAATTTGCGCAATCAGGCACTCGAAGTGCTGCAGCTGTTGCCGCAGACCCCGGCCGAGCTCGTCAACGCGGTGCAATCGGTGCCATCGGCCGCGGCGCTCGCCGATTTGATCGCGAGTTTCATGGACATCACGCCGCAGGAAAAAGAGGAGATCCTGGAGACGGTCGATATCGAGCGCCGGCTCGAGCGCGTATCGGAATTGCTGGCCTACCGCATCGAGGTTCTGCGCCTGTCGCGGCAGATCAGCGAGCAGACCAAAGGCAAGATCGACGATCGCCAGCGCGAATTCCTGCTGCGCGAGCAGATGAGGACGATTCAGAAGGAGCTCGGCGAGGGCGAGGACGCGAAAGCTCAGGAAATCGCCGAGCTGAACCGGAAGATCGCCGAGGCGAAGATGCCGCCCGAGGTCGAGGAGCACGTAAAGCGGGAGCTGGGGAGACTGGAGCGGATGCCGGAGGCCTCCGGCGAGTATTCGATGGCTCGCACCTACCTCGAATGGCTGACGGAGCTCCCGTGGTCGGTCGAATCGGGGAAGTCGGTCGACATCGCCGAGGCGCGCCGAATTCTCGACGCAGACCATTACGGCCTCCGCAAGATCAAGCGGCGCATCCTGGAATATCTGGCGATACAGCAGCTGAACCCGGGCGGGCGAAGCCCGATCCTGTGCTTTGTCGGCCCGCCCGGCGTCGGCAAGACCTCATTGGGGCAGAGCATCGCTAGGGCGACCGGCCGCAAATTTGTTCGGGTCAGTCTCGGCGGCACGCACGACGAAGCCGAGATCCGCGGCCACCGCCGCACTTATATCGGGGCCTTGCCGGGGAACATCATCCAGGGGATCCGCCGGGCCGGGGCTCGGGATTGCGTGATGATGCTCGACGAGATCGACAAGCTCGGCCGCGGCATTCAGGGCGACCCGTCCTCCGCCCTTCTCGAGGTGCTCGACCCCGAGCAGAACTCGACTTTCCGCGACAATTATCTCGGCGTGCCGTTCGACCTCTCGAAAGTCATGTTCATCACGACGGCGAACGTCCTCGACAGCGTCCCGGGGCCGCTTCGCGACCGCATGGAGGTCATCGACCTGCCCGGCTATGTCGAGGACGAGAAGTTCGAGATCGCCCGCCGCTATCTGGTCGACCGGCAGCTCAAGGCCAATGGATTGACCCCTGACAAGGCCGAGATTACCGACGGCGCGCTGCGTGCCATCATCCGCGACTATACCCGCGAGGCCGGCGTGCGCCAGCTCGAGCGGGAGATCGGCGCGGTGTTGCGCAACGCCGCGATGAGAATTGCCGAGGGTACCGCGCAGCATGTCCGGATCGAGCCGGAAGACCTGACGGAAATCCTGGGTCCGCCGCGCTTCGAGGGCGAGGTCGCGATGCGCACCAGCATTCCCGGCGTCGCCACTGGGCTCGCCTGGACACCGGTCGGCGGCGACATCCTGTTTATCGAGGCCGCCCGGACGCCCGGTAATGGCAGATTGATTCTGACCGGCCAGCTCGGGGAGGTGATGAAAGAAAGCGCGCAGGCGGCGCTCAGCCTCGTCAAAGCCAGGGCATCCGGGTTTGGGCTCGACCCTGGAATGTTTGAAAAAAGCGACATTCATGTCCACGTCCCCGCCGGCGCCATCCCGAAGGACGGGCCGAGCGCGGGTGTCGCGATGTTTACCGCCCTCGTCTCGCTGTTGACCAATCGCACCGTGCGCAGCGACACGGCGATGACCGGCGAGATCAGCTTGCGCGGGCTCGTGCTGCCGGTCGGCGGCATCAAGGAAAAAGTCGTCGCCGCCGCCCGGGCGTCTCTTTCGACCGTCATCCTCCCCTCGCGCAACCGCAAGGATTACGACGACATCCCAGAGAGCGCACGCAACAGCCTACACTTTATCTGGGCCGAACGGGTCGAGGACGTCATCGAGGCGGCGCTCGACCAGGCGGTACAAGACAGCCCCGCCATGGCCGACGTTGCGGGGAATTGAGATCGTGGGTCGGATTCTCCCCGCTGTTTTCGCTGTTCTTTGCAGCAAATTTTCAGCCGGCCACACGCTGGACTCGGCAGAAACCCTGCGGAACCGATGGGTCGGCGGATATGAAGATCAGCCAAGCGTTGGCTGTCCCGGCGCTGTTTTTTGCTGTTCTTGCCAAAGTTGGTACTAGGCTTGATGAGATTTTGATCACCACGACGATACCACAATTACGGCAATTTTGTCAATCTCATAACTAACCTTTAGCGTCCTTTCTTTCGCCGGGCCGCAAGCCGCGGCGATCTTTCGCAAGCAGGTCCGAGCTCTATTTAGCGACCATCACATCGGAGGCTTTGATGACCGCGATCGCTTCGTCGCCGACGCCAAGGCCGAGGTCGTCGACAGCCTCGTTGGTGATCGAGGAGGTAATGACCGCGCCGTTGCCGATATCGATCCGTACATGCGCGGTCGTCGTGCCTTTGCGAACCTCGACGACCTTGCCCTTGATCTGATTGCGCGCGCTGAGCTTCATCGCTGGTACTCCTTTGGCTATTGTCTGAAATTCAACAATCGAGCGGGGATTTGAGCGTCGCCGCCGCGAGTGCGTCGAGATCGGCGGCGGCCGCGGCGTGGGCCTTTGCTTCGATCGAGCGATACCGCTGAACGACACGATGGCCAAACGGCGTCAGCTCGGCGCCACCGCCGCCGAAGCCTCCGTGTTTGGCATCGATCACAGGCTCCTCGAAAATATGGTTGAGCTCGTCGATCAGCAACCACGCGCGCCGATACGACATTCCCATCGAGCGTCCGGCCGCCGAGATCGACCCATAGTCGCGGACGGCTTCGAGCAACCGGACCTTGCCATGGCCGATCGCTCGTCCGGGCCCGAAATCGAGACGCAACGTAAGCCTCGCCATTGCGGGAGTGTAACCGATGCGGCCGCTGCACGCAGCCACTTCGGGATGGACGGGTCGGTTTGACGGCGATATCAGATATAGCGACCACCGGAGGCAACCCATCGGGGAAACGTTTCTGAGAATGTGAGGCCGTGCCGCCAGCGCGGTTTGACGGGTCGCTGGCAGGCGGGCAATAGGCGGTCGCCGGCAGGCGGGAAACAGGAGAGGCGACGGCTTCACAAAAGAAACAGGAGCCGTCGCCGTGAACACAAAAATTGTCATGTAATCGAGATTATGGAAGATTACGCCATTGCAGAGTGAAACAGCCGAGGCGCTCAACCTGAAACGCCGCATAGTGTCTCAGTTATGGAAAATTGACGACGCGCGGTTGAATGTCGAGCCGTCAACTTCACCGCCAAAAAGCCGGATAACCCGTCTTTCTGGAAAATCAAAATCGAAAAGTCGCGATCCCGATGGCGAGGCCAATTATGCTAATAGTCAACATAATCAACTTGTTTTCTGCAATCCAGTCGCACACCGTCCTCACACTACCGCCGTGCATTTGCCACCAATTGCTGTTGGTCTCTAGATGATGATCGTGAGAAAGCGCAGCAATATTCGCCAGCACATCAATCTTGCGCAACGTTGACTGATGCAACGCGACAAAATTTCGCGCCTCAAACGCTTCTGCCTCCTGTGCGCCCCTCAAGAAATCCAGAAACATAATAGAATTCTTTACCATCAGACTTTCGAGGCGCGGGTGTTCAATGTATTCGCGCCCATAAATGTCGATCAATATTCGCGCTAGATCAATCTTTTTGTCGTCACTGATAATCACTGGGTCTCCACCTAGAACACGATAACGATGCTCTATCGCCGCAAATCCATAATTACTGTTACGCATATTCCAGTGCACGTATTTCATTCCCAGGAATTTGCCGATATATGTGTAGAAAGCGTCTAACATTTGCCGTTCGAGACAATCGTAATGGGCTTCGATCTCGTCGAACGGTACATGTCTCTCTTCAGCGATTTGGTGAATAGAAAATGACTGCGTTTGCGCAGTGTCAAGGTCTCGCACTGCGATAGAGGTAATTCGCGGGGAGCGCCCATTGGGGCGATCATAGAAACTTTGGCACGAATAGTGTATTATCCGAACGTTTTGTGCTTCTGCAAAGAGCTTATCTAGCGCCGCCCGCCCGGCTTTTTGTTTTGGTGGGTCAGGTCCACTCACGGGATTGATCCAGAAATATTTCGATGCTTCATGTCAGCCGCGAAATCGTGCTCTTACCCACGCCGTAGCTGCGCGCGAGTTCGGCAAGTGTCGCGCCCTGCGCCCGCCGCCGCCGTGCTTCGGCCTTCTGCGCGTCGGTGAGTTTCGGGGGTCGGCCCATATGCTGCCCGCGCTTCTGCGCGCGGCTGCGGCCCTCGGCGGTGCGGGTGCGGATAAGATCGCGCTCTACGTCGGCCAAGCCACCCAGCACGGTAAGCATGAGCCGCCCGGTGCTGGTGCCGGTGTCGGCCCACGGCTCGGCAAGGGAACGGAATTGCGCCTTGGCGTCCACGATCTGCTTGACGATGGCGAACAGGTCGAAAGTGCTGCGCGCGAGGCGGTCGATGCGCGTCACCGTCACCACGTCGCCGGGCGCGAGAGTGTCCAACATTTTGAGGAGTTGATGGCGGTCGCTGTGCGCGCCTGTCACCTTCTCGCGGAAAATCTTGGTGCAGCCCGCACTGCGTAGCTGCTGAAGCTGGGCGTCGAGGGTCTGCCCGTAGGTGCTGACGCGGGCATAGCCGAGAGGGCGGTTTTGCAGATGAGTTTCAGCCATATCTTACAGGAAGTGTAACCCATTGATCGGGCAGGGGCAAGAGAATTTCCCGGAAGTCTTGAATTCTGCAACGCCGGTAAGCGCGTGAGGGAGCGTCACCGGATGGCCGAGACGCGGTGCGGCTCGGGGCGCTCTGCGCCTAGCGCCCGGCCCCGAAAAGGGGACAGCGCCGAAAGAGTCCGATAACATCGCTTCTGGAAAATCACCGGCTGGCGCGCCTACTCGGCGGGGGGCGTAGCTCGCGGTCGATGCCCATCGCCATACCGGGTCAATCTTCGTCCATTGGCCCCCACTGCCGTTCTAAGTCGGCTTTGTACTCATCGAAGCGTTCAAGTTGTCTGGAGGTCTCATAGAGGCTCAACATAAAAATCACCGCAAAGAACGCAAACACGATGGCCAAAATGACCAAAATTGCCGACGGGCCGGGAACAGCAATATATTGAATGTCGGGGTTGATGATAACAATCAAAATAATATTGGTTCCAGAGGCAACAGCACAGATTACAGCCCAACCCGCGAGCATCATGTAAAATGGATATCTATCTCTTGTCCGATTGTGGAATGATTTGATGCGTCTATAGGCTCGCACGGCTTGTTGTCTGGTTGCATCACCCCTTACCAGCTTACGCTTTTCAAGGTAGCGCGAAAAACGATTGGCGAGCAGGTGAGACATCACGCCCAAGGGAATGGCGAGTACCAGTGCGATGATGCCCACCAAAGCGCCTACATCCAGTTGGGCCATGTCCACACTTTCCGAAATTCAGCGCGGCCTCGCCCGGGGCCGTCCCCCACCCTACGAAAAAGCCCCGATCAACACATTTAGTAGGTCGCGGCTTCGGGCGGAATCTCGCCGTTGTCGTATAATTATAAGTACCTTCTGGAAAATCAGCACTTACGACAAACGATCAGGCAATGCCATGCGTAGCGCCTGAGAAGCGGCAAGCTCAACACAACGTCGTCGAGTGCTTTTGCTAGACGGTAGGGCGGCTCTGTCAATTTGTATAACATCCGTTTTCCGCGACTTTCGCCCTTGTGCATTTCCAACAGCTTGCGAGGGCCATTCGTTAACGCCCCGCATGCTTCAACTAATCCCCACTATTCGCCGCCCCGCACGACTCACTTTGCATGAAGGACGATAGCGTGGCCTGGACTACAGTTTCCCGCGAGCATGGAAGCACCGAGCAACGCGCCGCCCTTCGGGGCGGGGCGGGGGTAACCCCCGGTTGGTTGGAGAACCTCGGCGCTCATTACTA
This sequence comes from uncultured Alphaproteobacteria bacterium, assembly GCA_963812675.1. Taxonomy (GTDB): domain Bacteria; phylum Pseudomonadota; class Alphaproteobacteria; order ATCC43930; family CGMCC-115725; genus AP-15. Next base: position 4,718 of record CAWEWR010000003.1, on the reverse strand, counting down.
TATGGGCAACACTAAAATTGCCACAATGTTCGCGTCTCATGGAGCTTCGGGAAAGCGCCGATGGGCTGCTGGGCGATGGACGAGCTGGAGCGATGGCTGTTATTTGGGCGCAAATAGCGAAGACAGCCAGCGGGGCTGTGGGGAGAATTGAGCCTGATGTGCACCTGATAAAACAGGTGGAACAGGTGACAACGTCGGCCTTGGAAGGACCGACGTGGCGCTTCGCCAGGATTCCGAGCATTGGGGGTCACGGACGCCGTAGAAATCCTTGTATTTCTGATTTGGCAACTACTGTATTGGCTATTATTTGGCTGCCAAAACAGCCAGAAGAGGGCCGAGGGCGACCTGTGGCAATGCTGCCGGCCCTAACCGGCGGTTCTACGAACCGGGCCACATAGGCTACCGAACCGTTGCTCTGCCAAATTCGGTGAGAGTGCCATAACCTCGGAAACCTGGCTTGCTGCCCAGATTTCAAAGTGAGTCACTACCGGTTGACGTCAATCGACGCGGTTTCCTATGATACCGAAGTATCCCAACTGCGGAATTATGCACTTGACAAAGTCGCGCCAAGTCCCTAGCTTATAGGTAGAAAATCGATGGGCAAGCGCCATGTTGACCCTCAACAAAGTCTCCGCTCTTACCGAGGACGAAGCTCGCGAAACGATCGAGCGCATCCTGTGGCCGGATGGTCCGGTTTGCGCGCATTGCGGTGCTACAGAGAATGTGACGCGCCTGCAAGGTAAGGCGCACCGTCCCGGCGTTTTTCAATGCAACAACTGCCATGAGCAGTTTACCGTCACGGTCGGCACGATTTTTGAGGACAGCCATCTGCCGTTACGCAAATGGCTTATTGCATTCGCGTTGATGTGCTCCGCAAAGAAGGGGATTTCGGCGCTCCAATTGCAACGTGAACTCGACCTCGGGTCGTATCGCACTGCACGGCATCTTGCGATGCGCATTCGCCATGCGATGAGCAAAGAGCCTCTAGCTGGATTGCTCAAGGGCGTTGTCGAAGCCGATGAAACCTATGTCGGCGGCAAGCCGCGCAAACCTGCTGGCCCTTCTCGCGGAGCGGGAGAACCGAAAGCGAATAGGCGTGGCGGCGGGCGCAGCACGCGGCACCGGACGCCGGTTGTGGCATTGGTCGAGCGTGGCGGCAGAGTTGTCGCGAAGCCGACGATCGATGCCACGGCGGGAACGCTGTCATCTGTCGTGCGCACCAATGTCGATCTGCGTGGCACGCTGATGACCGACTCGTGGCGCGGATATATCACGATTGGCCGGGAGTTCGCAGGTGGTCACGAACGGGTTGATCACGGCGCTGGCGAGTATGCTCGCGGCGATGCACATGTTAACACGGCCGAGTTGTTCTTTGCGCTGTTAAAGCGCGGGATCGTTGGTTCGTTTCATCATGTTTCGCCGGAGCACCTCCATCGCTATTGCGATGAGTTCAGTTTCCGGTGGGACCATAGATCGATCGACGACTCGGCTCGGACAGAGATCGCGATCCGTCAAACGAAAGGTCGCCGCCTTTCGTATCGATGGCCTGACAAAACCTAAATGATCATCGATTCGCCGATCAATCCGCTTAGTCACTCTGTGAAGGCATCTGTGACGAACGCCTAACTCAACGCAGGCTCGCCGCTCTCCCTTATGGCAGCATTGATTGCTGCGGCTTTCGGATGAGGCGATCGCACTTACCTCGAAACGGTGGCATTGACGCCATCGGCGAATTCATAGATCCTACGCCGCGTTGTAGAAATGTTGGGTTTATCGTCCAATGCCAAGACCGTTCCAGGAGTGGGCGTCCGACGAAATCCGTCGACTTCGCGCCGAAGCGGATTTTCTCGAATTGACCTTGAGAAAATACCTTGCGGCTGAGACGCCCGACATGCCCAAAGCAAATGGTGCGGGGCGCGCCGCACCAGCCCGCGAAAGCGAGCCGGTACGACAACCGCAATCCAAAGGTCGAAATCGTCGCAAAGGACCGGCGCACGTACCTAAGAACGCGATTATGCTGGACTTCATCAACAGATCCGGTCCAACCGGAGTCACGACGGGCGAAATCTATAGTTTCGCGAAAGAGGCTCCGATCGGGGTCGAAATCAATTCATCACGCGCGATGCTATGGGGTCTGAAAAAGCAAGGTCGCGTGATAATACGCGGGGATCGATATTACGGGATCAATTCGGGGAAGCCGGGGCCGATAGACCCCGGACTTCCACTCGAACACTGATTATGGAGGTGTGGCGGAGCGGCTGAACGCAGCTGATTAGGAATCAGTTAGGGCAAGCGAACTTTCCAGGTGAGCAGTGCCCTCGTAGGTTCGAATCCTACCGCCTCCGTAATTCGGTCCCTTCCACAAGGACCGTGGGTGCACATAACCGGCTCCCCTCCACAAGGAGCCAACCGTTTAGCCGGCATCCCCTTCCACAAGGGGTGTCGGCTATCGGCGCCTATGGTGTAGCATTTCCGCTACGGCCTGTCCACTTTTGCAGCTTTGCCTCATGAATTCGAAGGAAAAGCGACCGCTCAGAAAGACCGAAGAGAGCGCCAACTCAAAACGAGAGAAACTCTCATTATATCCGCTCTCTATCGAGGATGCCCTACGCGCTGCCGCGCGCACCGGACGACCGCTACCAAGCAAGCCTAAGCCGAAACGCAAAAGACGCACCACTCCCGAATCTCCATAGTTTTTCAACTTATGAGATCGCGGTGCCGCGCGACTTTGTCAAGTGCATAATTCCGCCCAACTGATATATCCCTGATGCGACGCCTTCGAAATTTTGCGAGTGCGTGGCTCTCGCGACTTGCTGTTCTCTTGTTGGCATTCGTGACGCCTGCATCGGCTCGTTCCGTCGTTGACGCGACGGGACGCACCGTAGAAATCCCGGACCGGATCGAGCGGGTGATGCCGGCAGGCCAACCTGCCGCTGTCCTGCTCTACACGATCGCGCCGGAGAAAATGATCGGGTGGCCGCATTCGCCCGGTCCGGCGGCCAAAAGTCTCCTCGGGGCGAGTTTTGCCGAGTTGCCGGCACTGCCGCCGCTCGTCCGCGACGGCAAGGTTCAAACAGGACAGATCCAGGCCGCCCGGCCGGATGTGATCCTCGACTACGGCTCGACATCGCCTCGCTACGCCGATCGCGCCACGATGGTAGAGGAGGCGACCGGGATCCCCGTCCTCCTGCTGGACGGGAAGCTCGAGCGCACCCCGGAGATCTACGGGCTGCTCGGAGGGATGCTCGGAGATGAGGAGCGGGCAGCCGGTCTCGCGGGCGTCGCCGAGCGCCTGCTCACGATCACCCGCGAGAGGGCCCAGGCGCGACGTGAAGCAGGACAGATCCGGGTCTATTACGCCCGTAGCGCGGACGGGCTCACGACCGCGACCGCGGCCTCCTCGCTGGGCGACGTGCTCCGCCTCGTCGGTTTGGTCAATGTCGCCGAGGGCGCGCAACCGGGCGAGCTCTCGCATGTGACCCGCGATCAGGTCTACGCTTGGAACCCCGACGTTGTCGTCACCAACAATCCGGAGTTCTGGAAGGCCCGCAAGGAGCCGGATTGGGCGTCCCTCCCCGCGGTCGCGCAGGGTCGTGTCTCTCTGGCGCCGGCCGTGCCGTTCGGCTGGATCGACGAGCCGCCCTCGGTCAATCGGCTCCTCGGCCTCTTATGGGCCGGTCATACGCTCTATCCGGCGGTCTACCCGGAGGATCTGCGGGCGGAAGCCCGGGATTTTTACCGTCGGTTCTTTCGGGTCGAGCTCGACGACGAGCAATTCGAAGCGCTGTCGCAGTAAGCGCGATCGGGGGGACCACATGCGCGTCTCTAGAAGATTTGCCGCCGCACTCTTCACAGTACTGATCGCGCTCGGCTCGGCTCAGGCGGCACACGCGCAAGATGTCGTCGTATTCGCGGCCGCCAGCCTGAGCAATGCACTCGACGAAGCTGCCAAGCTGTTCGAGCGGCAGGGCGGCGCACACTCAAAAATATCGTACGCGGCCAGTTCGACGCTGGCCAAGCAGATCGAAAGCGGCGCGCCGGCCGACATATTCATATCGGCCGATCTCGACTGGATGAATTACCTGGAGCAGCGGCATCTGATCCAGCCGGCGACGCGGCGCAACCTGCTCGGCAATCGGCTGGTTCTGATCGCGCCGGCCGACAGCGATGTGCACGTCGAGATCAAGTCGCGTTTTGACCTGGCGACGCTGCTCAAGGGCGGGCGCCTCGCGATGGCCGACACCGATTCCGTTCCGGCGGGCAAGTACGGAAAGGCCGCCCTCGAAAAGCTCGGAGTTTGGAACACCGTGCAGTCCGCCGTCGCGCCGGCCGAGAGCGTGCGCGCCGCGTTACTGTTCGTGTCGCGCCGCGAGGCGCCGCTCGGCATCGTCTATGCGACCGATGCGGCGGCCGATCCCCGCGTCAAGATCGTCGGGGTGTTCCTCGAGGAGACCCACCCGCCGATCGTCTATCCGGCGGCGCTCACCACGGACAGCAAGAACCCGAACGCGGCGCGGCTGCTCGATTTTCTCTCCTCGCCGGCCGCGAAGCCGATTTTCGAGAAAGAGGGTTTCACCGTTCTCTTGCCCGGCGGAGGCGCATAGCGCATCTCACTCGCCCATCTGCAGCAGCGCACCGCGCCGGCGTGCGTTGTGGAAGGCGACAAAAAAGGCGGCGGCGCCCAGCCCTACATAGAACGTGTCGAGCACCAAAGCGGT
>CAWEWR010000002.1:0-280748 GCA_963812675.1 uncultured Alphaproteobacteria bacterium | reverse complement strand
CAATGATATTCTGGCTCGACAATCAGCAGAATCACGGTACTGCCGTCAATGAGAATTGGGGCCGCGAACTGCTCGAGCTGTTCAGTCTCGGCGCCGGCAACTACACCGAGACGGATGTCCGTGAATGCTCGCGGGCCTTCACCGGCTGGACCTTCGAGACCAAGATCCCACGCGCGCCCTATGGTCGGTTCCCGTGGAAATTCGAGTATCGCCCCGAAGATCACGATGACGGCGAGAAGGTGTTCCTCGGGCACAAGGGCCGTTTCAACGGCGAAGACATCATCGACATCGTCGTGCAGCAGCCGGCTTGCGGCAGATTCATTTGCCGGCACCTGTACAACTTCTTCGTCGCCGACGAGCCGCAAGTGCCGGCTTGGCCGATCGAAGCGCCGCAAGACCAGAAAGCGATCGATACGTTGGTGGGGGCTTTCCGGGACGCGAAGTTCGATATAAAGCCCGTGCTGCGCCTGCTGTTCAATTCGGACTTCTTCAAGAACGCCCGATTCAAGCATATGAAGTCGCCCGCCGAGGTCGTGGTCAGCACCTTGCGGCTCGTCGGCGGTCACGAGCTCCCGAAGCCAGGCATTGGCGATCTGTCGATGCAGCCCACCTACATGGGCCAGGATCTGCTCAACCCGCCTTCTGTCGAAGGTTGGCACACCGGGAAAGAGTGGATCAACAGCGGCTCGCTGATGGCACGCGTCAACTTTGTTGCAGAAAAGGTCGGCGATACATCGCTGCCCGGCGTCCAAGCGATCATCAACCGGCTGAGGCAGCATGGCTCGCTCAGCCCCGAGCAGCTCGTCGATGGCTGCCTCGACCAGATCGGCCCGGTGGAGGTTGGCACCGACACCAAGCAGGAGCTGCTTTCCCAGGCGAAAGAATGGGGCCAGATCGCTTGGGACAGTGACTCGAACTCAAAGATCGCGGATCAGCATGCCGCTGAAATGCTCCAGCTGATCGTAGCAACGAGAGAGTATCAATTCGGCTAATTCGGACTTATCAGACGAGGAGGACGGCGCAATGCCAGCAACACAAGAGACGAAGAAGGACCCGGTCATTGTTGTTCTGCAATTGACGGGTGGAAACGACTATCTCAACACGGTGATCCCCTACAACAATCCGCTGTACCGCGATAATCGGAAGGCGGTCGGGATCCCCGACAATCAGATCATGCACCTCGACAAGGACTACGGCATTCCGCACTACATGGCGCCGATCAAGCAGTTCTGGGATGACGACAAACTCGCCATCCTGCACGGGGTGGGTTGGAAGGAGTTGCCGCGGTCTCACTTCCGTGCCATGGACATCTGGCACACTTGCGAGCCGATCAAGGTCGGGACCGAGGGATGGCTCGGGCGCGTCGCGCGCGAATTCGATCCGAAGAAAGAGAACGTCGTCACTACGGTCAGCTTCGGACCGAGTCTGCCGCGGTCATTGGCGGTGCCGGGCGTGCCGGTGGCGTGCGTCGGCGGGCCGCTCGAAAAATACGGCTTCCTGCCGACCATTCAGGGTCAACAGCGCAAGCAGGTTCTCGAGCGCTTTGCGGCGATGTACAAACCGGCGATCGGCACCGGCGCGGTCATGGACTACATGGCCGACACCGGCATCGATTCTTTGAAGGGTGAGGACATCCTGAAAGTGGCGCCGCAGAAGTATTCTTCGACGGTGCAGTATCCCAACACGCCGCTCGCCCGCAAGCTCAAGGGCATCGCGCAAACCCATCTGGCCGATCTGGGCAGCCGCATCTTCTACTGTGACCACAGCACCTTCGACACGCATGCCGGCCAGAACCCCGGCCACCAGAATTTGTGGACCACGGTAACCGAGGGTATCGACGCCTTCATGAAGGACCTGCGTGAGCATGATCATGCCGACAATGTGATCATGTTGCTGTTCTCGGAGTTCGGCCGTCGCGTCCGCGACAACGGCTCCGGAACCGATCACGGCGCCGGCGGCGTCGCCTTCGTGCTCGGCGAGAAGGTCAAGGGTGGCCATTATGGCGAAATGCCGTCGCTGAAGCCTGAGCATCTCGTTCAGGGCGACCTCAACCCGAACATGGACTTCCGCAGCGTCTACTCGACAATCCTCGACAAGTGGCTGAAGCTCAATCCGGCGCCGATCGTCAACGGAACCTTTGAGCAACCGGCCTTTCTGCACTGACGGTTAGCCGGCGCGTCCCCTTCCTGCGGCGCGAGCCGCGGGAAGGGGTCGAATAGGTCTAGAGTAATTCACAGAGGAGGAGCGCTATGCCGCTCACAACGGTCCACGAAGGGCGAGTTTACGATTGGAGCCATGCCGTCGGGCGAAACGCCGCCCGTGGCCCGGGCTTCAACTACGTCCAAACCATGTGTCTCGGGAAGAACGGTATTCTCTACGCGACCAACCGGGGCAACGAGAACAACTTCGGGATGCACGTCAACAAAGTGCAGCTGGGCAAAGGTCCTGGTGAAGAAGAACACGTCGCCGATTTTTTCGAATACGGCGAGGGCGACGGAAAGTGCACTTGGCCGTTTGGGGTTGCCGTCGACGACAACGACCATGTGTACGTCTCGGACGACTGGCAGAACACGATCTCCGTGTTCGACAGCAGCGGCAACTTCGTCCGGAAGTGGGGCAAGACCGGCAGCGGTGACGGCGAGCTGATGCGGCCGGCCGGCTTGGCGGTCGAGAAGAACGGCAACATCATCGTCGTCGACAGCGGCAACAACCGCCTGCAGGTCTTCACACCGGACGGGAAGTTTGTCGGCAAGTGCGGCGGTCCCGGCAGCGGCGACGGTCAGTTCAACCAGCCCTGGGGCATCACCCTCGACAAGGATGGCAACATCTACGTCGCCGACTGGAAGAACCACCGGGTCCAGAAGCTCTCCCCCGAGGGCAAGTTCCTGATGAAGTTCGGCCAATATGGCAAGGTGGAGGAACCCGAGGGTTCATACGCCGTAACCATGTTCGGGCCGTACGTGGCGGCGCAGTCGGAGACCGCCGGTTATCCGAAGCCCGGCACTCTCAATCACCCGACCGATGTCGCTGTCGACCCCGATGGCGACATCTATGTCACCGATTGGGGCAACCATCGGGTTTGTGTCTTCGACTCCGAGGGAAGGCCGATCTGCAACCTGATCGGTGATGCTCAGGTCCTGTCGAAGTGGGGGCAGCAGACCGTCGATGCCAATCCCGACATGGCGAAGGCTCGGCGCAGGGTAAAAAGCCTTGAGCCGCAGTATCGGTTCTGCTTCCCGACGGCGGTGGAGTTCGATCCGGCGACCGACAGCGTCATTGTCGCGGACAGCCAGCGGAACCGGTTGCAGATCTACAAGAAGGTTCGCGATTACAGCGATTTCCAGGCCAACCTGTAGGCGGCTGCCGGACAGCGGGCGGGGGCGAATGCCTCGCCCGCTGTTGACACCACACCGCGGTCTAAGCGAACCGCAACGGCACCGTACGGAGTTCGCGAGTTGACCGCAGTCGACCGGCACAGGTCGCAATAAAGTTGTTTGGTTTCGCCATGACTCTGCCTATATTTGTCGCATGACGATGACGCCCGCCACTTCCCTTGCTTTGCGGCGCCTGCGTGCGGCGAGCCTGCGCCCGACGCGCCAACGTGTCGCCTTGGCGCGGCTCCTTCTTGAGAGCGGCGAACGGCACGTTACGGCCGAGCAATTGCACGGCGAGGCGGTGGCTGCCGGCATTCAGGTGTCACTCGCGACTGTCTACAACACCCTTCATCAGTTCACGGATTCGGGGCTTTTGCACGAAGTTGTCGTCGAGCCCGGCCGATCGTATTTCGACACCAATATTTCCGACCACCATCACTTTTTCTGCGAAGTGACCGGCAAATTGCAGGACATACCCGGCGAGGAACTGACGGTGACCAGTCTGCCCATGCCTCCAGCTGGTACCGAAATCAGCCGGGTGGACGTGATTATTCGCGTCCGTCCCGAGGGCGCCTGAAGCGCGGCTCGGGGCTCGCCCGCCCATCCGGCTCGGGGCTCGCCCGCTCATCTAATGTGTCGGAGTTCGATTTGCTGATTTTCTCCCGCTCACTCGCAGCTCGAGGTTAACTTGCGGTATTTGTGCGACATTACGGCCTTTCTTAAAATCATTCTAATCTATTGAAGCCGTTCGCTGCCGCTCTATATCCGTCGCACGGGGTCCACCGCGTTACGCGGCCCCATCATGAAGACGATGGAGAGGCGGATGGCGATACTGAAGAATTCCAAGACCGAAGAAAACCTCAAGGCGGCGTTCGCCGGCGAGAGCCAGGCCAACCGCCGCTATTTGTATTTCGCCCAGAAGGCGGACATCGAGGGTTACAACGACGTGTCGGCAGTCTTCCGCTCTACTGCCGAAGGCGAGACCGGGCACGCTTACGGCCATCTCGAATATCTCGAGGAAGTCGGCGATCCGGCGACCGGCAAGCCGATTGGAGCGACGGCGGATAATTTGCAGGCCGCGGTCGCGGGCGAAGCGCACGAATACACCGATATGTATCCGGGAATGGCCAGGACGGCTCGCGAGGAAGGCTTCGAAGAGATTGCTGAGTGGTTTGAGACGCTCGCAAAGGCGGAGAAGTCCCACGCCGGCCGTTTCCAGAAGGCGCTCGACGCCCTCTGATCCGGCAGCACTGACCCCGTTGGAGTAAGGGCGCAGGAGCATTAGGTTTCTGCGCCCCTTTTAAGCAGACGAAAGAGCAATAATGAGAGAGGGCAGTCTGGAGGCCCCCACCCGGCATCGCATCGCGTGGGAAGATCCGGACTTCACCGACCCGAAGAAGACTGAAGCCGAGATGCACCGCATCTTCGACATCTGCCATACCTGTCGGCGCTGCTTCAATTTGTGCGACGCCTTCCCGCGGCTATTTGATCTGATCGACAATTCGGAAAGCGGCGAACTCGACACAGTCGCGCCGGCCGACTACCAGCGAGTCGCCGACGCGTGCACGCTTTGTGATATGTGCTTTATGACGAAGTGCCCCTACGTGCCGCCGCACGAGTTCAACGTCGATTTCCCGCATGTCATGCTGCGCTATCGGGCGGTCGAGCAGCGCGAGGGACGCATTCCGCTGCAGCAGCGCGAGCTGGTCAAGACCGACCGTAACGGTCGACTAGCGCGCATGGTCGCGCCGCTCGCAAATTGGGCCACCGACCGCAAGAATGCTCTGACCCGCCCGCTCCTCGAAGCCGCAGCGGGCATCGACCGCAATGCCGCATTGCCGAAATACCACGGATCGACGTTTGTGATGCGATCGAAGCGCTCGGCGCCGCCGGTCGACCCCGCGGCGCCGGCCTACGGCCGCAAGGCGGTCCTCTACGCGACATGTTTCGTCAACTACAACAACCCGAGCATCGGCGAAGCGACCCGCGCCGTTCTTGCTCGCAACGGGGTAGAGACCGCGGTGGTATATCCGCGGTGCTGCGGCATGCCGCAACTCGAGCAGGGCAATCTCGCCGCTGTCGCGGCGTCGGCAAAGGAAGTCGCCGCGTCTCTCAGTTCTTGGATCGACAAAGGCTACGACATCATCGCGCTGGTCCCCTCCTGTGCTCTGATGCTCAAATTCGAGTGGCCCTTGATCGTCTCGGACGATGCCGCGGTCGCGAAGCTGGCGAAAGCCACCTTCGACGTCAGCGAATACATCGTCGACATCGCCCGCAACGAGGGTCTTGCTTCGGGTCTGTCTGCGCTCGACGGCGGCGTCACCGTTCAGCTCCCCTGCCACGCGCGGGCGCAGAACATGGGACAGAAGGCCGCCGAAATGCTGCGATTGCTGCCGCAGGCCGATGTTGCCATGATCGAGCGATGCTCGGGCCACGGCGGCTCCTGGGGCGTGCTCAAGGGCAATTTCGAAACCGCCCTGAAGGTCGGGAGGCCGGTCGCGCACCAGGCGCTCAAGAATGCAAAACCGTTCCTCGCCTCCGAATGCCCGCTCGCCGGGATGCACATCGCGCAGGAAATGGAGATGCTGGCGGACGGCCAACCGGTCCCGCACCGCTCCCTGCACCCCATTGAGCTGGTCGCCCGCGCCTACGGCATCCCGGGGGCATGGTCCGACGCAAACGCGAGGATATGACGATGGACACACTGGCCCGCAATAAGCGTCAACTCACCCGCGAGGACATTCTGCCTCCGGCCGAATACGCCGCGGCGCGCAGTGACCAACGCAAACGCATCACTGAAATCAAGCGCCGGCGGCGTGTGGGGGTCGGCCCCTTTGCGACGTTCTACTTCGAGAATTACGAAACCGTGCGGCACCAGGTGCACGAGATGCTGCATATCGAGCAGGGCGGCGAGGCGCAGATTGAGGACGAATTGGCGGCATATAATCCGCTGATCCCGCAGGGAAAGGAGCTCGTCGCCACGGTAATGTTCGAGATCGACGACCCGGCCCGCCGCGCCTCGGTGCTGGCTCGCCTGGGCGGGATCGAAAACAAACTCTTTGTCGACCTCGCGGGGCAGCGGATCCGCGGCGAACCCGACCCGACACGCGAGAACACCAGCCCGGAGGGCAAGGCGTCATCCGTTCAGTTCCTCAGATTTCCATTCACCGACGAGCAGATCGCCCGGTTCGATACCCCCGGCGCGCAGGTGGTTATTGGTTTCGATCATCCGAATTACAGGCACATGGCGGTGCTGCCGGAGCCGGTCCGCGCTGCTTTGGCCGAAGACTTCGGTTGAGGGCAGGCCAGGCTCCCGAACGACTAGTCGGAAGCGCCGCTATAAGCCGTGCGGCGCCGGCGCATATACTAGGCGGCGGCGCGGTGCGCGGATGGGCGCCGGCTTTGCATAGATCTGCTTGGTCGCTTCGACGAGCACAACCCCGGCGAAGGTTGGAAACCAGCGCTTGCCTATGCGCTCCCACGCCGCCGCCGAGCGCAAGATCATGCGCTTCCGCGCGGGCGGGATGAACAGCGCGGTATCCGTTCCGACCGGCGTGAACTGCTCGTCCCGCAGCAACCGCGACAGTTGCGACATCGTGTAAGGGCGGCCCGAACCAAACGGAGTGCGGTCGAGCCGGGCCCAGATGCCGCGGCGGTTCGGCGCGATAACCAGCAGGCGGCCGCCGCCGGCCAGGACACGCCAGATCTCCTTCAGCATCGGGCCTGCCTGGTCTGTGGTCTCGAGCGCGTGGACCAGCAGGATCCGGTCGATCGAATAATCCGCGAAGGGGAGCTCTCCCTCCTCGGCCAGGGTGACCAGATTGCGCCCCTCCGGCGACCAGCCGAGCACACCGAGCGCGGCCGGCATCAACGCCACCGTGCGCTCCGTCTCGGCCGAGATCGCCGGCAGAAACGGTGTCGCATAGCCGATCCCGAGGAGCCGCATGCCCTGCAGATCGGGCCATACCCGGCGAATGGCGTCGCGGATCATTCGCCGAGCGATCTGACCGAGCCCGGTACGATAGAAATCCCGCAGATCGACGACGTCGGAGGACATCGGGATATCTTAGCACCTGTCGCTCGATCAGCTGCGTGCACTAATCCTGCGCCTCGGTCGGTCTCGGCCTGGCATCTCCTGCCATGGCGACCGCCGGTTGGCGTCGCAACCCCACTGAAGCTAAACTTCAGCCGTCTGCCAGCGCAGTCCGCTGGCACCTCGGAACGACCCGTTGGGAGGAACCATCGATGCTCGTCATGGACGTGATTGCCGAGATCCTGAAGCGGGAGGGCATCTCGACGCTCTTCTGCTTTCCAACCACCCCGATTATCGAGGCCGCCGCGGCGGTCGGGATCAAGCCGGTCATCTGCCGCCAGGAGCGGGTCGGCGTCCATATGGCCGACGGGTTCGCCCGCGTCTCCAACGGTCGCCCGCCGGGGGTATTCGCGATGCAATACGGGCCGGGCGCGGAGAATGCCTTCGCCGGCGTCGCGACGGCTTTTTCGGATTCGAGCCCGGTGGTGTTTCTGCCGCTCGGTCACCCGCGCGAGACCGCTCAACTGTTCCCGATGTTCAAATCGAGCCGTTCCTATGCTGCGATCACCAAATCGGTTGAAGAGGTGATCCTGCCCGAGCAGATCGCGAACGTCATGCGGCGGGCCTTTGCCCAGGTAAAGAACGGCCGGCAGGGCCCGGTCATGGTGGAAGTGCCGGCCGATGTCCACAGCATCGATGTGAGTGTCGATCCGCGCGAGTACCGGCAGGTTCCCGTCACTCGATCGGCCGGCGACGAGCACGACGTCGACCAGGCGGCGCGCATGCTGCTCGAGGCCTCCTGCCCGATGATCCTCGCAGGGCAGGGTGTCTTCTATGCCGAGGCCACCGAGGAATTGCGGCGATTGGCCGAGCTGCTGCAGGCGCCGGTCATGACGACCTTCGACGGCAAGAGCGCCTTTCCGGAGGACCACGCACTGGCGCTCGGGCCCGGCGGCGGCACCTTTACCGGGCACGGCCGGCATTTCCTGCACAAATCGGATCTGGTGCTGGGCATCGGCTGCAGCTTTACCAAGCATGGCATCGCCACCCCGGCACTGCCGCCTGGCAAAAAGATCATTCATGCGACCAACGATACGCGCGACCTGCACAAGGCCTTCGCGGCTGATCTCGGGATCCTCGGCGACGCCAAGTTGGTTCTGGGCCAATTGATCGAGGCGGTGGGCGATCGGCTCGACGGCAAGTCGCGCCCGGACGCGGTCGCCCGGGAGGTCGCGGGCAAGCGCGAGGAGTGGCTCGCCCGCTGGCAAGGGAAGCTGCGTTCGGACGAGCGGCCGATCAACCCCTACCGCGTCATCTCGGAGTTCATGCGGGTCGTCAACCCGGCCGAGGCGATCGTTACGCACGATTCCGGCAGCCCGCGCGAGCAGCTGAACCCGTTCTACCGGGCGACCCGGTCGCGCGGCTATATCGGCTGGGGCAAGTCCCACCAGCTCGGCACCGGGCTTGGCCTCGCGATCGGCGCCAAGGTAGCCGCACCCGACAAATTCTGCGTCAACTTCATGGGCGATGCGGCGTTCGGGATGACCGGCCTCGATTTCGAGACGGCGGCGCGCTGCGGCATCCCGATCCTGACGATCGTGTTGAACAATTCGACGATGGCGATCGAGACCCATGCGATGGTGCTGTCGCACGAGCGCTACCGGGCGCGCGACCTCGGCGGCAATTACGCGAACATCGCCCGCGACCTCGGCGGCTGGAGCGAGCGGATCGAAGACCCGGCGCAGATCGGCGACGCGATCCTGCGCGCCCGCCGCCAAACCGAAGACGGGCGCGCCGCGCTCCTCGAATTCATCACCAGCCAGGAGCAGGGCTTCTCGCACCGCCGCGCCGCCGCCGAGTAGGAAAGGCAGCGCTGTCTGCCCTCACCCACCAAGCCCTTCGGGCTTGGTCCCCCCTCTCCCGCGGTGCGGGAGAGGAGTTTTGAGTTGAATGCGTTGTAGGCCCATAGCCTCTCTCCTGCACTGCGGGAGAGGGTGCCGAGCGCAGCGAGGCGGGTGAGGGTGCCGGCGGGCAGATGAAGGTGCGCAATTGCGTCCTCTTGCCGCCGGGCGAGGGTGCGCTCACCTTGCCCGATATAAGCATTATGAGGATCGGGTCTTGCCGATTTCGGCAGTCAGCACGGCGAATTCGGAGGTAGCGCCAAGAGCCCCAGCAGAGGTGCGCCGCCGTCCGGTGGCGGCGTGGCTCTTCCTCTGCTGCGGATTGATCTTTCTGATGGTCGTGGTCGGCGGCATCACGCGGCTCACTCTTTCGGGCCTGTCGATCACCGAATGGAAGCCGGTCATCGGCATCGTGCCGCCGCTATCGGCTGCCGACTGGGCCGCGGAATTTGGAAAGTACCGGCAGATCCCTGAATACCGGGCCGTTCATTTCGAGATGAGCTTGGACGAGTTCAAAAGCATCTATTACTGGGAATACACGCACCGGCTGCTGGGCCGGTTGATCGGAGTGGCGTTTGCCGTGCCGTTCATTTGGTTTCTGGCGCGGCGGCAGCTGCCGCGGCGCCTCGCGCCGCCGCTCGTCGGTATCTTGCTGCTCGGGTTTCTGCAGGGCGCGCTCGGCTGGTACATGGTCGAGAGCGGCCTTGCCGACCGGGTCGAGGTCAGCCAATACCGCCTCGTCGCCCACCTCGCTCTGGCTCTGGCGATCTATGCTGCGATCCTATGGACGGCCCTCGGCATTGTCCGCGGTTCTCCGTTTCCGCATGCGAGTCCCGGCTGGCGGCGGGCTAGCGAAGCCGTGCTCGCGCTGGTCGCGTTGACGATCCTTGCCGGCGGCTTTGTCGCCGGAACGCGCGCCGGACTGACCTACAACACCTTTCCGCTGATGGATGGAAGGCTCGTGCCGGGCGGCTACGCCCAGCTCCATCCGTTGTGGCTGAACTGGTTCGAGAACATCGCCGCCGTGCAGTTCGACCACCGGCTGCTCGCCGTTGCGACGGTGACCGCCGTCTTCGTGCTTTGGGCGGCGGGGCTGCGGGCGAACCTGCCGATACCGGCCCGCAAAGCACTGCACGCGCTGCTGGCAGTCGCCGCATTACAGGTGGCCCTCGGCATCTCGACCTTGCTGCTGGTCGTGCCGATCCCGCTCGCCGCGGCCCATCAGGCCGGCGCCGTCATGTTGCTGACCGCCGCGATCGTCGCCCGCCACACACTGCGCCGGGCCGCAACGATGGATGAGAGAGCGCCTCACTTCCTCATATCGGCCAACCGACCAAACTGATAGGGGCTTTGGTCGATGGATCCCCTGAGCGCCCGCACGCCCCGGGGCAGTTGGAAACTTGTGCCAATGGGGTCTCGTCTAGGATGTCCCCCGTAAATCAGGCTTCGGGCTAGCCCTCCAGATCTTCCCGCGTTATGCCGAGTTGCCTAAGGATGGCATGCAGAGTACCAGCCTTCAAATCCATCGCATGCCGCGGGATCTCCGCGCGCCTGCCGCGGAGCCTCACCTTCGTATGATTCTTGCCCTCCGAAAAGTGGATTTCCCAGCCGCGTCGCCTCGCGAGCCGGCGCAGGCTGCGCACGAGTTCGCGTGGCTTCATGTCCTAAATCCAGGGAGGCGGTTCGGCGCAGGCTCGCGGGCATCACACATCTGTTCCTTTCCTTAAGGGATTTGCCCTCCCGCCGGCCGCTTGAAATCGGACAGAAATGTCCGATATCTTGCTCGGGAGTGGATCCATACAATGCGCTTTGCCTATCCCTACGAGCTGACCCCGCAGCCTGAAGGCGGCTTCACTGTCACGTTCCCGGATGTCCCCGAGGCCATCAGCCAAGGGGAGACCGAGGAGGAAGCAGCAATGATGGCAGAGGACGCGCTGGTCACGGCCCTGTCTTTCTATACGGACGATTTCGAGCCGTTGCCGCACCCGTCTCCGGCTCGCGGGCGGAGGCTCGCCCATGTGCCGCCTCTCGTCGCAGCGAAGCTCCTACTCCATGATACGATGCTCATCGCCGGCGTCTCGAATGTTGATCTCGCGTGCCGGCTTGGCGTTGACGAGAAGGTTGCGCGTCGGCTTCGCGATCCGTTGTACAAGAGCCGTATCGATCGGGTCGACAAAGCGCTTCGAGCTCTTGGAAAGAGAATTGAGATTAGAGTCAGAGAGGCAGCTGAGACGGAGCAGGGTGCTGCCGTACCGGAGTTAAGTCAGGTCGATCGGCCACAACACAACGTTGTTTCTTTTCAAAAGCAGAAAAACGACGTTCGTAGACAGAGGATGCAGGCTTGAAATCGACTTGGCGTAACCGACCGTGAGCCCCGAGACAGCGAGCGGCGACATTAACCTGGCCAATTCCTGGTGTCACTTTGATCTCTGCCACACCTCTAACGCAAGGAGGTACGCTGGATATGACAGAGCGGAAATTCTACTTTGGCCGCCCGCGAGGACAGATTACGAATAGGCAAGAACTGGAGAAACAGCTCTCTGAGCTAGGCGGCCGTATCTGGCGGGCGATCCAAGCTGACGATGAAATAACTGAGGTGCTGTTCGAACTAGCTGATGCGAAACTTTCTCTCGACAAGGTGAGGCTCGAGGACGCGCAATTGGATTTGGATTGGGCGGAGGCGGTTATGGGCGACCTTGATTCGGAAACCCTTGAGCGCCAACGGCCACTTGTTCCACCGCACGAGTGGCTGAAGTATTCCTTATACAACTTTGCGCTCGATTGGGTCATGGATCAAGCGCTCATGCGGATGAAAATCGAACAAAAATGGCCGTTTCAGGAACACGATGGATTCTGAAAGCCCTGATCATGGGGATTTTCAGTCTAAGATGAATTTTCACAGGCGGCTACGCAGGGCGCGAAATCGAATTCACAGTATGGATCGGGGCAGAGGATCGGCAAAAGCCAAGATGGACGAGAAAGCGGGGGCGCCCATATAGTCCTTATCCCGCACGGGAGAAGACGATGGCGGACAACGGCGCCTTTTCGGCAAAGACCTTCGAGGATTGGGCGCGCCTAGCGCGGTCGGAGCTCAAGGGTAAGCCGATGGAAAGACTTGACTGGATGACCGCAGAAGGGATCCGCGTCAAGCCGCTCTATACGGCCGCGGGCCTGGAGGGGATCGCGCACGCAGGTGTGCGGCTGGCCGACATGATGCCGGGGTTCCCCCCTTATCTGCGCGGACCGCGGGCGACGATGTACGCCAACCGGCCGTGGACGATCCGGCAATATTCCGGCTTTTCGAGCGCCGAGGAGTCGAACCGCTTCTACCGCGATAATCTAGCGGCCGGTCAGATGGGGCTATCGATCGCGTTCGACCTCGCCACCCACCGCGGCTACGACAGCGACCATCCGCGGGTCGTCGGCGACGTCGGAAAGGCCGGCGTCGCAATCGACTCAGTCGAGGACATGAAGATCCTGCTCGAGGGCATTCCGCTCGACCGGATGAGCGTGTCGATGACGATGAACGGCGCGGTTTTGCCCGTGCTTGCCGGCTACATCGTCGCCGCCGAGGAGCAAGGCGTGCCGCAGGAGAAGCTCTCGGGCACGATCCAGAACGACATCCTCAAGGAGTTCATGGTCCGCAACACCTACATCTACCCGCCCGGGCCGTCGATGCGCATCGTCGCCGACATCATCGAGTACACCGCCCGGCACATGCCGAAGTTCAACTCGATCTCGATCTCCGGCTATCACATGGAGGAAGCCGGCGCGACCTCGGTCCAGGAGCTCGCCTTCACCTTGGCCGACGGGCTCGAATACGTGCGCGTTGCGTTGTCGCGGGATCTGCCGATCGACGATTTCGCGCCGCGGCTGTCTTTCTTCTTCGGGATCGGCATGAACTTCTTCATGGAGATCGCGAAACTGCGCGCGGCTCGGGTCTTATGGGCGGGGCTGATGCGGCAGTTCGCGCCCAAAAACCCGGCGAGCTTGGCGCTCCGTACGCATTGCCAGACATCCGGCGTTAGCCTCACCGAACAGGATCCGCACAACAACATCATCCGCACGACATTGGAGGCGCTGGCCGCGGTGCTCGGCGGCACGCAGTCGTTGCACACCAACTCCTTCGACGAGGCATTGGCACTGCCGACCCCGGCCTCGGCACGGGTCGCCCGCAACACCCAGCTGATCCTCGCCGAGGAAACCGGCATCCCGCACGTCATCGATCCGCTGGGCGGCAGCTACTACGTCGAGACCCTGACCCATTCGATCGCCGCCGCAGCAACGGCGCTGATCGACGAGGTCGAGACGCTGGGCGGCATGACGAAGGCGGTCGAGGCGGGCATGCCGAAATTGCGTATCGAGGAGGCCGCGGCGCGGCGTCAGGCCCGTATCGACCGCGGCGAAGAGACGATCGTTGGGGTCAACAAATACCGCTCCGCCGAGGCGGCTTCGGTCGAGCTGCTCGATGTCGACAACACCGCGGTGCGCGACCGGCAGGTCGAGCGCCTCGAGCGGATCCGCCGCCTGCGCGACAAGGGCCGGGTCGATGCGGCGCTCACGGCGCTGACCAAGGCGGCGCAGAGCGGCCGGGGCAATCTTTTGGCATTGGCGATCGGAGCGACTCGCGCGCGGGCGACGGTGGGCGAGATCTCCGACGCACTCGAAAAAGTGTTTACCCGCCATCGCGCTCAGATCCGCGCGGTGAGCGGGGTTTATGGCGGGCAATACCAGGACGACGAAGGCTTCCGCCGCGTCCAGCGCGAGATCGAGGGTTTTGCCCGCGAAGAAGGGCGGCGGCCGCGCATGCTGGTCGCCAAATTGGGCCAGGACGGTCACGACCGCGGCGCCAAGATCATCGCCACCGCCTTCGCCGATATCGGCTTCGACGTTGATATCGGACCCCTGTTCCAGACCCCGGAAGAAGCCGCCCGCCAGGCCGTCGAAAACGACGTCCACATCGTCGGCGTGTCGACCCACGCCGCCGGCCACAAGACCCTGGTCCCCGCTCTGATCGAAGCGTTGAAACTCGAAGGCGCGGCGGACATCCTCGTCGTCTGCGGCGGCGTCATCCCGCCCAAGGACTACGCCTTCCTGAAAAAGGCCGGGGTCAGCGGGATCTACGGCCCCGGCACCAACATCCCCGCCGCCGCCGCCGAAATCCTGTCATTGATCCGAAAGCACCGGCTGGCGGCGTGATGGGGACGGCCGGGCCTTCGCCTAGCCATCAAAGACGTGGGTCCTAGGCGCTGGCCCGCTCTGCAACGGACTGGCCGGGTTAAGGACATCACTTATCGGCCAGCGCGGGCTCCGCCTCAGCCGTTTGCGCCGTCGTCCGGGCCGTCGTCGCCGGGTTATAGGAGCGCAGCATAAGGGCTATCAGACCGGTCCAACCGGTCTGGTGCGAAGCCCCGAGGCCGCGGCCGGTGTCGCCGTGGAAGAACTCGTAGAACAGTACATTATCGCGGAAATTCGGGTCGTTCTGTTCGAGCGGCGAGTCGCCGAAGACCGGCCGATGTCCGTCCTTGCCGCGCAGGAATATGCGGCACAGCCGGCACGACAGCTCGGTCGCCACCTCGCCGAGATGCAACATCGTTCCGGATCCTACCGGACACTCGATCTTGAAATCGTCGCCGTAATAGCGGTGGAACCGCCGCAGTGATTCGATGATCAGAGAGTTTACCGGCATCCAGATCGGACCGCGCCAGTTCGAATTGCCGCCGAACATGCCCGTGGCCGACTCTCCCGGGACATAGCTGACGCTCAACCGGGTGCCGGCATGCTCGAAGACGTAGGGATGGTCTTCGTGAAGCTTCGAGAGCGAGCGGACACCGAAATCCGATAGGAACAATGTCTCGTCGAGCATCCGGTTGAGCAGGCGCTTCATCCGATGGCCGCGCAGCAGTGACAGCAAGTGCGTCTCCCCGGTGCTGGCGTCGTGCCATCGCGAAACCAGGCGCGCCAGATGCGGACGATGCTCGAGAAACCAATGCAATCGAGCGCTGAAGTGCGGTAGTTGCGCAATGACGGAGGCATCGAGCACTTCGACCGCGAACAGCGGGATCAGCCCGACCAGCGAGCGCACCCGCAGCGGAATCCGCTCGCCGTCGGGCAGATGAAGAACATCGTAGTAGAACTCGTCCTGCTCGTCCCATAGACCGATTCCGTCGCCGCCGATATTGGTCATCGCCTCGGCGATATAGAGAAAATGCTCGAAAAACTTCGATGCGATGTCTTCATAGACGTGGTCGTCGAGAGCGAGCTCGAGCGCGATGCGCATCAGGTTGAGCGTGTACATCGCCATCCAGGCGGTGCCGTCGGACTGGTTGACGTAGCCGCCGGTCGGCAGCGGCGCGCTGCGGTCGAAAATGCCGATATTGTCGAGGCCGAGAAACCCGCCCTGGAAGATGTTGCGTCCTTCGACGTCCTTGCGGTTCACCCACCAGGTGAAATTGAGCATCAATTTGTGGAAAACGCGTTCGAGAAAAGCCCTGTCGCCCCTGCCGCCTTGATGCTCGCGGTCCATTTCATAGACCCGCCACGCCGCCCAGGCATGCACCGGCGGATTTACGTCGCCAAACGCCCACTCGTAAGCAGGCAGTTGGCCATTGGGGTGCATGTACCAATCCCGCGTCAGCAGCAAGAGCTGGCTCTTGGCAAAGCTCGGATCGATGAGCGCCAGGGTAATGGCGTGAAAGGCGAGATCCCAGGCGGCGTACCACGGATATTCCCACTTGTCCGGCATCGCGACTATGTCGGCGTTGTTCAAATGCGGCCAGTCCGCATTTCGGCCGTGCCGCCGCGATTGCGGCGGTTCGGGCTGCAGCGGATCGCCGTTCAACCATTCCGGGATATCGATATAGTAGAACTGCTTTGACCACAGCATCCCGGCGAGCGCCTGACGCTGCACCAGCCGGGCATCGGGGTCGGCGATGTCCCGTTGCAGCTCGGCGTAAAATTCGTCGGTCTCGGCGCGGCGCTCATCGAATATGCGGTCGAAACCGTCAAGACTGGAAGCGGCGCCGTCAAGAGTGAGCCGAGCGCGCAGTCGGCGGCTTTCTTCGGCCGACAGGTCCACACAATAATGTGCCGCAACCTTGGTTCCCCGATTTTCGGGGTTCACTGCCGCTGTATCGCCATGGACGACATAATCATTGATGCCGTCCTTGAAGTAGTGGCCCGGCGCATCCATCCCCCATAGCCGGCGCACATTCGTCTCGTTTTCACAGAACAGGAATTTCGGCCGGCCCTCGAAATAGAGCCGCAAATGCGCAAACTGCGGGTGATCGACGGAGATCGAATCATCCGCGCGCGCGACGAGTTGGGGCCGCATCGAATCCGGTTTCCACGACCAGGTATTGCGCGCCCAAAGCTGCGGCAATACGTGCAAGGTGGCGGCTTGTGCAGCGCGGTTGTGAATCGTCAGCTGGATCAGGATGTCGTCGACATCGGCTTTTGCGTATTCGATCTCGACATCGAAATAGCGGCTGTCGGCAAAGACACCGGTGTCGATCAGCTCGAACTCAGGTTCCGTTCGGCCGCGGCGGCGGTTCTCTTCTACCAGTTGAGCGTAAGGGAAAGCGGCCTGCGGGTACTTGTAGAGCATCCGCATGTAAGAATGGGTAGGTGTGCCGTCGAGGTAGTAATAGAGCTCCTTGACATCCTCGCCATGGTTGCCTTCGGAATTGGTGAGCCCGAACAGCCGTTCCTTCAGGATCGGGTCACGGCCGTTCCACAGTGCCAAGCCGAGGCAGAGCAGGAGCTGATCGTCGCCAAAGCCGCCGATCCCGTCCTCGCCCCAGCGATAGGCGCGGCTGCGAGCCTG
This sequence comes from uncultured Alphaproteobacteria bacterium, assembly GCA_963812675.1. GTDB lineage: Bacteria > Pseudomonadota > Alphaproteobacteria > ATCC43930 > CGMCC-115725 > AP-15. The sequence goes on along the minus strand of CAWEWR010000002.1, from coordinate 263,615 downwards.
ATCATGCGGAAAATATTCCCAGGCCGTACCGTACTCGCTGTAATCCTCGCGCACCGTTCCCCATTGACGCTCGCTAAGATACGGCCCCCAGCGCCGCCAATGTTTGCCGTGCCTTATTTCCTCGAGGCGCAGCGCCTCGGCGCTGCGAAATGTCCGGCGCATACCTTCAGCCATCGGCTCAGCTCCCTTTCGAGCGGAGCCTCAGGCTAATATCTCCGCTGTCCGATGACCAAAGGTGTTTAGGGGGCATGCATGGCAAAAGCGAACACTCCGGTAGCCACCTACGACGCAATTGTCATCGGCACCGGGCAGGCCGGACCGCCGCTGGCGCGGCGCCTAGCGGCAGCGGGAATGACCGTTGCGGTCGTTGAACGCGGAGCGTTCGGCGGCACCTGCGTCAACACAGGATGCATTCCCACCAAGACGTTGGTCGCCAGCGCCTATGCGGCACATATGGTGCGTCGAGCCGGCGAGTTCGGGATCGGCCTCGAAGGTTCGGTGCATATCGACATGCCGCGCGTAAAAGCCAGAAAGGACCGGATCTCCGAACAGTCGCGCGTGGGGGTCGAGCAAAGCCTGAGAAGCCTGGCCCATTGCACGGTTTATCGAGGGCCATGCCCGCTTTGTTGCGCCGCACGAGGTGCAGGTCGGCGAGGCCGTCCTCGCTTCCGAACGGATCTTCATCAATGTCGGCGGCCGGGCTGTGGTGCCGAACTGGCCCGGGCTCGATCAGGTGCCCTATCTGACGAACAGCTCGATGCTGGAGGTCGACTTTGTGCCGCGCCATCTGGTGATCGTCGGCGGCAGCTATGTCGGGTTGGAGTTCGCGCAGATGTACCGGCGGTTCGGGAGCGAAGTCACTGTGGTAGAAATGGCACAGCGGCTCGTCCACCGCGAGGACCCCGACGTTTCAACTGCGATCGCCGAGATTCTCGAAGGCGAAGGCATCGGGGTGCGCGTCAAGGCGGAATGCATCCGGCTCGCGCGGAGCGGCGACGATGTCCTGGTACGCCTCGATTGCACGGACGGACCGCCCGAAATTCGCGGGTCACATCTGCTGCTCGCGGTCGGCCGTCGCCCGAACACCGACGATCTCGGGCTCGACGAGGCCGGTATCGCCCGGGACGAGCGAGGCTACATCAAAGTCGACGATCAGTTGCGCACCAACCTATCCGGGGTGTGGGCGCTCGGCGACTGCAACGGCAAAGGCGCGTTTACTCACACCGCCTATAATGACTTCGAGATAGTCGCGGCAAACCTTCTCGATGGTGGCTCGCGCCGGGTCAGTGACCGCATTACCGCTTACGCTCTCTATATCGATCCGCCGCTCGGCAGAGCGGGAATGACGGAGGCCGAGGTGAAGAGCAGCGGCAAGCATGTCTTGATCGCGACGCGCCCGATGACCCGCGTCGGTCGCGCGGTCGAAAAAGGCGAGACGGCTGGGTTTTTGAAGGTCCTGGCCGATGCCGAGAGCAAGCAAATCCTCGGCGCCTCCCTGCTGGGGACCGGGTGCGACGAGGTCATTCACGGTATCCTCGACCTGATGTACGCCAAAGCCCCCTACACTTTGTTGCAGCGGACAATGCCGATCCATCCGACGGTATCGGAGCTGCTTCCGACACTCCTCGGCGATCTACACCCCCTATAAACGGCGCAGTTCGGTCGCTAAGTCGCTTCGGCGGCTAGGATTCCCATCAGGCCGCGACGCCCTTGCCAACGCGCGACGATCAGAGCGTCGAGGCCGAGGCTGCGGCCGTAATGGTGGAGGGCAAAGATCAGCTGGATCACTAGCAGAAAGAAATATTCCCAGGGCCATTCCCCCTCGGCATTGTACAACCCGAGCCAGAGATTGAGGATCTGCAGCGCGCCGATCAAGCCCCAGAAGCGCACAAAGATCCCCAATATCAGCGATATCGCCGTTAGCACCTCTGCCGCGTAAACCAGGGGTGCGAAGAGGTAGAAATGCGGCAATACGATGTTGTTGACAAAATCGGCCTGCAACGGGATCGCCGCGGACCGGCCCATCACCCCCATCCAATAAGCCAGCCCGGTCTCGCCAAACGGTTGCTCCGGATGATCGGTGTAGAACGGCGGCAATTTCCACAAGGTCTGTTGCCACCACATGCAGCCGATCAGCAGCCGAAAGATCCAGTTGCCGACATGCTCGATCGTGCGCTGCGCCGGCATCGTGCGATACACATGGACCGCAACGGCGATACTGCCGAGCAGGAGGAGCCAAAATATCGCCGTGGTCCAGCCCGGCTGCAGCAGAAATTGGGCCGTGTCGGAGATCGGGTTGTGGTTCATCGGACGGGCCTCCCGGTAGATAGCTTCGTTAAAGGTAGTTGCCCTCGCCCTCGATCAAAATCACCGTTCGGTTATCGCTTCGATGCGGCACGCGCGCGTTGCAATCGCCACCACGCCTCGATCACGCAAGCGACGGACCAGGCCTGCGAGGGCGCGCCGCCCGGGAGGTGCGGCGGCTCTGCTTCGAAGATTTCGCTGACGGTTCCGAGTCCGGCATCGAACAGGTGATCGCGCATGGCGCCGAGGCGCTGCAGCGCCAAATCGGCATCGCCGTGCACGCGGTATTCCGCCAGCGCGTAATGGCCGAGCAGCCAGGCCCACACCGTCCCCTGATGATAGGCGCCGTCGCGGTGCCAGGGATCGCCGGTATAGTGCGGCTTGTAGTCGGGTTCGCTGGCCGCGAGCGATCGTAGCCCGTAAGAAGTCAGCAACCGGTCGCCGCATAGCGCGACGATGCGTTTCTGCTGATCCGGGGGCAGAGGAGAGTGCGGCAGGCTGACCGCCAGGATCTGGTTCGGCCGGACCGAGCCGTCTTTGCCGGCGGGGCCGTCGATTACGTCGTAGAGCCCGCCGGTCCGCTCGTCGGCGAAGCGAGCAAAGCTCATCCGGGCCCGTCCGGCAAGTTTCCTGTAAGGATCTGCAGGCTGGCCGAGCATCTCGGCAAAGTCGACCATCGTGCACAGCGCGTTGTACCAGAGTGCGTTGATCTCGACCGGCTTGCCGATGCGCGGGGTCACGACCCAGTCGCCGACTTTGGCATCCATCCAGGTGAGCTGCACCCCGGGTTCGCCGGCGCGGATCAGTCCGTCACCGGGATCCACGCGGATACCATAGCGTGTGCCCTTGAGATGCCAATCGACGATGTCGGCGAGGACCGGAAAGGCCTGGGCGAGGCTTTCGCGGTCGCCGCTCGCCTCGATATAGGCCCGCCAAGCCTCGAAGAACCACAGGGTCGCGTCGACGGTGTTGTAGTCGGGCTTGTCGCCGGCGCCCGGAAAGACATTGGGCAGCATGCCGCGGTCGACGAAATGCGCGAAGGTCAGCAGGATGTCGCGCGCCCATTCCTGCCGGCCGGTGGCGAGCGTCAGGCCCGGCAGGCAGATCATCGTGTCGCGCCCCCAGTCGCCGAACCAGGGATAACCGGCGATCACCGATCTGCCGTCAGGTCGGCCGGGCAGCGACCGGCTGAAAATAAAGGTGTCGGCGGCGAGCAGCAATTGCGCGATCCAGTCGGGCGGCGCGGCCATTTCGGGGACATGGCGGGCGGCCTGGTCGAGCACGCCTTGCTGCCACTTTCGCCGGCGTTCCAGCGCGGCCGCCAAATCGGGAGACGAACCGTCCGCCAGGCTGCCGACAACGCCGACCCATTTACCGGGAAGCAAGTCGAGCCGAGCTTCCCCCACCTGCAAATGGTTGTCCCGGTCGGAGAGACCGCGCTCGCGCTCGACCGGAAGATCGAAATTCTCGATCCACTCGCGAGCCGGCGTAATGACGCCGCCACAGCTGCGCAAGGTCAGTGCAAATCCGGGCCGGCATACCCGCAAGGCCGCCTCCTCGGCCTCCAGCACTGGGGCAAACTCTCCGGCGCTCGTCTGGCCATGGTGGTCGCGGTCATTGACCATCAGCCGCACGTGCAGCGACAGCTTCCGCATACCCTGCTCGGGACCGGGCAAGAGCCGCCAGGCGACATAGGTCGTATCGGCACCCGGTTCGAGCCAGATCCGTGCCTCGATGTGACTGCGCCCTACCGCAAAGAGCCAGACCGGGATGCCGCCATCCAGACGAAAGGTCTCGATATGGACGTGACCGGCCGGGCTGATGGTCCCGCTGCTCCAGCGGTTGGTGAACAGCGGCCAGCTCTGCTCGCCGTCGACGAGTTCCGCATCGGCCTTGACCCAGACCAGCCGGCGCCCGAGCGGCGGGTCCACCGGCGCGACCAGCAGTCCGTGGTATCGCCGCGTCAAGCTGAGGGCGATCGTGCCGGCGGCATAGCCGCCTCGCCCGTTCGCGAGCCACCATTCGCGTCGCTCCGCCTGATGGAGATCGCCGCAGGTCGCCCGGCCGAAGCGTATCATGTTCGGCATCATGGCTCCGCTCTCTCCGGACGAAGGGTGGTCGCAGCCTGGTTCGTCGTCTGCTCCCACGACTGGGGAAAGAGCGGTCTTGCGGCGGCCGTTCGAGCGTCAGGATTCCTTCGGGGTAGGGCTGCCGCCATTGATCTTCATGCAGGTACCCGCCGGCACGTAGATCCAGGAATTGCTCTCGGCGGCTATCTTCGCTTCGCCGGCGCAAGAATGGGTCGCGGTCTGGCAATCATTCTGGCCGGCCGCGGCTATCCCGAAGCATTTCTCTGCCTTGTAGGGCGGCGCCGGTGCCGGTCCCGCGTCCGCCGGCATCGGCAGAGACGCCGCGGCGGCGACAGCGGCGGCGATGAGCACGGAAGGCTTCATAAGGATCTCCATCGCAAGCGGAGCCCCCGTTCTGCAGCGCACCACCGGGGTCGGCAAATCACTTTTCGGCGAGAACCGAGACCGCAGTCCAATCCTCGGGGGGCGGAGACGCAAGATATTTCCGACAGCGCTCGACGAATATCTGCGAAGGGAGGTCATCGCCGCGAATGGCAATCGCGCTCTCGAACAACTCGGCCGCGCCCGACCAATCGCGCCGCGCGTAGGTGTCGAGGCCGGCTTCGAATGCTGTAACCCATTCCGGCCTCTCCAAAGCGCCGTGGTCGGCCATGCCGAGCAGTTCGTAGACGGCGAGCCCTTGCGTGCGGCCATAGACGGCGACCCAATCGAGCCGCCGGACCAAAATGGCGTCACCCGCGGCTGTGCGCGTGTCCTCGCCGATCAGGATTTCGGTTCCGTAGCGTTTGTTGACCGCTTCGAGGCGGCTCGCGACATTGACGGCATCGCCGATCACCGTGTAGCTCAGCCGCTCACTGGAGCCGATATTGCCGACCAGCATTCGCCCGGTATTGATGCCGACTCGCATGCGCAGCGGCACCCCTCGTTCGCCACCCGGCTCGGCGCGGAGCTGACCCAGGCGGCGCCGGAATTCGAGCGCCGCGGCACAAGCATCGACCGCATGCCGCTCGTTCGGCGTCGGCGCGCCCCAGAACGCCATCACCGCGTCGCCGATGAACTTGTCGATGGTTCCGTTGCGCGTTGAAATTGCTGCCGAGGCGAGTTCCAAATATTCGCTGAGCACCGGGACGATCCCGTCCCCGAGCCGCTCCGAGAGCCCGGTGAAGCCGACAATATCGGTAAACAGCACGGTCAGGACCTGCTGACGGCCGCCTGGGCGCGCCTCGACGCCGCGCGCCACCAGCGTGCGAACGAGCGCTGTCGGAATGTATTTCTGGAACGATGCGAGGCCCCGGCTCATCTGCGTCAGCGCGGCGGAAAGGTTGTCGAGCTCACGCAGCGGCGAGCTGGTCCGGGTGATCGCCTCGAGCTCGAAACTCTCGATGTGCTTCAGTTGCCCGACAATGCGCAGGAGTGGCGCGCCGATCAGCCGATTGGCCGACAAGATCGCCAGCGCCGCGATGACGAGTGTCAGCAATCCCAGCGCGGCGAGCAGGAGTTTTGCGTTGCGCTCGATGGTCGCCAGAAAATCGTCGGCTGGAATGATCGTAGCGACCACCCAATCGTCGAAATGCAACGGCGCGAAAGTCAGAAAATAGTCGCGGCTGTCTTCCGGTGAGGTGAATTCGACCTGACGCGTGTCCGCGAGGGCCGCGAGATCCATACCGCCGCGGCCGAGATACTGGCCGACCGCCCTCAGCAGGTTGTTGTTCTGGCTCAGGGTCCGGAGGTTCGGCATCTCACCCTGCTGTTGCCGCTCGATCGCGGCGGGGTCCGGCGAAGCCATGACGTTGCCGTTGCGATCGAGCACGACAACGGTTCCGGATTTGCCGACCTCGATGTTCGACAGGAATTGCGACAGCCGGGCCCGGTCGATGACGACATTAATCACGGCGACAAAGCGGTCGTCGACCATAAGGGGCGTCGAAATGCTGATCGCCTGCCGGTTGCTGCCGGGGAAATTGGATATCCGGTTCCAACCCGGCACCTTCTCCGCGATGGCGCGGCGGTACCAAGGCTGCGCCGTGGCGTTGTAAGTGCTCGGCTCGAACTCCCGGTTATTGAACATGATGTCGCCGACTTCCGGCGTGTAATAATCGGTTCGCTGCCGTGCGGTTCGCGTAGCCGGGTCCCATTTGACCTCGATCATGTCGATCTCGGTATCGCTGGCCTTGCGGGCGCCGAAAAATCCGCCGTCCGGAAAGCCCAGCGAAATCCACGAGAGGCTCGGTTGCGAGCGCAGCAGTGCCAGAAAGACGAATTCGCGCTTGCCTTCGTCTGTCACCTTTATCGTGCCCTGAAAGAAGATCGATCGGACCGCCTCCTCCATTGACGAGGCGTCGTCGAGCACGCCGTGCAATTCGTGATGGATCGAGTTGACGATCTGCCGATTGAGCTGCCCAACTACATCGCTGACGTTGTGACGCGCCGCAAACGACCAAAAGAGATGAATCAACAATGCGGTCATGACCACAGTGCTCAGCACCAGCGCCGTGAGCGCCCCACGCAAACCCAGCTTGTAGCTTTGCCTTCTCGGAAACCGCGCCGAAACGTGTGTGCGTGAGACAACGAGCCGGATCGAACGTGCCTGACGCAAAAGACGATCGACAGTTTCGGACACTGGGTGAGCTCTATCTCATGCTTTACATTTCCGCCGCCATGATAGCCGTTTTTCCGGAGCACGAGGCGAAGCTGTGATCGTGACCGAGCCTCCACCCCTCTCTACTCGCAGTGTGGGTATCGGCCTGCGCTTGCCGCATGTGGCGGAGATCGCGGGTGCTCGGCCGCATCTGGGGTTCATCGAGGTGCATGCTGAGAACTACATGGCCGAGACGCCGGCGCTCGACCGACTGCTCGACTTGCGCTGCGACTACCCGGTGAGCATCCATGGGGTTGCGCTATCTTTGGGAAGCGCCGAGCAGCTCGACGGCAGTCATCTCGGCCGCCTGAGGGCGCTGATCGAGCGAGTAGAGCCGGTGCTGGTCTCAGAGCATCTGGCTTGGAGTGCGATCGGCGGGGCTTACCTGAACGACCTGCTGCCGCTTCCCTATACTGAGGAGAGCTTCGAAATCTTCTGCCGGCACGTCGGCGAGGCGCAAGAGACGCTCGGGCGACGGCTGCTGATCGAGAACCCGGCGTCCTACCTGCGCTTTAGCCATTCGACGATCGCCGAGGAGGAATTCCTGACCGAAACCGCCCGCCGAACCGGTTGCGGCATCCTCTGCGACGTCAACAACATCTACGTCAGCGCGAAGAATTTCGGGTTCGACCCGATCGCCTATCTCGACGCGCTGCCGGCGGCGGCGATCGGCGAGATCCACCTCGCCGGCTATCACGCCGCCGAGGACGTGGATGTCCTGATCGACGACCACGGCTCTCGGGTGGCGCAACCGGTCTGGGACCTTTACGCCCAAGCGCTCCGGCGCTTCAGCGCCGTGCCCACCTTGATCGAGTGGGACACCAATATTCCCGCGCTCGAAATCCTGTTGGACGAGGCGCGGCATGCGCAAGAGCTGGCCGATGTCCATCGATGTGCCGAATTTGCTTGAGCTACAACTGCAGCTCCGCCGAGCGGTACTTGGCGGCGACACTGCCGGGCTCGTTGCGGCCATCCGTGGCGACGGCCTCGATCCGGCAGCGCGATTGCGAATTTATCGCAATCACGCATTTGCGACGCTCGGCGCTGTCCTGGAAGGCATTTTCCCGGTCGTCTGCCGCCTCGTCGACAAGCGTTTCTTCGCGTACGCCGCGCACGAATACCTGCGCGAACATCCGCCGAATTCGCGTTGCCTGGTCGACTACGGCGCCGACTTCGCCGATTTCCTCGCCGGCTTTGAGCCGTGTGTGGCCTTGCCGTATTTAGCGGACGTAGCCCGCTTTGAATGGGCCCTCAAGATGGCAGCGACCGTGCGGGAGGCAACTCCGCTGCCCATCGAGACACTCGCCGCGGTGCCACCCGAAAGAGCTGCCTGCCTCGCTGTGCGCCTGCAACCATCGGCGAGCTATTTCACCTCGCGCTGGCCGATCGACACGATCTGGCAGGCGAATCAACAAAGCGAGGTGCCAACGGTCGATCTCACACTCGGCGGTACCTGGATCGAAATCCGCCGGGCCCGCGACGGCGTTGCCTGGCGCCGGCTCGACCCCGGCACCTTCGCTTTCCGAACGGCAATCGCCGACGGTCTCGTGCTCGCCGCTGCGGCGGCGACGGCGACCATAGAGGACCCCACCTTCGATCTCGCCGCAGCGATCGACCGCATCTTCGCCGAAGGGCTCGCCGTCGCCTTCTATTTTGTTGACCAAAGGTGCGCTAACCTCGGCTCAACAGAAATCGGCTAGGAGAGGATGATGCCGAAGATGGCCGGACGCATGGGTGTCCTTGGGACCGAGACCGCGTTCGAGGTGCTGGCCCGCGCCAATGCACTGGCCGCCGAAGGCCGTTCGATCATCAATCTCGGCATCGGCCAGCCGGATTTCCCGACCCCCGAGCATATCGTCGAGGCAGGACGCAAGGCGCTCGCCGACGGTCATCACGGTTACACGCCGGCGAACGGCATCCCGCCGCTGCGTGCGGCGGTCGCGGCCGATCTCTTGCGCCGTCATGGGGTCGAAGTGTCGCCGGACCTGGTCCTGGTCGTTCCCGGCGCGAAGGTCACGATGTTCTTCAGCATCCTGATGTTCGGCGAGCCCGGGGTCGAGATCCTCTACCCCAACCCGGGGTTCCCGATTTACGAGAGCGTGATCCGGTTTTCGGGAGCGTCGCCGGTGCCGATCCCGCTGCACGAGGCGGCGGGCTTTTCGTTCAGAGCCGACGAGGTCCTCGACAAGATCACGCCGCGCACCCGGCTCATCATCATCAATACTCCGGCCAACCCGACGGGCGGCGTCGTGCCGCGGGACGAGCTCGACAGGCTGGCCGCCGGGCTCGAACGGCACCCGCATGTCGCCGTGCTCAGCGACGAAATCTACGGCGAGATCCTTTACGACGGCGCCGAGCACATCAGTTTCCTCCGTTACCCGTCGCTGCGCGACCGGCTCATTCTGCTCGACGGCTGGAGCAAGACTTATGCGATGACCGGCTGGCGGCTGGGTTACGCGGTGTGGCCAAAGGCGCTGTTCGGGCATGCCGAGCGGCTCGCGATCAACTGCCACTCCTGCGTCAACGCTGCCGCACAGTACGCCGGGATTGCCGCGTTGACCGGACCGCGCGAGCCGGTTCACCGCATGGTCGCGGAATTTGCGGCACGGCGCGAGATGATCGTCGCGGCGTTGAACGGGCTGCCCGGCTTTCGCTGTCAGCAGCCGGGCGGGGCCTTTTATACCTTCCCCAATATCACCGGGACCGGTTACGACGCGCGTACTTTGCAGGGCCACCTGCTCGAGCAGGTCGGGTTGGCAACAATCGCCGGCACCAGCTTTGGCGAATACGGCGAAGGCTATTTGCGGTTCTCTTATGCCAACAGCCGAGAGGCGATCGGCGAGGCAATCGACCGAATTCGGAAATTCCTCGGCAACGTCCCGACGCACTGAGCCAACCGATTAAGAATTCGGCAGATATTTGGCGTGAAAATAGGCAAGCCTGTATAAGGCTGCCCGGACTTTTGGATTTGTCCTGTCGCCGACCGGCACTGGCATAGGTTATGCTCTAAACGCGCCGAGGCCGGTGCCCTTGGCTGAGAGAGACGAGAAGCCGATGAAGAAGATCGAGGCGATCATCAAGCCCTTCAAGCTCGACGAGGTGAAGGAAGCTCTTCATGAAGTCGGGATCAAGGGGATCACCGTCACCGAGGCCAAGGGGTTCGGCCGCCAGAAAGGGCATACCGAACTCTATCGCGGGGCCGAGTACGTGGTCGACTTTCTGCCGAAGGTGAAGATCGAGGTGGTCATGGAGGATACGCTCGTCGAGCGCGCTGTGGAGGCGATTCAGCAAGCCGCCCACACCGGCCGCATCGGCGACGGCAAGATCTTCGTCACGACGATCGAGGAAGCGATCCGCATCCGCACTGGTGAGCGCGGTCCGGACGCGATCTGAGGTACCCCGTAGTCCTCTGCGGCGATCTCGTGCTCCTGAACCCTGTTAAACATCGAACGGAAAGTTGCAATGTCTGATACCCAAAAAGTCATGGATATGATCAAGGAGCACGACGTCAAATACGTCGACTTCCGGTTCACCGATCCGCGCGGCAAGTGGCAGCATCTGGCGCACCATGTGCGGACGATCACCGAGGACTTCCTAAATGAAGGGGTGATGTTCGACGGTTCGTCGATTGCCGGCTGGAAGGCGATCAACGAGTTGGACATGATGCTGGTGCCCGACTGTTCGACCGCGGTCCTCGACCCGTTTGCCGCGCAGACGTCGCTGATCGTCTTTTGCGATGTGCACGAGCCGTTGACCGGCCAGCCCTACGCCCGCGACCCGCGTTCGATCGCCAAGAAGGCCGAGCAGCATCTGATCGCCACCGGCCTCGGCGACAAGGCCTTCTTCGGGCCGGAGGCCGAGTTCTTCGTCTTCGATGACGTGCGTTTTTCGGCCTCGATGAAACGGGCGATGTACGAAATCGACAGCGAGGAAGCCCCCTACGTCAGCGACAAGAAATTTCCCGACGGCAATACCGGTCACCGCCCGCCGATCAAGGGCGGTTATTTCCCGGTGCCGCCGGTCGACAGTCTTTCCGATCTGCGGGCCGAGATGCTGTCGGTCATGAACGACATGGGGCTCGAGGTCGAAAAGCATCACCACGAGGTCGCGCCGAGCCAGAACGAGCTGGGCTTTGTCTATTCGACCCTGGTGCGCACCGCCGACAACATGCAGATCTACAAATATGTCGTGCAGAACGTTGCCCACCAATACGGCAAGACCGCGACCTTCATGCCTAAGCCGGTCATGGGCGACAACGGTTCGGGCATGCACGTCCACCAGTCGCTGTGGAAGGGCGAGCGTCCGGTCTTCGCCGGCAATCTTTACGCCGACTTGTCCGAGACGGCGCTCTACTACATCGGCGGCATCATCAAGCACGCCAAGGCGATCAACGCCTTTACCAACCCGACGACCAACAGCTACAAGCGGCTGATCCCCGGGTTCGAGGCGCCGGTATTGCTCGCCTATTCCTCGCGCAACCGGTCGGCCGCCTGCCGCATTCCCTATGTTTCGAGCCCCAAGGGCAAGCGGGTCGAGGTGCGGTACCCGGACGGCGCCGCCAATGTCTACCTCGCCTTCGCCGCGATGCTGATGGCCGGGATCGACGGCATCCAGAACAAGATCCACCCCGGCGACCCGATCGATAAGAACCTCTACGACCTCCCACCCGAGGAATTGACCGACGTGCCGGTGGTGTGCGGCTCATTGCGCGAGGCATTGGGCGAGTTGCGCGCCGACCACGCCTTTCTGCTGAAGGGCGATGTCTTCAACATGGACCAGATCGAAGCGTACATGGAATTGAAGTGGGAGGAGGTGTACGCCTTCGAGCACACCCCCCACCCGATCGAATTCCAGATGTACTACTCGGTTTAGTCAGCATCCCCGCCCCACACCTCCCGCGAAAGCACGAGAGGTGTGGGGTGACGTCAGCGCAGCGATTGGGCGCCGGCTGCGTTCCCGCCCATCAGGTAGATAAGGTACTCGATCGCATTGCGCTGCTCTCTAGAGGGGCGGGTTTGCGCCGCTATGCTGTTCCCGATCCAAGCGCTGTCATCCAAAAAATTCTGAAACCCGATCCTGCGGGCACATTGCGGTGCTGCCAGCACGCACCATAGGCGGACCGTATTCACATAACTGATGTCGTCCTCCAGTGCTTCCACGTTGTTGACCGCGGTCGGGTACATGCACCAATAGTTTTGGTAATTTTCGAAATATGGTTGCTGACGATTGACCAACCCTCGAAAACACATTTGGCCATCGTAAGAGACAAAGAACTCCGCGTACGGGTCGATATATTTGGCGCCATTATCGATATACCGGATCGTATCGAGATAACCGGGCCGGCCGGGTAGCGGTGGCCGGATGGCGTATGCCGGAGAGTTGATCGCCTGCGGCTCGACCTCGCCATTAGCCGATGCCAGCTGTGGTCCGAAATAGCGGGGCGGTACTTGCGAACACGACGCCAACAGCATCGCCGCGGCGAGTGCCCAGACCATCGATTTCACGATCATTCCTGTCAACCTGAGGATGCCTATTTAGCGTAGCAACAAACGAGATCGGCCGCTATGGTCTCGGTGGCAGATCACCTGCTTGCCGCCATTACGGGCTCACGGGCGAAAGCGATCGAGCCATCAGCTCCGCCATTTCGCGTGCCGTCGATTTGCGGGGGCCTGAGATAGTGCAACACGGGCTTCCGCGTCCAGGCGAAGGTGGATGCCATCCTCCTCCTCAGTTTCGCTCGCATCGTCATAAAGCCGGATTACCTCTGCCGGTTCGCCGCGCGCACGGATGCCGCCGCCATCCACCCAGATGACCCGGTCACACAAGGCCTTGATCTGCTGCATGTCATGTGTAACCACGATCAGTGTGCCGCGCCGCCGGAACGATTCCATGAAGGCGAGGCTTTTGCGTCGGAAAGCGGCGTCGCCGACGGCCAGTGCCTCGTCAACGACCAGGATGTCGGCTTCGGCGTGAACGCAGATCGCGAAGGCCAACCGCGAGCGCATGCCGGCGGAATAGAGCCGCACCGGCTGATCGATAAACGGGCCGATTGCGGCAAACTCGGCGATCGATGGCAGGCGCCCGAGTATATCCGACCGGCGCAGTCCAAGCACCGCCCCACTGATCAGCACATTTTGGCGGCCCGTCATTTCCCAATCGAAGGCGGCGCCGAGCGCCAGGATCGGGGCGATCCGTCCCGCCACGCTGATTTCCCCGCAGGTGGGCTGTGTAATACCGCACAGTAGCCGCAGCAGAGTTGTCTTGCCGGCGCCGTTCCGCCCGATGATCCCAATCGATTCGCCCCGCTGCATCTCTAAATCGATATCGCGCAGCACCCAGTATTCCAAGTAAAAGCGATGGAAGCTGCCGAAGAACAGTTGTTTTACTTGGTCGCTCCGCCGGGCGTAGAGTTGGTAGGCTTTGCCCAGGCCGAGACATCGGATCGCTAGGTCAGATGACATCGATCAAGATGCCCTTATAGCGCTCGAATACGGCATACCCGCCACGGCAAACCGCGACCGACACAACGAGAAATGCGCAATAAGCAGAGGTCGGCGGCGAGACCCCGTCGAGCACCGCAGCACGCATCATCTCGATTGCCGTGCCGAGCGGGTTGGCGTAGGCGAGTGCGCGCAACGGACCGGGAAGGTCCGTCACCCGATAGAACACCGGCGTCGCAAACATCGCCAAAGGAACAAAAGTGATCATCAGGTAGGACATGTCACGGGTAAAGGCACCGATCGCCGCCAGGAACCACACCATGCCAAGCAGAAACATGACCAGCGGCACCACGATGAACGGCAGCAGCAGGATAGTGAGTGGCGGTATCCCATCGAGGGCGAGCTCGAAGACCAGGAGGACGAGAAAACTGATGCCGGCATAGCTCAGCGCGCGTAGGACCGCGGTCCAAGCGAGCGTCTCGCTCGGGAAGATCGAGGTCTTGAGAAACCATGCGTGTTCGTGCATCAACAATGGGGCGCGGCTGCAAAGTTCGGCGAAGAGGCCGAATATGATGAGGCCGGCAAACGTCGAGAGTGCATAACTCGACGTGTTGCCATGCGCGCTCGCCACCGGCAGTTGCATGGCTTTGGTAAGGGTCACCGTATAGATTCCGAGCGTAATCAATGGCCCGGCGACAGCCCACACCCAGCCGAACGCGGACCCGCTGAACCGGTCCGCGAGCTCCCGCCGCAGCACCGCCAAAATCAGTTCGCGGTGTCGCCATCCGATGCTCAGAGGTGCCAGCAAGCGCGTCCTTTGCGACGCCGCTCGTTGCGCCGCTCCGCGCAATTGGCCAGACATCTGAGGGGGCCTTTCCGGGAGGCGTGTCGAACCCCTCGCTCTATCCCGACGGTTGATGAAGATCGACATCCCAAATCCCTTGCACGGCGCCCAGAGATTGCGCGCTGCGCGCCGTTATAGTAAAGAAACCAAAGGGGCGGCGGGCCAATCCTTCGGATTGACCGCGGAAACACACGATTTCGAGGCCGGCTCACCATCTAGTCGGGCCGACAAAGCATCAACCGGCGGGGCATCTCTGATCACGATTTATCGTCACATGCTTGGCCGGCTGACCGTTGCGACCGCTGCGATCATGTCGGTGATCGTTATCGAACAGATTCTCCATAAGTCGCCACAGCTCTACGATCTGGTGATGAGTGGTGCGCTCTCCCCCGATCGGCTCCTGCTGATCTGGCTCCACATCCTGCCGGTCATCTTCTACCACGCGACCCCCGAAATCGTCTCGATTGCCGTCGCCTGCCGATACTACCAGTGGATCGAGAATAATGAGGTGTTGACATTACGGAGCGCCGGGCGGAGCAGTGGTCAGATCGCTGGTCCCGGGATCATCGTTGCGGTGCTCGCGGCATCGTTTTGCGCCCTCAATTCGCTGTGCCTGCTCCCGCTGAGTTGGAGAAGCCTCGAGGACATTCGCTTCCAGGCGGCGGCAAATGTCGGCGTCGAAGTACTGCAACCGGGCTATCAGCAGGAGATCCTCCCCGGCATCTCGGTCGCCTTCGCGCGACGGAGCCGCGACGGCACCACTCTCGAGGACATCGTGGCGCTGGATAGTCGCAAGGAACACGAATTCACCGAAATCTGGTCGCGGAGGGGACGCTTTTTTGAAAGCGATGGGGTTTCTCTGCTCCTGCTCGATAGCGGAGCCTACTTTGTCCGTACCGCCACCGGGCTCGAGAAGGTCGATTTCGACACATTTTCGCTGCCTGTGCGCGCGCCGGAAGGGACGGAAGAGCGGCCACGTGGCTTCTACGAGGAACCTGTCACACGGCTGCTCAACCCGCCGATCGAGGTTAGGAATGACGCGCTCGTCTGGGCGCAATGGCTGGTCGAGGGGCATCGTCGCATCGTCAATCCACTCCTTTGCGTCGGCAATGTCGTCCTGGTGCTGGGACTCTTGATGCCGAGGCGGCAGGGAAGGCGGCAAACGCTTCTGTTCGTGCTCGCAATAGCCTCCGCATTTGCCACGAACACACTGCCCGATCCGATAATCTCGATGGCGATACGCAATATCGAACTTTTGCCGCTTCTCTACCTGTTGCCGGCGGTGCCCGCAATCGTCGGCGGGTTGCTCTTGACCGGGAGTGGTACGCGCCATGCGAAACTTTCTGGTGTCGGGGACGGCTCGATCACGTGACGCCGATCCGCGGGCCATATCAACCGGAGAGGCGAACCCGTTTTGGTGTCCGCACAAAGCCTGATCTGCGGCCGCATATGCCGTTGAGCACGCTGCCGGCCGACAGCGCCGCTGCATAGTGGTGCATCAGAATCGTGTATAAGGTAAGCCGGCACGTTGTCACGAAACCCCGAGCGTTGGGATTGACCTCCGACCCCTGAAGGAAATTGCCGCTCAGCAGCGCCATTGCGAGCGCCCCCATCACTCCTTGCAGCAGGCCGAGTGCTGCGAGCGGGAGAACCAAGGAATAGCTGAGCGTCCCCAGAAAGATGTCGATCCCGCATAAAATCCCTGTTGCCACTACTAGCAGCCCGAACGCGCAACCTCCGAGATGGAGTGCCGCGTCGAGTTTCCGCCCCCACGGCAGAGCGCTGCGCCAGATGGACGGCAGAAGCTTTCGGGCCGTCTCCGCAAAGCCTTTGTTCCAGCGACATTGCTGCCGGCCCCAGCTCGCCAAGCTGTTCGGCAACTCGCCCGGCACGCCTACCGAGACGAGGTACAAGGCGCGCCATCCCCTCATCTGGGCGCGGTAGCTGAGGTCCAGATCCTCTGTCAATGTATCACCCTGCCATCCACCCGCAGCCTCGATCGCGGCTCGCCGCCAAATGCCGCAGGTCCCATTAAATGGCAAGATTTGACCCGCCCAGCATCGCGTCGGCTGCTCCACTGCAAAATGGCTATCGAGAATGACCTGCTGCGCATGTGTCACGCGGTTCTCTCTGGCATTCAGAAAGTCGCATCGGGCTTGAACAAAGGCGAGATGCGGATCATCGAGCAATGGGCGAATACACAGCCGCAGGAAATCTGCGGATGGAACATAATCGGCGTCGAACACTGCGACAAACGGCTGGCCGGAACAAGCCAGCCCGGCCGTAAGCGCCCCGGCTTTGAAGCCGGCGCGGTGCGAGCGCTGGATCAGAATGACGTCGTGGCCCTGCCGGCGGAACTCGGCAACTGTCGCCCGGGCTATTTCGGCGCTCACATCGGTGCTGTCGTCGAGCAGCTGTATTTGCAGCCGATTGCGCGGCCAATCCAACGATACCACCGCGTCGAGGGCGCGGCGCACAAGATGACCTTCGTTGAAGGTGGGAATCTGAATGAGAACGGCCGGAAGTTCGTCCTCGGCAGGAAGCGGTCGGGTAAGCGCAAGCCGTTCCCGCTCGAGCCCCCTACGCCGATAACAGAGGTGGAGCAGGACTGTCTGCGACACTCGGAACGCCAAGGCCAACTGCAGCAAAAGGAGCACGACCAGGGTGACGTCGGCAGTTCGGCCTACGATGCCAAGGAATCCGGAGGTCATGATCGAGCCGACCAGGTATCCCACACCTCGGTCATGGGCACAGGGGCCCGCCTTCGGACGCCGTCATCCGGTCATCCGACGAGGCTCGGAGCATCAATCGGCGAATCGCCCTCCATTCTCAGTCGAGGCCTTCGGCGGCGAGATACCCCTTTTCCTCGGCGAATCACTCCTGCGGCCTGAAATTCAGTTCGATGATGAAGTGGGACATATTCTCTTCTCCGAGGCCTAAGCCGCCATCTTCTGCCGCGTCTCTTCCAGCATCATTGCAGCGCCTTTTTCGGCGATCATGATCGTAGGCGCGTTGGTGTTGGTCGAGGTGACGGTCGGCATTACGGAGGCGTCGATGACGCGCAGGCCCTGAAGGCCATGGACACGCAGATGGTCATCGACCACCGCCATCGCGTCCGGACCCATCTTGCAGGTGCAAGTCGCGTGAAAGACCGTCGATCCGTACTGGCGCGCATAATCCAACAGCTCGTCGTCGCCCTGGACATCATTGCCGGGGAGGTTCTCGGCGACGAGATATTTTTTGAGCGCCGGGGCGGCGAAGAGCCGCCGCGCCATCCTGAGACCGCCGATCACGGCGCGGCAGTCGGTCTCCTCGGAAAGGTAGCGTGGGTTGATCGCCGGGGGGTCGGCCGGCCGGTTCGAGCGCGCCTCGACATAGCCCCGGCTCAACGGCCGCATCTGCCAGATGCCGGCGGTCATGCCGGGCTTGTCGTCGAGCCGGCGTATCGGTCCCGGCGCAAAGCTTCCGGACGCCAAGAGGCATTGGATGTCGGGGGTTGCCGATTCCTCCAACACCTTGACCGAGGCGGCGACCAGCGAGGCGGCGTACGTTAGCATGCCGGTGCCGGCAAAGAGGTAGCGCAGCACCTCGCCCGCAAACGGCAGGCCGCGCGACTTCTCGTTCAACGTCTTCGCGCCGGTCACGATGCAAGTAACCCGCGCGAGATAATGATCTTGCAGGTTCTTGCCGACGCCGGGCAGAGCATGCTGGACCCTGATGCCGACGCGGCCCAAATGGCCGGGGTCGCCGACCCCGGAGAGTTGCAGGACATGCGGCGACCCGACGGCGCCCGCCGCCAGGATCACCTCGCGAGCGGCGTCGATCCGCTCCAGCCCGCCGCCCCGCGCGTATTCGACGCCGACCGCGCTAGTACCGTCGAACAGGATGCGGTGGACCAGAGCGTTGGTGACGACCTGCAGGTTCGGCCGCTTCAGTGCCGCACGCAGATAGGTGCGCGCCGCGCTTTGGCGCCGCCGCCCGCGGCGGGTCTGCTGAACCCAGCCGATACTGTCGCCTGCGCCGGGCGGCAGATGGTTGACGTCCGCGTGGTATTCGAGCCCGATCTCGGTTCCTGCCTGGATCAGCTTCCGGCACAACACCGGCTGGTCGGCGGTCCTCGACGTCAATAGCGGCCCGCCCTCGCCGTGAAATTCGTCGGCGCCGCCCTCCCAATCCTCGGCCTTTTTGAAATAAGGCAGCACGTCGTCCCACGACCAGCCGCGATTGCCGAGCTGTCCCCAGTGATCGAAATCCTCGGGCTGGCCGCGGACATAGATCATGCCGTTGATTGAGCTGGAGCCGCCCAATACCCGGCCGCGCGGGTAGAGTATGCTGCGGCCATTGACCCCGGGATCGGGCTCGGCCTTGAAACCCCAGGTCAAGGTAGGATGGTCCATTAATTTCATGTAGCCGGCCGGAATGTGGATCAACGGATTCCAGTCGCGCCCGCCGGCCTCTAGCAAGATGACTCGCGCAGCGGGGTCCGTGCTCAGCCGGTTTGCCAAGACGCATCCCGCCGAGCCGGCGCCGATAATGACGTAATCCGCTTTCATTTCGTCCTCCGCGCTCGCCTTGTCCAATCGGACTGCTTCAATTCCGGACGTTCTGCCATGCCTGTTCGGCGGCGGGCGGGAGTTTGTCCATGTGTTTGAGAAACAGCGCGAGGGTCCAGATTTGCTCGTCGTTCAGCGTCCCCCGCCACGCGGGCATGCCCGTCCAGCGGATGCCGTGCGCTATTTTCCAGAAGGAATATCCCTCGGGATCATCCTCAACCCCGTCCGTCGCCAGTTGCGGGGGCGCGGGATATTCGCCCTTTGCAATAGGCGAGGCCGAAGCATCGCCCTTTGCGGTGCCGTGGCAGAGCGCACAGTGCTGGCCGTAAAGGTCGATGCCGGCGATCAGATCGGCGTCCGTCAAGGGGACCGGATTAGGGCCCTTGGGCGCCTCGCGAGCAACGGTCGCATCGAGCGAGGCGCCGGCCGCCCAAGTCTCCAACCGGCCGGGATTGGCGTCGGCGTTGGCCGGGATGAGTCCGGCCCGCAGGACGGCGTAGCCGCCGCCCGCGGCAGCCAGGATCGTCAGCACGACGCCCCATAGGAACGCTCTAAACATCAAATCTTCCGCAGGGCGAAGTCGATCAGCGGCAATAGGGCGGGGGCGGTCGGCAGGTTTCGGTCAATGATTTCGGCGCGGGAAAGCCACGCGACCTCGTCCGCGTCGTCGCCGGGGACGCCGTCGCCCGATTGCCAGTGGCCGATGACCGCGACCAAGGTGTAATGGTAGCGCACTCGACCCTCCTCGTCGCGCTCGATCGTGTCGATGACCGTCAAGGGGCCGCCGGTTTCCGCTGTGACGCCGGTCTCCTCGAACAACTCGCGCATCGCGCCTTGCGCGACCGTTTCGCCCAATTCGAGGACGCCGCCGGGAAACCCCCAGCGGCCGGACATCGGCGGGTTGGCGCGGCGCACGACGAGAGCGCGATCGCCGCGCATCACTACCGCCAATACCCCGACGATCGGGCGATCGGGGTAACGCCGAGCCTCCTTGCGGGGAAGGGCTCCAGCTGGCCCTTCCGTGGCCCGCACCCTAACCCTCCCCCGCTTGCGGGGGAGGGAATGGGAGGGGGCTCATTCCGCTGCTGCCCGCGCGTGGCCGTGCTCGTCGGTGTAAATCTCGGCGCCCTGCTCGAGGAAGGCTTTGGACTTCTCTTGCATCCCGGCCCGCGCGTAGTCGCGGATCTCCTGCGTGATCTGCATCGAGCAGAATTTGGGGCCGCACATCGAGCAGAAATGCGCGAGCTTCGCCCCTTCGGCGGGCAGGGTCTGGTCGTGGAATTTCTCGGCCGTCTCGGGGTCGAGCGACAGGTTGAACTGGTCGCGCCAGCGGAATTCGAACCGCGCCCGCGACAAGGCGTCGTCGCGCTCGCGCGCCGCCGGGTGGCCCTTCGCGAGATCGGCCGCGTGCGCGGCGATCTTGTAGGTGATGACACCTACCTTGACGTCGTCCCTGTCGGGGAGCCCGAGATGCTCCTTCGGGGTCACGTAGCAGAGGAGCGCCGTGCCGAACCAGCCGATCATCGCCGCACCAATGCCGCTCGTGATGTGGTCGTAGCCCGGCGCGATGTCCGTGGTCAGCGGGCCGAGGGTATAAAACGGCGCCTCGCCGCATTCCTCGAGCTGCTTTTCCATATTGACCTTGATCTTGTGCATCGGCACGTGGCCGGGGCCTTCGATCATGACCTGCACGCCGTCCTCCCAGGCGAGTTTCGTCAACTCGCCCAACGTCTCCAGCTCGGCGAACTGCGCGCGGTCATTGGCGTCCGCGATCGAGCCGGGCCTGAGGCCGTCGCCCAAGGAGTAGCTCACGTCATAAGCCCGCATGATCTCGTTGATCTCGCGGAAATGCTTGTAAAGAAAGCTCTCCTGATGATGCGCGAGGCACCACTTCGCCATGATCGAGCCGCCGCGCGAGACGATGCCGGTGACGCGTGACGCGGTCAGCGGGATGTAGGCGAGCCGCACCCCGGCATGGATCGTGAAGTAATCCACCCCCTGCTCGGCCTGTTCGATCAACGTGTCGCGGAAGAGTTCCCAGGTCAGCTCCTCGGCCTTGCCGCCGACCTTTTCCAATGCCTGGTAGATCGGCACAGTGCCGATCGGCACTGGAGAGTTGCGGATGATCCATTCGCGGATCGTGTGGATGTTGCGGCCGGTCGAAAGATCCATGACCGTGTCGGCGCCCCAGCGGGTCGCCCAGACCATCTTCTCGACCTCCTCGGCGACCGAGGAAGAGACGATCGAGTTGCCGATGTTGGCATTGACCTTCACGAGGAAGTTCCGGCCGATGATCATCGGCTCGGTTTCCGGGTGGTTGATGTTATTCGGAATGATCGCGCGGCCGCGCGCGATCTCGTCACGCACAAACTCCGGCGTGACACAGTCCGGGATCGACGCACCGAACGACTCGCCGTCCGCGGCTCCGTCGCGGCGCAATTTCTCGCGGCCGAGGTTCTCGCGGATCGCGACATATTCCATCTCAGGTGTCACGACGCCGCGCCGCGCATAGGCAATCTGGGTGACCGCGGTGCCGGGCTTGGCACGCAAGACTTGGCGCCGCCCGCGGTCGAACAACGACACCGCGCTCGCTTCGCCGCGGCGCAGCCCGTTGTCCTCCGGCTTGACCTCGCGGCCGTCATAGAATTCGACGTCGCCGCGCGCCAGGATCCACGGTTTGCGCAGTTCGGGGAGGCCGCGGTTGATGTCGATTTCGGTCGCCGGGTCGGAGTAGGGCCCCGAGGTGTCATAGACACGCACCGGCGGCTCGCCGGCCGAAGCTTCCAGGTCGATCTCGCGCATCGCGACCGCGACCTCGGGGTGCCGCCGGCCCGGCGCATAGACCTTGCGAGAGGCCGGGAACGGCCCGGTGGTGACCCGAAGCTCCTCGACCTTCGGCATGAGCTTCGCGGATGGGAATGGAGCGGAATTGGGCATGGCGGCCTCCGTAATGCCAGTTCGACGATCCGGAGCATCTGCGAAGAGGAGGGCGGCATAGCCGCGATGTTCCTGTCCCTACGCCGGTACGACCCGGATCAGGTTCGAAGGGTTGCCGCGCCGCCCCCACCCTACTCTCCCCGCTTGCGGGGAGGATAGGGTGGGGGCATCGGCGGCGTCTCAGCCCCCTGTCGGGGCACCCCTTGGACGCGGCAATTATCCGCAAAATATCCCCCGCAGGTCAAGGTTGCGGTTTGATGACGGAGGAAGCTGAGCCGCCGGCCGCCAGAAAGCGGCCGATCTATTGGTCTGCCTGATAGTAGAAGCGCAGTGCCATTTATCCAAAATTTCGTCAAATCCGATGAGAAAAGCGTGGCGGACAACATTTTGACGTGCAATAGACGGCGCAATGACTAACCGGGATTAAGGTCGGCGCTGTCTGGTGGCAGTCGCAATCCCCCGTCTATTCATTGGCCACCAGCGCTCAGTGCCGATTTTCACAATCGAGGGAGGAGCTGGTGGAACACAGCTTCATATTACGGCACGTTTGCTCGATCAATAACCCCGGGCTGTTGCACCGGCCATTGCAATCCGACAGATCGGGGTACCAAATGGCCTGCGCCCTCACTAAAGAAGCTTTTTGGATACTGGTTCTATTGTCCTCGCTGGGTGTATGGGCAGCCATCTGGGCGGCTGCCGCGTCATTGGCCTCGGCTTGGCTGCAGTGACGAATATCGCCATCTGCGGAGCCGGCTGGAAATCCCCGTAGTTTCCTCTATTCTCAAGGAGACATCGATGCTCGTGATCTCCGACGACAACTGCGAAACAGTCATTGAGGAATACATCCGTACAAAAGGAGTGACACGCTGTCCGACTGCCTGCGTGGTCCCCACCCAGGCTTCGGTGACCGAGGCCGACCGCGCCGCATTGGAAGAATACCGCAGCGAACGTGACCGGCAGCGCCGCGAAAAAGCCGCTGCCCGCGCCCGATTATTTTGGGGCGTCGGCAGCTCCGCCGGGTGACAATCGGCCATGTGGCAGAGCTCGATCAGCGGCGCCGGATTGTGCCGAGGGTGCGGTCGACGGCTGCACGATAGGCCGGCGACGGCGCGAGCTCGTCCCGGCGCAGGCAGGCCTCGGTGAATTTGATCACGTGCTCGTCGCCATTGGCGAGAGCGCGATCGATCAGTGTCTCCCCGTTCTGCGTGCATGGCCCGATGTCCTCTGCCATGGCGCTGGTGCCAAAGCGCGGTAAAACGCGCAGCCCGACTGCCAGGCGAAACGCAGCGCTGAACCTGCGGTGGTTCCACTAATGTAAGGGATGATGCTGCCGAGCGCTGCTAGACTAGTGACGCCATGAATGAAAACGATTGTCGATCAGTCCGATTACAGGCGCAAATTCGGGAAAATCGTCGAGCATTGCCAGCGAAGCGGTAATATTTCCCAGACTGCGCCGCTGATCCGGCGCAATGACGGGAGCTTTCGCGATCGCCTCGCGGGGCGCGATCGAGCGGTCCGGTAGACGATCATCGGAAGGCAGCTCCCAATAGGTGGCCGCCCAGCTCGCCAGTGCGTCGTCGAGCTCGCGCCTCCGCCATGATGTATCGCTGATCGAGAGGCTCCGGACGGCATGACCGACACGAATGACACCGTGCGTCGCAGCGGCGCAAAAGAGAGTCTGTTGCGCCGATTATCCTGGCTGTGGGCCCATCCGTCGGCGATTATGCTCGATGGCGAAGATGTGGCTGTAGAGCGTCGCGGTCCATTGCTTGCCCTCCATCGTCATCTCGAGATAACGCAGCGCGTCGCCGATATAGCGCTCGATCTTGCTCCAATAAAATTGCGGGTAGCGGTCGACTATGTCGGCCGGACTAGTATAGCCGAGCCTCTCGTGGACGCCGGTTTCAACGAATTCGTGATAGAGCGCGTTCAGCTTGCGCGGGTAAAGCGGATCGCCCAATTGGCCGATGAGATCGCCGGCCCTGACCAAGGCCGCATCCGTGTCGGTCGCGGCGTGGTCTTCATCGTCCGGCACTGGGAAGCGCGTCAGCTCGATGGCAGCGGCGATGCGTTCCTCGTCTATGAAAGGAACGGGCGCGAAACGCTCGAGGACGAAAATCTTCCCCCGTTCCACGTGATAGGGCATCAGGAAGGCATCGGAGGCCCCGCGCGGGGGAGTCACTGTATTGCCGGCGGCATCGATCACGAAATGCTCGGCAGTATCGCCGGCGCAGATGCCGCGCACATATCCGATGTCGTGGTTCAGCGCGGCGAAAATGGTATGACCCCAATCGCTGGGTGTGATGGTGCGCTCGAGGCGGCGGCCGCGCAAAATGTCCTGGACGCAAAGGGTGACCAGGGCCGCGTGTTGGCAGTCGTGGTAGAGCGCGTCGCTGCTGGCGATGCGCTCGATGACGAGTTGGCCGGCTTCGTCGAGGCCGTCGGCAATGTGCGGTTCTCGGCCGCCATAGATCCTGCGGTAGGTCTCCGCCAGGTTCCGACCCAGCGCATCAGCCAGAAGGCTCGTCGGGTTCAGCATCATCGCCTCCTCAACAGGCCGACGGGATCAGCGGCTTCTATGCCGGCCGCGGGGTTTGCCGTCATCCCGCGGTGATCGTCGGCCACAATGCATCGGCGCCGGCCGCCATCACCGCGCGGCCGAGCTCGCGCGACCAAAGGGCTTCGGTGCCGAATTCGTCGCGCCACGACCAGAGCCGGCGGGTCAGGCGATGCAGGCTGTGCTCGTGCGTGAAGCCGATGGCGCCGTGCACCTGATGCGCAATCTCGGCGACCTTTCCGGCGGCTTCGCCGGCGCGGATCTTTGCCGCCGCAACCGCGAGCGGTGCTGACGGGTGGCCCGCGGCGAGGGCGATGGCGGCGCTCTCGACCGCGACCAATGCTGCCGCTGCCTGCTCGGCGAGCAATGCCAACTGTTGCTGGATCGCTTGAAACTTGCCGATTGGCCGGCCGAACTGCTCGCGCTCATTGGCGTAGCGCGTCGACAATTCGAGCGCCGCTTCCAACGCGCCCGCCATCTGCGCCGCGCGAAACAATGCCCCGAAGCGCTGCACGAGGCGCACATCGATCGTATCGGGCAATCGCGCCGAGCGGCCGCCCGGCTCGACCGCGCCGAGATGGTCGCGCGGCTCGCCGGCGAGGTTTTTGCCGGGGGTGAAATTTGCAGCGCCCTGCGGTACGACCAGCAGCGCATCGCCGGCGATCAGCACGACGGTTGCGGCTTGGAGCCCCCAGGGGATATGGCCGGCATGGCCGGAGAGGGCGGCCTCCGCAATATCGAGCCGATCCTCCGGCTCGACCGGGCCGATCGTCAGCGCGCCCGTCGGGGGCTCGACCCCGCAGGCGGCGCACAGCCAGCGGCCGAGCATCGTTTCGGCCAGCGGGACCGGGGCGGCGTGATGGCCGGCGGCGCGCAGGATCGCCGCCGCCTCGACCATCCCCGAACCGCCCTCGGCGAGAACATCGGGATAGCCCGCCTTTTCGACCGCTTGCCACAGCCGGTCGGGCCAAATGCCAGTTTCGGCAGCAGCCGCGACTTCGGGCGTAACGAGATCGCCAAAGAGCCGCATCGCGCTGTCGTAGAGGATCGTGTCCGGCATCGCGCGCCCCGCCTCAGCGCAGCCCGAGGCCGCGGGCGATAATGCCGCGCAGGATCTCGCGGGTGCCGCCGCGCAGGGTCCAGGACGGGGCGTGCAACACGGTTTCGGCCAGCACCTCCTCGAACCGGTCGCCTGCGGCGCGGCGGCGGCCCGGCGCCAAGAGGCGCACGAGCTCGGGGATCTCGCGCTCGAAGGCATTGCCGAGATCCTTGACCAATGCGGCTTCGAGGTTGGGGGTCTCGCCCGCCTGCAGCATGCCGGCAATCGACAACGACATCTGCCGTAGGGTCCATAGATGCGCGGTCATGCGGCCGACCGCCTCAGCGATATGCGGCTCCGGATCGGGGCCGGCGCGGCGCATCAGCTCGATGAGCAGCTGGAAGGAGCTGATAAAGCGCTCAAGCCCGCTGCGCTCGAAGGCCAGCTCGCTGGTCACCTGCCGCCAGCCGTCGCCTTCCTTGCCGACCAGCCGGTCGGCCGGCACGAACACCCGGTCGAGCACGATCTCGTTGAAGTCGTGCTCGCCGGCGAGGTTGATGATCGGCCGGATCGTGACACCCGGCGCTTTGAGGTCGAGGATCAGCTGGCTGAGACCGCGGTGGCGGTCGGCCTCGGCCGGCGCGGTGCGCACGAGGGTGATCGCGAAATGCGACTCGTGCGCATAGCTCGTCCACACCTTCGCGCCGGTGACCTCGTAGCCGCCGTCGACCGGAACCGCGCGGGTGCAGATCGAGGCGAGGTCGGACCCCGAATCCGGCTCGCTCATGCCGATACAGAAGAAGATCTCGCCGCGCGCAATCCCCGGCAGAAACGCGAGCCGCTGCTCTTCGGTGCCGTAGCGCAGCAATAACGGCGCGCTCTGCCGGTCGGCGATCCAATGCGCCCCGACCGGGGCGCCCGCCGCCAGCAATTCCTCGGTCACGACGTAGCGTTCGAGCATGCTGCGCTCGCCGCCGCCATAGTGCTTGGGCCAGGTCATGCCGATCCAGCCACGCGCTCCCAGCCGCCGGCTGAACGCCGCCGACCGATGACTGCCGAAATCGCTGTTCGGCACCCAGAGGCAGGCGGCGAGCTCCCCGGCGATGAACTCGCGAACCTCGCCCCGTAATGCCTCGCATTCGGGCGGCAGTTCGACTGGGTCGAAACGGAACGCGGTACTCATCACGAGTAAAGGATACGCTGCGGAAGGCTGACCTTACAATCAGCCGTCTTGCGCGCATCGCCACAAGGTTCGCGCTCAAAGTCATCAGATCGGGTCAGTGTGGATTCCGGAGAGCCGTGCTAAAAACAAAATCGATCCTAGCCGTCAGAAGCCCACCGGGAGGTCTTGTAATGCCGAGACGTAAATCCGCGCTACCCCGCCGCACGCTGCTCACCGGCGCGGCCGCGGCCACTGGGCTGCTTGTCCTCCCGGGACGGGCGCCGGCCCAAGGCGGCAAAAAGAAGCTCGACGGCGTCTCGCTTCACGTGACCTGCTTCAGCCACACCTATTCCGAGTTCCTGCGCAGCTATCTACCGGAGTTCGAACAAGCGACCGGGGCCAAGGTCGTCTACGATACCCCCGCCTTCCCGATCTATAATCAGCGCATGGATATCGAGCTGTCGACCAAATCGGCGGCCCACGATGTGATCAACGTCACCTTCATCTATTCCGGCCGTTGGGTCGGCGCTGGCTGGACGACTCCGCTCGACGAGTTCATCAAGGACCCAAAAAAGACTCCAGCGGATTTCGATCCGAGCGACTTCTTGCCCGGCACCACCGCGGCCTTCAAGGATGCGGAGGGCAGTCTGCATGCGATCCCGTGGATTGCCGATGCGCAACAGGCCGGCGCCACGCGCTACGATCTGATCCAACAGGCGGGCTTCCAGCAGCCCGACAATTTCGAGCAGATGCCCGCGCTCTTGAAGGCCTTGAAGGCCCAGGGCGGGCCCGCGCCGTTTGCCACCGAGAACCACTACGGGTGGCAGTTCCCGCCCTATCTCCTGGCATTCGGCGGCCTCATTTTCCGCCACCCGCCGGACGATCTCCACCCGATGCTCGACACGCCCGAGGCGATCCACGCGGCGGAATTCTTCTCCGACATCCTGCGCAATTACGGGCCGGACGGCGTCTTGTCCTACACTTACGACCAGGTGGCGCAGGCGTTGAAAGACGGGACGATCAATTACTCGACCAACAACGAGACCTTCCTCGTGCGGATGGCGGAGGCCGACAGCAAGGTCGCGCGCACCTGCGCGCTGTCGATGATGCCGGCCGGGCCGGCCGGCCGGTTCCCCAATGTCGCCTCGCATGGCTGGGGCATGCCCGCGGCGGCGCGCAACAAGGACGCCTCCTGGGAATTCATCACCTGGGCGATGTCGAAAGAGCTGCTCCTGCGCATGTTCCACGAAAAGGGCTACAGCTCGGTCACCCGCGCCTCGATGATCGCGCAGCCTGAATTCGAGAAGAAGCTGATGATCAACGGCTTCGACGGCGCCAAGATCTATCGCGACACCCTCGACCTTGCGGGCAAGGGGTACACGGTATACCGCACCGTGCCGCCCTATCCGCCGATCGACCGCGAGCTCGACAACGCCATCCAGACCATCGTCTCGCAGCAGATGAGCGCCAAGGAGGCGATGCGGCAGGCTCAAGCAAACGCGCTTCGCGCACTGCAGCGGGCAGGGGTCAAATTGTAGCGGCGTGCCGCAGTCGCGGATGGCCACCCAGAAAGGGCTGGATCGGGCGGCGGTTCGGCAGACAGCGGCCCGCGATCTGGCGAGTGGGATCCGGGCGCGGGGTTGGGCGCGCGAGCAGCGAAGGGCATTGCGCTGGGGGCTGGCGCCGGCAGTGAGCGTGCTGGCGCTGGTGACACTGGCGCCAGCGGTCTGGCTCATCATTACCAGCCTGACGCCGCTGACGCCGACCGAACCCGGTTCGTTCGATTTCTCCGAGCCCTGGCAAAACTATCAACAGGCATTCGCGTCGCCAGAATTCGTGCGATCGGTGTGCGTACAGGCCGAATTGTCGTCTGTCACCGTGGTGCTGCAGCTGCTGGTCGGGCTCGGCATTGCGTTGTTGCTGGATAAGCCCTCGCAGCTGCTCGAAACGATCCGCACCGGCTTTCTCGTCCCGATGGTACTGCCGCCGATCGTCGTGGCGATCATCTGGAAGATCATCTACACCCCCGCGATCAGCCCACTGCATCGGCTCGCGGCATTCTTCGGAGTGCCGTTCCATTCGCTGATCGCCAATGCCGACACCGCGATCTGGGCGATAGCCGCGGCCGATACCTGGGAGTGGTTTCCCTTCACGATGCTGATGACCTTGGCCGCGTTGCAGATGGTGCCGAAGGAGCCGCAGGAGGCAGCGCGGATCGACGGCGCCGGACCGGTTCAATTGTTCTGGCATGTGCGGCTGCCGTACATCCGAAGCACCTTGGTGGTCGCGGGATTGTTCCGGCTGATCGACAGCATCAAGGCCTTCCCGTTGATCTACCTGTTGACCGACGGCGGCCCTGGCGGCGCAACCCAGGTGACCAATTATTATGCCTTCGTGCAGACCTTCAATTTCGCCTATTGGGGCTATGGGAGCGCGATTGCCATGCTGCTGGTCGGCGGGGTCCTCGTTCTCAGCCTGTTGATCAGCCGTGCCGGCGGCGGGATGGCTCTCGATGAATAGCCGCACCCTGCGCGCGTGGACGCGCTATGCGATCGCGGTGGCGCTGTTCATCCTGGTGCTGTCGCCGGCGCTATGGCTGGTGCTGATGTCGTTCCGGCAGAGCGGCGACATCATGGCAACGACATTGGCATTCCGGCCGACCCTGCATAACTACGCCGAGGCTTGGACCGGCGAGTTCGCGGCCTCGTTCGGGCACAGCCTGTCGGCCAGCCTGGCCTCGACCGTGGTCTCTCTGCTGGTCGGGGTGCCGGCAGCTTATGTGCTGGCGCGCTGGCGCTTCCGGGGGCAGCATCAGCTGGCGATGTGGATCCTCGTCACCCGCATGGCGCCACCGATCGCCTTCACGATCCCATTCTTCTTCGCCTACACCTGGCTCGGTCTGATGGACACGGTGGCCGGGCTCGCCTTGATCTACGTCACGTTCAACCTGGCCCTCGTCATCTGGACGATGAAGGGATTTTTCGACGCCGTACCGCGCAGCCTCGAAGAGGCGGCATGGATCGACGGCGCCGGCGTGTGGAGTGCGTTTTTGCGCGTCGCGCTGCCGCTCGCCGCGCCCGGGCTGGCGGCGACCGGCATCCTCTGCTTCATCTTGTCGTGGAACGACTTCTTCTTTGCGCTGATCCTCACCCGCACCGAGGCGATGACGGCGCCGGTGGCGATTGTCAACTTCATGCAATATGCCGGGTTCGAGTGGGGCAAGATCGCCGCCGGCGGCGTCTCGGTGATGCTGCCGGTGCTCCTCTTCACCGTGCTCGTGCGCCGTTACTTGGTCAGCGGGTTGACAGCGGGCGGAGTGAAGGAATGAATGATCGACACCATCAAACGCGCGCCATAGCGAGGATCGAATGACTTACAACCATATGGGGCTGAAGCCGCTCGCCACCTCTGTCGGCGCTGAGATTTCCGGCGTCGACCTGGCGGCTCTGCCCGGCGAACCCGCACTGGCCGAGATCCGCCGTGCCTTGGGCGAATACGGGGTCGTGTTCTTTCGCGACCAGCAGCTGACCCCGGAGCAACATATCGCGTTCGCGCGCTGTTTCGGCGAGATCGACGTCAACCGCTTCTTTGCGACCGTACCGGGCTATCCGATGATCGCCGAGGTGCGCAAGGAGCCGGAGCAGCAGCGCAATATCGGCAATGGCTGGCATACCGACCACTCTTATGACGAGGCGCCGGCACTGGGCTCGATGCTCTATGCGCGCGAGGTGCCGAAGACCGGCGGCGACACATTGTTCGCCAGCATGTATGCCGCCTATGACGCGCTGTCGGACGGTCTGAAATCGAGCCTCGAAGGGCTCCGAGCAGTGCATTCGAGCCGCCATGTCTTCGGCCCCGCGGCGGCGGCGAGGCGGGGCGATCTCGAGGGCCGCATTCGGAACGCCGAGCTTGCGAGGCAGGACGCGGTGCATCCGGTCGTCATTCGTCACCCCGACACCGACCGGAAGGCGCTTTACGTCAATCCGGGGTTCACCGTGCGCTTCGAGGGCTGGACCGAGGAGGAGTCGCGCCCGCTGCTCGACTATCTCTACCGCCACGCGGTGCGGCCCGAATTCACCTGCCGCTTCCAGTGGCGGGAAGGCTCACTCGCCTTTTGGGACAACCGCTCGACCTGGCACTTCGCGGTCAATGATTATCATGGCGAGCGCCGCCTCCTGCACCGCATTACGATCGCCGGCCAGCGGCTCAGCTGAGTTATTGCGCGGCGGTTGCCGCTTTCGCTCCGATGGGCTGATGGCGGCGGCGCCCCAGCCAATTGCCGAGCCGGTCCATGTAGATGTAGACAACCGGCGTCGTGAATAAAGTCAGGACCTGCGACACCAGCAGGCCGCCGACGATCGCATAGCCGAGCGGCTGGCGAATTTCCGAGCCGATGCCGGTGCCGAGCATCAAGGGGACGCCGCCGAGCAGAGCGCACATCGTCGTCATCATAATCGGGCGAAAGCGCAGGCGGCACGCCTCGTGGATCGCCTCCTCGGTGCCGAGCCCGCGCTCGCGCTGGCCGACGAGCGCAAAGTCGACCAGCATGATGCCGTTCTTCTTGACGATGCCGATCAAGAGGATGATCCCAATGATGCCGATGACGTCAAGCGGCATGCCGAACAGCATCAATGTCAGCAACGCGCCGAGCCCGGCCGAGGGCAGGGTCGAGATAATCGTGATCGGATGGATCGTGCTCTCGTACAGCATGCCGAGAATGATGTAGACCGCAATCAGTGCGGCGAGGATCAGGATCGGCGTGCTGCTCAGCGAGTTCTGGAACGCCTGCGCGCTGCCCTGAAAGCTCGTCGCAATCGAAGCCGGCAAGTGCAGCTCTTTCGTGGCCTGCTGGATGGCCGTCACCGCCGCGCCGATAGAGACATTCGGAGGAAGGTTGAAGCTCAGCGTCACCGACGGGAACTGCCCCTGGTGGTTGACCGCAATCGGCGCCACAGTCGAGGTGATCTTGGCGAACTGGCTGAGCGGCACTTGTTTGCCGCTGGACGAGGTCGCGTAGATGCGGCTCAGCGCGTTGGGCCCGAGCTGGAAATCGGGCTCGACTTCGAGGATCACGAAATACTGGTTGAGCCTCGTATAGATGCGTGCAGCGACCCGCTGGCCGAACGCATCGTAAAGGATCGAATCGACCACCGAAGGGTTGATGCCCAGCTGCTGGGCGAGCTGGCGGTCGATCTCGGCTTTCAGGACTCGGCCGGTGCTCTGCTGGTCGCTCGCGACGTCGGTCAGCTGCGGCAACGTCTTGAGCTTGTTGAAGAGGATGGGCGCCCAGTGGTCGAGCTCGTCAATGTCGACATCGACGAGCGTGTATTGATATTGGGTCTTGGAAACCCGCGCGCCAATCGTGATGTCTTGCGCGGCCTGCATATACAACGTGATGCCCCAGACCGGCTGCAGTGCCTTGTTCAAGCGCGCGATCACCTGGTCGACGCCGACCCTCTGGCTGAGCGGCTTCAACGTGATGAACACACGTCCGTCATTCTCGGTCACGGTCGGCCCGCCGGGTCCGATATAGGCATTGGCCGCGGCGACTGCGGGGTCCTTCATTACCACCGCCAGAACCGCCCGCATGCGGTCTTGCATCGCCTGCGGCGAGATGTTTTCCGCGCCCTCGGCGATGCCCTGAATCAGGCCGGTGTCTTCCTGCGGGAAAAAGCTCTTGGGGATCTCGACGAACAGCACGCCGGTCAAAGCAACGGTCGAGATCATCACGAGCAACGTAATAAAACGATGGCGCAGCGCGGCAACCAGCCCACGATCGTAAACGGCGGCCAGCCAATCAAAGAAGCGCTCGAGGGCGCGCGAAATAAGACCCGGTCGCGTGTCGCCCTCCGCCGTCAAGAGGCGGGCGCACATCATCGGGGTCAATGTCAGCGAGACAATGACGGAGACGAGGATCGCCACCGCGACGGTGACGGCGAACTCGCGGAACAACAGGCCGACAATGCCGCTCATCAGAAACAACGGTATGAATACCGCGATCAGCGAGATCGAAATGGACATGATCGTAAAACCGATCTCGCCCGCCCCTTGCAGAGCGGCCTCCATCGGGGTCTTCCCCTCCTCGATGTGCCGCACGA
This sequence comes from uncultured Alphaproteobacteria bacterium, assembly GCA_963812675.1. Lineage (GTDB taxonomy): Bacteria > Pseudomonadota > Alphaproteobacteria > ATCC43930 > CGMCC-115725 > AP-15. Next base: position 230,953 of record CAWEWR010000002.1, on the reverse strand, counting down.
TGTTCTCGATCATGACGATCGCGTCGTCGACAACAAAGCCAACCGCGATCGTCAGCGCCATCAGCGACAGATTGTCGAGGCTGTAGCCGAGCATGTACATGACCGTGAAGGTGCCGATCAGCGACATCGGCACCGATACCGCCGGGATCACAGTCCCCCAAAGCTTGCGCAGAAAGAGAAGAATGACCCCGACGACCAGCCCTATCGTCAATAGCAATGTATGCTGAACATCGGCGACGCTGGCGCGGATCGTCTGCGTGCGGTCCGAGACCATATGGATCTTGAGCGATGGCGGCAGTGAGGCTTCGAGCTGCGGCAGCGCCTTTTTGATGGCATCGACAGTGGCGATGACATTGGCCCCCGACTGACGCTGGACTGCTATGATGATGGCCGGCTCGGTGTTCATCCACCCCGCCAGGTTCACATCTTGCGGCCCGACAATGGCTCGGCCGACATCGCGCACGCGTACCGGACCGCTCACGCCGACGACACCGGGGTTGGGGTTGACCGTGGTCGAGCTGGTGAGCATGTCGTTGGATCCCTGCGCCGTCGTGGCGAAGGTACCGCTCCGGTTGGCGAGGATATAGTTGTTGAAGCCCTCGGCCGTCATCAACTGATCGTTGGTCTGCAGCGCAAAGGCCTGATTGGCACCGTACAATGTGCCTTTCGGCTGGTCGACCGTGGCGGTGGACAATGCCGTTCGCACCGCTTCCAGATCGAGGCCCACTGCAGCCAGCTGCGCCGGGTTGACCTGCACTCGGATCGCCGGGTTCTGCTCGCCGCCGATGCTGACGAGGCCAACACCCGGCATTTGCGAAATCTTCTGCGCCAGGATGCTGTTGGCATAATCGCTGACCGTCGTGAGCGGCAATGTCTCCGAAGTGAGCGCGAGCATCAGCACCGGCGTATCCGCCGGATTGGTCAGTCGATAGATCGGTGGACTTGGCATCGTCGGCGGCAGAAAGCCTGCCGTCGCATTGATCGCCGCCTGCACGGCCTGCGCCGCCGTATCGACAGGGATGCTGCGATCGAATTGCAATGTAATCTCGGAACTTTCGTTGCCGCTGCTCGAAGTCATTTGCGTCAGGCCGGGTATTTGGCCGAATTGTCGCTCGAGCGGCGTCGTGACGGTGCCGGCCACAGTCTGCGCATCGGCGCCTGGAAATTGCGCGGTGACCAGGACCGTCGGCGTGTCGATATTGGGCAAGGCCGCCACCGGCAACAGCTCGTAGCCGATGAGGCCGAGCAATAGGATCGCCGCCATCAGCAGCGCGGTGGCGATCGGCTTCCGGATGAAGGTCGCCGAGATGTTCATGGCAACCAGCCTCGCGCTCGCCCCCTCCCTGACCCTCCCCCGCTTGCGGGGGAGGGAAGGGTGGGGGTCATGGCAGCAGTCCCGCGCTTGCCGGGGTGGGGTTCGGCACCGCGGCCGGGTCGTTCGGATTGGCGAGCGACACCATGGCACCCGGCGTCAGCCGGTATTGGCCGTGCACGACGATGGTCTCGCCGGCGCTCAAGCCTTTGTCGATCAGCGCCTCGCCGTTGAGCGTTTCGCGCACCGAAACCGGTCGCATTGCCACCTTGTGATCCGAGTCGACGACAAAGACGAACTGCCCTTGCGGCCCCTGCTGGATGGCGTCGAGCGGGACCGTCAGACCATTGTCCTGCACTTTGGTGACGACCCGGACATTGACGAACATCCCGGGCCACAGCTTGCGATCGGGATTAGGGAAGATCGTCTTGAGTGTTATCGTCCCGGAGGTGGTATTCGCTTGGTTGTCGATCGCGGCGAGCGTGCCGGTATCGAGCTCGGTTTTGCCGTCCGCGCTCAAAGCGATCGCCTTCACGGGACCATTTGCGAGCGCCTCCTGCACCGCGGGAATGTCGGCTGCGGCCAATGTAAACATCACGCTGATCGGCTGCACCTGGTTGATAACGACCAAAGCATTCGGCTCGCTCGGAGAACCGCGTGTCGTGCTCGAGTGAATGATGTTGCCGACGTCGAGCAGACGAATGCCGGCGACCCCGTCGAACGGCGCCACCAGTTTCGTATAGCTCAGCTCAGTCTTGGCGTATTCGATCGCCGCCTGATCGGCTTTGATGACGGCCTGTTCTTGAGTTATCTTCGCTTGCTGTGTGGCGACCTGTTGCTGCGGCGCAAAGCCTTGTTTTTGCAGCGGGATATATCGGTTGAGGTTGATCCGCCCATTTTCGAGATGGGCCTCGTCGCGGGCGAGATTGGCCTCCGCCTGGTCGAGTTGCGCCTGATAGGTGCTCGGATCTAGCTGAGCCAGGAGCTCGCCTTTTCTGACATACTGGCCGTCCTTGAAGTCGACGCTGATGATCTGCTCGGTGACCAAGCTTCGCACCGTCGCCGAGTTCAGCGCCGCCACATTGCCGATCCCGGTCAGCACGATCGGGAAATTTTGCTGCTTGACCGTCGTTGCGATGACCGGAACAGGGGGTGGAAGCCCCGGTTTCGCGGCGGAAGGGCTGTGCGCGAAATGTTGCCAGCCCAGGTAGCCTCCCGCGACTACCGCAATCATCGCTAGGCCGACGAGCAGAGGGGGCCGCCGCCGGCGTTTCGCAACAAGTCGATCGGTCGTGACGGGTGAGGCAGTCATCCGAGTGTAGACCTCTAAGAGGCGCCCGCTCTCGCGGACCGGCATACGCTCTCAATCAGCAGGACCAGACACCCGAAAAGTAGCAATCCGCCGCCAATAAGCGAGTTAAGATCGGTAAAATCGACCAATGATCCGGCCACCGCGACAAGCGCCAGAACCGCCATCGTCAGCCGCTTCTCGCCGACGAACATGCCGATCATTTCAGCACCGACTTCCCTTAGCATCGTCATTATGCGAACTCCACGCGCAACCTTCGGGCAAGGGAAGCGCCAATCAGCCCCGCACCGAGGAACAGGGCGGCAAACAAGAGCAAAGCCACATCTTGCCCGGGCCAAGCGACGCCGAGCCCTTCGCCGGTCCAGAACACGCCAAAAGCCGACAACATGACGCCAACGCCGAACTTGAGGAGATTCTCCGGAACCCGTGACAGCGGCCGATGAACGACGGCGCCTATCGAGAGAACCAGGGCACAGGCGGCGAGCGCCCCGAGGCTGGCAGGCACCATCAGCCCGCCCCCAGTTCCTACCGCGATCACGATGAAGACGACTTCGAGACCTTCGAGCAGCACCGCCTTCAACGCGGTTATGCCGGCTGCCCAGCCGAGGCTTTGTTGCCGCCGACGCGCTTCGTCGCTGAGCGCAGCAGCCTCGGTCGCGAAGATCGCGTCTTCATCATGCAGCGGGATGCTACCGGCCGCCCGCAACGAGGCCTTCCTCAGCCAACCCATGCCGAAGAGCAGAAGCAGGATCCCGATTGCCAGCTGCAGCGAGGTGATCGGGATGTGGTCGAGAAGCGGCCCCAGCAGCAGAACGATCCCGGCCAGCACAGCGAGGCCGGCGGTTGTGCCGAGCGCCGCCGGGCGCCAGCCGCGCAACGTGGCAACAGCGAGCACGATCGTGAAGGCCTCGACGACTTCCACGAGGGAGGCCAAAAACGCGGCGGTTACAGCAGGCGCCGCGGTGGACCAAGCCATGATGTTCCCTCCATTCAGCGGTTTTCGTCGTGGGCGTCGAATACGCGTTGCGCATAGGCATCGAGCAGACTTTCGCAGCCCTTCAGCCGTTCCGCAGTCTCGGCGGCAAGTCCACCACCGTAAAAGTCCAGTTTCCTTATCTTTTCGAGCCAGCCCCGCAGCTTTTTCAGCTCAACGTCGTTTTCTTCGAGCTCGTTGTAAGTAAAGTGCTGCGCGGTTGTTTCCTTGGCGATCTCGGTTTCGAAATCATCGCACTTGTCGATGAATTCGCGATAAGCATCGTCCCGGTCGGCCTTGAAGCGGGCGACGACCTTTTCCTCCTGCCGATGATCGAGCGCGGCCGTTTCCAAAATAACCGCCTCGCCACCCATTTCGGCGATGTCGTTCGCCAGCATTTTCAGCCGCCGAGCGTGGTCATCGGTCTTGGGCAGCAGGCATACGCCATTCTGCAAATAGACGGCGCCCATGCTCTTCAGCCGCCGCCTCAGCGCGACCCGCTTGGATGCAGGCTCAGGAGGGACCTTGTAGATGAGTAGTAACCAAGGGTAAGTCGCCATCGCTCAGCATGTGTGTTACGACCGTAACATTGCAAAGCGTACCATCCCTCGTCGTGGACGGTATCACCGGGCCAAATCGTCGCACCACGATCAGGACGAGTCCGCTCGCGACCTCAATTTCACCGTCCTGAACCTCACGGGATCAGCACCGCGGCGCCTTGCAATGCGCCGTTGCGCAGATCGGCGAGCGCGTCGTTCGCGCGCAAGAGCGGGTAGGTGACCGTCTCGGTCCTGATCCCGGCTGCGGAAGCTAATGCGAGGAATTCTTCGGCGTCGCGGCGAGTCAGGTTGGCGACCGAGCGCAGCACGCGTTCCTCCCACAGGATGCGGTACGGGAAAGACGGGATGTCGCTCATATGGATGCCGCCGCTGACGACGGTGCCGCCCTTCTTTGTCGCCGCGAGGGCCGCCGGCACCAAGGGGCCGACCGGGGCGAAAATCAGCGCAGCGTCGAGCGGCTCGGGCGGTGGCTGGTCGGAACCCCCGGCCCATTCCGCGCCCAGCGAGCAGGCGAATTGCTGCGCCGCAAGGTCGCCCGGGCGAGTGAAGGCGAAGAGCCGGCGTCCCTGGTGACGCGCTACTTGCGCCACGATATGGGCGGCGGCGCCAAAGCCGTAGATCCCGATGAGCGGCGCGTCCCCGGCCATGCGCAGGGTGCGGAAGCCGATGAGGCCGGCGCACATCAGTGGCGCCGCCTCGATGTCCCCGTAAAGTGCGTCGATCGCAAAGCAATATCGCTCGTCGGCGACGGTCAGCTCGGCATAGCCGCCATCGATCTGGTAGCCGGTGAAGCGGGCACGATCGCACAAATTTTCGCGCCCGCGGCGGCAATACTCGCACACCCCGCAGGTCCAGCCGAGCCACGGGACGCCGACCCGGTCGCCGACCTCGAAGCGGTCGACCGATTCCCCCTTTTCGACAACGTTGCCGATGATCTCGTGCCCGGGCACCAGCGGTAATTTAGGATCGGGCAGCTCGCCATCGACGACGTGCAAATCGGTCCGGCACACCGCGCAGGCCCGCACTGCGATCAACACTTGCTGCGGTCCCGGCCGCGGAACCGGCAGCTCGGCCGCGGCGAGTGGACGCCCTGCGGCGGTCAGCACTTGTGCACGCATGAGCCTCTCCATTAGTAGTGCTCGGCGTGAAGCAACAAGATGATAACGCCTACCTGGAGGCGGCGCTCTATTCGCCGGTAAAGCAGTTCCTCGAACGGCAGGGGTACGAGGTCAAAGGCGAGGTCAGAGGCTGCGACCTCGTCGCGCGGCGCGGTGACGAGCCGCCGGTTATCGTCGAGCTCAAACTGCGCTTCAACCTGCCGCTGCTACTGCAAGGCATAGACCGGCTGGCATTGACGGAGCGGGTCTACCTTGCGGTCCCGCGACCCGAACGGCGGGCCCGCGGCGGGCTGCTCGCGCCGGAAAGGCCCGAGATCCGCAAACTCTGCCGCCGGATCGGATTGGGGCTGATGCTGGTCGGCCTCGCCCGAAAGACGGTCGAGATTTTGGAGGAGCCGGTGCCCTATCGGCCGCGCCAGGCGAAATCGCGGGCCCTGCGGCTGTTGGATGAATTTTCCCGCCGCATCGGCGATGCGAACGTCGGCGGGGCGGTCGGCGTGCCGCTCGTCACCGCATATCGCCAGGACGCCTTGCGTTGCGCGCGTGCCCTTGCCCTTGGCGGGCCGATGCAGGTCGGCACCTTGCGGACCGCGGCGGAGGTGCCGAGGGCCGCGCGCATCCTGCAGCGCAATGTCTACGGCTGGTTCGACCGGATCGAGCGGGGCACGTACCGCCTGACACCCGAAGGGGATCAAGCGTTGAGCCGTTTCGCCAAGGTGATCCCAGCCTTCCCGCCATGATTACCGATTATGGCGAAGAGCGGCAGCGCAGCTTGATCTTCGATTATTTCGGGAATGACGCGCGGATTCGGGTGCTGCGGCGGGCGGAGATCTTCGGTGCTGCGATCTTCGTCGTCGATTTCGACCGGGGGCCGCGGAATTTTCGGACCTTGGGTTCGTTCGGGGCCGCGGCGCAGGTCACCGAGCAATCGAGCATGGATCTGCTCTATCCCTCCCGCCTCGTCTTTCACTACGAGCGCCTGATGTCGCTGGCCTTCGCGATGAGTGTGCGTTCGATCAATGCGCTGCTGCTCGGGGTCGGCGGCGCGGCGATGTGGCGGTTTATGCGCGCCTATCTGCCGGATTGCGCGCCGACCCTCGTCGACTCGGACGAGACAATCATCGCGACTGCCCGCCGGTGGTTCTATCTGAAGCAGCCGGTCGTGCTCGACACGGCGCAGCGATTTCTTGCCGGGTCGAGCGCCCGTTATGACGTGATCCTCGTCGATCTGTACGGCCCGGGCGGGCCCGCCGAGAGCGAGGAGGCTTTTTGGACGCGCTGCCTCGATGCTCTCGCGCCAGGCGGCTGTCTCGCCAATAACTGGGCCGACTTCGCCGTCAACCCGAAGGTCCGGCCAATGTCCGACTCCCTATCTGCCGTTGCGCGAGCCCGCGGGCTCGATCCGATATACGTGACCCGCCGCGGCTTCCGCGACAATCTCGTCCAGTACGTGGCTACCCGACCCGAGATTGGCGCTGAAGCCATGACCGATGTCCTCGAACGCCTCGTCCGGGAGCGCCACATCCCCGACCGCGGCCGCGGGATACTCGAAAACTGTATCGTCGGCACCCGCTTCCCGATCGCCTGAACCGGCACTACCCTCACCCACCAAGCCCTTCGGGCTTGGTCCCCCCTCTCCCGCGGTGCGGGAGAGGAGCTTTGAGCTGAGTGCGATGTAGCCCCTCTCCTGCACCGCGGGAGAAGGTGGCGAGCCTAGCGAGACGGGCGAGGGTCTTGCCGCGCCCCGATTTTCTCGTAGCGCGTGCGCTGGTTGTCTCACCCCGCCGCCTGAAATAACGTCACAAAAAACTATAGGGGTCGATGTCGATTTGGATGCGGGCCGAGCCGGCTGTACGGACGCGGGAGAGCCAGTCGTGCAATATCGCCTGGACACGCACGTCGCGGCCCGCCTTTAAGAGAAACCGGCGGCGGTGACGGCCGCGAAGCACAGCGAGCGGCGCCGGGGCTGGGCCGAGCACGGTGACGCCGGGCAATTGCGGCGCGGCGCGCGACAATGCGCGGGCCGTGAAATCGGCGGTTTCGCCATCGCCGGCACTGACGATCAGCGCCGCCAGGCGGCCAAACGGCGGCAGCCCGGCATGTCGCCGCGCCGCCGCTTCGGCTTCGAGAAACCGGTCCCGGTCGCCGGCAGCGAGCGCTTTCATGACGGGCTGGTCGGGCATCCAGGTCTGGATCAGGACCCGGCCCTTGTGCTCGGCGCGGCCGGCCCGTCCGCCGACCTGGTGCAACAGCTGGTAGGTCCGCTCGGCGGCGCGCAGATCGCCGCCGGCGAGCCCGAGGTCGGCGTCGACGACGCCGACCAGGGTAAGCATCGGAAAGTGGTGGCCCTTGGCGACGATCTGGGTCCCGATCAGCAGATCGTAGCGCCGCTCGGTCATCGCCTGGGCGAGCTCGGCCGCGGCGTGCGGGCCGGGCAGCAGATCGCTGACCATCAGCGCTGCGCGTGCCGCCGGAAAGCGCTCCGTCACCTCCTCGAGCAGACGCTCGACCCCGGGCCCGCACGGCACCAGGGCGCCCGCCGCGAGGCATTCCGGGCAGCAGGCCGGCACTGCCTCGGCGTGGCCGCAATGATGGCATAAGAGACGCCCGGTAAACCGATGCTCGACGAGCCATGCGGTGCAGCTCGGACACTGGAAGCGATGGCCGCAGGCGCGGCATAACGTCAGGGGCGCGTAACCGCGGCGATTGAGGAACAAGAGCGCCTGCTCGCCGGCCTCGAAGGTCGCGGCGAGCTCGCCGACCAGAGGCGGCGAGAGGAAGTGCCCGCGCTCGATGCGCTCGCGGCGCAAATCGATGAGCCGCACGACCGGAAGCTCGGCCATGGCGTGGCGGCGCGGCAATGCGACGCGTTGGTAGCGGCCGCGCGCGACATTGACCACCGTTTCGAGCGACGGGGTGGCCGAGACGAGGATTATCGGGATGTCGGCCAGAGAGGCGCGCAGCACCGCCATGTCGCGGGCCTGGTAGATGACCCCGTCCTCCTGCTTGTAGGAGGGGTCGTGCTCCTCGTCGACGATGATCAGGCCGAGCTCAGGGAACGGTAGGAAGAGGGCGGAACGCGCGCCGACGACCACACGTGCTCGGCCCGCCGCGACGGCCCGCCAGGTGTCCCGGCGCTCGGCGGCCGTCAGGTCGGAATGCCACTGCTCGGGGAGCGCCCCGAAGCGCTGGCGAAACCGCTCCAGCCATTGTGCGCCGAGGGCGATCTCCGGCAACAGCACGAGCACCTGTCGGCCGGCGGCCAGGGCCGCCGCGAGCGCGGCAAAATAGGTCTCCGTCTTGCCGGAGCCGGTGACGCCATCGAGCACGGTCACCCGAAAGGCGCTCGCCTCGACGCTGTTGACGAGCCGCTGGGCCGCACTCGACTGATCGGGCGAGAATACCGGACCGCTCAGGCACCAATCCGGCGAGGGGAGTTCGGGTGCTTCGGCCGAGGTGAATCGCTCCTCGACGAGTCTCGCGGCGATGAGGTCCCGCACGACACCGGCCCCGCAAGCGGCGAGCCTCGCGACCTCAGCGGCAGGCATTGGCGGGCCGGCGCACAAAACCTCGAGGACCCGCCGCCGCGCAGGGGTTAAGCGCGTCTCCGATGGCGCACTGGCGAGTGCCTCCACGCCTGTTGGCAATGCCGCGCAAAGCCGCCTCGGCCGTGGCGATTGCAGAGCCTCGGGGACGCTCATCGTCATGCGCAGGACCGAACCGGGCGGCGCCATAGTGTAGGCGGCGACGCGCTCGACAAATCGGCGCAGCTCAGGCGGCAGCGGCGGAGTGGGCAATGTCCCGATGATCGGCTTCAGCCGCTCCGCGGCAAGCTCGTCGCCCACTCCGTCCCAGACGACGCCCGTCAAACTGCGCTGTCCGAGCGGTACGTTGACGAAGCTGCCGGGCTCCGGCGGCGATGTATCTTCCGGGGCGAGGTAATCGAGCGCCTCCAGCAGAGGCAACGGCAGCAGAACCCGAAGCCGGCGACTAGCTTTCTCTTGTTCCCCGACCTCCTGCTCCCCATCGCCGATCGGCGTCGGCTCGCGGGAACTGGCATGATCGTCGGGCATCGGCTAAACTCGCTCTCGGAGCAGCACGCGGCAAGCATTCTCGGCCCGCCGCACGTTGTCCGAGCGTAATTCAGGGTGGCTTCCGAATGATTGCGCATTGCCCTGCCGCTGTATTCTCGTTGGGCCGGCGTCTTGGCGCCGCGCAGCGGAAATAGGCGTGGCCGATCGTCCTCAAGATCAGCCGAAGCCGCTGCGCGGTGGTTTGCCGGCGCCTCTGCGGCCGGTCGAGATCGGCGCCCGCGAGGTCGTCGCCTATCTGCGCGACCATCCCGATTTCCTCGACCGCCACCCGGATGCGCTGCGACTGTTGCGCGCCCCCAGCCGGCCCGCGGGCGACGGCGTCCTCGATTTCCAGCATTTCATGCTGGAGCGATTGCGCCGTGATCTCACCCGGCTGCAGGACGAGCAGAAGAGCCTGATCGCGACGAGCCGCGGCAATCTTGCCAGTCAATGCCGCGTCCACAAGGCAGTGCTGGCGATGTTGCGGGCTCCGAGTTTCGAGCACCTGCTGCAGATCGTGACCACCGACCTCGCCGTGCTGATCGACGTCGACATCGTAACTCTGGGGGTCGAGAGTTCGGCATCGCGCACGCCGCGTCTCCCGGTGCACGGCATTCATCTTTTGCCCTCGGGGACCGTCGACCGGCTGCTCGGCCCCAACCGCGACACGCTGTTGTGCACCGATATCCAAGGCGACCCGGCGCTCTTTGGCGAGGCCGCCGGTCTCGTCCGCTCGCAAGCGCTACTGCGGCTGTCTTTCAGCCGCTCGGCGCCGATTGGGCTGATGTGCATCGGAACCCGCACGGCCGACGCCTTTCAGCCCGGCCTTGGCACAGAGCTCCTGACTTTTCTAGGCCGTACGCTCGAGATCACGATCGCGCAGTGGCTCGATCACGCGCGGTGACGCAAGAAAAGGCGACTTTCCCGGCGCTGCCGGAACCGGTGCCGCTCGCCCGGTTTTCGGCGGCTGACGATCTGCGAGCGGCGATCGGGTTATGGGCTGCTTGGCTCAGCGGGGAGCGCCGCGCCTCCGCACATACCGTTGCTGCATACGGCCGCGATCTCACCTTTTTTCTCGATTTCCTGAGCGAGCATCTCGGTGAGTTGCCGAGCTTGACGGCGATCAACGTGCTGCGGCCCGGCGATTTCCGCGCCTATCTGGCCCGCCGCGCGCAGGAGGGAATCGAGCGCGCCTCCCTCGCCCGCGGGCTCTCCGTGTTGCGGGGGTTTATCCGTTTTCTGCAGCGTCGCGGACTTGCCCAAACAACGGCGCTCGCGGCGCTGCGCTCTCCCAAGTTGCCGCACAGCGTGCCGAAACCGTTGACGGTCGAGGACGCCACAGGCTCGCTCGACAGCGCGGTCGAGGTCGCAACGAAGCAATGGGAAGGCAAACGCGACACTGCGATCTTGACCCTTCTCTACGGCTGCGGCCTGCGCCTCTCCGAGGCGCTCGGGCTGAGCCGGGGCGAAGCACCGCTGGGCGAAACGCTGGCAATCACCGGCAAGGGCGGCAAACAGCGCCTGCTCCCGGTGTTGCCGGCTGTGCGCGAAGCGGTTGCCGATTACCTCGCCGCGTGCCCGTTCATGCTGGCCAAGGACGGGCCGCTCTTCATCGGCAGCCGCGGCGGGCCGCTCAATCCGCGGATCGTGCAGCGTCAAATGGCGTCGCTGCGCGGTTTCCTCGGCCTCCCTGAAACGGCGACCCCGCACGCGTTGCGGCACAGCTTTGCAACCCATCTCCTTGGTGCCGGCGGCGATCTGCGCGCCATCCAAGAGTTGTTGGGTCATGCAAGCCTGTCGACGACCCAGCGCTATACTTCGGTCGAGACCGAGCGCCTTCTTGCTATCTACGACGCCGCGCACCCCCGCGCCCATCTCGACCGGCAGACCGGAACGGATGAGTGAGGCGGATATGGCTTTGAAGCGCATGGTGCTGCAGATCGGCATGGGAACCGACATCCGCGGCGCGGATTACACGAAAGCGGCGGTGCGTGCCCTGCGAGACGCGCTCTGGCACAACTCGTTGAGCGTCGCCGACGCGGTTGGCTTACCCGTAGATTCGATGCAGGTCGAAGTGACCATCGGTGTTCCTCGCCCCGATCAAGTGGACAAACAGGCGGTCTTGGCCGTGCTGCCGCATGGCAGCGGAACGGTGCGCGTCGTCGAAGGCGGATTGGAAATCCCCAATGATGCCGGCACGAACACGACTGTGATCGCCAATGCGGCGGCCGTCGTTCGGCTCGACATCGGGTGAGGATAGGGGCATGGCCGCGAAACGTGTGATCCTGGAGATGGGGACCGGCATCGATCTGCATGGCGGCGACTACACCAAGGCCGCGATCCGGGCCGTGCAGGATGCGATCCATCACAGCTCGCTCACCTTGATCCGAACGCTTGGGCTCGATTCGCGCAAAATGCAGGTCGAGGTCACGATCGGTGTGCAACATCCCGAAAAGGTCGATGCCGCCCTCGTAAAGAATACGTTGCCGCACGGCGAGGTCTCGGTGAGGGTGGTTAAAGGGGGTCTGAGCGTGCCCGATGAGGAATTGGGTGATATTGCAGTGATCGCCAGCGCCGCCGTCGCGGTCAGGATGGAGCTGCCGCAAGCGAAATGAACGGTAAAACGAGGAGGATCTAATGCCTGAGGCAACCCCGCAAGGGACCGAATTATTCGAGATTATCCATACGACCCGAGCGATGCGGCGCCTGAAGCCGGACCCGGTGCCCGACGATCTGATCCGCCAGATACTGTTGGCGGGTCAAGCCGCGGCGAGCGGCGGCAACACCCAGCGCTGGCGTTTTTTGGTGCTGAAGGACCCGGAGATCAAAAAGAAGGTCCAGGTCTATTACAAGAAAGCCTTCGACGAGACGGTGGGTCCGCGCTATCTGACCAGCGCCCCACCGCCCGGGCAGGCGGAGGACCGTTACCGGCGGACCCGCGCCGCGAACGAATATCTGACCGACCACTATCACGAGGCGCCGGTATGGATTGTCGCCTGCCTCGAGGGCGCCTCGCCGGCGCGTTCGGCCGGTTCGTCGATCTACCCGGCGGTGCAGAACATGCTGCTGGCGGCGCGCGCCCTCGGCCTCGGGGCGACGTTGACGACGCGGCACCTGCAGTATGAGAAAGAGACCGAAGCGGCGATGGGGATTCCAGCCGGCTTCCACTCTTTCGCCATCCTCCCGATCGGCTACCCGATGGGGCGGTTCGGGCCGGTCGCCCGCGGGCCCCTCGCCGAGGTCGTCTATCTCGACGGGTGGGGCAAGCCCTATCCCGGGATCTAGCGCAGGGAGGAAATCATGCCGAGAATTGCGCCGGTCACCGGCAAATCGGACGTCCCCGCCGAATATCACGGTGTTGTCGATGACGTACTCAAAGTCTTTGGCAGCGTCCGCGGTCCGTTCAGCATCCTGCTGCACAGCCCGAAACTGGCCGAGCGCCTACTGAAGCTCGTCACCTTCAACCGCGAGGAAAATGTGGTCGAGCCGAAATTGCGCTCGGTTGCGATCCTCTCTGCGGTGCGCGAGCGCGAGGCGGCCTATGTTTGGGCGGCCCAGGTCGGCGCCGCCCGCCGCGCCGGCCTGCGCGAGGAGGTCATCGATCTGATCCGCGCCAAGGGCGACCCGGCCGCGCTCTCCGACGAGGAGCGGGACATCGTCACCTACGTTCGCCAGCTGATGCGCACCAACCGCGTCGACCAAGCGGTTTTCGACCGGCTGAAAAACCGGCACGACGCGCAGTGGATGGTCGAGCTGACGGAGGTCGCGAACTACTTCGCCTTCCTCTCCGGCATGGTCAATCCCTTCGAGGTGCCCGCCCCGCCGGACGGCGACAAATTGCCGAGCTGAGTCAAATGTGAATGGCCCGACCGTCGACCGCGAGCGCGGCCTCCTTGAGGGCTTCGCTCAGGGTCGGGTGGGCGTGGCAGGTGCGTGCGATGTCCTCGGCCGAGGCGCCGAATTCCTTCGCCAGCACCGCTTCGGCGATCAAGGTTCCGGCATCGGGGCCAATGATGTGGACGCCGAGCACCCGGTCCGTCTCGCTCTCGGCCAGGATCTTGACGAAGCCCTCGGTGTAGCCGTTGGTTCGGGCGCGCGGATTGGCGGTGAACGGGAATTTGCCGGTGCGGTAGGGGACCGCTGCCGCCTTGAGCTCCTCCTCCGTCTTGCCGACGGAGGCGACCTCGGGCCAAGTGTAGATGACGGCTGGGATCGCGTCGTAATCGACGCGCGACTTCTGCCCGGCGATCCGTTCGGCGAGCGCGACGCCCTCCTCGGCGGCCTTGTGCTCGAGCATCGGCCCGCGGATCACGTCGCCGATCGCGTAAATGCCCGGGACGTTCGTCGCAAACCCGTCATCCACGACGACGCGGCCTTGCTGGTCGAGCGCAACACCGACGCTTTCGAGGCCTAGTCCCTCCGTATAGGGACGCCGGCCGATCGATACCAACACCACATCCGCCGCGAGGGTCTGCCGCTCCGCGCCGTCGAGCTCCAAGCTCAGCCCGTCATTCGCGTCGCGGATGCCCACCACCTTGGTGCCGAGCTTGAAGTCGAGCCCCGAGCGGGTAAGGACCCGCTGCAACGCCGTGCCGAGCTCCCGATCCATGTTCGGGACGATATGGTCGAGAACCTCGACCACGGTCACCTTGGCGCCGAGCCGCTGCCAAACAGAGCCGAGCTCGAGGCCGATATACCCGCCGCCGATAACGGTGAGCCGCTCCGGCACGCGGTCGAGGGACAATGCGCCGGTTGACGAGACGATGCGCTTCTCATCGATGTCGATCCCAGGCAGCCGGGTCCTTTCCGAGCCCGTCGCTATGATGATCGAAGTCGCCTCGATCTCGCGGACGGCGCCATCCGGAGCGGCTATTGCGAGCCGCCCCGGCGCGGCGATGCGCCCCTTGCCCTTGAGCCAATCGATCTTGTTCTTGCGGAACAGGAACTCGACGCCCCGGGTCAGGGTGGTTACGACTTTATCCTTGCGACCCATCATCACCCCGAGGTCGAGCCCCACCTCGCCGACTTTGATCCCATGTTCGGCGAGCGCATGCCCGGCTTCGGCGAATTTCTCCGAGGATTGCAGCAAGGCCTTCGACGGAATGCAGCCGATGTTGAGACAGGTCCCACCGAGGCTGGCGCGGCTTTCGATGCACGCCGTCTTCAGCCCGAGCTGTGCCGCACGGATTGCCGCAACATAGCCGCCCGGTCCGGCCCCAACGACCACGACGTCATAACGATCCGGCATCGCGCGCAGACTCACATTTCAAAGAGGATGCGGGAAGGATCTTCGACGCATTCCTTGATGCGGACGAGGAACATCACCGCCTCGCGGCCATCGACGATGCGGTGATCATAGGACAGCGCGACATACATCATCGGGCGGATCTCGATTTTGTCGCCGACTGCAACGGGCCGCCGTTCTATCTTGTGCATGCCGAGGATGCCGGATTGCGGCGGGTTGAGGATCGGCGTCGACATCAGCGAGCCGTAGATCCCGCCGTTCGAAATCGTAAAGGTGCCGCCGGAGAGCTCCTCGATCGTCAGTTTACCGTCACGCGCCTTGCGCCCATACTCGGCGATCGTCTTCTCGATGTCGGCGAAGCTCATCCGGTCGGCATCGCGCACGACCGGCACGACGAGGCCCTGCTCGGTGCCGACGGCGACGCCAATGTCGTAATGGTTTTTGTAGATGATGTCGTCACCGTCGATTTCGCCGTTGACCGCCGGAAGCTCCTTCAGCGCGACGATTGCCGCCTTGACGAAGATCGACATGAAGCCGAGCCGCACCCCGTGCTTTTTCTCAAAGGCATCCCGATAACGCTCGCGCAGCGTCATCGTCGCGCTCATGTCGATTTCGTTGAAGGTGGTCAGCATCGCCGCGGTGTTCTGCGCCGCCTTAAGCCGCTCGGCGATGCGCCGCCTGAGGCGGCTCATGCGCACCCGCACCTCACGCTCGCCCACGGCGGGAGCCGGTGTCGGCGGAGCGGCGGGCGGCACCCTGGCGGCGAGCAGGTCGGCTTTGCTGATCCTCCCACCTGGCCCGGTCGCTGCAATCCTCGTCGCGTCCAGGCCGGTCTCTTCGATCAGCTTGCGTACGGCAGGCCCGGAACGTTCGAGCGCGGCGATACCCTCACCCGCCTCGCTGCGCTCGGCACCCTCTCCCGCAATGCGGGAGAGGGGGGACCCCGGCGCTATAGCGGCGGGGTGGGTGAGGGTGCCCGCGAGCCCGTCGGCGATCCTTCCGAGAACTGCGCCGACCGGGACGTTGGCGCCCTCCTCGGCGAGGATCTCGGTGAGCGTGCCGGAGGCGGGCGCTGGAACCTCGAGGGTCACCTTGTCGGTTTCGAGCTCGGCGATCGGCTCGTCGGCGGCGACCGCTTCGCCCGGTCGCTTCAGCCATTTCGCGACGGTCGCCTCGGTGATCGACTCACCGAAGCTCGGGACCTTGATCTCGGTCGCCATGAGGCCTACCCCGCCAACGCCTCGGCGACAAGGTGCGCCTGCTCCTCGACGTGCCGCTTGAAGAGGCCGGTCGCCGGGGAGGCCGCCTCGGCTCGGCCGGCAAAGCGCGACCGCTTCGCCGCCACATCGAGGCCCGCGAGGACCTGCTCGATCCGCCGGTCGACGAAGTTCCAGGCACCCATGTTCTGCGGCTCTTCCTGGCACCAGACAATCTCGGCGTTGCGGTAGCCCTGCAACGCCTTCGCGAGTGCATTGAACGGGAACGGGTAGAGCTGTTCGATCCTGACCAGCGCAACCCGCTTATCGCCGCTGTTGGCCCGTCCCTTTGCCAGATCGAAATAGACCTTCCCTGTGCACAGCACGACGCGGCGCACCCGATCATCTGCGGCAATCGCCTCGGTTTCGCCAATCACCCGATGGAACGAGCTGCCCGACGCCATCTCGTCGAGGCGCGACATGACTTCCTTCGCGCGCAATAGCGATTTCGGCGTGAAGATGACGAGCGGCTTGCGGAAATTCCGGCGGATCTGGCGCCGCAAGGCATGGAAGTAATTCGCCGCGCTGGTCAGGTTGCACACTTGGATGTTGTCCTCGGCGCAGAGCTGCAGATAGCGCTCGATGCGGCCCGAGGAATGCTCGGGACCCTGACCCTCGTAACCATGCGGCAGCAGCATGACGAGGCCGCTCATCCGCAGCCATTTGGCTTCGCCCGAGCTGAGAAACTGGTCGATGATGACCTGGGCGCCGTTCGCGAAATCACCGAACTGGGCCTCCCACAAGACGAGAGAGGAAGGGTCGGCGAGACTGTAGCCGTATTCGAAGCCGACCACGGCAGCTTCCGAGAGCGGGCTGTCGATGATCTCGAACGGCGCCTGTCCAGGGCTGAGGTGGTTTATCGGGACGTAGCGCTCTTCGGTCTCCTGGTCGACCAGCACCGCGTGGCGTTGCGAAAAGGTGCCGCGCCCACTGTCCTGACCGGACGTGCGAACGTGGTTGCCCTCGGCGCATAGCGAGCCGATCGCCAATGCCTCTGCGGTCGCCCAATCGATCCCCTCGCCGGCTTCGATCGCGGCTCGCTTTGCCGCCAACTGTCGAGCGATTTTAGGATTGAGGCGAAAGCCCTTCGGCACCGTCACGAGGCCGCGCCCGATCTCCCGCAGCGTCTCGCCGGCAACGCCGGTATCGCCGCGGCGATCGTCGTCGGGAGCCTGTTCGAGCCCGGCCCAGGCGCCCTCGAGCCAATCCGCCTTGTTTGGGCGGTAGCTCTTCGCCGACTCGAACTGAGTTTCGAGCTCCACAATGAAGCGGGTAGCCATCGCATCGGCCTCGCCTTCGCGCAGCACGCCCGCCTCGGCGAGACGCTTCGCATAGATCTGCCGCGTTGTCGGATGGCGCGCGATCGTGCGGTACATCAGCGGCTGAGTGAAGGCCGGCTCATCGGTTTCGTTGTGTCCGTGGCGCCGGTAGCAAAACAGGTCGATGACGACGTCCTTTTTGAACTGCTGGCGAAATTCGGCGGCGGCGCGGGTGACTTCGACGACCGCCTCGGGATCGTCGCCGTTGACGTGAAAGATCGGCGCCTGGACGCCCTTCGCCACATCCGACGGGTAGGGACTTGATCGGGCGGCGGAAGGAGCCGTCGTAAAGCCGATCTGGTTGTTGACGATGATGTGGATCGTGCCGCCGGTGCAGAAGCCGATCAGATCGGACAATTCGAGCGATTCGGCGACGAGCCCTTGTCCGGCGAAAGCCGCATCGCCATGCATCAGAATGCCGGCCACCTGTGATCGCTCGATGTCGCCGCGCTGCAACTGCTTTGCCCGGACCTTGCCGAGCACGACGGGATCGACGGCCTCCAGGTGAGACGGATTGGCGGCCAAGGACAGGTGGATTGTTTGACCACCCACTTCTCGATCGCCCGAAGTGCCGAGATGGTATTTGACGTCGCCGGAGCCGTGGACGTGCTCTGGGTTGGTCGAATTGCCCTGGAACTCGGAGAAGACCGCGGCAAACGGTTTGCCTACGAAATTGGCGAGCACGTTGAGCCGGCCGCGGTGCGGCATGCCGATCACGAACTCACGGATGCCGAGTTCGCCGCCGCGGTGCAGGATTGTTTCGAGTGCCGGCATCAGCAACTCGGCGCCTTCGATGCCGAACCGCTTGGTGCCGGTGTAACGCCGGTCGAGAAACCGCTCGAAGGTCTCCGCCTGGGTCAGAGTCCGCAAAATTTCTTTTTTTAATCCGGCCGACGGGACCGAGCGGCTCTGTCGCCTCTCGAATTTTTCCTGGATCCAGGCCCGCTCGGCCGGCACCTGAATGTGCATGTACTCGACGCCGATCCTGCCGCAATACGTCTCGCGCAAAATCGCGATGATCTCGCGTAGGCTGGCGCGCTCCCGGCCGAACAAATTGGCGATAAAGATCTCGCGGTCGAGATCGGGCTCGGTGAAGCCGTAGCTACGAAAGTCGAGCTCCGGATAAGGCCCCCGCTTCTCCAGGCCGAGCGGATCGAGATCGGCTTCGAGATGGCCGCGCACCCGGTAGGCGCGGATGAGCTGCAACGCGCGGATAGAATTGGTGGTGGCCCGGCGCAGCGCCTCTTCATCGGTTTCCCGCGCACCCGACGCTCCGTTGCCGATGATCGACGGTTCGCGCTTGGCCCAAGAGGGCCCGCGCACCTCTAGAAGCACCGCCGAAACATCATCGTTCATTTCCGAGAAGAACCGTCGCCAGCTCTCGTCGACGGAGCCAGGGTCTTCGAGAAAACGAGTGTAGAGTTCGGCTATGAAGCCGGCGTTGGCGCCGGTGAGAAATGTCGTGCCGTCAATATCAGCCATGCAGTCACCGGGATGGTGGGCGGAACGCAATCAAACGCGCATCGCCGAAGCCTGCCCCTCTCCGCCGCTTGCGGGGGAGAGGAGGGGCCCGCGCCGAAGGCGTGGGAGGGTGAGGGGGTCGGGCGCATCGGCGCAACCCCCCTCACCCTACCCTCTCCCCCCCGCAGGCGGGTGGAGAGGAAAGAATAATATGGGCGTCGATACCGCTGCAGCTAACCCTTGAGCACGTCCCGCATCGTCGCGCCGATTGCCGCCGGGGATTCGGCCACGACCACCCCGGCGCTGCGCAATGCTTCCATCTTGTCGCCGGCGCCGCCCTTGCCGCCGGCGATAATCGCGCCGGCATGGCCCATCCGCCGGCCCGGCGGTGCGGTGCTGCCGGCGATGAACCCGACGACCGGTTTCTTGCGCCGGGCCGACTTCAGGTAATCGGCGCCGTCTTCCTCGGCGGTGCCGCCGATCTCGCCGATCATGACGATCGCCTCGGTCTCGTCATCGGCGAGGAACATCTCGAGCACCTCGACAAAATTGGTGCCATGAACGGGGTCGCCGCCGATGCCGACGCAGCTCGACTGACCCAGCCCGACCGCGGTGGTCTGCGCGACCGCCTCATAGGTCAGGGTGCCCGAGCGCGAGACGATGCCGATCTTGCCGCGGCGATGGATGTGGCCCGGCATGATGCCGATCTTGCACTCGTCGGGCGTGATGACACCGGGGCAATTCGGCCCGATCAACCGCGAATGGCCGCCGGAAAGACTGCGCTTGACGCTGACCATGTCGAGCACCGGGATGCCTTCGGTGATGCAAATGATCAGCGGAATTTCGGCGTCGGCGGCTTCAAGGATCGCGTCGGCGGCGAAGGGCGGCGGAACATAGATCACGGTCGCATCGCACCCGGTCGCCGCGCGAGCTTCGCGAACCGTGTTGAATACCGGCAGATCGAGGTGGCGGGTGCCGCCTTTCCCCGGCGTCACCCCCCCGACCATTTTGGTGCCATAGGCGATCGCCTGCTCGGAATGGAAGGTGCCTTGCGCGCCGGTGAACCCCTGGCACAGCACCTTGGTCGACGCATCGACGAGGATCGACATCAGGCGGCCTCCTTGACGGCCGTGACGACCTTCTGGGCAGCGTCAGCCAGGTTCTCGCCCGCGAGGATCGGCAACCCGGATTGCTGCAATATCTTCTTGCCGAGATCGACATTCGTGCCTTCGAGGCGGACGACGAGCGGCACGTGCAGATTGACCTCGCGCGCCGCGGCGACGACGCCTTCGGCGATTACGTCGCAGCGCATGATCCCGCCAAAAATGTTGACCAGCATCCCTTCGACGTTCGGGTCGCTCAAGATCAGCTTGAAGGCGGCCGCCACCCGGTCGCGCGTCGCCCCGCCGCCGACATCGAGAAAATTCGCCGGGCTGCCGCCGTGGAGCTTAATGATGTCCATCGTCGCCATGGCGAGGCCGGCACCGTTGACCATGCAGCCGATATTGCCGTCGAGCTTGACGTAATTGAGCGCGTGCTTGCCGGCTTCAAGCTCGGTCGGATCCTCCTCGTCCTCATCCCGCAAGGCCTCGACGTCGGGATGGCGGAAGAGCGCGTTGTCGTCAAATCCCATCTTCGCGTCGAGCGCCAGGAGCTGCCCCGAACCGGTCACGACCAGCGGGTTGATCTCGGCCACCGAGGCGTCGAGCTCGCAAAACGCCTTGTAGAGCGCCGAGACGAACTTGACGGCGACGCCCACCTGGGCTCCTTCCAAACCGAGACCGTAGGCTATATTACGGGCATGGAACGGCTCGATCCCGCTCGCCGGATCGACCGCCATTTTGAGGATCTTTTCCGGCGAGAGCGCGGCGACCTCGTCAATTTCCACGCCGCCCTCGGTCGAGCCGATCAACGTGACCCGCCCGGTGTCGCGGTCGATCAGCAGGCCGAGATAGAGCTCACGCGCAATGTCGCAGCCCTCCTCGACATAGACCCGCTTGACCTCGCGGCCGGCAGGTCCGGTCTGATGCGTCACGAGATTCTTGCCCAAAAGCGATCGGGCGGCAGCCGCTACTTCCTCTTCCGAGCGGCAGAGCTTTACCCCGCCGGCCTTGCCGCGGCCGCCAGCATGGATCTGCGCCTTCACGACCCAGACCGACCCGCCCAGGCGCCGGGCCGCCTCGACCGCTTCCGCGGCGGTATAGGCCACATGCCCGCGCGGTACCGCGACACCGAACTTGGCCAGCAGCTCTTTCGCCTGATATTCGTGAATATTCATTTTCTCTCCTTACCCGTCACCCCCGCGAAGGCGGGGGTCCAGGGCAAGAGCTGCGGCCCTGGATTTCCGCATATATGAGGCTGTAATCCAATTCCGCACATCCCACCTTTGCGCCCCTTTGCTCGTCGTTCCCGCGAAAGCGGGAACCCAGGGATTTCAGTCGCTTGCCCCTGGGTCCCCGCTTTCGCGGGGACGACGAATTGTCCGTCCGCGGGATTTCCTGACAGCCTCATATATGCGGGAATGACGACTTCTGACTGACACTCGGAGGTTCATTATTGGCTCCGACTGCTCAGCCCAGGATGTTCATGTTCTTGACGACGCCGATCAGCTCGCGGACCGCGGCGACAGACTTGTCGAAGGCCGTCTTTTCTTCGGGGTCGAGCGAGATCTCGACGATGCGCTCGACCCCGCCGGCGCCGATCACGACCGGGACGCCGACATACAAGCCGCGCACCCCGTACTGGCCGTCGAGCCAGGCCGCGCAGGGGAGGACCCGCTTTTTGTCGCGCAGATAGGCCTCGGTCATTGCGATGGCCGAACTCGCGGGTGCGTAGAAGGCCGATCCGGTTTTCAACAGACTGACAATTTCCGCGCCGCCGTCGCGCGTGCGCTGCACGATCTTGTCGAGCCGCTCCTGCGTCGTCCATCCCATCTTGACGAGGTCCGGCAGCGGAATGCCCGCAACCGTCGAGTAGCGGACCAGCGGCACCATCGAGTCGCCATGGCCCCCCAGAACAAAGGTGCTGACATCCTCGACAGAGACACCGAGCTCCTCGGCAAGGAAATAGCGGAACCGGGCGCTGTCGAGCACCCCGGCCATACCGACGACGCGGTGCGGCGGCAAGCCACAGGCCTCGCGCATGACCCACACCATCACGTCGAGCGGGTTGGTGATCGTTATCACGAAAGCCTGCGGGCAGTGTTTCTTGATCGCCGCGCCGACGGTGACCACGATCTTGGCGTTGGTCTCGATCAGATCGTCGCGGCTCATGCCCGGCTTGCGCGGGATTCCGGCCGTCACAATGGCAACATCGGCCCCAGCGATATCGGCATAGTCGTTGCTGCCCTTGATGACCGCGTCATAGCCCTCGATTGTCGAGCCCTGAACGATGTCGAGCGCCTTGCCCTGCGGCACGCCCTCGACGATGTCGCAGAGAGCGATGTCGCCCAGCTCCTTGAGTTCGGCGAGGAGCGCTATCGCGCCGCCGACCTGCCCGGCCCCGATCAAAGCGATTTTATTGCGTGCCATGCCAATGCCTTTCTGCTCCGGGGCCAAGCAAGAGATCTACGACTTCAGATGCTTGTCGAAGAACGCCACGGCGTCCTTCCACAGCTCCGCCGCGGGACCCTCGCGATAGCTCGGCCGGTAATCGGCCAGGAAGGCGTGCCCGGCGTCCTTGTAGACCTTGATCGTCACGTCCTTGCCGGCGCGCTGCGCGCGGCTGCGCAGCTCCTCGGATTGCGCGATGGTAGGGTTCTGATCTTCCTCGCCGAACACCGCGAAGAGCGGGCAATGCAGCCGGTCGACCATGTTGAGGATCGGCGTCGGGCGCTCCGGCGTCGTCTCGGCATCCGGCGTCGCGCGATGGATAAAACCGCCCCAGCAATCGACAGCCGCATTGGGTTTGTCGCTGCTGCACGCGAAGAGCAGAGTCTGCCGCCCGCCCGAGCAGAACCCGATGACGCCGATCTTGCCGGTCGCGCCGGGAAGCTCGTTCAGATGATCCGCCGCTGCCTTGAGATCCTGCACCGCCTCGGCATCCGACTTGCCAAACATGACCGGGAAGACGGTGTTGATGTCGTTCGGATCGGATGGCCCGCCCTTGCGGGAATAGAGGTCGGGAGCCAATGCATTATAGCCAATATTGGCAAAGCGCCTCGCAATGTCGCGGATATGCTCGACGAGCCCAAACGCCTCGTGGATGACGACGATGCCGGGATAGCGCCCGGACTGGCTTGGTTGGGCGAGATAGCCCTTTATCGTGTCGCCCCCGCTCTTGAATTCGATGTTTTCGCCGCGCACGCGGCTGGGATCGGTCACTGCACCCGGGATATTCGCCATGCGAGTCCTCCTTGAAACCGAGCAGGTAGGTTAACATCAATCCCCGGGCAACGTGAAGGCGGCCCTCGCCGCTTGGCGGGAGATGCTGCTATGATGACCAACCTGTCTTCGGAGGAGGTTGCAGCATGACGATCGAGCAGACGGCATCGAAGGAAAAGCCGGCCCAGGCGCTATCGCCAATGAAGCTCGCCGTGACGAGCGCAAAGACGCCGCAGTTCGTCAAGGGCCGGCGTGATTTCTTCAAGTACCGTGACCTTGGCGTCACCAAGGCGACCGACGGGTGGATGCGGGCGCAGGTGACGTCGGCGCTCACTGGAATGACCCAGCCGACCGGCTGGCACTACCACGTCTGCGAGGGCCAGTTCGTCTACACGCTGAAAGGCTGGGTCGAGCTGGAATTCGAGGACGGCACGAACTGCCGGTTAGAGGCCGGCGATTCTGTTTTCATCCCCGGCGGTATGCTCCACCAGGAGAACCGCACCTCGGACGACCTCGAAATACTGGAAGTGTCGGTGCCCGCGGACATGGGCACCGTTGCGGTGGACCCGCCGACAAAGCGGACGAACGGCGGATAATACTGGCAAACTGCTTGCAGGAGACCGCGGATCGCTTATCATCCGCGGCCAAGCGGGTGTAGCTCAATGGCAGAGCAGGAGCTTCCCAAGCTTCTGACGAGGGTTCGATTCCCTTCACCCGCTCCAGAAAGCCGCGCTAATGCCGCGCCCAGCGGCCGCCGAGCAGCGCGTAACGAGCGCTCTCGGCATCTTGGAAGTCTTTGCCGCGGAAGCTGCGGACCGTGCAGGTCACGGTGGTTGGCCCGACGCGGACCAGGTTGTAGGAATTTGGTTCGCCACGAAGCCGGGTCGAGATGGCGGTTCCGGCATGGACGAACAGAATTGAACCGACGCTGACGAGGTCGTTGCCTGGCAGATCGCCGCTGAAGGCGCGGTGGTAATGCCCTGAGAGCACCAGCCGGACCCCGGCCTCGGTCATCGCTTTGCGCGCCATTGCGGCCCGGCCGACCGGAGCAAGGTCGCCGGCCGCGGCGGGTACCGCCAGTGGATGATGAATCGCCAGGATGCGCAAGCGGTTGGCCGGCACTTCCGCGAACACCGATTTGATTGCGGCGGCCTGCCTGTATGAAATGCGTCCGTTCGAAAAGGCTGCCGAGCGGGCCGTGTTGAGGCCCAAGAGCGCGATCTCGTCATCGGTGAAAAAGGGCTGGAGCTCCGCGCAGATGTACCGGCGATAGCGGGCGAGCCGTCCGACCAAGCGCTCGACCACAGCGTAGAGCGGCACATCGTGGTTGCCGGGGATGACGATGACGGGCCGGGGCAATCTCTCAAGAAACGCGCGGGCGGCGGCGAACTGCCAATGGCGGGCGCGCTGCGTCAGGTCGCCGGTTATGACCACGAGATCCGGCCGAGTCTGCGACAGGTCGGCCAGCAAGAGTTCCGCCGCGGCCTCGTCATGCCGGCCGAAATGCAGATCCGACAGATGCGCGATCGTTCTCACGGCAGTGCCGGCTCGGGGATAATCACGCGGAGCGCGCGCCGTCGAATGCGGTAGTGGAGCGGCGGACGCAACCGTTCGCCTCGCAACTAGCCGCGATCTGTTGCGTCGCCCGATCGATCCCTAGCTTCGCGAGTTTGCCGCTGCGGGGGTTCAAGACGACCAATGCCCTCATCGCGCAAACGAGACGAAGGGTGGCGGTGCTCCCCTTATTGCGGCAAGGCGTACCCGATTCGACTTTCGATCTCGATCGTCCGCTGCACGGCGGGGCGCGCCATCATGCGTTCGTAGTGAGCGGACAGGCCGGGGTAGTCGCCGAGGTTCGGCTTCAGCGAATTCACAAAGCGCCAATAGAGCCGAAACAGATGGATATCGGCGATCGAATAGCTCCCGACCGTCCATTCTCTGCCGGCCAATCGCTGTTCGGCGATGCGGAATACCTCGCGCCAGCGCTCGGGACCGATGCGGCGGGCCGGGTGGATCGTCGATGCGATGAACGACATCCACGAGACCGCCTCCGCCTCGACTTCGAGGCCGCCGGCGGGCCAGAGCCCGGCTTCGGGAAAGCGTTTCGCGAGATAATAAAGGATTGCCGCGACTTCGGTCAGCGGCCGGCCGTCGATCAGCAAGCATGGCACTTTGGCTTCCGGATTGACGGCGAGGTATTCGGATTTGTGCTGCTCACCTTTGGCGAGCGACACCAACCGGCGGTCGAAGTCGGCGCCGATTTCGTGCAGCGCAATGTGCACGGCCATCGAACTCGACCCGGGTGAGAAAAACAGTGTCAGCATCAAAGCTCCCCTTGTGGTGCGACGCTCAGGTTCCGACGGCGGCCGCCGTCAGCTTCATGAAGCCGTCCATTGCGGCAGGGTCGGTCCAGCGCAACACCGCGACAATGTCGTTCTCCGGATCGATCCAGGTCAAATTCCCGCCGGCGCCGCGGGCACAGTAGCTGTGCGCCGAGGCGCTCGGATAAAGAGCGCGTCCGGCGTTGAGCCACCACAGGTAGCCGTAGTTGGGGTAGAGCGGGCAAGGCTCGAGCATCCGTTCGATCCAAGCTTCCGAGAGGATGCGTCGGCTGCCCCAAACCCCGCGGCTCAACAGCATCAAGCCAATCCGCGCCTGGTCGCGAGCGCTGATGAAAACCCCGCCGCCCCAATGCCCGCCACCCGAGACCGACTGCACTCGTCTGCCGTCGATCTCGACATAGGAATTGCGATAGCCGTGCCATTCCCAATCCCGCGAAGCGCCGATCGGATCCATGACGGCTTCGCGGAACACGTCTGGCAATGGCCGGCGCCAAAGCTGCAGCAGAGCGAGGCTCAGCCGGTTTACCCGGATGTCGTTGTATTCCCAGAATTCGCCCGGCGCCTGGAGATCGCGATGGCTGCCCTTGGGCGCCGTGCTCGGCCGACCCCCGACGGCCCGGTTGCGGTCGATCTGGTCCGGCTTGTCCCACAGCACGCCTTCCCATTCCGAAGTCTGCTGCAACAGGTGATGCCAGGTGATCGCGTCGTTGTGCGGCGGATGGAAACCGCCGTCGTCGACAGTGAGCCGGACGTTTTCGTGCGGGTCTTTGATGAGACCGCGGTCCCAGGCGAGACCGGCGAGGATCGAGAGATAGCTCTTGGCGACGCTGAAGGTCATATCGACGCGTGTCGTGTCCCCCCATTCGGCCACGACGAGCCCGTTGCGCAGCACGAGACCGTTGGGCCCGCCGCGCGGACGCACCGGCCCGAGCGTCTCGTTCCACGGCGGGCGCTCCGCGAAGTCGCTTGCTACCATCCGGGCGAGATCCCGGCTCCATGGCGTTTCATGCTCGGTGGCATGGCGCGCCGCGGCGGCGACGGCGTTAGGGTCGAGCCCGGTCTCGCCGGGGATCGCGCGCTGCCAGGAGGCGGGGTGGGGCGGTGGGAAGTAAGTCATTGAAGCTCGTTCTCAGCGGACGGGGTTGACTTTCGGCACATCGGTACGACCTCGTAGAAGAATGCGGCTGTGCCGCTATTCACTGGTAATTCGGCGGAAAAGCTTGCTAGACTAGTCGTCCGCCGTCGCTTCGGGGTCGTCGCAATGGGTTCCTTCAGCTTGATGCATTGGATCGTGGTCTTGGCCATTATCCTCATTCTGTTCGGTGCCGGAAAGCTGCCCCGCGTGATGGGCGATTTCGCAAAGGGCATCAAGGCGTTCAAGGCTGGGATGAAGGACGAGGAGGACGAGGCCGAAGCACCGGCGCCGCCCGCCCAGGTGGCGCCTCCTGGTACTGCCAAGGCTTCGGCCGCCCCGGCTGCGAGCGTTGTGGACCACACGCGTGAGCCCGCCAAGACGATCTAGGTTCAACACGATCTAGGTTAGATTCTTGTGCGATGCGGAGGGGCGCGGCCGCATCCTGCCGGTTCCTAACGATCGCGTCGAAATCCGAACGAGCCCGGGACGCGGGCGCGGGGTGTTCGCCAGGGAACCAATCGCGCCGGGGACGCTGATCGAGGCGGCGCCGGTGATCATTTTGCCGGCTGCGGACTGTCCGAGGCTCGACCGTACGGTTATCTACGACTACTACTTTCATTGGGACGGCGACCCCGACGGGGAAGGTCGCGGCGCCCTGGGGCTAGGCCTCGTCACTTTGTGCAACCATTCCAGCCGTCCGGTGGCCCGCGTCGATCGCAATCATGCCCGGCTCACCCTAGACCTTGTCGCGATCGCTCAGATCGAAACCGGCGAGGAGGTTACGATCGACTACGGTTGCACATTATGGTTCAAACCGCGGGACTGACCTCAGGCGCGGGTGAACCCGGTCAGCAGATGAAACCCGGTCAGCGGATGAACACGGTCAGTCGGCGCGGTCGAAAGCGGCGAGAAAGCTCGGCAGGAAAGTCTCCATTCCCTTAGGCGGCGGTGTTCGCGGTGGGACGAGCCCACCAGCATATCCCGCTGCAGTGAAGGGCGCGATGAGGTCGGGGTCACGGGACAGCACGTGAACCGGTACGGTCCATTGTTGGAGCTCGCCGCCAACGACCGCCGGCGGCTGGTGGTCGCCGAGCAGGATGACGAGCCCGTCGCCCGGCAGATGGTTTGCAAGCCAATCGCCGAGCACCGCGAAATCATACTTCAGGCTCTTTAAGTAACCGGGCGCCAGCACTGTCCAATCAGGCGGCTGGAAAATCTCTTCCCAAGCATCGGCGGGCACCGTTGCAAAGACCCCGGCATCACGCCAATCGGCGAGATAAGGTGGCACCGGCGAAAACGGGATGTGGCTCGACACGAGCACGATCTGCGTGAATACCGGCGCTTCGGAACCGAGTGCCTCGCGTATCGCCGAGGCGCGTTCGAGTGTGAACTGATCGGGGATCGCAAACCAGCCGAAAGACGGACCGTGATAGCCGAGTTCCGCGGCATAGACGTCACGGTCGAAACCCCAGGCTCGGGCTTCCGGATCCGGCGCCTTTATGCCCGGCATTATCTCGATCGCACGCCAGCCCGCATCCTTGAAGTAGCCGGGCAGCAGCTTGCGGCCGGAACGGAACAGCTGCGAGTACAGAACCGGGTCGTCCATGCGGACCCCACTGGCGAGGGTCGCATGGGCCAGCCAAGACCCGCCCCCGAACGTCGGCGACACCAGCCGGTTCGAGGCCATCGTGTAGCCGGCAGCGCGCAGCCTCGACTCGAATTCTGCGAGCGATCCCCGCAATGCGGAGCGAAACTCCGGCGTATCGAAAACCGTCGTGCCGTAGGATTCGATATAGACGAGGTAGACGTCGCGTCGCTTGAGGCCCGTAAGGTTGCTGCCGGGCGGACCCGAGGAAGCGAGAGCAGTCGGCAATGGGATGCCCGCTTGGGCTTGCATCCGCCAAACGCGCTCGATCGATGCGGCATGGCGGACGATGTCGGTGCCCAGCCCGATCGCGAGCGGGCGCTGCTCGGTCGGCAAGAACGATGTGACGTTCGAGCGCGACACCCAGCAAGACCGCGGCGCCGATGGCAATCCGCCGGTCAGCAAGGGTGGCCAGAACTCTGCGCCATATCCAATAGACGCCCGTGATCACCAACAGGACGACGGCAAAGAGCAGGGCTGCCGCGACAGAGGCGCTCCACAAGCCCGCCGAGTTGCGGGCCAGGCCGAAAAGCGACGGGAGATGCTGGAGATCCCAGTAGAGGTTGAGGTCGCGGCCGAGCAAGCTCGGGGTTGCGGCATCGGCCAGGTTGAGCAGGGCCGCCGCGACCACGAGCAGGGCCAGCACAAAGGCGAAGCCGCGTCCGGCAACAAGACGCGGACTGGCCAGGGCCGCCATCGCGATCAGAAAGAGGACACCCACCAGTTCGGCAGAGGGGCGCCACTCTGCGGCGATACCGTGCGTCACGGGGTCCCGCGCCGGCAGGAAAAGAGCGGCGAGGAGCACTACCCCAAGGACAGCGGTCGGTATCGCCCTGATCCGTGCTCGAGGCGGTGTGAGCTGCGGCGGGGCTGGTGTCATCGCGTACCTCGGGCTATGTCATGATGAAAGGCAATCCACGCGCGAGGGAAATGGTCGGGATGCGGCGTTTCGAAGGCACCGATACTTACGTCGCAACGCAGGATCTTCGGGTCGCGGTCAACGCCGCTATCGCTCTCGAGCGTCCGCTCCTCGTCAAAGGCGAGCCCGGCACCGGCAAAACCATCCTTGCCCATGAAATCTCCCGCGGCGTCGGCAAGGACCTGATCACCTGGCATATCAAATCGACCACCAAGGCCCAGCAGGGACTCTATGAATATGACGCGGTCTCCCGGCTGCGCGACGGCCAACTAGGCGACGAGCGCGTCCACGACATCGCCAACTATATCGTGCCGGGAAAGCTTTGGGAGGCGTTCGAGGCCGCCGAGGCTCCGGTGCTTCTGATCGACGAGATCGACAAGGCAGATATCGAGTTTCCGAACGATCTGCTCCTCGAGCTCGATCGTATGGAATTCTATGTCTACGAGACCCGGCGTACCATCTCCGCCCGGCATCGCCCAATCGTCGTTATCACCTCCAACAATGAGAAGGAGCTGCCGGATGCTTTTCTGCGCCGCTGCTTCTTCCACTACATTCGCTTCCCCGACCGCGCGACGATGCAGCAGATCATAGACGTGCATTTTCCAAATCTTAAGCACGAACTTCTGCGCGAGGCTTTGACGATCTTTTATGATATCCGAGAAGTGCCGGGATTGAAGAAAAAACCCTCGACCTCGGAGCTCCTCGACTGGATCAAGCTGCTGCTCGTCGAAGACGTGTCGCCCGATGTGCTGCGCACGCGCGACCCAGCCAAGCTGATCCCGCCGCTGCACGGTGCCCTGTTGAAGAACGAACAGGATGTTCACCTGTTCGAGCGCCTCGCCTTCCTGCACCGCCGCGAGCGCGGCTGAACCGGTGATTTTCCCTCCGTTGGCGCCCCTCACCCTCCCATCGCTGCGCGACGGGCCCCTCCCTCTCCCCGCCCGAGCGGGGCGAGGGGCTTTCCTTCTCCCTCCCCCCGCTTGCGGGGAGAGGGTCAGGGTGAGGGGCAGTCGCTGGGCTCGGCCGTAACTGTGTTCTTCTCGTTTTTCGCGGAGCTGCGCGAGGCCAAGGTGCCGGTCTCGCTGCGCGAATACCTGACTTTGATGGAGGCGATGCAAATCCGCGTCGCCGCGTTCGATATCGAGGAGTTTTATTTTCTCGCGCGCACCTCGCTGGTCAAAGACGAGCGGCATCTCGATCGCTTCGATCGGGTGTTCGGGCATTGCTTCAAGGGCATCGAGACCTTGGCGGACCCGAAGGACGAGCTCCCCGAGGCATGGTTGAAGAAACTCGCCGAACGGTTTCTGACCGAGGAGGAGAAGCGGCTGATCGAGGCGCTCGGCGGCTGGGAAAAGCTGATGGAGACGTTGCGCCAGAGATTGGCCGAACAAAAGGCGCGGCACCAGGGCGGCGGCAAATGGATCGGCACGGCCGGCACCTCGCCGTTCGGCGCTTACGGCTACAACCCCGAAGGGGTGCGCATCGGCCAGGAGGAGGGCCGCAGCCGCAGCGCGGTCAAAGTGTGGGACCGGCGCGAGTTCCGCAATCTCGACGACACCGTCGAGCTCGGCACGCGCAACATCAAGCTGGCGTTACGCCGGTTGCGGCAATTTGCGCGTGACGGGGCCGCCGACGAGCTCGACCTCGACGGCACGGTAAAAGCCACGGCACACAACGCCGGCTGGCTCGATCTGAAGCTGGTGCCGGAGCGGCACAACACCGTCAAGCTGCTGCTGTTCGTGGATGTCGGCGGGTCGATGGAGGATCACGTGCGCGTCTGCGAGGAGCTGTTTTCGGCCGCGCGCTCCGAGTTCAAACACCTGATCCACTTTTACTTTCACAATTGCATCTATGATTTGGTGTGGCGGGACTCGCGACGGCGTCAGATCGAGCAGACTCCGCTCATGGAGCTGATGCGCACATACGATGCTAGCTGGCGCGTCGTGCTCGTCGGGGACGCCAGCATGAGCCCCTACGAAATTGCAAAAGAGGGTGGCAGCGTCGAGCGCTGGAACGAAGAGCCCGGCGAAACCTGGCTTCGCCGTCTGCTCGACACCTATCCGAAGGCGGTGTGGCTCAACCCAGTGCCGCAGAAATACTGGTCCGGCACCGCCAGCATTGGGATGATCCGGCAGATCGTCGACGACCGGATGTTCCCGCTGACCCTCAAGGGGCTCGACCGCGCAATGCGCCGCCTCACCCGCTGAGAGTGCGCGCTACGCGGCCTGTTTTTCCTCTTTCGGCCGCACATACGCAATCGCGGCGTGGGCCGCGCAATACGGCTTGCCCGGCAACGGGTTGCCGCCGCAGAAATGGAATTGAGGATCGTCGGGGTGACCGTGCGGCCACAGGCAGCCGGGCCCGCTGAATTCGAAGAAATTCCGTTGCGGCACGAATTTTGGCCCGGTTTCGCGGCGGCTCATTCCATTGCGGTGCAGCCGGCCGATTATCGTATTTTTCGTCAGGCCCATGCGGCGGCCGATCTCGGAGGTCGGCAATCCCTCCTCGAACAAGCGATTCAGTATCTCGACGCGCTCGGGCGTCCAGGTCATTTCCATCGATTTCCCCCGTATGCGGTGGACCCCCCAGTCCACCTACACAAAATACGGTATCACGCTTGTGGTCCGCTGGCAAGCAATATCTATATCTGGGTCAAGAAATTTCTCCGTCGCGGCGATAGCTCACCACTTTCGAGAAATAGGCCGGAATGCGCTCACCGGGTGTGAACCCCGGGCTCCACAACCGATCGAGGTCCTCGCGCAGGTAACTCTCGTAATAGGGCTCGTAAAATGCGACGGGAAAGAACTCCAGCGTGCTGTCGTAGTCGGGTTCGTCGCCGGTCTGCAGGGAATCCACGAATATCAGGGTGCCGCCGGACCGCAGCACACGGCGGATCTCGGCTACAGCTCCGCGGCGGATGCGCGGCGGCAACTCGTGAAACAGATAGATGCAGGTGACGACATCGAATTCCGCGTCGGCAAAGGGCATCGCCTCGGCCATGCCTTCGACAAACCGAACGCGCGACCATGGCGCGAGCTCGCGCCGGGTGACGGAGAGGTAATGCGGCGACAGGTCGAGGCCGGAAACATGGAGGCGCGGGTAATTCGCCTTCACCTCACGGAGAAATCGCCCGGTTCCGCAGGCGACGTCGAGCAATCGCGCCCCGCCCCTCCCGCCGGCAGAATTTCCTGCAAGAGCGCGCTTTAGCGGGACGAGCGCTTGGCGCCGCATCGCGGCTGCGCCGCCGCCGAACAGCACCTCGACCTGGTGGTCGTAGCGCTCGGCGGAGGCATCGCTCAGATACCCGTCCGTCTGAAAGTGGAATTTCTGCAGATAATACGGCGGATATCGGCCGGTCGGCGCCTCTGTCAGAACGCGTCCCTCATTTCCGCTGTGCCGCCTCTGTTCGACCGCATTTAGATCGGCAAAGAAGTCGATTGCGCGGCGGATCTCCTCCAGCGGCTTGCCGAGCCCGTCGGCCGGGGGCGCATAGTAGCCGGCCTCTATATTTCGCCAATCCTGCTCCAACAACGAGCGCAGGTCCGCGAGGAGACGTTGCCGGTCCGGCATTGGCCGCCCATGAAGCGCTTCCGGCAATCGCACTGGGCGACCCATTCGGGCGGCCAGCAGCTTTTGGCCAAAAAACCAGCTGATGCGCGCGGTCTGCACCGCGTCGAAAGCCATCCTGTCCAACGGAGATATCATGGTGAACGAGGAGTTAACGTTGGGGCGCGGCTTTGCAAGGGGGAGCTGAGCGAGCGATGTTGCCCCCCATCGGGGGGCTGGTATTATCGATAATCGGACGGAGCGATAGATCGACCGAGATGGCGCTGAGTGATCATTGCAGATCGCTGGCCGGAAATTGTGAAAATGGCCATGGTCGGAGCCCATCGCGCGCCGAGGGAAGGCGCGATGTCGGACGATAACGCTTTTCGCGGCCCATCAGTCCGCGGGATCCCCGAAGGCGACAACCGCGAGCGCATGATCTGCGCCGAATGCGGCTATATCCTCTATGATAATCCGAAAATCGTCGTGGGCTCGGTCGCCCGCTGGGACGACCGTATCCTGTTGGTGCGCCGTTCGATCGAGCCGCGCTATGGCTATTGGACTTTGCCGGCCGGCTATCTCGAACTCAATGAAGCGGCCAGTGCGGGGGCTGAACGCGAGGCTTGGGAAGAAGCCCGCGCGCGGATCGAGATCGAGGGGTTGCTTGCAATCTACGACATTCCACGGATCAGCCAGGTCCAGCTGATCTACCGCGCCCGGCTTCTCGATGACGCCATCCAGGCAGGGTTGGAAAGCCTCGAAGTCAAGCTCTTCAAGTGGGAAGAAATCCCGTGGAACGAACTCGCGTTCCCCTCCATAGGCTGGGCGCTCCAGCATGATCGCGAAGCTCGCGCGACGCGCGACTTCACCGCCCGGATAAATCCGCCCGGTTCGTGAAGGTTCGATCGCCTCTCCGAGCGAATCAAACGCAGCCGGGTTAGAACACACGGGCGGCGTGGGAACGATCCCTGACCCAGACCTGGGCCTCGCGGCCCGAATGCAACGCGTCGCGCGCCGCATCCACAGCATCGAGAAGCGCCTGCTCCTTATCGAGATAAGCGCCATAGACGGAGCCTCCGAGCATAACGACCCATCTCGTCGCCCGTCCGCGCCGACACACCTGAAATTCCATCATTCGCATTTGCCCGGCGATTTCCTGCGCTTCCCCGTGGAGAATATGATCGGCCTCGCGGCTTAAATAAAGATGATTTGTTACGGTCCGTTACGATACGAGAGTATTTGACACAATTTTGCCGCATTTGCGGATCGAGGGGTGGTTTCGCTTCGGGACCGAGCGCATCTACCAGCAGTCATGATCATCTTTTCCAAGAGCCTAAAAGGGCGATGGTGAGCACTATCGAAGCCAAGAAGGCGATGCTCGTCCAAAAGGCGGCCGCGCTCGCCGGTGAGCTGCTCGACCCGGCATATCACGCGACAGCCGATCGGTTCATTGCGCAATTTTACGAGCACGTTCCGCCGGCGGATGTCGCCGAGCGGACGCCGCGCAATCTCTATGGCGGCGCCCTGTCGCTGTGGCGCTTTGGAGAACGTCGGCGCTCGGGCCAAGCCAAGATCCGGGTGTGCAACCCAGATCCGGCGGCGGATGGCTGGTCATCGACGCATACGATCGTCGAGATCGTCAATGACGACATGCCGTTCCTCGTCGACTCGGTCACCGGAGCGATTAATGCGAGCAACCGCGTCGTCCACCTGATCATACATCCAATATTGACGGTGGCCCGCGGTCCGGACGGGCGGCTCTGCGATATTCTAGAGCCGGGCGTTGCCGGAACGCGCGAATCCTGGATGCAAATCGAGATCACGTCCGAAGCGAATTCGGCTGACCTCGCCCGGTTGACGAGAACATTGTCGGGTGTCCTCGCCGACGTCCGTGCGGCGGTGACCGACTGGCAGCCGATGCGCCGGGTCTTGCGCGAGGTCGTAGCCGAATTGACGGCGCAGCCGCTCCCGCTTCCCGCCGCCGAACTGGCTGAAGCTCAGGATTTCCTGCGCTGGCTCGACGACGACAACTTTACCTTTCTCGGCTACCGGGAATATTTATTCAATTCCGCCGCCCAACCCGAATACGGTCCGCTCGGCATTCTGCGCGACGAGGCCCACCCGGTCTTCGGGGGTCTACGCGATCTCGCCTCGTTGCCCTCCGACGTGCAGAATTTTGTCCGCCGCCGCGAACTCTTGGTCATCACCAAATCTAACCGCCGCGGGACAGTTCACCGGACCGCCCACATGGATGCCATCGGCGTGCGGCGGTTCGGCGCAAAGGGCGACGTGACCGGCGTTCGCGTCTTCCTCGGCTTCTTCACGTCCCTGGCCTACAGCCGCAGCTCCCGCTCGATCCCGCTGCTGCGGCTCAAGGTCCGCAGGATCGTCGAGCGTTCCGGAGTATCGCCGGCGAGCCATGACGGCAAGGCTCTGCTGCACATCCTCGACACGTTTCCACGTGACGAGCTGTTCCAGGCCGACGAGGAGCAGCTGTTCGAAACCGTCACCGGCGTTCTCAACCTGCAAGAGCGCCAGCGCATTGCCGTATTTGTCCGCCGCGACCCGCTGGAGCGCTACGTTTCCTGCTTTGTCTACGTGGCACGCGAGCGCTACGACAGCCAATTGCGCAGCCGCTTCGGGGCAATCCTCGAAGAGGGGTTTGCCGGGCAGGTCTCGGCTTTTCACACTCACCTCGACGAATCGGCGCTGGCGCGCATCCACTTCATCGTTCGCACGACCCGCGGTGCGGTCCCGCTGGTCGACCTCAAAGCGCTCGAAGAGCGGCTCGCCGAAGCGGGACGAAGCTGGACGGACCGGCTATATGAGGCGGCGGCGACGGCTTTCGGCGAAGAGGCGGCGCGTGCCCGGCTGCGTCGCTTTCAATCCTTTCCGATCGCCTATCAGGCAAGAACGGAAGCTGCCCAGGCTGTCGTGGATCTGGAGCGGATCGAGGCTGTCTTGGCGGGTTCTCCGCTCGAAGTCTCTCTCCATCCCGCCCTCGACGCGCAGCTGCCGGGGTTGCGGCTGTATCGGGCAAAAGAACCGGTGGCGCTCTCCGACGTTTTGCCGATGCTCGAGAACCTCGGTCTGCGCGTGGTGGCCGAAGAACCGTTCCAGATCGACAGCGTCGACGGCACGGCAGTGTGGGTTCATGAGTTTCAGCTGTCCGGGATCGCTTTGTTGGCCTCGGTCTCTCCGGCAATCAGGGCGCGCTTTGAAGCAGCCCTCGTCGAAGTGTGGACCGGGCGGGTCGAGAATGACGGGTTCAACCGTCTCGTCTTGGCGGCCGGGCTGTCGGCACGCCAGGTGGCGGTACTGCGGCTCTACGCGAAATTTTTGCGCCAGGCGGGGACCACCTTCAGCCAATCCTACATGGAAGACGCGCTGAGCGGCCATCCAGAGATCGCGCGCCGGCTTGTTCAGTTGTTCGAGAGGCGTTTCGATCCCGAACGGACCGGTTCTTCACTCGCGGCCGTAGCCGAGATCCAGGCGATCGATCATGCGCTCGATGCGGTCGGCAGCCTCGACGAGGACCGCATCCTGCACACTTTCCTCACTCTGGTCCTCAGGACCGTGCGCACGAACTATTACCAAAAATTGCCGTCGTGCGAGGCAAAGTCCTATCTGGCCGTCAAGCTCGCCAGCAGCGAGCTCGATCTGCTGCCGCGGCCCCGGCCACTCTATGAGATCTATATCTATAGTCCGCGGGTCGAGGGAGTACACATGCGCGCGGGCAAGATCGCCCGCGGCGGCATCCGCTGGTCCGATCGAAAAGAAGATTTCCGCACCGAGATTCTTGGTCTGATGAAGGCGCAGACAGTCAAGAATGCTGTGATCGTCCCAGTCGGGTCGAAAGGCGGTTTTGTCGTAAAGCAGCCCCCCGCTTTGCCCGACAAGGTGCGGGCCGAGGCGGTCGAATGTTACAAGACGCTGGTCCGCGGCCTGCTCGACCTCACTGACAATATCGTCTCTGAGGGTCCGGGACGGCATCGCGTCGTTCCGCCGCCGGACGTTGTCCGGCACGACGGCGACGATCCCTACCTGGTGGTTGCGGCCGACAAGGGCACTGCCACCTTCTCCGATTTTGCCAACGCGATCTCGGAAGAGTACGGGTTCTGGCTCGGCGACGCTTTTGCGTCCGGCGGCTCGGCCGGCTACGACCACAAGGAGATGGGCATCACCGCCCGCGGCGCCTGGGAACTCGTCAAGCGCCATTTCCGCGAGCTCGGGCGCAATATCGAGAGCAGCGAGATCACTGTGATCGGTGTCGGCGACATGTCTGGCGACGTGTTCGGCAACGGCATGCTGATGTCGCGGCACCTCAGATTGCTGGGCGCTTTCGATCACCGGCATGTCTTTGTCGACCCTGACCCCGATACCGCGCGCAGCTTCGCCGAGCGGCAACGTCTGTTCCGGTTGCCGCGCTCGAGCTGGGCCGACTATGACCGCACGCTCATTTCGCCGGGAGGCGGCGTCTTCGAGCGCAGCGCCAAATCCGTCCTGGTCAGCCCCGAGATGAAGCGCGCCTTCGACATCGAGGCGGACCACCTCACGCCGGCCGAGCTGATCCGCAAGTTGTTGACCGCCCGGGTCGACCTCCTGTGGTTCGGCGGGATCGGGACATACGTCAAGTCTACGAACGAGACCCAAAACGAGGTCGGCGACCGCGCCAACGATGCGCTCCGTGTCAACGGCGACGAGATCCGGGCAAGGGTCATCGGCGAAGGGGCCAACCTCGCAGTAACCCAGCGCGGGCGCGTCGCGTTCGCGCTCGCCGGCGGGCGCATCAACACCGACGCCATCGACAATTCGGCCGGGGTCGACACCTCGGATCACGAGGTCAACGTCAAGATCCTGATCGATCGGGCGATAGCTTCGGGGGCGTTTCTGGCCGAGGACCGCCAGCCGCTGCTTGCCGAGATGTCGGATGAGGTCACTTCGCTGGTGCTGCGCGATAATTATCTGCAGGGTGAGGCGTTGTCGGCCGCGGAGGCGCGCGGCGTCGGCTCGCTCGATCGGCAGCTGCGCATGATCCGCGATCTCGAACGCGCGGGGCGGCTGGACCGGGGACTCGAGTTCCTGCCCGATGACGAGACCCTCGCCGCACGATCGGCGCAAGGCCGGGGGCTCGTCCGACCGGAATTGGCAGTGCTGCTCGCCTACGCGAAGATGACATTGTACGAGGCGCTGCTCGTTTCCGCGCTGCCGGACGCTCCGGAACTGGCCGAGGAGCTGCGCAGCTATTTTCCGGAGGCCGTGCGGCACCGGCTCGCCGCACAGATCGCAACCCATCCGCTGCACCGGGAGATCATCGCGACGGTTGTCACCAACGAGATCGTCAATCGCGCGCGAATTACCTTTGTCCACGACATGCGCGCGCGCACCGGCCGGTCGGCGGCCGAGGTCGCGCAAGCCTACATAATGGTCCGCGAAGTGTTCGAGCTGAGGAATTTGTGGGCTGCAATCGAGGCGCTCGACAATAACGTGGCGGCTCAGGTCCAGATCGAAATGCTTCTCGAGCTCGCGGATCTGGTTGAACGGGCAGCCGGCTGGCTGCTCTATCGCAAGCGTCTCGCGCTCGGCCCCGAGATCGGCAGGTTTGCCGGAAGCGTGCGCAGCATCGCTGCCTCTCTATTCGATCTGCTGCCGCTCAGAGATCGCAATATGGTCTCCCAGCGCAGTCTCCGTTTCGCGGAAGCGGGCGTGCCCGAAGCGCTCGCAACCCGCGTCGGCGGGGCGATGTTTCTCGCGGCCGCGCTCGACATTGCCGATCTGGCGGAGCGCTCGGGACAAGAACTCGACCAAGCCGCCCGGGTCTATTACGCGGTCGGCGCCCAGTTCGCGCTCGACGAAATGCGAATAGCTGCGCGCCGTCTGCGGGCCGAGACCCCTTGGCAGAAGCAGGCGGTCGAAGCGACGGTCGATGACCTCTTTGCGCTGCAAACTGAGCTCGCAGCTCGCATACTGGCGAGCAGCAGCTCAGCCCAACCCGAAGATCCGATTGCCGCCTGGTCTGCCGCGCACGCGGCAGCCCTTGCCCCCACCGAGCCGTTGATCAGGGAGTTGCGTGTTACTGCCACTCCCGACCTCGCAATGCTCGTTGTCGCCAGCCGCCAGCTTCGCCACGCGCTGGGCTAGCCAGCATTTCTCAAACTGGTTAGTGCTTAGAGTTATTCAAAGGATTCAAAGGCATTGGGATATGCAATACGGGCCATGGCTTGGGGGATGAGCCATGGGACAACAAGTATGCGAGGTTTTGAGCGCTGCGGAACGCGAGCAGTTGGCGGCTGAAGGCCGACTGCCCCAGCATCCTCGACATCACCGATGCCAACGTCAACGACGCCCAGATCGGTCGCACAATAACGATTGAGCCGGGTGCGACCTATGTCTTTGATAAGGGCTATTGCTATTACGGCTGGTGGACCAGCCCGCCGGGGCTGGGTGGGTGAGGGCTGCGCTGGTATGCTCGCTTGCCGAACGTGATGGAGCACTTCCAATGC
This sequence comes from uncultured Alphaproteobacteria bacterium, assembly GCA_963812675.1. Lineage (GTDB taxonomy): Bacteria > Pseudomonadota > Alphaproteobacteria > ATCC43930 > CGMCC-115725 > AP-15. The sequence goes on along the minus strand of CAWEWR010000002.1, from coordinate 191,915 downwards.
CTTCGATTCCTCTCGACGAAGGTCTTTCCCTGCACTGCGCGGTCGACGATTACCTGTGGCCGTGGGAAGCGCCGACCGCCGTGCTGATGATGCACGGCTTCGCCCGTAATGCGAAGTTCTGGAACCGCTGGGTTCCGCGGGTTGCCGATAGCCACCGCGTCTATCGCCCCGACCTCTTGGGGTGCGGCAAATCCGATGTTCCGGCTCCGGGCTATGCCTACAATCCGGAAAAGATCGGCGCCCAGATCTTGGCTGTGCTCGATGCCCTTTCGCTGTCGCGGGTACATTGGGTCGGCGAATCCTCGGGCGGGATCATCGGGTTGCTGGTCGCCGCGGCACATCCCGAACGCATTGCCAGCCTTGTCTTATGCAATACCCCGACGCGTATTCCAGACGAGATCCGCGGGATCTACGCACTCGGCCAGGAAGGAACCGCTGCGGCGCTCCGGACCCATGGCACCGGCGAGTGGTGCCGCCAAACCCTCGGCTACCGCCTCGATCTCGAGCATGCGAGCCCAGATTTGCAGAAATGGGTCATCGCCGAGATGGACAAGACGCGCCCCGACATCGCCGCCGCCCTCCACGAATGCTTTGAAGCAATCGACGTGAGGCCGCTTCTTCCAGGGATCAGAGCCCCGGTGTTGCTGCTGAGCGGCGACAAGAGCCGGATCGCCTCGGAGCAGCAAAAGATTTTTGCCGAGACCCTGCCGCACGGCCGGCTCGAGCTGTTTGCCGGGTACGGGCACGGCGTCAACCTGCTCCAGCCGGAGCGCTGCGCGCGAGCGGCCCTCGAATTCTGGCGGACGGTCGATGAGGTGCAGCAGTGAAGGTCGGGGTTCTGCAGTTCTTCAGCTGGCCGGAGCGGCGGGTCGATCTCGCGACGGTGTACGCCCGCGCCCTGGAGCGGATCGAGATCATGGACCGGACCGGCTATGACGCGGTCTGGCTGGCCGAACACCATTTCAGCAGCTTCAGCGTGTGCCCCTCGGTCCACATGGTGGGGACAATGGCCGCCGCGCGTACGCGGCATCTGCGTATCGGCACTGCTGTGTCGCTCGCCCCGTTCTACCATCCGCTGCGGCTCGCCGAGGAGGTGGCCCTGCTCGATGTGCTCTCCGGCGGTCGGGTCAACTGGGGCGCCGGCCGCGGTTTCGCGCGCGTCGAATTCACCGCCTTTGGCGTGCCTCCCGAAGAGAGTGCGTCGCGGTTCCGCGAGACCGTCGAGATCGTATTGCGGGCGTGGACCGACGAGCGGCTCAATTTTACCGGCCAGCATTTCCGCTACGAGGACCTCGAGATATTGCCAAAGCCGGCGCAGCTTCCGCACCCCCCGGTATGGATGGCCGCAAGCTCGGAGGGGGCGATCGAATGGGCTGCGGGCCGCGGTTTCTCGATCCTGATGGACCCGCACTCATCGGCTCCGGAGATCGACCGTAAAAGGCGGTTCTATCGCGAGAAACTGGCCGCGGCCGGCTTTTCCGAGACCGGCCGCGACATTCCGGTCGCGCGGCTGGTGGCGCTCGCCGGCAGCGCTGCCGAGGCGGCGGCGGTCGCGCGCGGCGGCGCCGAGTGGATCCTCAATTCCTATCTCGGCGCGCAGCATCGGCCTGTCATACAGGGATCTTTCACGCCGGCCGGCGTCGACCCGGTCCAGCGTTACCTCGACGAGGTGATCCTGCACGGCACCCCCGAAAAAGTCGGCGACGAGATCCTGCGATTGCGCGAGCAGATCGGCCTCGACTATCTGCTATGTGCACCCCTCAGCCACCAGTCCTTCATGCTGCTGACCGAGAAGCTGCTGCCCCGCCTTATGTGAAAGCGTTGCCGCCCCTCACCCCGATCGTTCTTACGCCGCGGCGTCCTCGCGGATCATTGCCGCGCCTTTCTCGCCGATCATGATGGTCGGCGCGTTGGTGTTGCCGGTCGTTACTGTCGGCATCACCGAAGCGTCGACGACGCGCAGTCCGGCGATTCCCCTGAACTCGCAGACGCGAGTCGACGACCGCCATCGGGTCCTCTCCCATTCGGCAGGTGCCGACCGGGTGATGCAGGTTCATCCCGGCCCGGTGCATGAACTCGATCAGCGCGTCATCCGAATCCATGTCATGACCGGGCATCGTCTCGGCGGCGCTGTGGCGGGCCAGCGGCGAGGCCGCGAAGATCCGCCGGGCACGGCGCGTTCCGGAGAGCAGGACCTGCTCGTCGCTCGCTGCCGACAGGTAATTGGGTCGGATCGCCGGCGCCTCGAACGGGTCCGCCGACCGCGCCATGATCGTCCCGCGGCTGTCCGGCCGCACGGCGCACACGACGATCGTCATGCCCGGCTCTCGCTCGAGCCGCCCGATGCCGTTCGGGTCATAGCTTCCCCGGGGTGAACAGCAACTGTAGATCCGGGCTGGCCAGACCTTCGCGGCTGCGGCAGAACACCATCGCGGTGGTGACGCCAAAGGTCAGCGCGCCGCGGCCGGTCGCAGCGAACCGCCCGACCTCGCGCGCCAGCCGCACGCCGCGCGCCAGCTGATTGACCGACACCTCGTCCTTCACGCGGTGCGTCACGCGAACTGCGAAATGGTCGGAAAGATTGGCTCCGACACCGGGCAACTCGTGCACCACCTCGACACCGATCGATTGCAGATGGCCGGCGGGACCAATGCCCGAAATTTGCAGCAAATGCGGCGAATTGACGGTGCCGCCGCTGACCACGACCTCGCGCGCCGCAACGACCCGCCGGTCATTGCCGTTCTGGCGAAATGCGACCCCGGTGCAGCGGCTTCCGTCAAACAGCAATCGGATCGCGACCGCCTTGGTCTCGACCCGCAGGTTTTGGCGCCGCCGCGCCTCGGCCAGGAAGGTTTGCGCCGTCGAGCCGCGGAAACGCCCCCGCCGCGTCATTTGCGAATAGCCGACCCCCTCCTGCTGCGCGGCGTTGTAATCGGGGGTGACGGAAATCCGGCCTCTTGCGCGGCTTCGACAAAGCGATGAGTCAATGGCAGGACGGTCCGGTAATCCTCGACGAGAAGCGGACCATCCTTGCCGCGATACTCCGAGCCCCCGGACACATAATGTTCGGACTTCTTGAAGTAGGGCAGGACGTCCGCGTAGCTCCACCCGCGGCAGCCCATCTGCGCCCAACCGTCGTAATCTGCCGGGTTGCCCCGGACATAGAGCATGCCGTTGATCGAGCTGGTGCCGCCCAGCACTCTGCCGCGCGGCCAATGCAATGGCCGGTTGCCGGTGCCTTCCTCCGCCTCGGCATAGTAATTCCAGTGACCAGCGGATTGGCCCGCAAATGCAAAGCGCCGGCCGGCACATGGATCATCGGATGCCAGTCGCTCGGGCCCGCCTCGAGCAATACCACCCGAGCGCCGTCCTCGCTCAACCGATCGGCGAGCACGCACCCCGCCGACCCCGCACCGACAATGACGTAATCAGCCTGAAGATCCGTCATTACCTACTTCTTTCGCTCCCGGCCCCTCCCCTTCCCCGCAAGCGCGCGGGAAGACCATTAGCGCGTCGTGCGCGCACCCCGCCGCAAGAAAATTTGGGCCGCGGCAAGACCCTCACCCGCCTCGCTGCGCTCGGCACCCTCTCCCGCGGTGCGGGAGAGGGGCCACGACGCATTCAGCACAAAGCTCCTCTCCCGCACCGCGGGAGAGGAGGGACCAAGCCCCCACGGGTCCACGCGAAGCGCGGCCCGAGGACAGGCTCCGGGCTTGGTGGGTGAGGGTAGCGCCGCCTTCTAGCCTTCAGCGTCGGCATCGCTCCCTCCCGATCATCAGAGCTCAAGCTAATCGCCGTATGCCGTTGACGCCAACGTTAAAATCAGCCCCTCTTCAATCGCAGCGAGGAGACGAGCATGAGCTATGAGGCCGAGTGGCGGGCGCGCTTCGGCGAAGAACCGGAACCCGCGCCGGATCTGCCCGATCTGCCATGGCTCCGCCAAGTCCTGATGCGCCGTACCCATCGGCGTTATGCCGAACGCCCGGTCCCCGAATCCTTGCTGCGCCTATTGCTGGGAACGGCCTTTTCGGCCTCCTCGAAATCGGATTTCCAGCAAGCCACAGTCATTTGGGTCAGGGACCGCCAGAGCCGGGACCGCCTCGCGGCGCTCGTGCCCGATATGCCTTGGGTCGAAAATGCCCCGGAATTTGTGGTTTTTTGCGGCGACGCCCATCGCCTGGAGCGGATCGGCGAGCTGCGGGGCCACATCAACCAGAATGGCAAGCTCGAAGGGTTCTTCAACGCCGCCATCGATGCGGCGCTGGTCTTGCAGACCTTCATCCTGGCTGCCGAAACCGCAGGTCTAGGGTGCTGTCCGATCAGCGTAATCCGCAATCACGCCAACTCGGTCGCCGAGATTTTGGGTCTGCCCGACAAGGTGTTCCCGGTAGCGGGGTTGTGTATCGGCTACCCCGCCGCCGCTGGACACGTCAGCATGCGCCTTCCGCTCGAGGCAACAGTGCACATCGACCACTATGACGAGAGCGGGCTCGCCGAGGCGGTCGATGACTATGACCGGCGCCGCGATGCGCGATACTCGCTGCCGCGCGAGCAGCAACGCTCTTCCGATGTCTTTGGTTACGCGTCTTTTTACGGTTGGTCGGAAGACAAGGCGCGGCAGGCCGTCCAACCCGAAGGCCAAAGTTTCCCGACCTTCTTGCGCAGGCGCGGTTTCTCCCTGGATTGACCGTGCTCGGCTGGACCGCCCTGGAAGCAGGCCTCCTAGAGACTACATTCAGCGCGGCTGATCCGCGCCAAAGGCTCCGCGAGAACCTGATGATCGACATTCCACGCCCGCACCACTCGGCTGTAAGGGCCGCCGCCGTCGTTCTGGTCTCGCTGACGCTGTGCGCCTGCGACAGCGCCGGGGCGGGTACCGGGGCCTACCCGGCCGACGCCGGCGATCTCGGCCTGATCCAGGACGCGATGAAGCAGGTCGAGAAAAATTACGTCGCGCCGGTGACCGGCGGCGATCTCGCCAAGGATGCTCTGAAGGGCATGCTGACGCGCCTTGATCCGCATTCCGATTACATGGATCAGGAGCAGTATCAGCAGATGACCGCGGTGACCCGCGGCCAATTCGGCGGCATTGGTGTCGAGCTGACCCTCGAAGGGAAAGTGCCGGAGGTGATCTCGCCGATCGACGGCACGCCGGCCGCCGAGGCGGGGATCGAGCCGGGAGACCGCATTGTCAAGATCGACGCTCTTCCGACCACCGGCATGGATGTCGAGGAAGTGGTCAAACGGCTGCGGGGGGCGGCGGGAAGCCGGGTGACCTTGACTATCGCGCGCAACGACCGCGCCCCTTTCGATGTGACGTTGACCCGCAACGTGATCCGCGTCGTCTCGGTCAAATCCGACCTCAAGCCGAACAACATCGGCTATGCCCGCATTACTACCTTTACCGAGAATACTGCCTCCGAGCTTGCCGGTGCGATCGAGCGAATGAAGACACGGACGCAGGGCCGGCTGAACGGCTTCATCCTCGATTTGCGTAACGACCCCGGCGGGTTGCTCGACGCTTCGATCGACGTCGCTGGGGTTTTTCTCGACGGCGGCGTCGTGGTCACGACGCGCGGCCGCAACACCGCGGACGACCATATCTACCGCGCTCAGGTGACCGGCGACATGCTCCGCGGGACACCGATGGTCGTGCTGATCAACAGCGCCTCGGCGTCGGCTGCGGAAATCGTCGCCGGCGCCTTGCAGGACCACCACCGCGCGACCGTCATGGGAACCCGCAGCTTTGGCAAGGGCTCGGTGCAGACGATCATTCCGCTGGAGGGCCGCGGCGCGCTCCGGCTAACCACGGCGCTGTACTACACGCCGTCCGGCCGTTCCATTCAGGGCCAGGGCATTTCACCCGATATCGTCGTCAATGTCCCGAAAAACCAACAGGTGGCAAATGCCGTGATCAGCTTCGAAAGCGATCTCTACGGGGCTCTGAAGAACGGCGGCTCGATCAACTCGCCACCGGGCGCCAGCGCTGCAAGCGCCGGTCGGACCAGTACTGCCGAGGCGGAGCACCCGATCAAGCCGATGATCATCGGGACCGGCAACGACCCGCAGGTCGCCGCCGCTCTCGACTTTCTGCAAAAGGCGGTACGCCGAGAGTCGGGAGCGCAGCACGGCTGACATCGTCGATCCTGTGGGTTGGGTGCGCACCGCCGCGTTTTTGCTGACGCTGGCTGTCGTCGGCGCCTGCGCCCCGGAGAGCGGGTTGGCGCCACTGCCGACGGATCAAGTGCGTGCGCGCTTCCCTCCCGGCGGTGTCGTCAACAGCATCGAGATCGACGCGGTCGACCGCCTGCCGCTGCGTACTGCGGAGCTGGTCGCGCCCGACGGTCAGGCGACACCGGCTTCGTACCTCCATGTCAACCCGTCGCCGAGCGTCGCGTTTTACCAAAGGCAGATCGATACTCCCTACGAAGGCAGCATCTTCGGCATCGACAAAGTCGCACCCGTTCCCGCCGTGGTCACCGGCGCACCGCAAGGCGATGCCCAACTTCTGGCGATGGTCTCGACCGCCTCGATCCCGCTGCCCGACGAAATCGAATATCGCCGCGACTGGCGCAGCTATCGCATCTTTCTCAGTTTCGGCGATCTCGCCGGCGAAGTTGAAAGGCGCGTCCTACCCGCTCCCGAGCCGCCGCCGAAAGGCTAGCGGCTCAGACGTTGTCGAGCTTGGCGCCGCCCGGGGTGCCGATCATCGCCAGGACCTCGCGCCGGCTGAGCGGGTCATCCCGGAATGCCCCGAGCATCCGGCTGGTCACCATTGTGACCCCTGGCTTGTGCACGCCGCGCGTGGTCATGCATTGATGGGCCGCCTCGATCACCACGGCGACCCCCTTGGGCTGCAGCACCTCGTCGAGCGTGTTGGCAATCTGCGCTGTCATTTTTTCCTGGATTTGCAGTCGCTTGGCATAGACTTCGACGAGCCGCGCGAGCTTTGAAATGCCGACCACCCGCTTGCTGGGCAGGTAGGCGACGTGCACTTTGCCGATTATCGGCGCGATGTGGTGCTCGCAATGCGATTCGAAACGGATGTCCTTCAGCGCAACGATTTCGTCGTAACCATCGGTTTCCTCGAAGGTGCGCTGCAGCAGCGCTACCGGATCCTCGCCGTAGCCGCTGAAGAACTCCTCGTAGGAGCGCACGACGCGGTCGGGAGTGCCAAGCAGGCCTTCGCGGGTGGGGTCGTCGCCGGCCCAGCGCAGCAGCGTGCGAACCGCATCCAGGGCTTCTTCGCGGGTCGGCCGCCGCGCCGGGACGGATTTAAGGGAGTTTTCGGACAGGGACACGGAGGAGGCGAAAGCTCGCGGCATCGAGGCTTCTCTTGTTGGTTGCAAAGGCTCACCGGCGGGACGCAACGTGAAATGCCCCGCCTCGGCTTAATTAAGCCGCACCGGCTGATGGGGGCTGTCGAGCGAGAAGGCGGGGATGCGGACCGAGAAGCTATCGCCGCCCCTCGTTTCCATCTCATACGTCCCCACCATGATTCCGGACGGGGTCGGCAACGGGGTGCCGCTGGTATATTCGAAGGCCTCGCCGGGAGCGAGCACCGGCTGCTCGCCGACGACACCATCCCCGCGCACCTCCTTTATCTGTCCGCGGCTGTCGGTGATTTGCCAATGCCGGTGACGCAGCTGGACGGTTTCCTTGCCGCGATTCTCGATGCGGACATGGTAGGCCCAGACGTAATGGTCCTCGACCGGCGAGGATTGGTCCTCCAGGTAGAACGGCTTGACCGTGACCCTGATGGATCGGGTGGTTTCTGAATACATGGTCATAGCCCTCTCGCATTCCGGCCCGGCACGGCGGAAAGCCGTGCCGGCCAGCAGATCGATCTACAATGTCGGACGCGCGCCGAAACGCGTCAAGATCGGCGCGCGGGCGCCAGCAATTCGAGAATTTTGTCGTCGGCAAGGTGCCGCGAACCCCGGGAACTGCCCTGGGAACTGCCCTGGGAACTGATCGGCTGGATGCAGACATGGTCGGCGCCGGCATCCCAGTGCTGCTGGACTCGTGCGCGGATCGCACCTTCGTCGCCCCACCCGATCATAGCGTCGAGAAAACGCGTCGAGCCGCCACCCGAGAGATCGTCATCACCGAAGCCCTCGCGCCGCCAGCTGCCGACGTAGTTCTCGAGTTGCATATAGCGCGAAAGCGCCTCGCGCGCGGCGCGCCGCGCCGCCGCCGGGTCGGTCTCCAACAGAACCCAGACTTCCGGACAGAGGAGCTTGCCAGGCCCGAGGATCTCGCGGGCCTTCGCGGTGTGCTCCGGTGTCGTATTGTACGGGTGGGCACCATCGGCAAACTCGGATGACAGGGCCAACATTCTAGGACCCAACGCGGCAACAACCGTCAGCGGCCTCTCCTGCGGCATTGGCGCCTGATAGGGCGCGTCGCGCATCCCCGCCAGATACGTCCGCATGGTTGCCACCGGCTTGCCGTAGGTGTGGCCACGCACCCCTTGGACCATCGGCCGATGCGACACGCCGACTCCAAGGAGGAAACGGCCGTTCGACTGTTCGTTGAGGCCGCGCTGTCCATTGGCCATCGCCATCGGATCGCGAGCGTAGATGTTGGCGATGCCAGTCGCCACTGTCAGCCTTTGCGTATTCGCGAGCAGCCAGGAGGAGTGCACCAGCGCATTCCGCCCGCGACTTTCGGGGATCCACAGCGCGGCATAGCCCCACTCTTCGATCCGTTTCGCGAACGCCGCCGCGGCCGCTGCGGTCATGCTGTCCATCGAGATCCAAACGCCGAGTTTTCCCAGTTCCATCGCCGCCTCTCCTGCAGATGACGGCGCGAGTGTGAATTGTCGCACTCATTGCGTCCAGCCCAGCGGTGCACGAGCGGGAACTCCTCGGGAACATGTCGCAATCCCCGCCTGTATTCATTCAGGGATGCCGGCCGGGGTTTTGCCGCGCCGGACCCCTTGAACATCCGGCGTGGCGTCGGTCCGTTAACGACTTAGCTACTGGTTGTTGGAGATGAATGGGTCGGGGGATCGGGAGAAGCGTGATGGACCACAAAATCATCGAGTATTCGCTCGCCGAGCTGGTTGAAGATCCCTTGGTCGGCCTTCTGATGAAGAGCGACGGCGTCGATCGCCGCAGCATCGAGCTCCTATTCGAGCGCGTCGCACGCAGCGCCAGATGCCGGGAGGCTGCCCCGTGCCCGGACTGCTGATCGCCGCGGGCGGCATCGGGTTTGTTGCGGCGGCCGCCGCGCTTTGGTTGGAAAGCAGACGCCAGATCGGCCGGCGCTGTTTTGCTGGTTTGCTCGCGCTCGCCGTAGGAGCGAGCGTTTTTTCGGTTCTCGCTTGGGCCGCGACTGCGATTGCCCGCATCGCAGCCTTGCCGCTTACCTGGGCTTTCGTGGTTGCCCTTGCCGTTCTTCTGGCGGCGCGCTTGTATCGAGAATTGCAGATTTTGCCGGGCGACCCCCGCTTACCCTCTCGCTGGTGAGCCCTCCACGCTGGGGGGGTGAAGGTACTGCCGACTTCCCGCAAGCACACCGCGGATCCGGGCATTTCGAGCCTCCGTTCAGAAGGCCTGGCCGAGGCTGATATAGACCTGGATCGGGGAATCGGCGCTGCGCTTGTGCAGCGGGGTCGCGAGGTCGAGCCGCAACGGCCCGAACGCTGTGTAATAACGCGCCCCTAGGCCTACGCCGTAAAGCAGCGTGCGGCCGAGCTGCGGCACCGGGCTCTCGTAATAGCTGCCGGCATCGACAAAGGGGACGATACCGATCGTTTCGGTGATCTTGATGCGGGCTTCCAAGTTGAGCACCAGGCTCGACCTCCCGCCGATCGGGTCTTTATTAGGGGCGAGCGGTCCCGCCAGTTGCCAACCATAGGGACGGATCGATCCGCCGCCGCCGGCATAAATGCGCTGGTCGGCGGGCAGCTGAAATAGCGGGGCGCCGTCGAGCGAGCCGAGCGCCAGCTTGCCGGCGAGGACCGCCCGTTGCTCGTCACCCAGCGCCCAATAGGTGCTGCCCGCAAGCAGGTTCGTCGCGAACGTAAGACGCGAGCCGGAGAAGGTGCGCGCCGGCGTAACGCTGAGCTGCGCGCGGTAACCGGTTGTCGGATTGAGCAGATTGTCGGTCTGATCGAGCTTGATATAGGCAGGCAGGCCGGCCAGCTCGTAACGCTGGGTGCCCATCCCTGGGACATTCGCCAGCTGGGTGACATTTGCTTTTTCAGCCAAGAGGGAGAGCCCGCCGGTCAGCCAGCGGTCGAGGCGGCGCTCGATCCCGGCCGTGGCGAGCTCGCGCCGGCTATTATAGGCGACCGGCGTGTCGTTGGCGATCTCGGCGGTCGCCAGGAAGTCCTGATCAATGGCCAAAAAATCGGGACGGCGGAAATTCGCCCGGAACGCGTCGATTTGCTGGCCAACCTCGGCGGAGAGCCGCAAATTTTCGGCGTTGCCGAACAGGTTGCGGTTTTCCCAAAAAGCACGGGCGCCGAAGCCCTGGCTGGTGTTGTAGGCGAGCCCGGCACCAATTGAGCGGTGCAACCGCTCCGTCGCATCGACCGTCATCCGCACATCCCCGGGGTTGTCGGGGTCCGCCTGCGGCGTGATCCGGACCGTGCTGAACAACCCGCTGGCGATCAGCGCACGGCGGGTCTCTTCGACTTTCGCTTCGTCGTAGACCGCCCCGCGCTGCCAGCGAATGCGTCCCTCTACATAACCCGGGTCGAGCCGCTCGAGCCCAGTGATCGCGAGCGGACCAAAATGTTCCACCGGCCCCGGATCGAGCGTGTACGTTACTTCCATGGTCTGCGCGGCTTTGTCGAGCTCGACCCGGCGATCTTCCACCTTGGCGAAAGGATGACCGCTATCGCCGAGCGCCGCGACGAGCGCCGTTTCGGTAGCGACCACCGGGCCGGTGCGCGCCGGGTCGCCAGGTTTGAGCGGCAGTTTGGGTTCGTTTGGGATCGCCAAGGGCTGACCGTCCGGTCCCTGAACCCTGACCGAGGCGACATGGTAGAGTAGGCCAGGCTCGACCTTTACGGTGACCTTTGCGGGCTCGGCCTGGGTGTCGACCTCGTAAGAGAATTCCGCGTCCCAATAGCCGAGGCTGTGCGCGGCGTCCGCAAGCCTGCCGAGATCGCGGTCGGCGCGCCGGCGCAGCGCTTCCTCGGACGCCGGCGGCTTGTCCTCAAGCGTCTTCAGCTCGGAGACCTTCTCCAGCAGATTGGCGAGATAGCTATCCTCCGCGCCGGTAATTTCAGCCCGGTAATTCAGATCGGCGCGTACAGATGCGCCGGGCACCAGCGCCGTGACCAACGCTACCGTCAGAAAGAACCGTCTAACCCCCATGCCGTCCCCCGACCGGGAACGGCGCACCGAAACACGTTATTCCCAAGGCCGATCGCGTTTAGCAGCAGTTCAACTTCTCTGTCTACACCAACTATTCACTCAGCCTCATTCAACTTACTCGACCAGCTCGGCATCTACCGATTGGTCCATCTCCGATTTTTCTGAGCTCACGGTTACCCGCGCTCTGATTACCTGCCCATCGACGGGCAGTGTAATGGTGTCGCCGCAGCCGGGCATTGACCGGCCATAAACGCGAAACTTCCTCTGAGAACCGTCCCGATGAGCCAGCACAACATCGTGTGTCACTGCATCATGTGTCATTATCTATCTCCATCAGCGAGGTTCACCATTTCGTAAAAGCTCTCCATCACCAAGTTAACTTAAAGCTGATTGCCCGGGTTCCGGCAGCGCGGGCTGGAGGAATCGAGTCCTGGATCACTTCATTTACTATTTTCTTGCCTCGCTGCTCCAATCCGTCTGCAATGTCGTGCAATTCCTGGCCTTGATGCTGCTGCAGGCTCCGGTCAGTGATATCGGCGTCTACTAAATGTGCAAAAAATGACACAAGCAGAAGACTAGTATCTGCAATTCACAGGACTGTTGCCGGGACGAACTGGTGTGCTCGGCTGTTCAACATTAGGGATCCTATCGGTTAGGAGCTCTCATGCGTTCAATTTTTGCCGTCACCCCCCTGCTGCTGCTCATGGGCATGGGCGTGGCCGACGCCGCCGATCCGACGCAGCTCGCCGAGACCGGAGGCTTTCTTCTGGGCAATGCTCGTCGCTGCGGCGTCCCAGTTGAGCGTGTGGAGAGCGCCGGAAAGGTGATCCACGACTTCATCGCTGCCGTCGCTAGAGATTCGAATGAGGCGGCGGCTGCGGATTTGCGCTTTTCCGAGATATTCCTAGCAATCGCTCTCCCAAACCAAGACCCGGATGCGTCCCCGTCCTGCACCGTGGTGATCCGGCAATTCGACAGGCTCGAGCGACGTCATGACCAGACCCGCAGGAACCGCGAAACCCGGGTCATGAGCCCGGCCTTTTGAGTACTCAAATATTCGAGCCAGTTATCAACTAAATATCTTTATTATAATGAGTAATCTCTAAGTAACACCCGACGGAGTAACGGAACTCCGTCTTTTTTTGGGTGTTGCCGAGGTGACACCCTAGAGTAGGCAGAGTGCTGCGGGGAGGAAAGGAGATGCGCAATGGGACCGTACGACGGATTGACCCCAGAGGAACGGGCTAGGATAACCGAAATCCAAGACTTTCTTATAGACCGATATGTAGAACAAAAGGAAGCACTCGAAAGAGGCGATGATGCTCGTGCGAAGGAAGTCGCGCTTCAAATAAAAGAACTTCAACGCGAGAAAGAAGAAATTGTAGAGTGGGCAGCTACGTAGCCCCATGTTCAGCCGGCATCGCGACAAACCGCTCAGACAATGGGCCGCCGTTCTGCCCTGCATTAAATTAGCTTAGTTGCGGCCATTCGCCTAAAAAATGGGCATTCGGTTGGCGCTATTGCCAGCAACCGTGTTGCAAAGCACGATGGCGCGGAAAATGCCACCTCCAGGCTGCTGGCCGGTCTTTCGAGCAGGCAGATGAACCCCTCGGTCCTCGACGGTTACGATCCGCAAGGCTTTTATTGCGAGATGCTGCAAAGTGCGGCGAGCCGGGTGGTGAGGGAACGCCTTTCCGGTCTGTCGATCGCAGCGCTAAAGCAGCGCGCGGGCAATGCCAATGCGGAACTCTATAATCTCGGGATCACCTTTACGGTTTATTCGGAAGCCAAGACAATCGACCGGATCCTGCCGTTCGATGTGATCCCGCGAATCTTGTCTGGCGACGAGTGGCAGCACCTAGAGAGCGGCATCAAGCAGCGGATCACCGCAATCAACCTGCTGCTCGACGATATCTACCATAAACAGCACGTCCTGCGGGACGGCATCGTCCCGCCGGATCTGATCCTCGGCAACCGCAACTATCGCCCGGCGATGCGCGGCATCGATCTCCCGCACAAGACCTACGTCAACATCTGCGGCACCGATATCGTGCGCGACGAGCGGGGCACGCTCCTGGTTCTCGAGGACAATGCGCGGACGCCCTCCGGGGTAAGCTATGTCGTCGAAAACCGGCATATGATGCTGCGCGCCTTTCCTGATCTGCTTGACGAGATCGGCTTGCGGCCGATCGAAAACTACGGCGCGAGATTGATTGCCGCGCTGCACGAGGTAGCGCCCGCAGGAAGCGCCGATCCGCGTGTCGTCCTGTTGTCCCCCGGCACCTACAATTCGGCCTATTTCGAACACGTGTTCCTGGCGCGCGAGATGGGCGTGCCATTGGTCGAGGGGCGGGACCTCTTGGTCGAGGACGACCGCGTCTTCATGCGAACCACCCGTGGCCTGTCGCGGGTCGACGTGATCTATCGGCGGATCGACGACGATTTTCTCGATCCCGAGGCCTTCCTGCCTGGAAGCATGCTCGGGGTGCCGGGGCTGATGCGGGCCTATCGCGCAGGAAACCTGGCGCTTGCCAATGCGGTCGGCACCGGTGTCGCCGACGACAAGGCCGTCTACGCCTACATGCCGCGGGTCATCCGATACTATCTCGCCCAGGAACCAATACTGCCGAATGTTGAGACCCACATCTGCCGTGAGCCGGCGGCGTTGCGCTACACGCTCGATAATTTGGCCGAGCTGGTGGTGAAGCCGGTCGGCGAAGCGGGCGGCTATGGCATCACGGTCGGTCCCAAGGCGAGCCGGCAGGAGCTGGACGAATGCCGCGGGAAGCTGCTTGCCGATCCGGCGAATTACATCAGCCAGCCCTGCATCAAGCTGTCTGTCGCGCCGACCCTGGTCGAGGGCCATGTCGAGCCTCGGCATGTCGATCTGCGGCCGTTTGCGGTCACCGGATCGAGCACTTGGATCTTGCCCGGCGGGTTGACCCGGGTGGCGCTGCGCCGCGGCTCTCTCGTGGTAAATTCGTCGCAGGGTGGCGGCTCGAAGGATACCTGGGTCGTTGCCTGACGTCCTGCTTGCCCGTTACGCGGATTGCATCTTCTGGCTGGCGCGCTATGTCGAGCGCGCCGAGAACCTCGCGCGGATTCTCGACGTCAACGAGACCTTCTCGCGCGACACCCGCGGCGGTCAGAACTGGCGGTCGATCGTCCAGCTGAACTCGGATGAGGAGCGTTTTTTCGCCAGTCATGACGCGCCCGCTGCGCACAGCGTCGTGAACTTTTATGTCATCGACGGCGACAATCCGACCTCGATCGTCAGCACAATCCGCTACGCGCGCGAGAACGCTCGCACATTGCGGCCGTTGATCTCCACCGAGATGTGGGTTCAGCTCAACGTGTTCTACAATCGGCTGGCGGAGTTGAGGGCGGAAGATCTTGCACCCGGCAATCTGGCGGCGTTGTTTGCGATGATAAAGGAAGCCTGCCAGACCCATACCGGCATCACCGAAGGGACGTTCTTTCGCGACCAGGGCTGGTACTTCTACCAGATCGGCCGGTACATCGAGCGGGCCGACCAGACGACGCGCCTTCTCGACATCAAATACCACCTTCTGCTCCCCAGCGTTTCCGACGTCGGCTCGCCGGTCGACGTCAGCCAATGGAATGCGCTGCTGCGTTCGGCAGCCGGCTATCACGCGTACCGAAGATTGCATGCCGCCAGCACGACGCCGGCGCGCGTGGCAGGCTTTATGCTGCTGAACAACGCGTTCCCGCGCTCCGTCCATCACTGCGTGCGTGAGGTTGGCCGGCTGCTCGGCGAGGTCAAATCGCACCATGGGCTGCGCAACGGCAACGACGCGGCCGAGGAGCTCGACCGGCTGCAGGCAGTGCTGGGTACGTTCGAGATATCGGCGATCTTGCGCAGCGGACTTCACGAGTTTCTCGACTCCATCCAGCGGCAGCTGATGGCGGTGACCCGCGAGCTCTCGATCGCGTTCTTCGGCTACACGCCCGAGGCGCCTCAGGCGCAGACGGCGAGCTCCTAATAGGCAGACCCATGCCCGTTCTTACCGTTAAGCACCTCACAACTTATCGTTACAAGCAACCCGTCGCATTCGGCGAGCACCGGATGATGCTGCGGCCGCGCGACTATTACGACCAGAAATTGCTCGAGGCTAAGCTGGTGATCACGCCGGAACCCACGGATATCCGATGGGTCCACGACGTGTTCGGCAACTGCGTCGCCGTTGCCCGGTTCAGCGGGCGGGCTGAGGAGCTGCGTTTCGAGAGCGTGATTCGCCTCGACCAGTCGCCAACCGAAGTCCTCGAGTTTCAGATCGAGGAATATGCAAGACGATACCCGTTCACCTATGGCGCCGACGAAATGCCCGATCTGTTGCGGGCCATGGAACGGCAATACCTCGATCCCGAGCACGAAGTCGACCAGTGGGCGCGGCAGTTCTTGCGCCATGACGGCCGCACCGAGACGACGGAACTGCTTGCGGCCATGACCCACGCGATCAGGCAGAACCTGACATATGTGAGGCGTGAGGAAAGCGGTGTCCAGGACCCGGTCAGGACCTTGCGGCTGGGGGGCGGCAGCTGTCGCGATTTCACCGTGCTGATGATGGAAGCCGTGCGCTCCCTCGGGCTCGCCGCGCATTTCGTATCCGGCTATCTCTATGTTCACGAAGGCCGGCTTCACGAAGGCCGGCGGGTTGGCGGCGGCGCCACCCACGCCTGGCTCCGCGTTTACCTGCCGGGAGCCGGCTGGGTCGAGTTCGACCCGACAAACGGCATCGTCGGCAATCACGATCTGATCCGCGTGGCCGTGGCCCGCGATCCGCGGCAGGCGGTGCCCGTCTCCGGCACCTGGACGGGCTTTCCGTCGGATTCGCTGGGTATGACGGTAGAGGTCGAGGTGACTGCCGAGACAGCCCAGGGCGCGAGACAAAAAAGGGCAAGCGGGTCGCGCGCTGCCGGAGCGGCCGGCTGAACGCCAGCAGCCGGCGGCTCAAGCCGGCTGCATTGATGCGGCGTCCGGTGTCGCGGGTAAGGATGTTTGCTGGGAACTTCGCACCAGCGGGGTGGGCGACCTGCGATGGTCGGCTTCTCTCTAATCTCGCTATATGCCTCAAGCACAACGCGCCCGCAGCTGATAGGCTGTGGGTCCAAAGCATCCAAGAGAGGCGAAAATGGCAGTCGTCGAAACCGAGCGTCACGGGCAGGTCCTCGTCGTGCGGATGAACCGGCCCGAGCGCCTCAATGCGCTCAGCCATGAGATGCGTACGCGGCTAGCCGAGACCTGGACCGAATTTCGCCGCGACAGCGAGCTCGAAGTTGCGATCTTCACCGGGGCGGGCCGCGCGTTCTGTGCCGGCGAGGATATGAAGGAATCGCTGCAGCACGGCTCACCCGGCGGGCGGCGGCCTGCGATCGAAGATCCGTTTATGTCCGGCGCATTGGAAAAGCCGGTCATCGCCGCGGTGAACGGCTATGCGATGGGCGGCGGCTTCATGCTGGTGGAGCGCACCGATCTGCGGGTCGCCGCGCGAGGTGCGGTCTTCGAGGTCTCCGAGGCGAAGCGCTGGCTGCTCGGCGGCTACAATCATGGGCACATCGCAAACCTGCCCTACCCGATCGCGATGGAAATGGCGCTCGGCTTCCGCTTCACCGCCGAGCGCTTCCACGAGATCGGCTTTCTCAATCGCTTGGTGGACGCCGACCAATTGATCGCGAGCGCGCTCGTGATGGCCGAGCACCTGCTGACCCTGCCGCCGGCCTCGCGCGTCAACACCGTCCATATGATGCGTCGGATGCGGCCGGTTCCGTCGGCTGAGCAGCAGCGCCTCGCCGCGGTATTGCACGAGCACGGCGCCAAGAGCGACCTGATCGAATCGCGCGCCGCCTTTGCCGAAAAGCGGCAGCCCCGGTTCAAAGGCTGGGACGATCCGGACGACCGCTACAGGCTGCCGTCGCTCGACACCGCGAAAGGCTGACGCCGCCCGAGCTTTCTGACACAGGTTGGCTCTGTCATTGCCAGGAGCTGGCAGCGACGAAGCGATCTCGTGCCGGGCAGCCTCGTGAGGCACGGGGGGTTGCCGCGCTGCGCTCGCAATGACCCCTTTCGCTGCGCTAGGCGCTGCGCTCGGTCGCGAACGAGGTGGCTTCGACCAGTGCCCGCCGCTCCGGCCCGTCGGGAAATACCGACAGCACATCGATCGCGCTCGCCGCATAACCGCGCGCCCGGGACAGGGTCTCGGCGAGAGCGCCATGTCGCTCGACGAGTGCGGTCGCGTGTTCGAGGTCTTCGGGACACTGATCCATGTCTTCCAGCGTGCGGCGCCAGAACGTACGCTCGGCTTCATCCCCCCGGGCAAAGGCGAGAAGGATCGGGAGGGTAACCTTGCCGTCTCGGAAGTCGTCGCCGATGCTCTTGCCGAGCTCGGTCTGCCGCGCCGAAAAATCGAGCATGTCGTCGACCAGCTGGAAGGCGATGCCAAGATCGCGGCCAAATCGATCGAGTGCTGCCTCCTCCTCGCGCGGCCGTTGGGCAACGACCGCTCCGATGCTGCTCGCCGCCGCGAACAGCTCCGCGGTTTTCGCCCGGATCACCTCCAAATAGGACGCTTCTGTCGTCTGCAGGTTGTTTTGCGTCATTAGCTGCAGCACCTCGCCTTCGGCGATGACCGAGGACGCGTGCGACAGGATCTCGAGGATACGCAGGGATCCGTCCGCGACCATTAGCTCGAAGGCGCGGCTGAATAGAAAATCGCCGACGAGAATCGCCGGCTGGTTGCCCCATACCGCGTTGGCGGTATCACGGCCCCGGCGCAGATCGCTCGCATCGACGACATCATCGTGCAGCAAAGTCGCGGTATGAATGAACTCGACGGCCGCGGCGAGCGCGACGTGGCGTATTCCGCTGTATCCGCAGAGCCGGGCGCAACCGAGGGTCAGCATCGGGCGCAGGCGCTTTCCACCGCTCGCGACGATATGCCCGGCGAGCTGCGGGATCAGCGCCACCGGGCTCTGCATGCGATCGACGATCAGTCGATTGACCTGCTCGAGGTCGCTTCCGAGAAGCCGGGCCAGTGGGTCGAGTGAGGGTTTATGGACCGCCTCGTCCTGATCGACACCCGCCACGAGCGCCACCCAATTCTCCTGCCTGTTTCCCGCGAATGCCTGTCGACCGGCTTGACGCGTGTGAATGCCGGCGAGCATAGATTGACCGGGAGGCCGGTCAAGGGGCCGCGCCCTTGCACGCCGATCACCGCCGCGCGAAACTGGGGAGCATGAAGGAGCTACTGCGTACCAACGACGCCGTTCGCTTGTCGTTCGTGCAATCGTTGCTGAAGGATTCCGGCATCGAAAGCCTCGTCCTCGACCACCATACGAGCGTGGTCGAGGGGAGCATCGGCGCGATCCCGCGCCGTCTGATGGTCGCGGAACAGGATTACCGGCGCGCCTGCTCGGTCCTCGCGGCAGCCGGCGAAGCCGCGCAATGAGCGACCACCCGGCAGGGGAACCCACTTTCACCGAGGACCTCCTGCTCGGCGGCCGCATTCGCCTGAAACAGCCGGCGGCGGGCTATCGCGTCGCAATCGATCCGGTATTCCTCGCCGCCGCGGTCCCGGCGGAACCCCATCAGCTGGTGCTCGACGTCGGTTGCGGGGCGGGCGCTGCGATGTTGTGCCTCGCTGCACGCGTGCCGCATTCGCGCCTCGTGGGTCTCGAAATGCAGCGCGATCTCGTTCGCCTGGCGGGCGACAACATAATCCTCAACGGGCTCGAGGCCCGCGCCTCGGTAATGATCGGGGATCTGCTGCACCCGCCGCCGCGCCTCTCTCCGGGGGCGTTCGACCACGTCATGGCGAACCCGCCATTTCATCGGCGTCAGGATGCCGGCCCCGTTTCAGCAACCGGGAAATCGGCGGCGACGATAGAGGGAGACGCCGATCTTGCCGATTGGGTGCGTTTCTCGCTCGCCATGGTCCGCTCGAAAGGCACGGTGACGTTCATTCACCGGGCTGACCGTATCGACGCGCTGCTCGGCCAAATTGCCGGACGGGCAGCCGAAGTCGTCGTTTTCCCGTTATGGCCGGGTCAGGGCAGGGCGGCGAGCCGCATTCTGGTTCGCGCGCGCAAGCAGGTCGCCGCTCCGGCGCGGCTGGCACCCGGCTTGGTATTGCACGATGCCGACGGCCGTCTCTCGACCGATGCGGAAGGCGTGCTGCGCGAGGGCCGATGGCTCGATCTTTAGCCCCGGTGGTTGCGGCCCGTGGGAATGCCCATTTGGGATCGCATGAAGTTTCGCGACCAACTCAACCTGGAGCGTCTTTGGCGCCGCCGGCCGGTCGTCTCTGTCCTGCGCTTCGAGGGGGTCATCATGCCGCGGCAGCGGCGCGGCGGCTTGTCGCTGGCGAGCCATGCCGCAGCGATCGACAGGGCGTTTCGAGCCTCCGGGCTCGTCGCCGTCGCGATTGTGGTCAATTCGCCGGGCGGATCGCCGGTTCAGTCCGCCCTGCTCTACCGCCGAATCCGACAGCTCGCCGAAGAAAAGCGCGTCCCGGTAATCGCTTTCGCCGAAGATGTGGCGGCGTCGGGAGGCTATTGGCTGGCGCTCGCCGGCGATGAGATCTTTACCGAGGAGACGTCTCTGATCGGCTCGATTGGGGTGATCAGCGCCGGGTTCGGGTTTTATCAGCTACTCGGGCGGCTCGGCATCGAACGGCGCCTCCACACCGCCGGGGAGCGGAAATCATTGCTCGACCCTTTTCTGCCGGAAGACCCCTCTGACGTCGCCCGGCTGACCGAACTGCAGCAGGATATCCACCAATCCTTCAAGGACCACGTGCGCCGCCGGCGCGCCGGCAAGATCGACGAGGCCGACGAGAGCCTGTTCACCGGCGATGTTCTGACCGGCCGCATGGCGATGGACCGCGGCTTGGTGGACGGCATCGGCGAGCTGCGCGCCGTCATGCGCACGCGGTACGGCGACAAGGTCAGGCTGCGTCCGATTTCTGCCGACAGGCGGCGCTTGCCGTTTCTGAGCCGTCTGCCGTTCGTCGCCCGCGAGCCCGTTTCGCTGGTTGTTGAACTCGTCGACTGGTTGGAGACGCGCCTTCTGTGGGCGAGGTTCGGGTTGTGACAGCTACCCTCACCCACCAAGCCCTTCAGGCTTGGTCCCCCCTCTCCCGCGATGCGGGAGAGGAGCTTACGTTAAATGGGCTGCAGCCCCTCTCCCGCAATGCGGGAGAGGGTGCCGAGCGTAGCGAGGCGGGTGAGGGTTGCCGCTTCTCAAACCTCCTTCCGAGCTGCCGATAAACCCCGTTATGTTTGCCTTGCCGAAGCTCGTTGTGCTCATTCTGGTCATTGCCGCGGTGTGGATTGGCTATCGCTGGCTGAACGGGCCGGCGCGCGAGCTGCCGCGGCGGCGCCCGGCACCTCCGCGTCCGTCCCTCCACGCCGAAGATCTCGCGCCTTGCGGGGTTTGCGGCGCCTATGTTGCCGCCGCGGCGACCGGCTGCGGCAGACCCGATTGCCCGCGACCGCGGTGATTCGGGGAATAGTCGAGGGGTGGTGTTGAGCTTCCAATCATTGATTCTCGAGTTGCAGAACTTCTGGGCGAAGCAGGGATGCGTCATCCTGCAGCCTTATGATGTCGAGGTCGGGGCCGGCACTTTCCATCCCGCGACCGCGCTGCGCGCCCTCGGACCCGAGCCTTGGCGGGCCGCTTATGTCCAACCCTCGCGTCGCCCGACCGACGGGCGCTACGGCGAGAACCCCAACCGGCTACAACAGTATTATCAGCTCCAGGTAATCCTGAAGCCGGCGCCGCGGGACAGCCAGGACCTCTATCTCGCCAGCCTGGCGGCGATCGGCATCGATTTCCGCCTGCACGATATCCGTTTTGTCGAGGATGACTGGGAGAGCCCGACCCTGGGCGCCTGGGGGCTCGGCTGGGAGGTCTGGGTCGACGGCATGGAGGTCAGCCAGTTCACCTATTTCCAGCAGGTCGGCGGGCTCGAATGCGACCCGGTCTCGACCGAATTGACCTACGGGCTCGAGCGGCTGGCGATGTATGTCCAGGGCGTCGAAAGCGTCTTCGACCTCGACTACAACGGTACCGGCGTCACCTACGGTCAGGTCTTCAAACGGGCGGAACGGGAATTTTCCACGTACAATTTCGAGTTCGCGGACACGGCGCGTCTCGTCGTGCATTTCGGCGACGCCGAGGCGGAGTGCCGAAAGCTGGTCGAACACGGTTTGGCCCTGCCAGCGTATGACCAGTGCCTGAAGGCAAGCCATCTCTTCAATCTGCTCGATGCCCGCGGCGCAGTCAGCGTGACCGAACGCGCCGCCTACATCCTGCGGGTCAGAGCGCTCGCCAGGGCATGCTGCGAAACCTGGTTGGCCGGGCCCAATAAGGGTTGTCGGTCGTGACACCGGATCACGGGTCGCAAGTCATAGGAGGTGCCCCTCACCCCCTTCCTCTCCCCGCCCCCTCCCTAACCCTCTCCCGCGAGCGGGGGAGGGAAGGGTGGGGGCAAGGCGGGGTGAGGGCTCTCGGCGGCTAATGCGATGACTGGGCGCGGCGAGCTGCTGCTCGAGCTGTTGTCGGAGGAGATCCCGGCGGGAATGCAGCGCCGCGCTATCTCCGAGTTGAAGACGCATTTGGGTGAGTGGCTGCAGGCGCATCGTATCCTAGGAGCGGGATCGATCGACGGCTATGTCACGCCGAGACGACTTACGGTGATCGTGCAGGGCATTCCGGAACGGCTACCCCCCTCGAAAGAAGAGAGGCGCGGGCCACGTGTCGGCTCACCGCAACAAGCGATCGAGGGGTTTCTGCGTAGCGCGGGTATTACGTCGGTCGAGCAATGCGAGGTAAGGGCCACTGGTCGCGGTGATTTCTATTTCGCCGTCATAGAGCGCCCGGGTCAGGCCACCGCCGACGTTTTGCCTGACTTGATTTATTCCACCGTTTCGGATGTGGCCTGGCCGAAGTCGATGCGCTATCCCGCATCTAGCGTCCGGTGGGTGCGGCCGCTCAACTCTGTGATCTGCCTGTTGAACGGAACGGTGCTTAGCTTGCCACTCGGCGATGTGCCGGTAGGCCGCATAACGCAAGGACATCGATTTCTCTCGAACGGAAAGATTTCGGTCGACAGCGCCGACGATTACTTGGCTAAGCTCGAGAGAGCGTATGTCGTGCTTGACCCGGTGAAGCGGCGCCAAATCATCGCTGATGGGCTCGAAGGGCTCGCCAAGGCCGAGGGGCTAAAGGTCAAGGACGATCCACAGCTGCTCGACGAGGTCACCGGTCTGGTCGAGTTTCCGGTGGTGCTCGCCGGCGCCATCGATCCCCGGTACATGGGCCTTCCGCCGGAGGTCCTCGCGACCGCGATGCGGATGCACCAGAAGTATTTCTCCTGTCTGAAAGCCGACAGCACGCCGGCTCCGCGGTTTCTGTTCGTCTCCAACAACATCGCGTCCGACGGCGGTAGAGCCATCATTGCAGGAAATGAGCGGGTATTGCGGGCACGGCTCGCCGATGCCCGCTTTTTCTGGGACCACGATCGAAGAATCCGGCTTGAAAACCGGGTCGAGGCTCTAAAAGACCGCGTTTATCATGAAAAGCTCGGGAGTCTTTTCGACAAGGTAGAGCGGATAGAGGAACTCGCCGAGTTTCTCGTCGGATATGTTCCGAGGGCTGGAGAGGTGCTCGCCCGTCGTACCGCCCGTCTCGCGAAGTCGGATCTGTCGACCGGCATGGTCGCCGAGTTTCCCGAATTGCAGGGCATTGTGGGCCGCTATTACGCTCTGGGCGATCATGAAGATCCACGTGTGGCCGAGGGGATCGCGGAACATTATAAGCCTCACGGCCCAAACGATACCTGTCCAACCACACCTGAAGGTATCGTTGTTGCGCTTTGTGACAAATTGGACGCTCTATTTGCGTTCTTTTGGATCAATGAAAAGCCAAGTGGTTCGCGAGACCCATTTGGCCTACGTCGCGCGGCGCAAGGTATCATCAGAATAATATTGGAAAATCAGCTGAGGCTACCGCTCGCTGAAGCATTTAAGAAGGTGCACGAGATTTTTACGAACCATCAAAAAGAATCGCTGCTGGCCAACAGCACCGCTCGCTATCCTGGTGTGGGTCCGTTTGTAAGTGATATTACCGACGAGTTGTTAGCGTTTGTGGGTGATAGATTGATCGCACATTTGCGTGAAAAAGGCATTCGCCACGATTATATAGCTGCAGCCTTCACTCAAATTAGCGCTGATAATGGTGATCTCGTCCGGTTGCTGCAGCGCGTCGAAGCCGTTCGCGGCTTCCTCAACACCGATGACGGTGCAAATTTGCTAATCGCCTACCGGCGAGCAGTCAATATCGTTGCCATCGAGGAGCGTCGAGACAAGCGACGATATGATCGCAATGTTGAGATGGGGCTACTTCGGGAGCCTGAAGAGTTCGCATTAGCAAGCAATCTCGAGCTTGCCAGCAGAGGCGCTGAGAGATTACTTGCTCGGGGTGAATTTAACGCCGCAATGGGACACTTGGCCATTCTGAGGCGCCCGGTTGACGATTTCTTCGACAAGGTCACCGTCAATTGCGATGACGCTGCACTCAGAGAAAATCGGCTGCGCTTGTTGTCGCGCACCCGGGATACCATGAACCAAATCGCTGATTTTTCGCAGATCGAAGGATGAGCGGCGGATGACGAAGTGGGTCTACCGGTTTGGCGACGGGGCCGCCGAGGGCCGCGCCGATATGAAAAACCTGCTGGGCGGCAAGGGCGCGGGTCTCGCCGAGATGAGCAATCTCGGATTGCCGGTGCCGCCCGGGTTTACGATCACGACCGAGGTCTGCACCTACTTCTATGCACACGAAAAGTCGTATCCAACCGAGCTGCGGGACCAGGTGGCCGACGAACTCGCCGCCCTCGAGCGCTCGCTCGGCGCTCGGTTTGGCGATGCGGACAACCCGTTGCTGGTGTCGGTGCGGTCGGGAGCTCGGGTTTCGATGCCCGGGATGATGGATACCGTGCTCAACCTCGGTCTCAACGACCAAGCGGTCGACGGGCTGGCGCACAAGAGCGGCGATGCGCGTTTCGCCTATGACAGCTATCGCCGGTTCATTCAGATGTACGGGCAGGTCGTGCTCGGTATCGACCACCATCACTTCGAGGAGCTGATCGAAAACCACAAGCTCGAGACCGGCGCCAGCCTCGACACCGACCTCTCCGCCGAGAATTGGCAGACGATCGTCTCCGGTTTCAAGGACGTCGTTTGCCAGGAATACGGTCATCCCTTCCCGCAAGAGCCCGAGGAGCAGTTGTGGGGTGCGATCGGCGCGGTCTTTGGTTCCTGGATGAACCCGCGCGCGGTGACCTACCGCCGGCTGCACGACATCCCCGCCGATTGGGGGACGGCGGTCAACGTGCAGGTGATGGTGTTCGGCAATATGGGGCCGGATTGCGCAACCGGCGTCGCCTTTACTCGCGACCCCTCGACCGGCGCCAACACATTTTACGGCGAGTTCCTGGTAAATGCACAGGGTGAGGATGTGGTAGCCGGGATCCGCACCCCGCAGCATCTGACGATCGCTGGCAAGGAGGCGAACAACTCGGCTTTGCCGGCGATGGAAGAGGTCATGCCTGAGGTCCTGAGCGAACTCTATGAGGTGCGCGGGAAGCTCGAAGACCACTATCGGGACATGCAGGACATCGAATTCACCGTTCAGCGCGGCAAGTTGTGGATGCTGCAGACGCGCACCGGCAAGCGAACCGCTCAGGCCGCGCTGAAAATCGCGGTATCGCTGGTCGAGGAAGGGGTGATCGATCGGGAGGAGGCGATCCGCCGGGTCGAACCCGGGTCGCTCGATCAGCTGCTGCATCCGATGCTGGATCCATCGGCGAAAACGACGGTTCTCGCCCGCGGATTGCCGGCTTCGCCGGGCGCCGCCTCGGGCAAGGTGGTGTTTTCCGCCGACGAGGCGGAATCGTTCGCCGCGCGCGGCGAAGCGGTGATCCTCGTCCGCATCGAGACGAGCCCGGAGGACATCCACGGCATGCACGCCGCAAGGGGCGTGCTGACGACCCGCGGCGGGATGACGAGCCACGCCGCGGTGGTGGCGCGTGGCATGGGGCGGCCTTGCGTTGCCGGCGCCGGCGATATGCGGATCGACTACGAGGCACGCACGATTGCGGCGCGCGCCACTTTGGTGAAGGCGGGCGAGGTCATCACGATCGACGGGTCCACCGGCGAGGTGATGGTTGGAGAGGTTCCGACGATCCAGCCGGAACTGTCGGGCGATTTCGCGACGTTGATGGGCTGGGCGGACGCGATCCGCCGTCTCAAGGTGCACGCCAATGCGGAAACCACCATCGATGCCCGTGCGGCCCGCCGGTTCGGCGCCGAAGGCATTGGGCTCAGCCGCACCGAACACATGTTCTTCGAGGCCGACCGCATCGGCGCGATGCGCCAAGTGATCATGGCCGAAGACGAGGCCGGACGCCGCGCCGCGCTCGCCGAATTGCTGCCGATCCAGCGCAAAGATTTTGCCGAAATCTTTCGCATCATGAAGGGATTGCCGGTCACGATCCGCCTCCTCGATCCGCCGTTGCACGAGTTCCTGCCGAAGACCGAAGCGGAATTCGGTGAAATGGCGCGGCTTACCGGCAGGGACGTTGCCGCGATCCGCAATCGCGCCCTGGCATTGCACGAGACCAACCCGATGCTCGGCCACCGCGGCTGCCGGCTCGGCATCACCTATCCCGAGATCTATGAGATGCAGGCGGCGGCGATCTTCGAGGCCGCGGTGACTGTAATCAAGGACACGGGCGAGGCGGTCGAGCCCGAGATCATGGTGCCGCTGATCGCTACCAAAAAGGAATTCGACATCCTGAAGTCGATGATCGACCGCGTCGGCAAGGAGGTGATGGCACGAGAGGGCACGGTCGTGCCTTACCTCGTCGGCACGATGATCGAGTTGCCGCGGGCCGCATTGCTCGCGGGCGAGATTGCCGAGACGGCGGAATTCTTCAGCTTTGGGACGAACGACCTGACGCAGACGGTCTTTGGTCTGTCGCGCGACGACGCCGCGAGCTTTGTCGGGACTTACCAGCGGCTCGGGGTATTCGAGCACGATCCGTTCGTCACCCTCGACGTGGCTGGGGTCGGCGAGCTCGTGCGGATCGGAGCCGAACGGGGCCGTGCCACCCGGCCGGGACTGAAACTCGGCATTTGCGGCGAGCATGGCGGCGATCCGGCTTCGATTGCTTTCTGCCACGAGGTCGGGCTCGATTACGTTTCGTGCTCGCCGTATCGCGTGCCGATCGCGCGCCTCGCTGCGGCGCAAGCCGCGCTATCGGGCGAGTCGGGAAGCGGGACGGCATGACGGCGAAAACAATGATGCTTTGCCTGGCGACGCTTGCCGGCATCGCCGGCGCCGCCGCCCAGACGAGGGGATTACCGGGGCCGCTGCGGTCGCCGACCGTTTTTTCCGCTCCAACCCCGGCGCCGCTGGCGCCGCCGATCAATCCCGGTCCTGCCGCCGTGCCGCCGGCCGGGCTCTCGCCGTTGCTGACGGAGCCCGGGCCGGTATATCCGACACCCGAACGGGCGATGCCGGCCTATCCGTCCGCGCAACTCCCGGGCCCGACCGGCCAGCAGAACATGCAATCGTATCGCAACAATTTGCTCGACCAGCAGTGGCAACTCGAGCGCAGCGGCGTCAGCCCCGGGAGCGAACGCAGCCGCGAAATCCAGCAGCAGCTGAACCAGCCGGGACTGCGCTGAGACCGGGTCATCACGCGGTCAGCCGTGCCCGCAGCCAATCGGCGATCGCGGTCCACAGCATCGCCGGAGCGCGCGCCGCCGACATCATGCCGACATGCCCGAGCGGTGGCCGCAATACAGTGGCGCCGCCGAGCGCTGCTGCAAGCGGCTCCGCCGAACTCGGCGGGACGATCCGATCGTGGTTCGGCACTACGACAAGCGCGGGCGAACGCAGCTGCTTCGGATCGATCGTCTCACCGCTAATTTTCCATTGACTGCGAGCCGGCTCGTTGTCGCCATACCAGGAGCGCGCGCAATCGCGCGCCACCGCTGCCGCCAGCGGCACCCCGTCATTGACCCAATCCTCGAGCGCGACAAAAGCGCGTGCTCTGTCGCCATTGGGATCGAGCGCCGCTAAACGGGTGAACTTGCGCTCGGCGCTGAACGGATCGAGCATGAAAAAGAGGCTCTGAACTACCTCGACCGGTAGAGCCCCCTGGTCATCGCACAGGAGCGGCAAGCAATCGGCGATCAAACCAAAGAATCGCGCCGGCTGCGCGCGCTCGGTATGAAAATCCCATGGCGTCGCGAGCACTGCCAGGCAGGCGGCCTGGTCGGGGCGGCGCAGCGCGAGGGCAAGAGCGAACAGCCCACCCATGCAATAGCCGGCAACCCCGATCGGCGCACCGGCTCGCCCTAACGCGGCATCGAAAGCGTTTTCGAGTCGTCCGGCAACGTAGCCGGCCAAGTCGAAGCCGCGTTCTTCGCTGCCGGGCGCCCCCCAATCGACCACCAACGGCCGCAGGCCCCGTCCGGCCAGATGCCGCAGAAAACTGCGTTCCGGCAGGAGGTCGAGAACGTAGAAACGGTTGATCAATGACGGCACGACCAGAATCACCGGGCCGGCCGTGTCGCCGCCGTAATCGAGCAGCCGCGTCGTGCCTTCGGACCACAGCACCGGCGCGGCGTCGTTACCGCGGCGGTAAGGGTGCCGACGATACGCTTCCAGGCCGGCAAGATAGGATTTGGCGCGTCGCGTGATCTCGAGATCGAGCGCCGCGGCGACGCTATTCGGCCCGACCTCGTCGATCTCGGCCGCTACGCCGCGAAGGCGCTCGACGAGCGCGCTCGACGGCAGCGACGCGTCTCTCAAGAGGGGCAAGACGGTCCGCGAGCTCGACCACAGCATCATTGCGCTCGCCAGATGCGCAGCCAACGGACGCGGCACCAGCCGGCGGTCCAAGCCGCCCTGATCGCTTGTCCGCCGCGCCGTCACGTGAACCGGTAGCGCCGATCACCGCGGCGCCGGCAGTTAAGAGCAGCGCGGTCAGATATTCCTCCCAGACCGTCAAAAAGCGGCGGGCGAGGTCTGCGGCATCGGTCATCGCGATGAGTATACCCCGCGCTCCAGGGTGGAGAAGCAATTCGCCAAGCAATGGCGCGTCTTTGATAAGGCAATCCCGCCAAAACCCTGTATTGTTGCTGCCGAGGGACCCTCTCCCCGAGGCGAGACACCGCGCACATGAACACCCCGAGCCGCGACAACTCCAGTGGAGCCAAACCGGTCGTCGTCAAGAAATACGCCAACCGGCGTCTCTACAACACCGCGACGAGCAGTTACGTCACGCTCGACGACCTCGCCAAGCTGATCAAGGAAGGCGGCGATTTCGTCGCCCACGACGCCAAGACCGGTGAAGACATCACCCGCTCGGTGCTGACCCAGATCATTGTCGAGCAGGAGCAGAAGGGCGGCCAGAATTTACTGCCCACCAGCTTTCTGCGCCAGCTCATCGGCTTCTACGGCGACAGCATGCAGTTCCTGGTGCCGGGATATCTCGAACAGGCGATGATCGCCTTTGCCCGCAACCAGGAGCAGATGCGCAAGAACCTGCAGGCGACATTCGGCATTTTTCCGTTCGGTCAGTTCGAAGAGATGGGCAAGCAGAACATGGCCTTGTTCGAGCGCGCCCTGAAAATGCTCTCGCCCTATGGCCGTGATGAAAAGCCGTTCTCGGCCGAGCCCGACAAGCCCGAGACGAAGCATAACGAGGCCGAGGATCCCCGCCTGAAACGGCTCGAAGCGCAGATCGAAACGCTTACTCAACAACTCGAAGCGCTGGGACGCGATCGCCAGGATCATTAGGCGGAGGGTGTCCAGTTGCCTTCGTCGCGGTTACAATCCCGACCATGCGCGTTCTCTATCACCTGTGGCTCTCTCCTTTCTCGCGCAAAGTGCGCGTCGTGCTCAGGGAGAAGAACCTCGACTTCACGCTGAAGACCGAGAAAGTCTGGGAGAGGCGCCCGGAATTCCTCGCCCTCAGCCCGGCTGGCGAGGTGCCGGTTTTGATCGAACCGGACGGGACGGTCCTCGCCGACACGACGGCGATCGTCGAATATCTCGACGAGGTCTACCGCGAGAAGATCCTGATCGGCATCAACCCGGTCGACCGCGCCGAGGTGCGGCGGCTCACCGCTTGGTTCGACGTCAAGATGAACCTCGAAGTGACCGATAATTTGCTTGGCGAGAAAATGATGAAGCGTCTGACCGGGCTCGGCCAGCCGAACTCGCTGGCGATTCGCGCCGGGCACGCAAACCTCCCTTACCACCTCGATTATCTCGGCTACCTCGTGGAGCGCCGGCGCTGGCTCGCCGGCGATCATTTCTCAATCGCCGACATCACCGCCGCCGCGCAGCTGTCGAGCCTCGATTATTTGGGCGACGTGCCCTGGGATGCGCACGAACCGGCCAAGGAATGGTACGCCCGGATCAAGTCGCGCCCGAGCTTTCGCCCGATCCTGGCCGATCACATTCCGGGCGTCCCTCCGCCGAAACACTACGCCGACCTCGATTTTTGAATCAAAGGAAGGCGGAGGTGCCGCTCGACCTCTGTAACAGACCGACAGGATAGGATGCGCTACGCTGGTTTCTGGGCTTTCGTTCTCGCCGCCTGGGTCGGCTGTTGCAGCGCCTCGGCGCAGGACACTGCAGCGCAGGAGGCGGCACACCGGGCAATGGCGCTCGCCCAATTGCCGCCCGACGCGGCGAAGGTCTTGTTCGGGCGCGAGGTCGCGCCGACGCCGGGGCCGGCTCAGGCGATCGGCGCCTACGAGCGCGGCTGTCTGAGCGGCGCGGTGTCCCTGCCCGCCGACGGGCCGAATTGGCAGGTCATGCGCCCGTCGCGCAATCGCTCCTGGGGCCACCCGGTGTTGATTGCGCTGTTAGAGCGACTGGCGCAAAAACTACCCGCTGAAGCGGGCTGGCCCGGGCTCCTCGTTGGCGACATCGCGCAGCCGCGTGGCGGTCCGATGCTGACCGGGCACGGATCGCATCAGATCGGTCTCGACGCCGATCTCTGGCTGACCGCGATGCCGGACCGGCGGCTCAGCCCGACCGAGCGCGACGAAATGTCTGCGACCGACGTCGTCACTGCCGACGGGATGGGGGTCGATGCCGCCTGGACGCCTCAGCATCGCCGCCTCCTCGAGACTGTCGCGGGCCAGCCGGCAGTTGAACGGATTTTTGTGAACGCGGCGATAAAGCGGGCGCTGTGTCGCGAGGCGGGCTCGGACCGGGCATGGCTGACGAAGATTCGGCCGTGGTGGGGCCACAATTACCATTTTCATGTCCGGCTTTCGTGCCCGAGCGGCGAGCCGGAATGCCATAGCCAGGCACCGCCTCCGCCGGGCGATGGCTGCGGCAAAGAACTCGATTGGTGGTTTACCGAAGAAGCGCTTCATCCGACGCCATCGCCACCCCCAAAGCCCCTGCGGCTGGCGGATTTGCCGCGCGCTTGTGCCGCGCTGGTCGCGGCCCCAAGTGGTCAGGCCCTTCATGTCCCGGCCGCAGCGCGGTGAGGCGGCCAGCGCACGACCCGGGGCTGGGTGACCGAATGACCAATTCGCTGCTCGGCAACCTGCACCGCATCGCGCCTCCGCATGGACGCTTCCGAGCGGCTGCGACATGGCTCGCCTTCGTCGCATTGCTGGGCAACGCATTGCTGCCGGCTGCGTTCTCGACTGTCGTCCTGAAGGAGCCCGGTCGCGGCATCCCCCGGGTGGGCCTTTGCGGCCAATGGCCGGGCGATGCACCGGGCAAGACCAAGCCAGGGCTGCTGGTGCAGCACTGCCCGTTGTGCACCCTGCCGGTTGCGCCGCTTCCGCGACCGCCGACTATCCTGGGTCCCGGCGATGTTGCCGGCGAGAGCCAGCTGCAGCTTTTGACGACTGTATTGGTCGCTCCGATCCGCCGTGGTCGGATGCAAGCGCGGGCCCCGCCGTCGGCAGCCTAAGCCCGCCCTCCAATCATCACCATAACGATCCCGCGGCTGTCCCTGGCGGACCCGCGATCTCTAAAGGAATTCGGATGTCGATCAAGATTCTCGCTTTCGCAGCGTGTATAACCGTCGCCAGCGCCGCGCTGGCACAACCAACCCAGCTCGAAGTCAACAACGCTTGGGCCGGAGCAACCCCGGGCAAAGCCGAAAATGGCGCCGCGTACGTGACAATAACCTCGCCCGCTGCTGACCGGCTGGTCTCGGCCTCTACCCCGGTCGCGAAGAAGGCCGAGCTGCACACGATGTCAATGCAAGGCATGGTCATGAAAATGCGGCCGATCTCCGGGGTCGATATCCCCGCCGGTCAGCCGGTCAGCTTGAAGCCGGGCGGCGAGCACATCATGCTGATGGGCCTCAATCAGCCACTGCGCGAAGGCCAATCCTTCCCGCTGACCCTCGATTTCGAGAAGGCCGGTCCTCGCACGGTCACCGTGACCGTCGAGAAGGCCGGTGCCAAGGGTCCCGCCCCGGCGGCGGCGCACCACTGAATTGAGGAGGAGCCGCCTCATGGCCCGCAACCCCCCGACCGCCCAAGTGCGAAACTCGCCGCCGGGCGGGTCGCGCCGCTTTTTGCTCATCGCCGCCGTTCTCGCCGGGCTCGTCGTTCTCGGGACCGGCGCCTTTATCGCCTTGGCCTTGCGGGATACCCCGCGGGGGGCGGCCGGGACGGCGCTCGCCAGTGCGGTCGGCGGGCCGTTTCAGCTGGTCGACCAGAACGGCAAGACGGTCACCGATGCCGACCTCAAAGGAAAATGGTCGCTAATCTATTTCGGCTACACGCATTGTCCCGATGCCTGTCCGACGGCGCTCAACGACATCTCGATCGCCCTCTCCGAGCTCGGGCCGAAGCGCGACGCGGTTCGTCCGGTTTTCATTACGGTCGACCCCGAGCGGGACACTCCCGAATTGCTCAAAGCCTACGTCACGAGCTTCGATGCCCCGATCCTGGCATTGACCGGGACCCCAGATCAGGTCGCCAAGGCGGCCAAAGGCTATCGAGTTTATTACGCGAAGCATCCGGAAGCCGGCGGCGACTATTCGATGGACCACAGCTCGGTCATCTACGTGATGGACCCGGAGGGCCGGTTCACCGCCAGCTTCACCCACGAAAGCGCTCCCGAGCAGATCGCCGAGAGGCTGAAAAAACTGATCGGGTGAACTTCGCCGGCCGGGGGAACAATCGTCCGGCTCACACCCGCTCGAAATCAGTGCGTTCGGTGACGGGGAGGCCCTGAAGGTAGCGGCGCAGGCAGTCCAGGCCTAGCTCGACGGCGCCGAGGCGGACCCAGTCGCGACCGCCATAGATCCGCGAGCGGCGGGAGTTGACGCCGGCCTCTGAGGCGATTGCGAGATGGATGCTGCCGCCGAAATCGATGCGGTCCGGACCGTCATCGACTTCGATCAGCACGGCGAGAGCATGGCTGGCGCCGGTTTCCTGGCGAGCCGCTCGGGCCACCTTCTCGGCCGCCTCGCGGCTCAATTCACCGGCGATCAGCCCGCCATCGAGGCCGAGTGTGGCGGCGATTTCAGCGGGGTCGCGGGCGACGAGACCGCGGCGGAACACCTTTTCCGCGCCCGGGAGATGCGCGATGCGGCCGGCGATCTGGCCGCCGGTGAAAGTCTCGACGACCGCCAGCGAGCCGCTCTGCGCCGCGAGCGCAGTGAGCACGACGCCCTCGAGCGTCTGGTCGTCCTCGGCGATGATGAAGTTGCCGAGGCGCCGTCGTACCTCCGCCTGCACCGGCGCCAGCTTCGTTTCGATGTCGGCCATGTCGGCGCCGCGCACGGTCAGCTTCGTTTCGATCTGCGGGTAATGGGTGCGGAAGCCGAGCTTGACGCTGCCGTCGGGAACCAGTTCCTCCACACCGGCGAGCAGTTGGTCGACATGCGACTCGCCGAGCCCATAGGAATGAAACCGCTTCAAATAAATCGCAGTCGGCACTCCGCTGCGCGCCAGCAGGCGTGGAATGATCTGCTCCTCGAGCATGCGGCGCAGTTCGCGCGGCACGCCGGGGGTAAAAAAGAACCGCGCCTTGCCGATGTCGAGCGCAAAGCCGCACGCGGTGCCGATCGGGTTGTCGAGGATCTCGGCGGTCGACGGCAGCATTGCCTGCTTGCGGTTGTTATCGGACATGACGCGGTTGCGCCGGTGGAAGAAATCCTCCATGCGCTGCAGCCAGTCCTCGTTGAGCACGAGCTCGACACCGGCGGCGCGCGCGGCGATCTCCTGCGAGAGGTCATCGACCGTGGGGCCCAGCCCGCCATTGACGATGACCGCATCGGCGCGATCGCCCGACATCCGGAAGACCGCGAGCAGTTCCGCGCGGTCGTCGCCGACGATCGTCCCCGAGGTGACCGAGAGCCCGAAATCCTCGAGCTTCTGCGCCATATAGCTGAAATTGGTATTGACGATCTTGCCGGTCAGCACTTCGTCGCCGGTGCAGATGATCTCGATGCGCATGCCTTCCTCGTTGCTATTGCTCGAAGGCGCGCTTGATGCGCGCCCAGTCTTCGATCGCCCGCTCCTCGCCGGGGGTGACCGCGATCACGATCTGGCTCCAGCCGGCGCCGCGCAACGCCTCGATGCGCTGTTTCAGCTCTTGCTCGCCGGCGGTGAAGGTAGTTCGCCGGATCAGCTCGGCGGAGACGAATTTGCGCTCCTCGGGTTTGACGAAGAGGAAATGCCCGCGGTGGTTCGTCAGATAGCGCGCGTCGGGTGGCTCGTAACGGCGCGCCATCTCGACATAGCCGGCGATCTCGGCGCCGATCTCTTGCGGCACGGGCGAGGTGTTCTGCCATCCCTCCATGTCGAAATCGGCCGCCCGGTGCAACAGCACGGCGGCGCGCGGCCCGGCCTGCGCCATCGCGCGCGGGCTGTCGGCCGGCTCGCCGTCGGCCAGCACGCAGCCGCAGGTCCAGGCAGTGGAATAGAGATCGCCGGCGCTGCGGCCGGCTGCCTCCCAGCGCTGCTGCATGCCCTCGAGCGCGCCCATGGCGCCCGGAACATCGGAGATGAAGCTCTTCCACCCGGCATTCAACTTGGCGGTCAGCGCCTGCGATCGCGGGCCATAAGCCGAAATGTGCAGAGGTATCGGGTCCTTGGTGTTGATGAGGCCGATCTTGGGATTGAGAAACCTGATTTTCCGGCGTTTGCCTTCGATCGGCGTCTCGACGGTTTCATGGTTCAGCAATCCGTAAACGACCCGGATGTCTTCTTCCATATCGGCGAGCTTGATGGCGTTCAATCCCATGGCGCGGCGCGCCGAGAAGCCCGTGCCGATGCCGAAATCGATGCGCCCCGGCGCCAGCCCGCCCAGCGTCGCAAATGCATTGGCGGTGACCGCGGCGATGCGGTTGGAGGGCACCAGGACGCCGGTGCCGAGCCGGATGCGCGAGGTCTTGAGGGCTGCGGCGGCCATCGCGACAAAGCAGTCGCCGGTGATCATCTGCGTGTCGAAGAACCAGGCATGGGTGAACCCGAGCTCCTCGGCCCGCTGCGCCAATTTCCACGAGTTGCTCGCCGTCGCGATTCCGATCCCGAAATCCATGGCCACCCGTTCCTCGCTCATGCGACCCCGCCGCAAACTATACGCCGCGCGGGGCCCGGGTCGAGGCCGCGTTATCCCGCTGTCGCACCACTACCCGGTCGACACCGAACCCGAAGAGATGTGGGAGCACGGCACGTTATGCTCGGCTTCGGCGCCGAGGAGCCGCTGATTCAGAAGCTGCCCCAGGATTTCGGAGCTAAAGTCGTGTGGGGGTCTCGCTACCGCGGTTCGAGCTTCGCCGGGCCGATCTCTCCTATTCCCCGCTCAGCTTCTGTCTGGCGAACTCGGCGTTCGCCTGGATCCGCTTGCGATCGGCGTCCGCCAAGGTCGCTGTGCCGAGGATCTTCCGGCACGACTTCAGGCATTCGTCATAACGGCCGATCCAGTAGGCATTGATGGCGTATTCCTCGAGCAGGCCGTACTCGTAGATCCAATCTTCCGGGATGAAGGCATTGTCTGGACGCTTGACCAGGAGGCCGCGCTTCGCCAGATCGAACCACTGCCGGTAGCGTTCCTTGAGCCGGCAGAACCGAGGCGCGGCGGCGATGAATGGTGATTGGGACGGCGAGAAATCATCTAGTGATAGCGTTTTCCACCAACCCATGAATCTGAGAAGCGCGGTGTCGGGTAAGATGCCGTTCCCGCACGAGCCGCATCCCGGCGAGCCGGATTTTATCGACAGTTGCTCGATTCCGATCGTCTACGATCCATGCTATTTTTTCGAGAATGTTTTGTTTGTTGCTGAAGATACAAGTTTCGTAATCGATAAATCCAAGAGAATTCATCTCTGACTGAATTGCGTCGTCGGTAAGCAATAGTGAACCGACTGAAGCTATCTCAAAATTCTTTAGATGCAGATAGCGAAACGCATGTGCATCAGTAAAACAGCATAAATATTTATTCAGTATGTTGAAGTAATTGGTACGGATAAACTCTGGACTATTGTCATCGTAATGTCGGTCGTACCCCGGGTGAGGTAATTTGTCGATATAATCCTTATTCAAATTTGCGACATATTCACGGAAAGGTCGGTCAGATGCGAGGCTGCCAGAGACCAACACCATGGAACGAGGGGTATCATTAAAGCCTATTTCATAATAGTTTTTGCAGCCTTCTATTGCCGATGAATAGGGTACCCAGACCACATTCTCGTGATCATAGTGGGCCGACAAGGTATATGCGTAGGGGGAAATTATCATATCAGCGTTTCGGACGAAGCGCTCAAGAAGCTCGTCGAACTTGTTGTCCTGGCTAAAAAGATCATCAATTTTCAAAATTTTGTAAGAAGAGATTAGATGAAGTGGTATCTCGGGGGCCGGTCGATAGCCGAACACAATTAAGGCATCAAAGGAATTTAACTGACGCAAGGCACCACTGTCGCTGTAGTCAAGGGTCATGGAGTTAACGACATCGTAACCATAAATATCCGCCAGAAGATTCACGAGGTAATAGGGCTCGTAGGCGAGTGACCCAGATAATAGATCGATGTCGCATAATATACCGACCTTTGGCTACTTGGCAGCGGGGTTGATTAGGGATGGTTTGTATTCCCGCTGCAGAGGTCGCCTTTGTTCATTTCTTCCGCGGATAAAGAAATCGAGATTATTCTTCAGTCGTGTGGCCTGACCATCCCTTGCCAATTCGAGCGCTTTCTCTCCCCACTCGACGGCGCGCTCCATCATGTTGAGGTGCCAGGCCGCGATCGCGCCCAGATCGTAAAGTCGGAATCCCCAGCAGTTCGAGTTGTCGAGATAGCTGCCGGTGCGGTGCGTCTTGTCGATGCCGTTGGCGCAGGCCCAGAACAGGTTCAGCCAGTCCGCTTGGCCGTGAAACTCCTCGGCGAGGTCGAGCCAGATCTCGCGCCGATGCGGTGCCTCGATGCGGGCCCTATCGAGCCAGACCATCTTGTTATCCGGCTGCATCCGCGCCAGGTAGCGCATTGCCTCGGACCGCTCGTCGCCCCACGTGCTCGTAGGCAACGCGAGGTAGCGCTGCAGCAGCTCGATGGCGCGCTCGGGCTGGCTGGTCCACATATACTCCCGTCCAAGCCAGAAGCAGATCTGCGAATCGCCGGGGTCCTCCTGGTGCGCAATCTCCAGGAGCGGAAGATACTGCTTGCGGGTTTCCTTGCCGGGGTCTTGAATTTCAGAGATTACGATGTCGTCGCAGACGTGCGTCACCTCGCGCTCACCGGTAAAGAACAGCGCTTCATGGACGGCACGCTTGCAGCGATACCCCCACCGGCTGTGGATCTTCTTTGCCGAAACTGTGAGCAGCGGCGGGTCATTTGGTTGGGTGCGCCAAGCCTTCCGGCACCAGATCGCGGTCGTTCCGGGTGCCCATGCCGCCTCGAGCCGCGACCGCCAACCGGGTTCGAGGAATTCGTCCATGTCCATTGTAACGCACACGTCGGCATCGGCCGGGACCAGCGCGAGAGCGGCATTGCGCGCATCGTCGAAGCGCCACGGGCGAACCGCGATCTTGTGAACCGTTACACCCGCTTTTTCCAGCCGTTCGACAGTGTCGTCGGTGCTTCCCGTATCGGCGACGACACGATAATCCGCGTCGATCGCGGAACTCGCCCAGCGGTCCACGTGCATCGCCTCGTTTAGGGCTATCGCGTATACTGCGACTTTCAATCGTCGATTCTCATTGAATGTGAGCAGCGGCAGTAAAACGGAGCGCAGAATCTCCCCTTGTCCCGCTCATCACCCGGTGGCCTCGCTGCTCGCCACGCTCATCCCGTCACCATACACCAAGAAAGTCGATTTTCGTGTCGTGGCCGAACCCCATTCAACTGTCCATGCAAGGACAACGGTGCCCGGCTCGGAAAATGGCTCCTTTTCCAAGCACAATGTCCGCCAGCCACCAACATCGATATCGATATTCTGAAGATCCTTCGGCTCATCATCGTTAGTGATAAGCGCAAGTTTGTATTTTCTCTTGAATGTCGCTAAATACTCTTTCACCAGCTCATTGGGCAAATGCTGGAGAACATCTTTGCACAGAAGCAGATCGGCAGGCGGTAGGCTAGCGAGCAATTCGAAGTTTTCGAAAGCGATATTATCCCTAGCAAACTCCCGTCGGTTGCGCTCGACAACCTCGGCAACGACATCGATTCCAAGGTACCTAACATTTCTCCAGTCAAGATGCTGTGAGAACTGCCAGTCGCCACACCCAAGATCCACGACGCTGCGTACGTGATTGTCGACGATGAACCGTTGAAGGAAAGCGCGGTATTCCGCGGTCCTGTCGGGCCTTGCTCCCACGCCGCTTCCGTGTCCCCAGTCCTGCCTCTGGTAAATCTTCGTAAAGCGCTCCTCGATCTTTTCAGACGAGCCGCCCAACTCGATCAAGCAGGGGCCTAGCTTATTGTGCGGTAGCGGTACCGAAATGGGCGCGCTCGTTGCCAACGCGTTGTCGCGCACAACATTGCTCCCCTCGCTGTTCGATCCTTTTTTAATTACGATTAAGTTATGATAAAAGTGCATTGCGACGATATGCTGGTCTATATAACTGGGTTGGTATCCAGGTATTATGCGCTCTTCGTAGTTCAGTGAATTGATCAAACTCTTGAAGAATCCAATGGTGTGTTCCGAGTTTTGATCAAGACTGCTACCACCGAAATCGGGCCAGTAAGACGTTTGCACGTCTTCGATCGCATAAATCCCATCGGCGCTCAGATACGGGAAAAGTATCTTGAAAGACTTTATTACATGTGCATTGATGTGGCTGCCGTCGTCAATGATAATATCGAAATGCCCCGCCTCTCGAACGACATCCCTTAGAAACTCAGGATCATCCTGGCTCCCTTGGTGGATTTTGATCCGGCCACGTTGATGGCGCCGCTTGTCGAAAATGTCGATACCGTAGATCACCGCATGCGGGAAGTATTCCTCCCACATCCTCAAGGAGTCACCACCGGAATTTGGGTCGTTATAGCCGCCGACGCCGATTTCCAGTAAATTGATGCGGTCGTACCGCAAAAGCTCAAAGTGGCGATGGTAATGCTGAGCGTACCAATGCGAGCCCCATTTGTCGACCTTGTGCTTTTCGGCCAGGCGAATGAGATCATTGGATGCGGGACAGGCGGCGACAGCGCCTTCCGCCGTTTCCACTTTCGCGCGGGCAAAGTGGGCGTTTGCCTCGACCCGCTCGCGCTGCGGCTCGGGCAGCTTTCCTTCGCGCAGCAGGCGCTCGCACGCGTCGATGCTTTCCTGAAACCGGTCGGCCCAATAGGCATTGACCGCGTATTCGTCGAGCAGCGCCCATTCGTAAATCCACCGCTCGACGAACCTGCCGACCTGCGGCGCGGCGAGGTCAATGGCCGGCGCGGCGATCTCATAGCCTTCCTTGAACATGTTATTGAGCCTGGCATGCCGGCTGGCGCCGTGCCGCGCTTCCGCGCGCGAGGGGAGGATCGCCGCCGCCCGCAGGTAGGCGTCGATCACCTCGCCGGCCGGCGCGCCGAGTTCCGCCTTGATCTGCGCGGCGCGATAAAGGCTGACGTATATCTCCTCGGGATCGCCGAAACCCGCCTCGGCTCGCGCGCAATACAGCTCCAACGCACGCTCGCGGTCGCCGGCTGCCTGGAATACCTGCGCCACGTGAAAGCTGTGCGCCTGGTCCCAAGGGTCGGCCGCGGCAGCCAGTTCCGGGACCTCGAATGCGCCGTTGTCCGTACGCAGCGCCAGTCGCGGGCCGAGCATGTTGTAGATATAATGCCGTTCGACCGGCGCCTGGGTCCGCGAATATTTCTCCAAGGCTACCATATTGGAGAAGGTCGACCGCGTCAGCCCGACAAACAATTCGGCGGCGAGGCACAAGTCGAAATCCAGCATCGACAAATCGAGCAGCGAAAGCTTCGCCAGTTCGTCCTGTGCGATCAGATCGGATTTCCAGAACAGGTCGATACCGAATTCCCGCCTGATCGCGCCGCGGATATCTTCCTTCGGGACTGGGAGAGCCGCCTCATCGCAGACGACGTAGATGCCCGGTCGGCCGTTGACTTGCGCGGTGTTGCAAATCTTGCGGACGATTTCGGGGAAAGTGGGGCCGTTATCTTCCACCACTGCGATCGCCGGACCCAGCCGGTGAGCAACGTGATCGGCCCAATCCGTCTCGATCCGCAGCTGCAGCGCGAGCCGGATGCCTTGGCGGCCGAACGCCGCGTTGATGACGCGTTGCGCCAGGCCCGCGTGTTCAACCGCCGGCACGAGGGACCGGAAAAAATCGCAGACAAAGCTCTCCGGCGTCAGGTCGCCCAGCAGCGCGGCGCGCGGAATGTAATTCATCGCTTCGTGAAAATAGTCCCAGCCGCCCTCGTCGCCTCGCGGCGGCAGGTCGAGGATCTCGATGCCGTGCCGCGCGGCAAAGGCTCGCAGTGGACCGCGCTGCAGCGCTTCATCGAAGATGATCAGGCCATAATTGGACAGATCGGACAAACGGTGGTCGAACAGACGCAGGTCGGGCAATATCACCCGTCGCGGTCCATCGCGCCACGCCTTCAGGAACAGACCGAACAACGCCAGCTTCTGGTTGTTCAGCCCACCGCCATTGTACCGATAGCTCAACGCGTTCTGCGCGAGATCGGCATCCTGCAAGACCGTCGGCACCGCGACCTCGCCGGGCATTACGAAAACAAATAGAAGCTAGGTGGAATTTCCTCCTTTTGCCAGCCCAGTTCAGGGTGTCGACGCAGAATGGAGTCGAAATATTCAACATTATTGACGTCAGTGAAGTAAGGTTGATATGCAATCAAGTATTGACTGCAAACATCAAGGAACCGCGGCACAACTCGTTCTCTCGCCGGCAAGGGGAATTCGCTTAGCGACCAAGTTGCGACAAATCCCACGCGCAGTTTGCTCGCCGCCAGGGTATCAAATGTCTCATTCAAGGCGGCATCTGAAATAAGACAGAATGCGTGCTGGAGTTGTCGAGAGATCTCCGGTGGCGACACTTCCTCAAATCCAGATAATCCAAGATACAAGCGCTGGATCGCGGTAACATGGGGTAGATCGTAAATAATGTGCAGGCCGCTGAACCCAGCGTTTTTCAGAAGTCGGCAGAACGAGGCGTAACCACCGCCGACCTCGAAAATCACATCGCAATCAACGAGGGAGCGGCCTGTCACCGCCTCATATCGCAACAGGTGGTAAGCATGCTGAACAAGGATGGGGCTGGTACCAAAGTCTCGTGAAAAATCCTTAGGGCGTCCTAATTTGGTATCGCGGGTCAAGCGAAACCACTTCGTACTCCAGCTGTGGCTTGACCTTAGCGTAGTATAGCAGATTGGAGGCACCCATGACTCCGGACTGCTGAAGTCACCCAAGCTCGGCCATCGCAAAAACTCGAATTTATTCTCCTCGTTGGCGTCATGTCGGATCCGCCTGCACACATCGCTCCAGAGCGGAGTCGCGAGCCCATCACTGATTTCGGCGGCATCAATTTCTGATAGGAAGGTTCGATATATTTGATCGTGGTCCGGGGGCAATTGTACGCCGCGGTGGCAGAGGTCGTCGTCGGAGGACGAAGCTTCGAGCGCGCCAGTCTCCGCTGGTGCTGAACCCGCCGGCCCCGGCGTCGTGCCCGCAAAACGGGCGTTTGCCTGGGCCTGCTCGTGCTGCCCGTCAGGCAGCTGTCCCGTCGCCACTGCGACCTCGCCGGGCTAACTGGCGCCGTCGGGAGCTATCGTCTCCTCCCGAAACGATGCAGCGGCAGCCACAACCAAGCTGGACCCTGGTCCGATATCGCCGCACAGTCCGGCAATGAGCTGTCGCCATTCCTGAGCACGATGATCCCAATCGAAAGTCTCGGCACAATAGCGTTGTTGCGCCATCGACAGATCCGTTGCGCCGGCCCACGGGTTCGATATTTCGTATGCCAATACGTTGGCAAATACCTCGGCGTGCCGCTTCGCATCGAGCTCGTTGGGATAGATGCGCGCGTAGCCGCCCGTGGTCTCCGGCAGCGCCCCCAATGAGGGGACGATGACGCGGCAACCGGCGGCCATTGCTTCGATCACGGCGAGACAGGAGGTTTCTGCAAATGTACTGGGATAGACCAGAAAATGCATGTCCCTGAGCGCCGCGCAGAGCTCGGAGTTCGGTACGATGCCGTGATAAATCACCCCGGCCATGGATTGCGCCCGCTCGTAGAGATGATTGTACGGGCCATCGTCCCCGAGATACAACTTCATTGACGACCAGATATGCAGCTCGGCGTTGCTGGGGCCGACACGCTCCCAGGCGTCGAGCAATACGGAAAGGCCCCGAAAGGGTGTGCTCGTGTAGGCGCAGCGCCAAACAGGTGCGGGCTCCCAGCGCCGCGGCGACGAGCCGACCTCGGTCGCGTTGCGCAGCACCACGCAACGCTCCGGCGGCAGCCCAAACACCTTGAGGTATTGTTCGCGCTGCCAGCACGAAACGAAGACGAAGCAGTCAACCAGATCGACCAGGGTTTTGTCCTTGCACCACTGAACCCATTCTTGGTTAACGTCATGGTGCATCCAGACGATTTGGGGCCTGCTGTCGCCAGCGTGCTCCAACTTATCGAAGCCCATCACCTTCAGGTTCACACGGTCGAGCTCGCGCCCCAATCTCTGTCGCAGACCACCAACCATCAGTTCGGTGCCGGCTGCCTGCCGGTCCGGGACCCAAGCAGAGCCCGCCCGGCCTTTTCCATGCGACGCGCCGCTCGAGGCGCCCTTCGGCGGACGCTCCTCACGCTTATGACGCCGGTTTCCGGGATCGACGAACCGCCGGGCGATCCGGTTGTAGGTTGTACCGACCGTCATCACGGCATTGCGGTCGAGATCCTTTACGAGGTGCCATGTGGCCGCCTCCCATAGGTGAAACGAGAAGGCGTCCGGAAACTCGCGATCCAGCGAGAACATGGCGGCGATGCCCGCGGGGTCCCAGCTCGGCCAGAAAAACGACGCCGCAGGCTCGATGCGCAGCAACTCGGGGCGCTCTTCCGCCAGCGCCATCGGAACCTTGACCGAGAATTTGTTCCAATCGCCGGTGTTGAACTCGCGATATTTCTCGTACCAGAGGCGCAAGAACTCGGCATTTGGCGGCGCGATTATCGTGGCGTTGCAGAGGCCCACGGTCACGACGGACCCGTCGTCCAGAACCCTCTCTTCGCGTCCCATCACGACCCGCCCGTCGAGAAGTGGCGCGAACGGCCGCTGGCAGATCGTGTCGAGGTCGAGATAAACGCCGCCTTGCTCCAGCAGAATCCGCAATCGCAGCACGTCGGCTTTGTGGGCGAAATTTCCCACTGGATTGCCGAATACCTCGTGTGGCAGCTCGACGCGAACCAGCTCTACATCATTCTTGATGGCATCCCAATACTCGCCGCGGGGCTCATAGTGATAATAAACCTTTGCCCGGAACCCCTCGTTGACCGCGAGCGCGGATCGAATGGCCATGTAGTGGATGAATGAAAAAGGTTTGCCGCCAAAATTCTCGTCCAGCCCGGTGATGAAGTGAAAGATCCGCGGAATCAATGGTTCCGTGGTCGGTCGCGGTTCGCCATAGAATCTCAAATTCTCCTGCGCCAGACCGCGTCTATCCGCCGGAACGTCGCCGTTGAGGGCCAGCCAATTGCATGCCGCGGCGCCGCGCTCCTTCCGCGCGGGAT
This sequence comes from uncultured Alphaproteobacteria bacterium, assembly GCA_963812675.1. Taxonomy (GTDB): domain Bacteria; phylum Pseudomonadota; class Alphaproteobacteria; order ATCC43930; family CGMCC-115725; genus AP-15. The sequence continues at coordinate 148,310 of CAWEWR010000002.1, read as the reverse complement.
CGCCGCAATAGAAACCGGAAATCGAGACTTCCTCCTGGAATCCCCACTGGTAGACGAAATCCTCGACGAATTCGGAATTGTCTTGCGGCCGGGCGAGCGCGATCCCGGTCTCGGCGAAGTGCATTGCGGTCTCGTGCATGCCGCGCTCGCGGTGAAAGCGCGCCAGGTCATAGAGCGGCTCGGCCCGGTCTGGATGTTGGTTGAACAGTTCCAACATTCGCGACATGAACCCGCCGCCATCACCGAGATCCCTGAGACAACGCGCCTCCTGTATGCTCGGAGGGCGATCATTGCGGTGGTCGGGGCGCGGCTCGACACCAAGCTCAACCTGCATCTGTTCAGCCGGCTATTGCGCTTGCCGCTCGATTATTTCGAGCGCCACCCGGCCGGCGAGACGATGTACCAGGTGGCCCAGGTCTACCGGGTCCGCGAGTTCCTGACCGGGCAATTGCTGGCGACGTTTCTCGACTTGCTGACCCTGGCGGTGTTGCTGCCGTTCCTGTTCTGGCTCAATGCGCCATTGGCGTGGGTCGTCTTGCTGTGCGCCGGAATGATTTCGGTCATCATCCTGGCCTATCTGAAGCCGATGCGGGAGATGTATAGCCGGGTCGTCGGCGCCGAGACGTGGAAGGCGGCGACATTGGGCGAGACGATCGTCGGCATCAAGACGGTGAAGGCCCTGGCATTGGAGCCGCAGCGCCGCGCCCAATGGGACGAGCGGGTCGCCGAGACCGGCAAATGGCGGCTCGAATTCGCCCGGCTGTCGAACTGGCCGCAGACATTGGTGACGCCGATCGAGCGCTTCATGACGATGGGCACGTTGATGCTCGGCGCCTATTGGGCGATGGACGATGCGTCCGGCTACATGGTCGGCGGGCTCTTTGCGTTTATGATGCTGAGCGGGCGGGTGGCGCAGCCCTTGGTCGGCATGGCGCGGCTGGTGCAGGAATACGAGGAGGTCAATGCGGCGATCGGCGAGGCCGGGGCGGTGTTGAACCGGCCCTTGGAGATCGACGCCGCCTCGGGCGGCTTGCGGCCGAAGTTTGCCGGCGCGATCAGCTTTCAGGATGTCACGTTCACCTATGGCGGCACCAAGATCCCGGCCTTGTCGGGGGTGAGCTTTTCGATCCCCGCCGGGACGATGCTCGGCATTGTCGGCAAGAGCGGCTCGGGCAAGTCGACGATTGCCCGATTGTTGCAGGGGATCAACCGCGACTATAGCGGCTTTTTGAAGATCGACGGGGCCGATCTGCGCGAGATCAATCTGCGGCATCTGCGGCAGAGCCTCGGCGTCGTATTGCAGGACAATTTTCTGTTTCGCGGCTCGATCCGCGACAACATCATCTCGGGGCGCCCCGGACTGACCTTGCCCGATGCGGTCAATGCGGCGCGTTTGGCGGGCGCCGAGGAATTCATCGAGCGCATGCCGAACGGCTACGAGACCTATGTCGAAGAGGGCTCGCCGAATTTGTCGGGCGGGCAGAAGCAGCGGATCGCGATCGCCCGGGCCTTGATCCACGACCCGCGGATCCTGATCCTCGACGAGGCGACGAGCGCCCTCGACCCGGAGAGCGAGGCGGTGGTCAGCGCCAACCTATTGCGCATCGCTGAGGGGCGGACGATGGTCATCGTCTCGCACCGCCTGTCGTCGCTGACCGAATGCGACCAGATCCTCGTTCTGGAGCAAGGCAAGCTGATCGACATCGCGCCGCACCAGGTCCTGCTCGACCGCTGCCACCTCTACCGCCAGCTGTGGGCGCAGCAGCACCGCCACATGGATGGCCGCGGCCCGCGCGGCACCATCACCCCGAGGCTGGTCCGTGGCGATTAGAAAAGCCGACAGGTCATGAGCAAATCTTCTTCCAATGCGCTGGTGGTGCGGCGGCGGGACGGGGCGGACCCGACCTTGCCGGCGATCCTCGAATTCCAGTGGCCGTCGACGGCGATCATCAATGCGCCGATCCCGCGCTCGGCGCGCGGCACGGTGTGGGTCATCACGAGCCTGGTGGTTGTGATGATCACGACGATGGGGCTGATCCCGGTCGACCAGGTCGTGACGGTGCACGGCATCGCGGTCTCGAAGGCGCCGACGATCTTGGTCCAGCCGTTGGAGACCGCGATCGTGCGCTCGATCGAAGTGCGCGAAGGGCAAGAGGTCAAGGCCGGCGAAGTTTTGGCGAAGCTCGACCCGACCTTTGCCGCAGCCGATCTCGGCGCCTTGACGGCGCAGGTGTCGAGCCTGGAAGCCGAGGTGGCGCGCATCCAGGCCGAGGCCGAGAACAAGTCCTTCGACTATAGCGGGCTCGATCCCGACATGGCATTGCAGGGCGCGATCTATGCCCACCGCAAGGCCGAGTACACCGCCAAGGTCGAGGGCTATGCGCGCAAATTCGACGAGCTCGCCGCGCTCATCGCGCGCTCGCAATCCGATGCGGCGGGCTACCGCGACCGCTTGGGGCTGGCGCAGTCTGTCGAGCAGATGCGCTCGCAGCTCGAAGCGCGGCAGGTCGGCAGCCGGCTCAATACGTTGGCGGCGATGGACACCCGCACCGAAATGGCGCGGTCGTTGGCCAATGCGCAGCAGACCGCGGAAGGCGCCCGGCGCAACCTCGCGGCGATGACCGCCGAGCGCGACGCCTATATCCAGGGGTGGCGCGCCGAGGTGTCGCAGAAATTGTCGGAGGCGACGCGCAAATTGAGCGACGCGCGCGAGCTGCTCAACAAGGCCAAACTGCGCCGCGAGCTGGTCGAGTTGCGCGCCGAATCCGACGCTACCGTGCAGTCGGTGGCCAAGGTGTCGGTCGGCTCGGTCATGCAGTCGGGGCAGCACTTTTTTACTTTGGTTCCGGCCGACGCGCCGCTCGAGATCGAGGCCAACATCTTCGGCCGCGAGAACGGCTTTGTGCATGTCGCGGACCCGGTGGCGATCAAGTTCGACACCTTCCCCTATTCGCAATACGGCATGGCCGAGGGCACGGTGCGCATCGTCAGCCCGGACAGCTTCACCGCGCAGGACGAGGCGCGCAACCCGACGAGCGCGGTGCCGGTGCCGCAGACCAGCACCGAGCCGTTCTACCGGACCCGCATCGCCATCGACAACGTGGCCCTGCATGATGTGCCCGGTGGGTTTCGCGTAGTCCCCGGCATGCCGGTCACCGCCGACATCAAAGTCGGCAAGCGTACCGTGCTGAAGTACCTGCTAGGCCGCATGATGCCGCTCGCTCAAGAGGGCATGCGCGAGCCGTGACGCCGGATAGTTGATGCTTGTCCTCGACCGGCTGATCGGTCTCGCCTCGCCCGAGGCGGCATTGCGCCGGGCGGTGCGGCTCAGCGACCACGGCAAGGTCGCCGAGGCCTTCCCATTGCTGACGCGCTCCGCCAAAGCCGGGATCGCCGAGGCGGAATACCGCGTCGCCTGCTGCTATCTCGAAGGCGCCGGGGTGCCGGCCAGCCGGATCGAAGGCGGGCGCTGGCTCGAGCGCGCCGCCGGCCACGGGCATGTCGACGCGCAGACCCTGCTCGCCGGGCTGTGCGTCCACGGTCTGGCCGGAGCTGTGAACGGCCACCGGCCGGACCGTCTGTTTGCCGAAGACGAGCCGGGCGAGCCGGATTTCACGGCCGCTCGCAAATGGGCTCGGCAGGCCGCCGAGGCCGGCTCGGCCAAGGCCCAGGCGGTGCTCGGCTATGTGCTGACCTGCGGCCCGGAAGAGCTGCGCGACCGCGAGGCGGCGCATCGCTGGTACCAGCGCTCGGCGGCGGCGGGCTGCCCCGAGGGCTGCCTCGGCTACGCGCTGTCATTGGCGCCGCGGACGCAGGACGAGGCCGGGCGGCACGAGGTCGCCGAGCATTTGCGCCGCGCCGCCGAGGCCGAATTGCCGACCGCGATCTATCTGCTGGCGGTGCTGACCGAGCAGGGGGTCGGGGTGGCGCGCGACCCCACGGTCGCGGCGGAGCTCTACCGGCACGCGGCCGAGCGCGGTCAACGCTCGGCGCAATTGCGCTGGGGACTGGCGCTGATGGAAGGGCGCGACGTCGAGCAGAATCTCGTGCTCGGCGAATCCTGGCTGCGCCGCGCCGCACTGGCCGGCGACCCGGATGCCGCGGCATTGGTCGGCGACCTCTATGTCAAGAACGGCAAGCTGCCGCCCAACTACACCGAGGCCGCCGCCTGGTATCGCCGCGCCGCGGAGGCCGGTCACACCGCCGCGGCCCGCGCGCTGGGCTCATTGTATCTGACCGGCGCCGGGGTGGCGGCGGACCCCGACGAGGCGGCGCACTGGCTGCGGGTCTCGGGCGAAGCCGGCGACCGGGCTTCTCAGGTCGACCTCGCCAATCTCGTGCTCGACGGCGCTGGGAATGCCGAGGACCCGGCAAAGGTTGTGCATTGGTTCGAGCAGGCCGCCGCCTCCGGTGATCTGGTCGCCGCGTTCAACCTCGGGCTCTGCCTCGACAAGGGCATCGGTGTCGAGCCCGATGCGCAGCAGGCAGCGCACTGGCTGCGCCGCGCCGCCGAGGGCGTGCCGGAGGCGCAGTACATGTATGGCCGGATGCTGGCCGACGGGCACGGCATTCCGGCCGATCCGGAAGCGGCGCGCGGCTGGATCGCGCGCGCCGCCGCAGCGGGTCTGCGCGAGGCGCAGGTGGCGCTCGCCGAAATGATGGTCAACGGCCGCGGCGGCCCGCGCGACACGGCCATGGCATTGGAACTGTTCGAGAAGGCCGCCGCCGCGGGCCACAGCGGCGCGATGTTCGCGTTGGGCGCGCTCTATGCCGGCGGTCACGACCACCCCGCGGACCGGGAGGCCGCGCAACGCTGGTTCCGCGCCGCCGCCGAACTGGGTCACGGCCAGGCCCAGCTGATGCTCGGCCGCTACCTCGCCGAAGGCGCTGGCGGCGAGCCGGACCCGGCGGAGGCGCGCCTGTGGTTCGAGCAGGCGGCCGCCCAGGGCATCGAGGAAGCGCAAGCCGATCTCGCCGCACTGCACGCGCCGGCGCTACACTAGCGCGGGGGCGGGCGATTTCCCGGCCGGCCACACGATGCCGCGCAGTTTGAGATCCATGACGCAACCTCCCTGAGCGCCTCCACTTAACCCGCCAATCGGACGTTGCGTTCGGCGATCCAGGACTTCACTTGGTCGTAGTGGTTGGCGAGATAGTACTCGGCGATGTCGTCGGCGGTAGTGGCCCAGACGCCGTCATGCCCGAGGATGTAGCGCAGCGCCTCGTCGAGATGCTTGGCCGCATTCGGCCGGCCGATATTGTGCGGGTGCAGCGCGAGGCACATGACGCGCCCGTTCTCGGCGCCCTCGCGGTAGAGCGTGTCGAACTGGTCCTTGATCATCTGCTGGAAGTAATCGGCTTCGCGGTTCCAGGCGAGCATCGCGGCATCGTTGGTCTGGCCGGTATAGGGGACGAAAATGAATTTCTCGCCGCCGCGGACATTGATCGGCCAAGGCTGGTCGTCGATGATCCATGACGTGTGGTAGAGGCAGCCCGCCTCGGCCATCAAATCGTCCGTCCGCACAGTGTATCCCGCGCCGCCGCCGAGCCGGCCTTTCAGGCGCTTGCCGGTCATCTCATTGAGATGGGTGATGAAGTCCTGCCAATAGGCGCGCTCCTCTTCCTCGGTCAGGCCGTAAATCGGCCGGCTGTTGTAGAGACTATGCGCCATGTAGTCCCAATCGGCGGCGATCATGGCGTCCTTGATCTCGGGAAAGTGGTCGAGGATCTCGAGGTTCAGGCAACAGCAGGCGCGCAGCTTGTGCTTGTTCAGCACGTCGAGCATGCGCCAGAAGCCGACGCGGTTGCCGTAATCCATGCGCGAATAATGCGGGATGTCCGGCTGGGTCGGCCGGTTTTCCGGCAGGTACTCGAAGAACTCCATGTTCGGCGCGAGCCAGAACGCGACGCGCGCATTGTTCGGCCATTTGATGATCGGCCGGTCATTGATCGGAGCATAGTCGAAGCGGCCGGGCGGCAGGGTCATGTTGTCATCTCCGTTCGACGCCAAAATCGTCATGGCCGGGCTTGACCCGGCCATCCAGGCGCCGCAGGAGGGCGCCATGCCGGTTTCCGTGGATGCCCGGCTCAAGGCCGGGCATGACGACAAAGATAACACTGGATCATATGAATACGTCAGAATACTAGGCCGACTGCGCCTTGAACCAGTCGATGATCTCGCTGCCGGTGGCCTTCCACACGCCCTGGCGCGCGCAGATGTGGGCCAGCACCTCGTCGAGGTGCCGGATGCGCCAGGGTTGACCGGTGATCCACGGGTGCAGATGCAATACCATCAGCCGCCCGGTGGCCGCGCCGTCGGCGTAAAGCCCGTCGAACCACTCGCGCCACACCAGGTTGATTTCGTTGATCGTGCGCCGGCCGTGCAGGTGGATGTAGTTGTCGTCGAGATAGGCGTTGACGCCGAGCGAGTAGAGCTCACCGGTCTGCGGCGTCATCCGGTAGGGCTGCTCGTCATTGCCCCAGTCGCAGACATAGCGCATGCCCTCGGCGGCGAGCAGGCCCAGAGTGTTCGGCGTCTCCTGGAAATCGGGGCCGGACCAGCCGACCGGGCGCGTGCCGGTCGCCCGCTCGACCGCCGCGATCGACGCGCGGATATATTGGCGCTCCTCGTCTTCGGACATGCCGATATGAATGATGCGCCGGCGTGACAGCCCGTGCGCGATGAACTCGGCGCCGCGCCGCTGACCCTCCTCGACGAGCGTCGGATAATGCTCGGCCACCGCCTTGTCGAGCGCCAAGGTCGGCGTGATGTTGTACTTGTCGAGCACGGCGAGAATGCGAAAGATTCCGACCCGGTTGCCGTATTCGTGGTTGCCCCAGCCGCCGATATCGGGGAATTGCGGCTGGTTGCCGCTCCACAGCCCCTCGGGACCGCCCATCGGGCTCACCGCCACCGGCGTGCCGGCCGGCACCTCCCAATCCCAATGCTCGAGGTTGACGATGACCGCCAGCGCGACCCAGGCATTGTCCGGCCATCGGAGAACGGGACGAGTAAGAATCGGCGACCAGGGATAGAAGTCCTGGTCCATGCCATAGGCGCGCTTTGCGGGCATCGGTCGCTCCGGCTGCTTCGCGAAGACCCACTATGACATAGCGCGACCGAACAGGGTGTGCCTCCTATCGAGGGATGTGCGTTGCGCGGTGTGGACCATGGGCATAGCTTGCGGCCTCGCCAGCTCAGGCAATCCGGCGGTACGCTCGGCGCTGGCCTGAAGAACCTGGCCGCTCTTGGAGAGCACGATCACAACGCTGTCGCAGAGAGGATCTCCAATGCTGGAGCTTTCGGACATCCAATCTTCGCAAGAAGAGCTGCAGGACTACTACGCGCAATTGCGCGCGCAGCACGTGACGCCGGCCTGGATCGGCGGCGGCATCAGCATCGAGCCGCAAAGCAAGGCGGTGCCCTACCTGTGGCATTGGCGCGAGCTGCGGCCACAGGCGATGCGGGCGGCCGAATTGGTCGGCACCCAGCAGGCCGAGCGCCGGGTGCTGCGCCTGACCAACCCCGAGCTGTCCGGTGTCTCGGCCAGCAACACGCTGGTCGCCAACATCCAGATCGTGATGCCGGGCGAGATTGCCCGGGCCCATCGCCATTCCGCGGCGGCGCTTCGCCTGATCATCGAGGGTCGGGGCGGCTACACGGTCGTCAATGGCGAGCGCGTCCCGATGTACCCGGGCGATCTCGTCCTCACTCCCAACTGGTGCTGGCACGACCACGCCAACGACACCGATGCGCCGATGATCTGGCTGGACGGCCTCGACACTCCGCTGGTGCGGATGCTCGAAGCCGGGTTCTACGAGGAGTACCCCCAGGAGCGGCAAGAGATTGGTGCGGCGGTCAACGCCTCGCAGTGGCACTACCCGATGTCGGAGATGCGTGCCGCCCTGCAGCGGCTGGCTGCCACCAACACCGGCGACGCCGGCGAGGGGATCATCCTCGAATACCAGAACCGGGTCACCGGCGGCCCGGTGATGCCGACCATCGCCTGCCACATGCAGCTGCTGCGCCCCGGCGAGAAGACCCGGGCGCGCCGCCGTGTGTGCTGCACCAACTATCACGTGGTCGAGGGTGCCGGCTATTCGGTGGTTGGCGGCGAGCGTCTCGACTGGGAAGACAAGGACGTGTTCACGGTCCCAACCTGGACGTTCTGCGAGCACGTCAACAGCGGCGACCGCCCGGCCTTCCTGTTCAGCTTCAGCGACGCCCCGGTGATGAAGGCCTTGAGCCTCTATCGGGATGAAACCAGGTCGCCGTAGCTGCGGGCGGCGCCGGCGCCCCTGGCCAGCGCGGGAAATGACGATCGAGGCTGGTGCTCGGGCGGCTTCCTCGCGGGGCGGCTGGTTTTGCCCAGAGCAGACCTTAGCTTCCGCCTGGTCTGGGCCGGTGCTCGTGTTCGACGAACCAGGTGACCAGCATGTCGATGAACGCGCGTACCTTGGCGCTCAAGTGCCGGCGATGAGGATAGAACGCGTTGATCTCCAGTTCCTGCGTTCGATAACCGGGCAGCAGCGGCACCAGCGAGCCCGACTCCAGCAGGTCGGCAACCATGAATGGCGCAGTCAGCACGAGGCCGATGCCGGCCACGGCAGCGGCGCGCCCGGTATCGGGGCTACTGCTGATCAGGCTTCCCGATACGGCCACCAGCACCGGATTGCCATTGGCATCCACGAAGTGCCACTCGTCTGGGGACGGCACGTAAGGGTACCGCAGGCAGTTGTGGCCGGCGAGGTCCGCCGGGGATTGCGGAGCCGGATGCTTTTCGAGGTAGGCCGGGGCGCCACACAGCATAAGGCCGAACGTCCCCAGGCGCCGTCTGACAAGAGTTCGCGTCGGGCGGTAGAAACGGGCTGATAGCCAGGTCAAACGCCTCCTCTACCATATCGATCATCACGTGACCGGAGCGCAGATCGACCGATGCTTCAGGATACCGCGCGAGAAAGTCGATCACGACCGGCGTGACGAACTGCACGATGCCCTGTTGGCAATGGACGCGAAGCTGGCCTCGTGGGGTTGCCTGTTGGGCGCCGGCGGTCTCGTCGGCCTCCTCCAGGTCGTGCAGGATTTGCACGCAGCGCTCGTAATAACTGCGGCCGATCTCCGTCAGGCTGACCCGGCGGGTGGTACGGTTCAACAGCCGCACCCCGAGCGCGTTTTCCAGCGCCTGAACATGGTCGCTGACCGTCGCCTTTGACAGGTTTAGGCGGCGGCCAGCCGCCGAGAACCCGCCGCTTTCGGCAACCCTTACGAAGGCCGTGATGCTGGCGAAACGGTCCATCCCGCCCTCCTATTGTTTGCAGATACCGGACAGCCCGTTCGCAAGAGGGGCAATTGTCTTCCGTCGATCGCTGCTCATTTCGGTCCGCGAAAGCAGATCGCAAGGGCGAAGGACCATGCTGGACCAGGAAGATCGGAGAGTGGACGTTCTGAGCGCGGCCGAAACCGCGCAATTGGAGCCGACGGCGGATCGCGTTGGGTCGCCTGACTTTGTGGCGCCAGAGGATCGTCGGCGGCAGCCCCGGCAGAATTCGGATGCTGCAACCCAGCGCTCTGCCGATCGGTCGCCAGATAAGGGCTGGCTTCATCGGCATCCGGTGGTCTTCGTGCTCGCATCCGCGAGCCTGCTGCTGTTAACTGCGGCCGGCTATCTTGATTGGGACAATTCTCTTCATTTCGAGACCACCGACGACGCCTACATAGCGTCGCGCCAATTCGCCATCGCCCCCGAAGTGTCGGGTTACATCACGGCGGTCCCGGTTACTGACAATGAGCATGTCAATGCTGGAGATGTGATCGCTCGCATCGACGATCGTACTTATCGCGCGGCACTTGCTCAGGCTGTAGCGCAAGTGGCTGCTGCGCAGGCCAACATCGAAAACGTCGATGCGCAACTGACCGTGCAGCAGGCCCAGATCGACGCCGACCAGGCACAGCTGGCCCAGCAGCAGGCGGCGCTGGTGTTCGCGCAGCAGCAAGCGGCGCGCTACCAATATCTGGCGCAGACACAACTCGCGGGCAGCGTCCAGAACGCCCAGCAATACACCTCGCAGCTGAATCAGCAGCAGGCCGCAGTTGACAGTGCGCAAGCGACCCTCAAACTGGCGCAGCGGCAAGTTGAGGCGCTGAAGGCGCAACGCGCCAGCGCCGTCGCCAGCCTGGCGCAAGCCAAAGCTCAGCGCGAACAGGCGCAGCTGAACCTTTCCTATACCACAGTTACGGCAGACCAGGCGGGACGTGTCGTCCAGCTGGGCGCCGCTGTCGGCCAGTACGCGCAGCCGGGTGCAAACCTTACGATGTTCGTGCCCGACGACATCTGGATCTGGGCGAACTTCAAGGAAACGCAGCTCGACCACATGCGGCCCGCAGAACCGGTGACGATCGGCATCGACGCCTATCCGGAACGCACGATCCGCGGCCATCTGGCGAGCGTGCAGCCCGGCTCCGGCACCGCGTTTTCGCTGCTGCCTGCCCAAAATGCCACCGGTAACTGGGTCAAGATCGTGCAGCGCGTGCCGGTCAAGGTCGTCATGGACGATCCCCCGACGGATGTTGCGCTCGGCCCCGGGATGTCGGTCGAGACCAGCGTGCGGGTCAATGCAAATCCCTCGCTCTACGAGCGCCTGAGGGGGTGGCTATGAGCGACCGCGCGCAAGCCGCGCCTCCCGGTGCGCCGGGCGGCGCCGGCACCAACCCATGGCTGATCGCCATTCTCGTGGCTGTCGCATCGTTCATGGAGACGCTCGACACCACCATCGCCAACGTGCTGCTCAACTATATCGCCGGCGGCCTGGGGGTCAGCGAGGACGAGGCGTCCTGGGTGGTGACGACCTATCTCGTCGCCAACGCCGTCAGCCTGACGGCGAGCACCTTCCTCACCCAGCGCCTCGGCCGCAAGACCTTCTTCCTGATCTGCCTGGCGCTGTTCACCGCCAGTTCGGTGTTGTGCGCAGAGGCCTCGAATCTCGATGCGCTGCTGCTGTTCCGCATTGTGCAGGGCGTCGGCGGCGGCGGCATGGTACCGGTGGCGCAATCGATCCTGGCGGATGCGTTCCCGCCGGAAAAGCGCGGCCAGGGCTTCGCGCTGTTTGGCGTGGCGGTCGTGGTGGCTCCCGTGGTCGGGCCGACGCTCGGCGGCTGGCTCGCCGACAATTTCTCGTGGCGCTGGGCCTTTATGATCAATGGCCCGGTAGGCCTGATCACGATGGGGCTGATTGCGCTGGTCTTGCGCGAGCCCGAGGCCGCGGCGGCGCGGGGCCGGCGGCTGCGGCGGCACGGGGAGAGGTTCGACGCGGTCGGCTTCGCGCTCGTCGCGACCTTTCTCGGTTCGCTCGAGCTTATGCTCGACCGGGGGCTCGAGGACGACTGGTTCGGCTCGACCTTTGTCGTCGAGGTCGCGGTCGTCTGTGTGCTGGCGTTCCTGCTGATGATCCCGTGGGAGATCAGCCGCCGCAACCCGGCGATCGACCTTCGGATGGTGGCGACCCGCCAGTTCGGCGCCTGTTTTCTGGTGATGCTGGCGACCGGCGCCATCCTGTTTGCGACGACGCAGTTTCTGCCGCAGCTGGTTCAGCAGGATTTCGGCTACACCGCGACCTGGGCCGGCCTCGTGCTGTCGCCCGGCGGCCTCGTAACGGCGGCGATGATGTTCGTCGTCGGCCGTCTGTCCGGCAAGGTCCAGCCCAAATACCTGATTGCCGTCGGGGCGGTGTTGATCGCGCTTTCGATGTACGACATGACCAATGTGTATGGCGATCTCGACTTCTGGTTCATGGCGCGCTCGCGCATGCTGCTGGGCGTCGGACTGCCGCTGGTCTTCATTCCGATCATCGCCGCATCTTACGACGGGCTTCCGCCCGGCAAGACCGACCAGGCTTCGGCCCTGCTCAATGCCGCGCGCAACACCGGCGGCTCGATCGGCATATCGCTCGTCTCTAACGTGCTGTGGGACCGCGAGCAATTCCATCAGAACATGCTCGTCGGCCAGGCAATCCCGTCGAGCGTGCAATATCAGGATGCGCTGCATCAGGTGACGAACTATTTCGTCGCGCAGGGCAGTTCGGTATGGGAGGCCAAGCAGCAGGCGATCCAATGGGTTGGACAGCAGGTACAGGCGCAGGCCTCGTACCTGGGCTATATGGACGCCTTTTTGGTGCTGATGCTGATCTCGCTCGCGGCCGTGCCGCTCGCACTGACCTTGCGCAAGGTCAAGCTCGGCGGGGCCGCTCCGATGGGTCACTAATGGACATACAGGCGGGATACCAGGTCATCCGCACGCCGCCAGTCAGCCTTGTCGTTGGCAGCAAAGTGCAGATTCGCACCGAGGCAGCTGCACCAGGCGGATAATCCTCCTGTCACCCATGAAATGGAGAGCCAACCATGAATGTTCAGGACCAACCGCATGTGAAAATGACTGAGCGTCGTTCGCTGGCTTCGATAAGACGGCCCACGCAGGATGGGCCTGTGTCTGAGCGGCGAGCCGACGCGCCGGTGCCCTACCAAGGGTTTGACGGACAATACATCAACGGCTCGTGGCGTCCCGGAAGGCACGACGGTGTGCAAATCGACACGGTGAGTATGCGTTCGGCACCCAGCCCGCAAAGGCGACTTTATCCAAAAACGTTAACAGTCTTTCTTGATGCCAGTCCGTCAGGAAAGCATCGGGCTGTTCATGCTGCCGCATTGGCGCAGCGCTGGGACGCGCATGTGATCGGTGTGCACGTGGTTTTCGCCGGCGGGAGGTTGCATCCGCCGTCGGAGTCTTGGGCCATCGGCGAAAGGGCGTTCCAAGCCGTGATCGCCCATGAAAAAAGGCTCCGTGCAGACGCGGAAGCTGTTGCGGCCCATGTGAGCGAACACTTTCAGGCTCTCTGCACCAGATGGAACGTCGCCGGGGAATTACGTCGAATCAACGGCCATCGGCCGGCGCAAGAGGCGATCCTCAACGCGCTTCATTCCGATCTGGTGATCGTCGGGCATCCTGAACCGAATGGCCTTCCAGATGATCTGACACTGGAGACGATCTTGCTTGCGAGCGGGGCGCCGCTGCTAATCCTCCCCAATGCGTGGCTAGGTGAAGCGATTGGCAACAATGTCCTGATCGGCTGGAACGCCAGTCGGAAGGCCCGGCGCGCGATATCAGACGCGATGCCGTTTCTTGTCGACGCACAGGCGGTCACCACGCTGGTCGTGGATCCGTCCAGAGGCCGCCGACATGGGGAAGAGCCCGGTGCCGACATCGCTTTGCAATTGGCGCGGCACAATGTGCATCTCAACGTGGAACGCGTGATGTCGAACGGCTCTCCGATCGCGGAGGTGATCCTCGCGCACGCCGTGCGGAGCGGATCGGACCTGCTCGTGTTCGGAGCCTATGGTCACTCTCGGTTGCGGGAACTTTTGCTCGGCGGCACAACGCGAACCTTGCTCGCGCAAATGCCTGTCCCGGTATTTGTTTCGATATAATCCGTTCCTTGCGTGTAGCCCACGAGCAGCAAGCGGCCCTCCACCATGCCAATCACGCCGTAGCGTTGCTCGTTTGGGTCCTGCTCCAGATCCTCCCATTCAATCGCGAACGGGTCGCGGTGCAAGCAGATTTGCGACCCCTTCTTGACGAGAATGAAACGTGAACGCATATACCTCCGGCGCGCTACCACCAGACACCGCCGATCATGAAAATCATTGCCGACCGCCTGACCCGGCCTGCTGTCTCCTGTTCTCCCGGGCAGGAATGATGGAATCTCAATCGCTTGGTCCTGATCGCTTGTCGGCTCGCGCGCGCGACGCGCGCGGGCGGTTCGCCAGAGGAAGCTCCGGGAACCCGCGCGGCCGCCCGCCCGGCATTCCCAATCCCAAGCGGCGCGTCCCGGATCTCGTCGCCCGCCCGCTGAGCGCACAGGCGCTGTCGCACCTGCTCGACCGCAAACCGTATCTGTTGCGCCCGCTCGCCGCGCAGCTCCTGCCGCCGCCCCTGTGCGCCATCGATCCGCCGGAGCGTCTCGGGATCGACCTGGCGTCGTTGCGGACGGTCGAGAATGTGCGGAGGGTGTTGGCCCGGGTTTGGACGGCCATTTCGCGCGGCGAAATTGCGCCGGTGGAGGGTGCACGCATCGCGCGCCGCGTGCGGGCGCGGCTGCGCATGCTGCGGCGTATTGCACGCCTAGCGAAAAGCCATGCCGCCCTCCCGGCTGACGGCGCCGATGGCGCGACCTGCATCATAGACGAACATGAAGTGGCAATCGGGCAAGAGGGTGCGGCGTTGACACCCGAGCCGCGGCGCCCGCAAGCTGCCCCAATGGCACGAGCAGAAGAAACCCGCTGATGCCGGCCGGCGCCAACCGGCCGCTCGCCGGCATCGTCGTCCTCGATTTCGGCCAAGTCTATCAGGGACCGTACGCGACCCTCTTGATGGCCAAGGCCGGGGCCGACGTGATCAAGATCGAGCCACCGCAGGGCGAGCCGCTGCGTCGGCGGGCGCCGCCGGGCAAGAGCACGACCTTTCCAATCGCGATGCTGAACTCCAACAAGCGCGCGATCACCTTGAACCTGAAGCACGAGCGCGGCCGCGCGCTGTTGTTCCGCATGGTCGAGCGCGGCGACGTGTTGCTGGAGAATTTCGCGCCCGGAGTCATGGACCGGCTCGGCGTCGGCTGGGAGGTATTGCACCGGATCAACCCGCGCCTCGTCTACGCCTCGGGCTCGGGTTACGGCCTGACGGGGCCGGACCGCGACAATCTGGCGATGGATCTGACGATCCAGGCGGTGTCGGGGCTGATCGCGGCGACCGGCTTTCCGGACGGGCCGCCGGTCAAGGCCGGCCCGGCCGTCGTCGATTTCATTTCCGGGATCCATCTCTATGCCGCCACCCTGACGGCGCTGTTCGAGCGCGAGCGCACCGGCCGGGGCCGCTTGGTCGAGGTGGCGATGCAGGAAGCCGCCTACGCGAGCCTGACCTCGCAACTGCACGCCTATTTCGAGACCGGCGAGGCGCCGCCGCGCACCGGCAACGCCAGCCATGGCCGCGTGCCGTTGAACGTCTACCCGACCAATGACGGCTACGTCGCCATAAACATCGCGGTCGAGGAGCATTGGCACAATCTGCTCCGGGCAATGGGGCGCGAGAATCTGCGCGGCGACGCGCGCTTTGCCGACAACGCGGCGCGGGTCGCCAATCGCGAGGCGACCGACGCGCTGGTCGCGGCATGGACGCGCACGCTCGGCAAGATGGAGGCGTTCGCGATCGCCAAACGGCACCGCATCCCGCTGGCGCCGGTGCGCGACGTCGACGAGGTCATGCGCGACCGCCATATGCACGAGCGCGGCATGCTCGAATGGATCGAGCATGACGAGATCGGCCGCATCGTCGTGCCGACGACGCCGCTGCGCATCCACGGCGCCGATCCGGTCGACACCGTGCCCAGCCCGAAGCTCGGCCAGCACAATCGCGAGATCTACGGCGACTGGCTCGGAATGTCGGCCGCCGATATCGCCGCGCTTGAGCAAGACAGTGTCATCTGAGCCGGTCCGGGCAGCGCCGTAAACGGGTGTTCATGGGACCTGATTGAACCGCGGCAGTGATTTTTGCTCGACACGTCTGGCCGGACTTCCGGCCGGGGCCGGCTCTCACCCTAGGCCACAGTATTTCGCGGAACATCCTTGAACGGCTTGTCCGTGTCGCCGGTGCGCTCGCGCGGCATCTTCAGCACGCGTTCGCTGATGATGTTGCGCTGGATCTCGTCGGTACCGCCGGCGATCGAGCTGGCCGGCACCGACACCAGGATCTCCGCCAGCAACCCACTCATCGGGCTGTCGTCGCCGGTCAGCAGCGCATCCGGCCCGAGCAGAGATGTATGCAGGCGAGCCGCCGCGCGGGCGATGATGCTCGACGCCAGCTTGCCGAGGGAGCCCTCGGGGCCCTGCGGCCGCCCCTGCTCCTGCGCCGTGCGGGCGCGGCGAGCGGTCCATTCCGCGGCCTTCGACATCGCCAGCACCTTGGCGATCTCCTGCCGCAGCACCGGATCGTTGATCTTCCCGGTCGCCTGCGCCCGCTGCAGGATCAGATCGACGCGGCCCGCACGCTGCGGATACCACTTGTAGGGCTCCATCGTCGTGCGGATTTCCTCCCGCTCCTCCTCATAGATGCGGCCCGGCTTGTCGAAGGCAATCGCCCAGCTGCGCAGCGCGTCGGCGCCGCGGCGTTCGTGCATCAGCGTCGTCGTCGTCACCGCCCAGCCATTGCCGACGTCGGAGACGAGGAACTCGGGCTCGACCTTGGCGTCCGTAAAGAACACCTGGTTGAACGAGGCATAGCCGTTCATCTGCCGCAATGGCTGCACCGTCACGCCCGGCTGCTTCATATCGAGGATGAAATACGACAAGCCCCGGTGCTTCGGCTGGTCCCAATCGGTGCGCGCCAGCAACAATCCCCAATGCGCCTTGTGTGCGCTGGTGGTCCACACCTTCTGCCCGTTGACGACCCATTGATTGCCGCGGAACTCGGCGCGCGTCACCGCACCGGCCACGTCGGAGCCGCTGCCTGGTTCGCTGAACAACTGGCACCAGATATCCTCACCGGTCAAAATGCGGAGAAGGAACTTCTCCTTCTGCCAGTCGGTACCATGTGCAAGGATCGTCGCAGCAGCCAGGGTGCGGATCCCCACCTTGGCGACGCCGATCGCGCCGAGGCGCTTGAACTCCTCCTCGACCACCGGCACCAGGCCGACAGGAAGGTCGCGGCCGTACCAGCGCGACGGCCAATGCGGGACGCCCCACCCGGACTCAGCCAGTTTGACACGCCATTCCACCAGCCCATAGTCCGGGTTCCAGTTCGCTTCCAGCCAGGCACGGATTTCGGCGCGGACGGTATCTTCACTGATCTCGGTCATGTTGCTCGCCCCTCAGGTCAGCCAGTTCTGCAGCATCAGTTCGCGGTGATAATTGGCATCGCCCAGCAACACCTCGGAGCTCTTTGCCCGCTTGAACCAGAGATGCGTGTCATTGTCCCAGGTGAAGCCGATGCCGCCATGGATCTGCACCGCGTGAATGGCGGTTTGCACATACGCATCGCTGGCACAAGCCTTGGCGAGATGCGCGTTGGCCACCGAGTCGTCATCCCCGTCATCCAATGAGGCCGCGGCGTAATAGGCCGCCGACTTGGCCAGTTCCACCTCCAGCAGCATATCGGCCTGCTTGTGCTTCATCGACTGGAACGAAGCGATCGGCTTACCGAACTGCATGCGCATCATCGCATAGGCCAGCGCATCCTCCCGCAGCCTGTCGGCCCCACCGACCATTTCGTTGGCCAGACAGACCGCGGCCTCGACCATCGTGCGGGCGAACGGGACCGGCGCGCCGCCGGCCGTACCGAGCGGGCGGGCCGCCACGCGCTTGAACTCGAGGCGGGCGAATTTGCGCGTCGGATCCATCGATTTCAGGGCGCGGCGGGTCAGCCCGGCGGCATTGCCGTCGACGGTGAACAATGACAGGCCCTGCGGCGCGCGGGCGAGAACGACGATCAAATCGGCGGTGTGACCGTCGACGACATAACTCTTATGCCCGTTCAGCACGATTTGACCGCCTTCGGCGGTCGCGGTCAGCGCCGTGCCCTCGACGTCCCAGCGCCCGTTGTCCTCGACCCAGGCAAAGGTCGCGGTCGTCTCGCCGGCAGCGATGCCCGGCAGCAACGCCTGCTTTTCCGCCTCGGTGCCGGCATTCATGACGGCGCCGGCGGCCAGCACCGCCGTCGCAAAATACGGTGCGCAGAGCAGGGCGCGCCCCATCTCCTCCAGCACAATGCATTGATCGCCAAAGCTGAGCCCGTAGCCGCCATAGGCTTCGGGAATGCGGATCGCTGTCAGGCCGAGCGCGGTGTTGATCGCGCGCCAGCCGTCGCGTTCGTAGCCTTGATCGGTTTCCATCAATCGCCGCACTTCCTTCGTCGGCGAACGGTCTGCCAGCAAGCGGCGCAGGTTGGAGCGGAACTCTTCCTGCTCGCTCGAAAAATTGAACTTCACGGAGTTCTCCCGCCTGCGTGCCCGGTCTAAATGCGGGCGGCTCTTACCGCCCGCTCATTGTCGAGATGGCCTATCGACGCCCAATTTCCTGACGTGTTCCTCATGGGCCGTCAACACGGTAATCGCGGAAGACCGCCTATTGCTATGGCGCTCCAGAACTCGACCAACCCGCGCAACGGTCCAGGATGGGGGCATCGACGCCACCTCACCGGCCTTCTCCAACAGCTCGGCCAGCACCAATCTCTCTTCGGTCATAGTCGAACCCGGCGAAGGTCTGGGCGCGCTTGCGGAAGCGCTCGGGAAAAGTCTCCTTCATCCGCCGCTTGGCCTCGTCGTCGAGCTTCCGCTGGCGCATTGGCAGCGCCAAATTCGGCGTGCGCTGGAACACGGTGAGCTCAGCGACGCCCCGGTAGACCTTCCGGGCGCCCGGATAGCAGTTCCAGTACCAGACGCCTCCGATATCGGACCCTGCCTCGAATACCTTCACGTTGTAACCGAGTTTGCGCAGGCGATCGAGCTGGTAGAGGCCGGCGAACCCGGCCCCGACCACCAACACGTCCAACTCCTCAACTGCGTTGCATTCATCTGGGACTTCCTTCCTGGTTGCTTGGCAGATGAGGCTCTCCCGACGGTTTGAAAAAATGGGCCGTAGTCTAAACATATCGGACTCGATTGGCCCAAATAGAGGTCGGCGGATGAACAGCCCTGGGATCGCTGAATGCGGTCTTTCCGTGAAAGAACCGCTCAGGACTGGATTTCGATCGTATCGACCCGATCTGGGTAGAATGCGAGGTGGTCCTTGATGCCCGCGACCGCCGCGTAGGGTGTCTCGTAGGTCCAGACTGCGTCGATCGAGCGCTCACCGCCCGCTGCGATGCTGTGGTAGCTGGCGTCGCCATTGTAGGGGCAGTAGGTGGTGCGATCTGTCCGCGCCAGCAGCGTCATATCGACATCCTTGCGCGGGATGTAATGGACCGCCGGATAATGGGCCTCGTGGAGCGTCAGCGCTTCGCGCGTGTCGGCGATGACGCAGCCCGCGACTGAGACGATTACCCGGCTGGGGTTGCGCTCGACCGAAATCGGATGATCCAGTCCAGGGGTTTTGATCGACTTCGCTTGCGATTGGACAATCTGTTCCATGGTGATCACCTTTGGCTGTCGAGTTTCGCCGGACTACGTCGCCGACTTGCCACCGTCGACGAAGAGCACCTGACCGGTCGTGAAGGACGACTTGCTCGAAGCGAGGAAGACGATCGCATTTGCGATTTCGTCAGGCTTGGCTGCTCGCTGCAACGGGACACCCGCGACAAGGCCGGCCCTTCGTTCTGCGTTGCCGGTAAACCGATCGAGCATTGCGGTTTCAGTTGGTCCCGGTGCAACGGCGCTGATCCGCACGCCCGATCCCGCAGTCTCCAGCGCCGCCGACTTTGTGAGGCCTTCGACGGCGTGCTTACTTGCCGAATAGACCGATGCGCCGTGCGCCCCGAGATGTCCGTAGGTCGATGAGATATTGATAATGCTGCCGCTGCCTTGCGCCAGCATGACCCGCAGTTCGTGCTTCATGCTGAGCAGGGTGCCGAGCACATTGGTATCGAAGGTGGCTGCGTAGCTGTCGGCTGACTGTTCGATGACCGGGCCAGGGTGGCCTTCGGTGCCGGCGGTATTGACCGCTGCGTCGAGCCGACCGAAGCGAGCAACCGTTTGATTGACCAACTCCCGCACAGCGTCTTCTTGGCGTACGTCAGCACGGACGAACTCGGCCTCCGCGCCGAGTGCGCGCAACTCCGTAGCCAGCGCCTGTCCGGCTTCCTCGTGGCGACCGGAGATGACGACCCGGCTGCCTCCCTTTGCGAAAGCCAGAGCCGCCGCTCGGCCGATGCCGGTCAACGCGCCAGTAATTAAGACAACAGGAGTGTTCATCTCGTCGCTCCTTCGCCGAAGCCGGCCCCGACCACCAGCAGGTCTAACTCTTCGACCGCTTTCCCGTTCGTCGTCCTTGCGAACTGCGTTGCATTCATCTGGGACTTCCTTCCTGGTTGCTCGACAGATGAACTCTCCAGAAGGTTTGAAAAATGGGCCGTAGTTCCAAACATATCGGATTTGGTTGTCCGAAATGGAGGCCCGCCGATGGACAGTCTCGGATCGTTGAATGCCTTCGTTCGGGCGGCGGAAGCCCGAAGTTTCACGATCGCGGGACGGCAACTCGGCGTGTCGTCGTCGGCGATCGGCAAGGCGGTGGCGCGGATGGAGGAACGGCTCGGCGTGCGCCTCTTTCATCGCAGCACGCGCAGCATCACACTAACCGCGGAAGGTGCCTTATTCCTCGAACGCTGCCGGCGCATCTTTTCTGAAATCGAAGCGGCCGAGCTTGAACTGTCGAAGACGCACGAGGCGCCGCGCGGCATACTGCGTGTCAGCCTGCCATTGGCCGGCATGCTGATGATGCCCACTCTCGTCGCATTCATGCGGGCCTATCCCGAGATCAGATTAGATCTCGATTTCAGCGATCGCGTCGTCGATGTGATCGAGGAGGGCTTCGACGCCGTGGTGCGCTTTGCCGAGGTTGGCGACTCGCGTTTGATGACCCGGGCTTTGGGCACCTATCGCCGACGCCTCGTGGCGGCCCCGGCCTATCTGGCGGCCAAGGGTGTTCCTCTGATCCCGGACGACCTCAAGGCTCATGCCTGCCTGCACCACAAATTTCCGACCAGCGGAAAGTTCGAGCGATGGCCGCTCTGGCCCGAGCATGCCGGCATCGAGACCGAGCTGCCCAGGACAGCCGTGGCAAGTACAATTGAGCCGCTAATCTTTATGGCCGAACAAGGCATGGGTATTGCCTACCTGCCGGACTTCACCATAGGCCGGCAACTTCGTGAAGGCCTACTCGTCACCGTGCTCGACGACTACGCTGATTGCTCCGGACCCCTTCGGGTCCTGTGGCCGTCGAGCCGGCATCTCGCTCCCAAGCTCAGAGTGTTCGTAGACTTTCTCGCCGCGAACCTCGTCCCCGCCGTCGAAGGCGAAGCAGACGGAGCAAGAGGGTTAAGTTCCTGACAACGCGCCGCGTGACACGGCTTTATGACGATCTGGCCGTTGGGGTCGCGCGAACCTGCACTTTGCTGCCATCCTCGAGGTCGACCGGCGGGGTGAGCGCCACCTGGTCGCCCTGCTTGACGCCCTCGCCGACCTCGACCTCGGTTCCGAGGTCGCGAATTTCGGTGATCTTGCGGCTGTGCACGACGCCGTTCTCGACCACCAGCACGTGGAGACCGTCGCGGTCGAAGACGATCGCCCCGGCCGGCACGATCAGTGACGGCGTCCGGCGCGGGACCTTGAGTTCGACCGCGCAGTAGGTCCCCGGGCTCAACTCTCCGTCGGGGTTGGGTACGTCAATCTCGGTCATCAGGGTCCGGGTGGCCGGATCGAGGGCGTCGGCGATCCGCGCGACCTTGCCCGGAAAGGTGTGGTCGGGAATCTCGGGAACCCGGACCACGGCGTCGACACCGGGCTTCACTCCGATGGCTGCGTCCTGTGGCACGTAGAGCCGGATCCGCATGATTTCGCTCTGGGTCAAAGCGAACATAAACGTGCCGCTCGCCGCATCGGCCTGGACCAGGCTGCCGACATCGATGTTGCGGCGGGTCACGACGCCGTCGAAGGGGGCGACGACCCGCTGATAAGCCTTCTGCTGGCGCAGTACCAGCAATTGCGCCTCCTGCGACTGGATGGCGGCGTCATTAGCCTGTTTCGCCTGCTGTTGAGCCGCATAGGTCAGGCGATCGGTGTCGCCCTGCTGCTGGGTGGCCCAGCCTTGCCTCACGAGAACAGAGTCGCGGCCCCAAGTGACCCGGGCCAGTTCACGGTTCGCCTTGGTTTGCCGGCGCGATGCCTTGGCCTGAGCTAGGCTGGCCTCGGCCTGGGCGATCTGATGATCGAGCTCCGGAGCGGTGATCGCCGCCAGCAGGTCGCCTGCCTTCACTCGAGAACCGATATCGACATTGCGTTGCGTGATATACCCGCTGGCGCGGGCATAGATGTTGGCGGCTTCGAAGGCGTTGGTCGTGGCCGGCAAGGTCACGCTCATCGTGCCGGGGCTTGCCCGCACCGCTTCGACGCGGACGGTGGGCACGAAATCGCGATGCTGCTCTGCGGCGGCCGTGACCTCGAGATGCCGTGCGTAATGCCGCCAAACGCCGAGCGCCAGACCGCCGAGGAGCAGCAACAGCGCGCCGAGGCCGAGCAGCCGTCGACCGGAACCACTGCGGCGATCGTGCTCGCCAGTCGGCTGCTGGGTATCCCGGTTCCGCGCCGGATATTCGAGCACGCGATGGTCGCGGTCGGTCATTTAAAGTTCCTCCGCAAAGACGCCTTGCGCGGGTTTGCCGTCGTTGCGTTTGCGCAGCATGGCGAATAGATAAGGCACGACGAGGAGCGTGGTCGGTGTCGCGAACAAGAGGCCGCCGATGACGGCGCGCGCCAGCGCCGCATTCTGCTCCTCACCAGGACCGCCGATCGCCATTGGGATCATGCCGACGATCATTGCGGCGGCCGTCATCAGCACAGGCCGAATCCGGGTGCGTCCCGCGGATATCGCCGCATCGAAGGCGCTCATGCCGGCGAGCTGCTGCTCGCGTGCGAAGGTCACCAGCAGGATCGAGTTGGCTGAGGCGACGCCGACCGCCATGATCGCGCCCATCAGCGATGGGACGCTCAAGGTCGTATCGGTAATATAAAGCATTGTGACGATGCCGGAGAAGGTCGCGGGCAGTGCCAGAATTACGACCAGCGGGTCGCCGAAATTCTGATAATTCACGACCATCAGCAGGTAGACGAAGACGGCAGCGAACAAGAGCCCGACGCCCATGTCGCGGAAGGCGCCGTTCATGCTCCCAATCTGACCCAGCACCTGGATTGTGTTGCCTGGCGAAAGCTCCTTCTGCAGCCCCGCGACGGTTCGGTCGATCTCGCTCGCGACACTACCGAGATCGCGATCTTGGACATTGGCGTAGATCTCGTAGATCGGCTGAATGTTCGCCTGGTTGGCGTTGGTCGGCAGTGCGATGCGGGAGAGGGTCGCCACATTGCTGAGCAGGCCCGGCACCGGATCCCCTTGCGGCGAGAGGGCGGTGCTGACCGGCGTATTGGTCAGCGCATTGAGCGACGCGACCTGAGGCTCCGGCGTCTGAACCGCCAGGTAATAGGGAATCCCCTTTGTCAGATCGGTCCAAAAATTCGGGGTCACCTGCTCCGAGGAGCTCAGGCTGACGTTGAGGTTGGTGGCAATCTGACTGGCATTGAGACCGAGCTCTGCCGCGCGGGTGCGGTCGATCGCGGCAAAGTACGCCGGCGCATCGACCTCCTGCTGGAGGTGGGTATCGGCAACGCCCGGGATGGCCCCGATGCGGCGCCGGAGCTGTCGCGCGATGTGCAGATTTTTGACCCGGTCATAACCGACGGTGCGCACGTCGATCTGTGCCGTCACCCCGAAATTCAGGATCTGGGTGACCATGTCGGCCGCCTGAAAATAGAAAATGTCTTCCGGAAAGGCTGTCGGCAATGCCTGGCGCAGCTTGCTGACGTAATCGGCGGTGGGCCGGTGCCCGTCCTTCAGCGACACCAGGATCACGCCGTCATTGATGCCGATCGTCGAGCCGTCCGCGAAGGACAGATTGTAGAGGCGCGCCGGCAGGCCGATGTTGTCGACAATCAGGTCGCGCTCGCTCGCCGGGATGACCTCACGGATCTTGTTCTCGACAGCCTCGAAGATCTGCTCGGTCTTCTCGATGCGGGTGCCGGCCGGAGCGCGGACGTGAAGCTGGATCTGCCCCCCGTCGATGACCGGAAAGAAGTCGCGCCCGACAAACAGGTACATGACCGTGCCAAGCCCCAGGATGGCTATGGCGAAGACCGGCACGATGATCCGGCGGGTCAGCAATCTAGTGAGGAGCTCCGCATAACCGTCGCGCAGGCGATCAAAGCCACGCTCGAGCCGATGATGGAACCGCGCGAACCAGCCTCCTTCAGCGCCGTGACCTTCGCCCTTCAACAGCAATCCGATCGTGATCGGCGTCAGTGTCCGTGAGAGGCCGTAGGAGGCGAGCATCGCGAACACGACGGCAAGGCCGAGCGGGGTAAACAGATATTTCGCTGGGCCCTCGAGAAAGACGACCGAAGTGAAGACGCAGCTGATCGCCAATGTCGAGACCAGTGTCGGCACCGCAATGCCGGCGGCGCCGTGCAACGTTGCCTGCGGCAGTGGCTGTCTTTCCTCGGTCAATAGGCGATGCGTGTTCTCGATCGTCACCGTCGAATCATCGACCAGGATGCCGATGGCGAGCGCCAACCCGCCCAACGTCATCGTGTTGAGCGTATCGCCGAGGAAATAGAGCACGACCAGCGATGACAGGACGGATAGCGGGATCGAAATCATGACCACCAGGGTCGACCGCCAGGAGCCGAGGAACAAAAGGATCATCAGCGCCGTCAGACCGGCCGCGATGGCGCCCTCGCGCAACAGCGAGTTGACCGAGGCGCTGACAAACACCGACTGGTCGAACAGTTCCTTTATCTCCATGCCTGGCGGGGCCGAGGCGCGCGCGACCTTCAGCGCCTCCTTGACTTGCCTGACGACATCGACGGTCGAGGCATTGCCGTTCTTGATGACGCTCAGCAGGACCGAACGCCGCCCATCCGATCGAACCACGTTCTGCTGCACCAGCGAGCCGTCGCGGACATAGCCGAGATCCTTGACATAGACCGTGGCGCCGTTGGCGTATTTGACCGGAATGTTGTTGAGGTCATCGATCGTCGCCGGTACCGTATTGGTGCGCACGGTGTATTGGGTGTCGCCGATTTTCGCGGTGCCGGAGGGCAAGGTCAGGTTCTGGGCGTTGACTGCGTTCGCTACATCGAGCGGGGTGAGCCCCTTAGCCAACAGCTTTGCCGGGTCGAGATCGACCATGATCTGGCGGTATTTGCCGCCGGCCGGGGTCGGAAAGGTGACGCCGTGGATGGGCGCCAGCCGCTGCCGCAGATTGTAAAGCCCGTAATCGTAGAGCTGCTGTTCGTTGAGGGTATCGGAGCTGAGGCTGATCTGCAGCACCGGGACGCTGGAGGCGTTGTACTCCACGACGAGCGGAGATTGAATCCCTGGCGGCATCAGCAGCCGGATGTAATTGGTTGCCGAGATGATTTGCGCGATCGCGAGATCGATGCTGACGTCCGGCTGAAAATAGATCTTCTGGACCGAGATGCCGTCCAACGTTTGCGCCTCGATATCCTTGATCCCGCTGACGGCGGTGCTCATCGCGTATTCGCTGTAGGTGGTGACGCGCTGCTCCATCTCCGGCGTGCTGAGCCCGGTGTACTGCCAGATGACGGTGACGACCGGAATGTCGATCTCCGGAAAAATGTCTGTCGGCATCGACCGGAACGCGGTGACGCCGAGAAACAGGATCAGCAGGGCCAACACGTAAAAGGTGTAGGGCCAGCGCAGCGCAAAGCGCACGATCCCCATGACGAGCTCCGTTCCGATTTAATCGGGTTTGATGGACGATCAGACCAGTGTGAAGGTGAAATCTATTGGACGATGGTATTGGTCGATTACTGGCGGCGCGGGACGATCAGATTGGCGACGAAGACCTGCACGGTCTCGCCCTTCTGGTTCAAGGTCGTCGTCCGCACCTTGACCAGCCCCTGGTTAGGGCGCGACTTAGACTGCCTTACATCCAGGACTTCGCTCTCGACGCGCAGCTCGTCCCCGGGACGCACCGGCAGCGGCCAACGCAACTCCTCGAAGCCGGCGCCGATGATACCGCCCGCGGGCTTGAGATCGCTCTCGACCACCAGCCTCAGCGTCAACGCAGCCGTGTACCCGCCGCTCGCGACCAATCCCCGGAAGATCGTGTCGCGCGCGGCGTCCTCATCGAGGTGGAAGGGCTGAGGATCGAATTCGGCTGCGAATCTCTTGATCCGCTCCTTGTCGACCCGCACTCGTCCAGAGCCGAAGGTCTGGCCCGCCGCGAAGTCTTCGAGATATCGCTTGGTCATTGCTGCCTTCTGGAGTTCGTCGCAGTTTTGTCGCCGCCGGTGCTAGCCATCGCGCTTGCCAACGGGCGGCTGATCCTGTGGCAGCCTTGCGAATTGACGCTGCGGTGCGTCTGCGGCCTTAAATCGCCTCCCGCATCGTCGCGAGGAGACCGGCCACTCGCCCGCCATTGCGCTGCACGATCCCCGCAAACTCCGAGCGCTGGGAGAGCGCCATACTCACGCCGTCGATGCTTACGTCGCTGATCTTGTAGCGCCCGTCGCTTACCGCGAGCCGCCAATAAACTTCAATCGGTGGTCCTTGCGGACGAATAATTTGGCTGGTCACCATCACGCCGGCGGGATCGGTCCTGCTACCGTTCACCTCGAGGCTTTCGCCGCCATATTGCGCAAACCGCTGACCATAATAGTGCACAAGATAGTCTTCGAAGAGGCTGCGGAACTCCCGCCGCTGCCCCCCGCTCGCAACGCGCCAATACGGACCGAGAACAAAGCGGGATACTTCGCTGAGATCGAAATCCTGGCGGAGCATCTGGTGGAAATAGGTCGTCTTCTGGTCCAGTGTGGCGCTGGACCGGAGCACCGCGAGCGCTTGATTGCCGAGCATGCGGATGAAATCGGCTGGATCCTCGCCGGCCCCAACGGAACCCGGCGTCAGCAACAACACTCCCGCGATCACGACAAGGGTTATCGTGACGACCCTTGCAATCTTCACAAGGGCAGCAACGCCGGGGGAGGATGCCGGGACGCTATGGGGCCGCAGGCAGCCTGATATCGCGTCCGACGATCGAAGAGCATGACTGTACCACCCCGCAGTAATGAATCCTGGCATGTGCGAAACAATGGGATCGTCGGTCATACACTCACCGTACCCATGGACGATAGGCACCTCCCGCAAGATTGGTCATGACCGTATCTCGATCGTGTCGACCCGATCAGGGTAGAATGCAAGGTAATCCTTGATGCCGGCGACGGCCGTATAGGGCGTCTCGTAGGTCCACACCGCATCGATAGAGCGCTCGCCGCCCACGGGGATGCTGAAGTAGGCGGCGTCCCCCTTGTAGGGGCAGTAGGTAGTGCGGTCTGACCGCGTCAGCTGCACCATATCGACATCCTCGCGGGGGATGTATTGGACTGCTGGATAGTGCGCCTCGCGGAGCGTGAGCGCTTCGCGCGTGTCGGCGATGACGCGGCCCGCGACCGAGACGACGACCCGGCTCGAGTTACGCTCGACCGAGATCGGATGCTCTGGGCCGGGGATTTTCATCGGCTTCACTTGCGCTTGGGCATACTGTTGCATCGCCATCACCTTTGTCTGTCGCGTTGCGGTGGATTAGCTTGCCGATTTCCCGCCATCGACGGGGAGAACCTGGCCGGTCGTGAAGGACGACCTGTCGGATGCGAGGAAGATTTCATCCAGGCTTGCCGACACGCTGGAGCGGAAGACCTGCCACAAGGCCCGGCCTTTCCTTCGGCGGTGCCGGTGACGCGGTTGAGCATTGCGGTTTCGGTCGGTCCCGGTGCAACTCTTTCTTCATGCTGAGTGGCGTGCCGAGCACATTGCTCGAGCGTCGTCACCGGATCCTCGTCGGTCATGCGGCACTCGGTTCAAAAGGGTGGAAAGTGCAACGTATCAAGCCAAGCCTCGCGCTCCCTTTGCGTGCTGTCGAGGCAGAGCTCATCGCTGCGGCAGATCCCGCCGTCGCGCAAGGTCCGCTCGTCGAGCGCCGACGATCTATTGCGGTCCTGCAGCCGTCTGCGCCAATCGCGAACGGCCGCCAAGGCCCTTTGGACGAGGCGGCTCGCCCGCCGCGGCCGATGCGAAACCCGGCGCAAACCGCCGTGCGGGGCCGGCGAGTGGATTGCCGTCATATCAGCACTCCTGATGCTATAGAGCCGCCAAGCTCATACGCCGGATATGTGCAGTGTAACTTGAGCTGCAAACGAGAGTTTCTCACCCACGCCTGAGGGATTTTCACGCGGGTGAAAGGCTATCTGCCGCCGCTCGGCGTGCTGCGCGCATTCGAAGCCCACCGCCAGACTCAAGAGCTTCAGCAACGCCGCCGAAAATGAGCCGATCTCCACCGCCCGCACTCTGATGTGCATCATCAAGCCAAAGCACGCCTGATCAACTGCTACGCTACATGGGCGGAGCTGTCCGCAAGCCTCGACGAGGGCATTGTCCGATTAACTTTGTCGCGATCAATAAAGCCCGAAGCAGGACGCGCGATTACGCTGCCGCGACTGCATTCCGCTATTCGCTAGCCGCCTCGGCCCGGAAGGTCCGCAACGCCGGCGAGCTCGTACTCCACGTATTCGGCGCGAATCGCCCGAAGTTCAGGCCGCTGCCTCCGCGCGCGTGTTTCGCCGGATAACCTGCGGTGGCTGTCCGAACGCGCGTAGGAAGGCGCGCCGCATGCGGTCACGGTCGGCAAAACCGGTTTGCCGGGCGATGACGTTGATCGGATGACGGCTCTGGTCCATCATCAGGCGGGCGGCCTCGATCCGTAGGTTCTCGAGCGCCTTGGCCGGTGATTGGCCGGTCTCGGCGCGGAATGCCCGACTGAACTGGCGCGGGCTTAAATGCGCCGCTTCGGCGAGCTGTCTAACCGTCAGCGGCTTATCGAGATTGCGCTTCGCATAGGCCAGTGCGCTCTGGATACGGTCGGATTTTGGCTCGAGCTCCAGCAGCGCCGAAAACTGCGATTGGCCACCGGCGCGCCGGTGATAGACCACGAGCTGTCTGGCGACGGCTCGGGCGACGTCCGCGCCTAGATCCTGTTCGACCATGGCCAGCGCCAGGTCGATCCCGGCGGTCATCCCGGCCGAGGTCCATACCAGGCCGTCGACAATGAAGATGCGGTCCGCCTCCACCTTCACTCTCGGAAACCAGGCCTGCAAGTCACCCGCGCGGTGCCAGTGCGTCGTCGCGCGGCGGCCGTCGAGCAGACCTGCTTCGGCCAGCACGAACGCGCCCATGCAGATTGACGCGACTCGCCGGCATCGCCCCATGGCTTGGCGCAAAAACTTGATCACGCCAGACGGCAACGATCCGATCGCGGCGCCGCCGCCGACAATCAGCGTATCGAAAGTCGTATCGTCGAACGGCTCCGTCGCGACGCTGGCGCCGATCGAGCTGCGGATGGACCCGCCGGTCTCTGAAAGCAGACGCACGTCATAGACCGGCTCGCCCACCTCCTTATTGGCGAATTCGAAGACCGAGAGCGCGCCGACGCTCATCACCTGAAAGCCGGGCAACACGATGAAGCCGATACGCTGCATGGCAGCCTCTGCGCGAGTGTCCCAAAACGTCGTCTAAATGACCTTTGAGACATGCCTTCGCAAGCTCAGATCTCCCGGTCAGACGCCCGATCGTCGTCGGCTGCGGAGAGGAAGCCGTTCGGCCTTGGCACGCCACCGGCCGCCGCTTGCGATCTGCCGATCCAGATCGAGCACCTGCCCTGATTAAAAGGAAGCGCCCATATGCGTGCCGTTCAGCTCACATCTTTTGGCGACCCTGTGGACGGTCTTCAGTATGTCGACATTCCCGAGCCCGACGCTCCAGGCCCGAACCAGGCCCTCATTGGCGTCGAGTTTTCCCCAATAAACCCGAACGACCTCATGGTCGCACAGGGCATCTATGCATTCCGCCCCCCGCTTCCAGCCGTTATCGGCAATGAAGGCGTCGGCCGGGTTCTCGCGGTAGGGCCGGGGGTGGAGAGCGTCAAGGTCGGCGCCCGGGTCCTGGCGCCGCCTTCCAGCTTCACTTGGCGGGAGCGGATCGTCGTATCGGCAGGCGGTCTTTCCGCCCTACCCGCTGACGCGGACCCCCAGCAATTGGCGATGCTGGGCATAAATCCCCCGACTGCGGCGCTGCTGCTCAGCGAGTATGTCGACCTGAAGCCGGGCGAGTGGGTGGTGCAGAACGCCGCCAATTCCGGGGTCGGGCGGTGGGTGATCGCCTTTGCGAAAACGCGTGGGCTGAAGACCGTCAACATCGTCCGACGCCCGGAGCTCGCGGCCGAACTCGAGGGGGTCGGCGGAGACGTTGTTGTCGTTGACACGCCGGATGTCCCGGACAGGATCAAAGCGGCGGTCGGTCAGGCTGAGCTCCGCCTGGCGCTCGATGGCGTCAGCGGCCCGGCGACGGGCGTGCTCGCAGCGACGCTCTCAGCCCGCGGCACGCTCGTCAGCTTTGCGGCCATGAGCGAGCGTCCGATGTCGATCAGCCCGCTGGACGTTATCTTCAAGCCTCTCACCATGCGGGGCTTTTGGTTGGGCCACCCGGAAATTGCCGCCAAAATTCCGCCAGCAGTCGTCCAGGCGGCGAAGATGATCGCCTCCGGCGGGGTGCAGATACCAGTGGCCGCGACCTACCCCCTCTCCGCGATCAAAGAAGCAGTCGCGCATGCGCAACGCGGCGGAAAGATCCTTCTGGACGTTCGCGGATCGTCTACCTGACTGCAGAATGGGCGATGCGGAGTGACACACCGTCGCTGCAGGCGTCTCGCCATACCGTCGGAGCATGCCCATGAACCCGCCGCTTCCCCCCTTCACTGCCGAGACCGCCGCTGAGAAGACGCGCCTGGCCGAAGACGCGTGGAATACGCGCGATCCGGCTCGCGTCGCGCTCGCCTATACGAGCGACAGCCGCTGGCGCAATCGCGCCGAATTCCTAGAGGGCCGCGAGGCCATCAAAGCCTTTCTGACACGCAAATGGCAGCGTGAACTTGACTACCGCCTTATCAAGGAGATCTGGACCTTTCGAGAGAACCGCATCGCCGTACGCTTTGCCTATGAATGGCATGACGACAGCGGTATCTGGTTCCGCAGCTACGGCAACGAGAACTGGGAATTCGACGAGCATGGCCTGATGCGTCTGCGCATCGCCAGCATCAATGATCTGCCGATCAAACAGAGCGACCGCAAATACCACTGGCCGCTCGGCCGCCGCCCCGACGATCACCCGTCCCTGAGCGATCTCGGCCTTTAAGATCATTCGATGGCGAGACCGAGCCGATGTCCCTGACCATCTAGTGTAACCAATCGGGATATACCCATGGCCTTCACGATCAAAGTCAACGGCGTCGATCGGACAGTCGATGTCGACGGCGACACGCCCCTCCTCTGGGTATTGCGCGACGTGCTCGGCATGACCGGCACGAAGTTTGGCTGCGGCATGGCGCTCTGCGGCGCCTGCACCATGCATGTCGACGGCGCCGCCACCCGTTCCTGCATCACCACCGTCGACAGCATCGGCACTTCCGAGATCACGACGATCGAGGCGATCGGCGCGACACCGGCGGGCGCCAAGATCCAGAAAGCCTGGCTCGATCGGGAAGTCGTTCAATGCGGGTACTGCCAGTCGGGCCAGATCATGTCCGCCTCGGCGCTGCTGGCGAGCAACCCGCATCCGACGGATTCCGATATCGACGATGCGATGTCCGGCAACATCTGCCGCTGCGGCACCTATGTCCGCATTCGCGAAACGATCAAAGAGGCCGCGCGATCGAACGGACAGAGGAGCTGATAATGATCCCCGATCACCTCACCCGACGCGGGTTCCTGCAAGCCGGAGCGGCCGCTGGCGGCGGTCTGATGCTAAGCCTGAGCCTGCCGGTTGGAAACGGTAATGCTGAAGCGGCCGATGCCGATGGCTTCACCCCCAACGCCTTCATCCGCATCGGAGGCGATGGACAGATTATCCTGACCATGCCCTATGTCGAGATGGGCCAGGGCACCTACACCGCGATCGCGATGCTGATCGCCGAAGACCTGGAGGTCGACCTGAAACAGGTGCGGCTGGAACATGCGCCGCCCAACGAAAAGCTCTACGGCAATCCCTTATTGGGCGGCGTGCAGGCAACCGGCAACTCGAACGCCGTACGCGCGGCGTGGCAGCCCTTGCGCCAAGCAGGCGCGATCGCGAGAACCATGCTCGTCTCGGCGGCGGCAAAGCGTTGGAATGTCGATCCGGCGTCCTGCCGTGCGCAACGTGGCGAAGTGCTCCACGCGCCGACAGGACGAAGCGCTAAATACGGCGACCTTGCCGCCGATGCAGCACGCATGAGCGTTCCGGAGACGGTGGCGTTGAAGCAACCGAAGGATTTTACGCTGATCGGCACCCCGGCCAAGCGGCTGGACACACCGTCCAAGGTAAATGGAACGGCCGTCTATGGCATCGACGTTCGGCCGCCGGGCGTGAAGATCGCGACCCTTGCCCAGTCGCCGGTCTTCGGAGGCCGGCTGAAGAGCGTTGACGATAGGGTGGCGACAGCCGTCAAGGGCGTGCGTCAGATCGTACGGCTTGACGACGCCGTCGCCGTCGTGGCCGACCACATGGGCGCTGCGAAGAAAGGGCTGGCGGCGCTGGTGATCGAATGGGACGACGGGCCGCACGCCAGGCTCAATACGAAGGAGATCGCGGACGAACTCGAAAAGGCGACGCTCAATTCGGGGCCGGTTGCTCAGCATATCGGCAATAGCGATGAGGCCATGGCGGCCAGCGTCACCAAAGTCGAGGCGACCTACGAGGTCCCCTTCCTCGCGCACGCGACAATGGAGCCGATGAACTGCACCGTTCATGTCCGCAAGGACGGCTGCGAAGTCTGGGTCGGCTCCCAGGCCGTCGCGCGAGCCCAGGCGGCGGCGGCGAAGACCGCTGGCCTGCCGCTGGACAAGGTCGTGGTCCACAATCATTTGATCGGCGGCGGCTTCGGCAGGCGGTTGGAAAGCGATGGGGTCATTCGCGCCGTCCAGATCGCGCAGCATGTCGACGGCCCCGTCAAGGTCGTCTGGACGCGCGAGGAAGACATTCAGCACGACATGTACCGGCCTTATTTCTTCGACCGGATGTCTGCCGGTCTCGATGGGAAAGGAATGCCAGTCGCCTGGAGCCACCGCTTCGCAGGCTCCTCGATCATCGCAAGATGGCTCCCTCCAGCGTTCGACAATGGCCTCGACCCCGACACCACCGAGGGCGCGATCGATCTGGTTTATGCCCTCCCGAACCTGCACGTCGAGTATCTGCGGGTGGAACCTCCGGGCATTCCGACAGCGTTCTGGCGCAGCGTCGGGCCGTCGCACAATGTCTTCGTAACCGAAAGCTTCATGGACGAACTGGCGGCGGCGGCGAAGCAGGATGCGGTCGCCTATCGGCGGGCTCTCCTCGACAAATCGCCCCGCGCCAAAGCCGTCCTCGAGCTTGCCGCGGAAAAGGCCGGCTGGGGACAGCCCTTGCCTCAAGGGGTCGGCCGTGGCGTCTCGGTTCAATTCGCCTTCGCGACCTATATGGCGCAGGTTGCCGAAGTCGAAGTGTCAAAGGATGGCGCGGTTCGCGTGCGGCGCGTCGTCTGCGCGGTCGATTGCGGCACCGTCGTCAATCCCGACACCGTCCGGGCGCAGATCGAGGGTGCCATCATATTCGGCATCACGGCGGCGCTCTATGGCGAGATCACCCTCAAGGACGGCCGTGTCGAGCAAACCAATTTCGACACTTACCAGATCCTGCGCATGAATGAGGCGCCAGCCATCGAGGTTCACATCGTCCAGAGTTTCGAGCCACCAGGCGGAATGGGTGAAACCGGGACTTCAGCGATCGCTCCCGCAGTGACCAACGCGGTCTTTGCAGCAACCGGCAAGCGCCTGCGAAAGCTGCCGATCGACAACACCGTGTTGAAGCAGCCGGCGTGAAAGGAATACCGTCGCGATAAAGAGCGAAGCATCTGCCGGGGATTGATTTAACGCTTTGTCGCGGTGCACTTCCGAAACGGTTTAGCACGCCATGATGGCGAAGCCCACCCATGTCCTCGTGTGGCGGGAGAAGGGGCCGGTTACGCCTGCTGCCAGGAAGATTACGAGGGGTTGATCTATGAGGTAGCCGCGGACGCTGACTACAGTGCCGGCAGCCCAGACCACGACAAGCCGTTCTATTTTCTCTGAATCCGTATCTCGACCAAGCGGCTTGCCGGCGAAGCAGGGCTGATCCGCGACTTCACCCGTGTCGTGCTCAAGGCCCGCTGGCCGCTTTCCACTCCCACCATCACTTCGCTGCTCCTACGACGCCGAAGAACGCGAGACGACCAGCCTGGTGGGCGGCGAGGAGCTTGCCCAGCAACAATCGCCGGAACAGGCGCGCGAGAACCCGTACCGGCAGAAAGAGCCCCGGACGGCACGACACCCAGCGCGTGTCGTCGCGGGAGATCCCGCCGCCCGGGACGATCATGTGCACGTGCGGATGATCGAGGACCCGCTTGGCGTGCGCCAAGGGGCCGGCGGCGAGTTATATCTCGCTTATCTTCGCGATCCCGATGGCAACAAACTGTGCGCGCTTTATCGCAAACTAGCCTGATTAGCGCAGATCAAAATTGGGGAGGGCCGCCCTTTCGGGCGGTCCTCGTCCCGCCCCCCTGGGCATAAGTGGTTTTGGAGCCGATAGCGGAGCCAAACCACGCCGCCCTCCAACACCTCGGTGCTCGCCAGTGTCATTGAGCGGATCGGCGCTGCGACGTCGGCATCCCCGTCGCTGGAGTTGAAGATGCTCGGCGCGCCCTTCGCACCGTCGACGGCGGGGCAGATCGCGACGCTGATCTCGTCGATCAGGCCGGCCCGCAGAAAGGCCCCATTCGAGCCGCCGCCACCTTCGAGCAGCAGGCGTTCGAGCCCCAGCTCGCGGTTCAGGATCTCCAGCGCCAATCCCAGATCGAGCTCCTGCTCGCCGGCGAAGATGTAGGAGACGCTGTCCTGACGGAGGCCCGCCAGATGCGCGTCGCAGACCTGTTCCGTCAGCACCACGACGATCGGGTCCCCGCCGATGTCGGACCGTCCCCACGCTATCTTGCCCTGCGCATCGAGCGCGATGCCGTAGGCGACGGCATCACACCGGGCGAACCAAGGTTCCCGGGGATAGGTCTGGTCGGTGTGATCGGGGTAGGCCTCGGCCTTGGCGTATTCGCTGCCGGTCACCCGGCCGATCAGCCAGGAGCCGCCGCCGAGTTGCTCATGCAGGCGCTCGAATAGCCCCGCCATGCGATTCTCGGCGGGCCGCCACCGGCTGCCGAGGATGCGGCCGTCGATGCTGGCATTCATGTGACAGATCACATAAGGCTTCATCCGCTCCTCGCGTTTGGAAGGGTATGTGCGTTGAATTCACCAAGGAGGACTCCATGACAAATTCGCGTTTCAGTACAGCGCTTTGTCTTCTGCCGATCTTTGGGGCACTGATCCTCGCTGCAACTTCCGGGGCGCAGCAGCGCCCGCCAATCGTTGAAAAGCTCGCCAAGACCTATGGTCTCGACTCGTTTGGGCAAATCGAAGCGATCCGTTACACCTTCAACGTAGAGGCCCCGGGACTCAATCTCTCTCGATCATGGACCTGGGAGCCCAAAGCCGACCAGGTCACCTACGAGGGGAAAGATAAGTCGGGCAAGCCGATTAAGGTTACGTACCTGCGCGCTCAGCTCGGCAGCCAGCCGGCCGAAGTGAAGGAGAAAATCGATCCGGGCTTCGTAAACGATAACTATTGGCTGCTCCTTCCGATTCATTTCTTCTGGGACGCCAGCGCTGCGGTCGAAGATGCCGGCATGCAAAAATTGCCGCTGGGGACGGGGTCCGCACAGAAGGTCGCGGTGAAGTATCCTTCCGACGGCGGCTATTCGCCGGGTGACACTTGGGACCTCTACGTCGGCAGCGACGGCAGAATTCAAGAAATCGCCTATCACAAGGGCGGACTCCCGAAACTCGAGGTCATGGCGACTTGGACTGACTACAAGAAGGCCGGACCGCTGCTCCTCTCACTGGATCACCGCGGAACGCGCAATGGCGAACCGGTGCGCGTTTCCTTCTCGAATGTGGCCGTCAAGCTGGTGGGGTCGAATAATTGGATGGACGCGCAATAAGCGGCGAGCCTCTATTCATTATCTCCGATAGCCGGCTCAGGCGGGAAGGGGCCAGCCCACCCAGTTGCACAGGGCTTCGCCCATGACCAGCTCGAGGTCGCGGCCCTTGAGCCACGGCAATTCCTCGGTGAACACCGTCACGCATTGCCGCCAGGTACAGGGCATGCGCGTGATGTCGGTGCCCCAGAACATCCGCTCGGGGCCGAACGCGTCGAAGCAGCGGTGCAGGCGCTCATGGAAGCTGCGAAACGGATATGCGTCTTCCGCGTAGCCGGGCTGACCGGTCGCCTTGACCGCGACGTTGGGGTATTTGGCGAGGGCCAGCAGCTCGGGCTGGAAGCGATAGGCAGACTGGCCGCGGCTGCCTGGCGGCACGGCCATGTGGTCGACGATCAGTCTGAGCCCCGGGTGACGCTCGGCGATCTGGCCGACAGTCGGCAGGAACAACGCGGCGGCGAGCGCCACCGGCACGCCGGCCCGCTCGGCCGCGGGCCACAGCCAGTCGAGGCTGCCGTCGGTCATCCACTCCCGTTTGTGCCGCTCGTTGAAATAGAAGCGCAGGCCGAGCATGCCCGGCCGCTCCTTCCCCGGCTGGTCTTTCCAACCCGCGACGAGGTCGCGACCATTCGGGTCGTCGAGATAGAACCACCCCATGATGGCGAAGCGGTTGGGGTATTTCCGCACCGCCTCGATGGCCAATTCGTTCGAGTCGGGATCCCACAGCACCGGATGGATCAACGCCCGGTCCACGCCGGCCTCGTCCATGGCGACGATTGCTTGCTCCGCGGAGTACGGCGCCTGACGATGTGGCGCGGACGGCGTACCCTTTTCCCAGAGATGAATCTGGCCATCGACGATCAGCATCTGGCGTCTCCTTTCGAGCCGAAGATATTCAGCTGCCTTAGAATACGCTTATGGCTGAAAACCACTGATAGTGCGCCAAAGCGGTTTCGGAGGGGCCGCTTTCGGCGCTTCTCAGCCATTCGGTGTGCTCGAATTGAAGTGCTAGTTTTCACCCTTCTCAGATGGAGACGTCACCATCCCTCGGCATCAATGCGGGAATGGCCAGAGCCGCAGCTTTTCCTTGCCGATCGCCCACAGCCGCGCGAGGCCGTTCGGCTCTACGATCAAGAAAAACACGATCAGCGCACCGAAGATCATCGACTGCAGATTGGTCACCAGATTGACCGGAACCTCGAGCCCGGCGAGGCGCGGCGCGTTATCGAGAAAAATCGGCAATAGCACGATGAAGGCGGCGCCGAGGAACGAGCCGAGGATGCTGCCGAGGCCACCGATGATGACCATGAACAAGATCTGGAAGGAGCGGTCGATCTCGAAGGCGCTCGCCTCGACCGCGCTCGTATAGATGAAGGCCCACATCGCGCCGGCGATGCCGCAATAGAAGGAGCTCAAGGCGAACGCCAGCAGTTTTGTCTGCAGCGGGCGGATGCCAATGATCTCCGCAGCGATATCCATATCGCGGATCGCCATCCAGGCACGCCCGACGCGGCCGCGAACCAGGCCCTTGGCGGCGATCGCCAGGAGCACGACGACGGTCAGGACGAACAGGTATTTCGCCCGGGGATCGGCCTCGGCGCCGGTGACGTAAAGCCGGCCGAAAACCGCGCGCGGCGGCGCGCTGATCACGCCCGAGGCGCTGTAATTGTAGAACCACGGAAACTTGTTGAACATCCAGATCAGAAAGAACTGCGACGCAAGCGTGGCTACCGCAAGATAGAAGCCCTTGATCCTGAGACTCGGGAAGCCGAAAAGCACGCCGACGAGCGCAGTAGCGATGCCGGCCAGGATGAGGACGAGGACGATGTTGAGACCCGGGAAGGCGGTGGTGAGCTTGTAGGTCGCAAAGGCGCCGACCGCCATGAAGCCGCCGGTGCCGAGCGACAGCTGGCCGGCGTAGCCGGTCAGCAGGTTGAGGCCGAGCGCCGCCAGCGCGTAGACGAGGAACGGGACCATGATCGTCAGCAGCCAGTACTCGGAACTCACTGCAGGGATCACGAGATAGGCGAAGGCGAGCGCCGCGAGCAGCAGCCATCTGTCCTGGCTGATCGGAAAGATCGCCTGGTCGGCGGCGTAGCTCGCCTTGAACTGACCGACCTCGCGATAGATCATCGCTCAAACCCGCTCGATGATGCGTTCGCCGAAGAGGCCTTGCGGGCGGAACAGCAGGAAGACGAGCGCGAGGGCATAAGCGAACCAGTCCTCGATCGCGCCGCCGAGGGCGGGTCCCCAAAAGACCTCGGCGACCTTCTCGCCGGCCCCGACGATCAGACCGCCGACGATCGCGCCCGGCACCGAGGTCAAGCCACCGAGGATCAGCACCGGCAGCGCCTTGAGCGCCACCAGCGAGATCGAGAACTGCACACCGAGGTTGCTGCCCCACATGACGCCGGCGACAAGCCCAACAACGCCGGCGACAGACCACACGATGACCCAGATGGAGCGGAGTGCGATGCCGACCGATTGCGCCGCCTGGTGGTCATCGGCGACGGCGCGCAGCGCGCGTCCGACCGCGGTATACTGGAAGAAGAGGGCGAGCGCAGTGACGAGCGAGCCCGCGACCGCGGCGGCGACGAGGTCGAATTCATTGACGAGCACCCCGCCGACGATGAGCGGCGCTTTCGGGATGCCGATGTCGAGCGGATGCACATCGCTGCCCCAAACGAGCTGCCCGAAGCCGTCGAGAAAAAAGGCGAGGCCGATTGTCGCCATGAACAGGATGATCGGCTCCTGATTGACGAGCCGGCGCAGCATCAAGCGTTCGATGGCGGCGGCGAGCAGGACCATGACCGCGGCGGCGATGACAAAGGCGCCCCAAATCGGCACGCCGCGTTCGATCATTCCGACAAAGGTCAGGGCGGCGAACAGCACCATCGTGCCCTGGGCGAAGTTGAACACGCCCGACGCCTTGAAGATCAACACGAAGCCCAGCGCGACGAGCGAGTACATGACCCCGCTCAACAGCCCGCCGATGACGACCTCGAGTAGGAATTCGGGATTGTCCCACATGTTCCCGAATGGGGTGATGAACACTGCGGCGAGGATTTCCATCAGGCGAAGCGCGCCGTTCCAGAGCAAAATTCTATGCTCAACTTATAGGGCTGTCATTGCGAGCGAAGCGAAGCAATCTCGACGGGCAGCGCGTCGCGGGTCGAGCAACTGTGTTTGAGGGGGGTGGTGACGGTCCTCCCGACCCTGGGGAGCATGGCGCCGTGCTCGCCGCCGTCAAGACCGCTGCGCGCCGCCTGCGGCGGTGGCCTGCGGCCAGTCTTGACCGCGGCTGCGCGCGCCGCCCGGTGCAGCTTTGCAGGTCGGGACGGAGAAACGGTGCCCGATCGAACAAAGAAACTACCCTCAAGGGATCGCCGCGGCGGCGCGCTCATCGCGCACCCGGCCATTGAGCATCACCAGCATCTTGCGCATGCAGGCCACCAGCGCCACTTTGGGCGGCTTGCCGCTGGCCGACAGCCGGCGATAGAACGCCTTGATCGCAGGGTTGCAGCGCACCGCGCTCAATGTCGCCACGTAGAGCACGTTACGCACCCGCCGGCGCCCGCCGTGGGCCTTCAGCCCACGGACTTGATCCGTGGGAATGGCGCGGTAGCCGCGCCGGGTGCCGCTGTCGTGGTTGAGCGGCGCCACCCCGACCAGCGCCGCCGCCTGATGGCGGCTCAGCGAGCCCAGCTCGCGCATGTTGGCGATCAGCGTGCAGGCCAATACCAGGCCCACCCCCTTGAGCGCGGTCAGGCAGGCAAACAGCGCCTTTTTGGCCGGATCGCCGTCGACGATCGCGCACATCTCGCGCTCGATCTCTTTCACTTCGGCCCGCAAGGCGGCCTGTCGCCGTTCGGCGCGCTCGCGCAGCGCCGGCGTCTCGAGCCGGCGCCGCTGATGCTCGAGCGCGACGAGCTCGTCCTGCAGGCTGCGCCGGTACAGCACATGCTCGCCCAGCCGGTCGGCCACCGGATCGGGTTTGCCGAGGCGCGGCGCAAAGGTTTCGGCAAAATGCGCGATCACCCCCACGGGTCAAGCCCGTGGGCTGAAGGCCCACGCGTCCAGCCGATCGGTCTTGGCCAGCCGTCCGGCAGCGCGGGCAAACTCGCGCACCTGGCGCGGATTGACCACTGCCGCGACCAGCCCCGCTTCGCTCAGCGCCAGCCACAGCGCCCGCTCGTACCCGCCGGTCGCCTCCAGCACGATGCGTTTGACGCGCAACGATCGCAGCCGGGCGATCAACCCGGCATACCCGGCCGCTTCATTGCTCACCGAGAAGCCGACCCCCAGCGGACGCACATGCACGTCCAAACGATCCTTCGAAATGTCGATCCCGACAAACACATCCTGTGACGCCATCATCCTATCCCCTTCTTGCGACTGCGGGCGAGAGCCCTGGCAACTGTTCGGGCGTGAGATGACAGGCAACGCCGGAGCCTTGCTCGACACGGGGAGAGCCCCACGACTGCTTGCGGTCGCGGCGCCGCCGCAGCCCGGGCCTTGGCCCCGGCCCCAGGCTGCGCCGCACACTATGCACTACGGCGCACAGACAAGATTGCTTCGTCGCGCAAGACGCGCCTCGCAATGACAGCGCCAATCTGATCGAAATCCGCTCTAGTTCCGCGTCGGCATGGGATTGCCGCGGCGAATTTCCGGCGCGACTTTCTCCATGAACAACCTGAGACTGCTGGTCGCCGTCTCGTGCGGCATCGGGCCGAGGCGGAAGGATGCGATGACGCCGCCGATGCCGAGCCGGTCGATATCCGCCATCGCTTCGGCGACCCGCGCCGCCGAGCCGTGGATAAAACCGCGCTCGACCGTGGCGCGGGCGGAGGGCAGATCGCTCTCCGGCACAGCGATGCGCATGCCGGTCGAGCGAAAGATGCGGTTGCGCAGCGCCGCCCGCGCCTCGACCATCGCCTGAAACACCGGCACGCCGACGCGCTCGGCTTCGTCATCGGTCTCCGCGACAAACACATTCCGCCACACCCAGCATTCCGCGAGGGTGCGCGCGACCCGCTCCTCGCCGTAGCCCGCCTCGCGCATCGCGCTGCGGTAGAGGTCGACGCGCCGGCGCGTCACTGCCATCGACTGCACGTTCATCAGAAACGGGCGGCCCTGGCGGGCGAGTTCGAGCATCGAGGCTTCGCCCGAAGCGGCGCGAACCACCACCGGATGGGGCTTGGTATAGGGCCGCGGCCGCAGCATCGGGACATCGAGATGCCAGAACTTGCCATGGTGGCGGAACGCCTCGCCGGTCCATGCTGTCACGAGGATCTTCTCCGCCTCCTCCAGGCGCTCCTGCGCCTCGTGATGGTCGATGCCGAAGCCCTGGTAATCGTAGATGTTGTAGGACGAGCCGCGGCCGAGACCGACGATGAGCCGCCCCTTGGTGATGTTGTCGAGGACCGCCAGTTGCTCGGCGAGGCGGATCGGGTGATGCAGCGCCGTCTGCACGACCGCGAACCCGATCTTGCTGCGCCGCGTCGAGGTGGCCAACACGCCGGCGAAGCTGATCGGGTCGACATAGGCACAGATCCCGTCGAAGTGATGCTCGGCGAGCCAGATTACATCCACGCCCAGCTCGTCCGACAGCCACGCCTCGCGCAAGGTCTCGTCGATCACCACGCCGTCGCGCGCCGGGTCGCGGCTGTCCGGAAACAGGAAATTGCCAAATTTCATCGGGGATTCCTCCTACTCTCGTCTCATCACGGGGCGGCTTGCGGGGGCTGTCAAGACGCGCGAGCGCTTGCTATAAAAGCATAAATATGTATAGATGCCACGATGAGAACGACCGTCGACCTTCCCGATGAATTGTATCGCCGCGCGAAGGCGGAGGCAGCCTTGCGCGGCCGCAACCTCAAAGATCTCGTCGAGGAAGGGCTCCGGCACGTACTTCAAGCCCCCGAACCCAAGACCTCGGCACAGCGACCGACCCGGCCCTCGGTCCATGACCTGATGCAG
Source organism: uncultured Alphaproteobacteria bacterium (assembly GCA_963812675.1). Lineage (GTDB taxonomy): Bacteria > Pseudomonadota > Alphaproteobacteria > ATCC43930 > CGMCC-115725 > AP-15. The sequence goes on along the minus strand of CAWEWR010000002.1, from coordinate 106,368 downwards.
GATAGTTGTGGTATCGTCAAGGATGCGCCCGCCGATTATGCGACAAACCCGAAATACCTGGAAGAGTTTGGTCGGTGACACCGGGAGCGGTGGTCGATACCGGGCCACTGGTGGCCTATTTCTGCGCGAACGAAGCCCGTCACAACTGGGCCGTTCAACAATTCGCGAACCTCACCCCGCCATTGCTGACTTGCGAGCCGGTATTGACCGAAACCTGTTTCTTGCTCACCCGGCAGAGAGTTGAGGCCTGGCGGCTGCTCGAAAGCCTGGGAAGTGGAGCCTTGCGCATTGCACTCCACCTTGACGCGGAGGCAGAGGCGGTGCGCGACCTGATGAGCCGATACAGCAATATCCCGATGTCTCTCGCCGACGCCTGCGTTGTGCGGCTCGCCGAAATCTCCGGATTGCCGGTCTGCACCCTGGATTCGGATTTCTCAATCTATCGCGCGGGCGGACGTAGGAGGTTGGCATTGATCATACCGCAGCGTCAGCGCTGAGGACCAAAAGCGCCAATTCCGCGGGGATGCCGAGTTCCTCCCGCTCAACCGCTCCGTCGACGACGATCCCATCCCGCCCGGGGCAATCCGGTAAACGATAACACCTCATATTTGATGCAAACTCCTTAGGGATTTTAGCAAAACGTGGTTAATATGAGCCTGGAAAGGCTCAGAACTTTGCGCATCAGACGACGAAGTTTCCTGAAATCGGCGCTCGCCGGTGCGGTGACTGTCGCTGTCCCGCATATCGGGCACACGGAGTTGCAGAACACCATTACCTTCGTGCCGCACGCCGACCTCGCCTCGCTCGACCCGGTTTGGACCACCGCCGACGTTACCCGCAACTTTGCTCTGGCAGTCTACGACACGCTTTACGGCTATGACGCCGAATTCAATGCTCAGCCGCAAATGGTCGAGGGCCATGCGATAGAGAATGACGGCTTGCAGTGGGACCTGCTGCTGCGGGAGGGGCTGAGGTTCCACGACGGCTCCGCGGTCCGGGCGCCGGACTGCGTCGCCACGATAACAAGGTGGGCGAAGCGCTACCCGATGGGTCAGGCGCTGATGGACCGCACCGACGAGCTCGCGGCAGTCTCCGACAAGGCGATCCGGTTCCGCCTGAAGAAGCCGTTTCCGCTTTTGCCGGAAGCCCTGGCCGAGCCCTACTGCTCGATCATGCCGGAGCGGCTCGCCAAGACCGACGCCTCTGAGCAGATCAAGGAAGCGGTCGGTTCGGGACCGTTCAAATTCGTCGCCTCCGAACGGATACCCGGCCAGCGCGCCACCTTCGAGAGGAACCCCGACTACGTCCCGCGGGCCGGCGGCAAACCGAGCTTCAGCGCAGGTCCGAAGGTGGCGCATATCGAGCGTGTCGTCTGGAATTACCTGCAAGACCCAGCCACTGCGGCCGCAGCATTGGCTCAGGGCGAGGTCGACTGGTGGGAAAATCCGGCAATCGACCTGGTGCCATACCTCAAGCGCAATAACAAGCTGGTGATCACGGTCAAGGACCGCACCGCCCGGATGGGCTGTCTGCGCTTCAACCAACTGTTCCCGCCGTTCGATAATGCGGCGGTTCGCCGCGTCGTGCTGGACGCGGTGGACCAGGAGACGGTGATGGCCGCCGTGGCCGGGGCCGAGCCGAGTCTGGCCAAGATCGATGTCGGGCTGTTTGTGCCGGGAACGCCGATGGCGAGCGATGCCGGCGTCGAGATCACTCGGCGGCCGGACGATTACGAGAGAGTGAAGAGGGAACTGGTTGGCGCGGGGTACCGAGGCGAGCGGGCAGTCGTCCTGGCCTGCTCGACTATTCCAAGCATCCACGCCATGTCGCAGGTCGCAACCGATGTTCTGCGGCGCGTCGGCATGAACGTCGATATGCAGCTGCTTGAATGGGGGAGCGTGGTCGCGCGGCGCGCCAGCCGCGAACCGCTGGACAAGGGCGGGTGGAGCATCTTTTACACGAGCCTCGGCGGGATGGGGAACATCTCCCCCGGACCCAATCTTCCCTTGCGGGCGAATGGTCCCGGTGCGTGGTTCGGCTGGCCCGATGATCCGAAGATGGAGGCATTGCGCGAGGCTTGGTTCGAAGCGCCGGACCAGCAAGCCCGGCAGAAGCTGTCCCGCAGGATGCAGGAGGAGTTCTGGTTGAACCCGTCCTATGTTCCGCTCGGCTTGTGGTACCAGCCGACCGCCTTCCGCGCCAACCTGCAAGACGTGCGCGACGGCTGGCCGCAATTCTACGGCGTGCGGCGAGCGTGAGCCCGAGCCGCGACCGGCTTGCCGGTTGGCGTGGCCCTTTTCTATTATCCGTCCAGTAGGTTCGTCATCGAGGAGAACGGAAATGGATCAGGACGCCAAGAAGACCGTGCTGCGCATGATCCCGTACGGAATCTATGTGCTGACCGCGGATGACGGCAAGGGCAATGTCGCCGCGGCGACAGTCAATTGGGTCACTCAGACCGCTTTTGCGCCGCCGCTGGTGGTCGTCGGAGTGAAGACCGATTCCGGCGCCTACCAGATCATCAAGGACCAGAAGAAATTCGCGCTGAACATGCTCGGCAAGGACCAGAAGGGCGCCGCCTTTACCTTCTTCAAGCCGACCAAGCTGGAGGATGGCAAGCTCAGCGGGCAGGCCGTTCACAAGGGCACGACCGGGGTCCCGATCCTCGATGCCGCACCGGCAGCGGTCGAATGCCGTGTCACCAGCATCGTCGAGCAGGGCGATCATCACATCGTCGTCGGTGAAGTCGTCGAGGCTCATCTGCCCAAGCCGATATCAGGTCGCCCCGACACGGCGATCCTAGAGATGAAGGATCTCGGCGACAACGTCTTCTACGGCGGCTGAGCCGCGGCATACGGCTCGGCGGCAATCCGTCCTGATGCGATCGCATTGAGAAGAGCACGCCAATCCTGCTCGGTCTGGTCTGCGTACGTCCGCGCGAATTCGGCGATTGCCTTATCGAATTCGGTGTTGTCGCCGATATAGCCCGACAGCGACGCCGCGTCGCCGGATCGCGCGTGGGCCCGCGCCAAGGTACGACCGCATAGGCCGGCGTAGAACGGCAGCGCTGCTGCGAGCCGGGTCCCGATATCGGCTAGCCTCTGATCCTTGAGCCGCCGGACATAGAAATACCGCCCGTCCACTGCGCTTTCAGTCCAGCCGAGGAAGACGTCGGTAGCAGCCTGCAGCATGCGCTGCCCGACGACGACCCGCTGGCCGTGATTGGGGTACTGCGACGGCCCCGCAAATGGCGCGAGAACCGATTGCTGCGCTTCCTTGATTTGCAATAGCAATGGCGCATCGTCGTCGGACATGAACAGGCCAATGGCGCAGAACGTGCCGACGCTGCCGACGCCGACAACCTTGAACGCGATGTCGCGCAGATGGTAGCGCTGCAGCAATACGCGCCGGTCCTCCTGCAGGGTCTGGGAATAAGACGAGAAGGCCTGGTGCGCGTGGAGCTCGTGCCGGCTCAGATGCCGCACCAGCGGAGGCTTGTCCTTGATACGCCAATGCCCGCCTGTCATTTCAACAAGGCCAAAATGCTCTTTTCCGGCGGCCAGCACCTTGGCGAGGCGCTTCCTCAGGTTGCGCCGGATCTTGGAGGAGTCGATGTTGGCGACGGTGCCGACCAGGTCGATGCGCATGTTCCACGCGTCGATTGGCGCCAGCCGGGCCAAGTCAGACAGCTGTTCGCGATAGCTCTTCGCTGCGATGCGAGCGAGACGGCGGCAGTCGCGATCCGGCATTGCCGCAACCCGTCCGGCGACGACGAGGCTAGCGGCTAGTCGTTTGAGATCCCACTCGAAGGGCGCCGGCAATGTCTCGTCGAAATCATTGACGTCGAAGACCGGGGTACCTTCGGGCGTCTCGTAAGAACCGAAATTTGCCAGGTGGCAGTCACCACATGACTGCACTCGCAACCCGGTCGTCGGATTGGCGGCGAGATCGGCGGCCATGACTGCCGCGGCACCACGCAGAAAGGCAAACGGGTCTGTCTTCATCCGTGCGTAGCGCACCGGCAGAAGTTCCGGAATGCGCTCCTTGCCCTGCGCAATCAGAATATCCAGCGGATCGGCTCGATTGGCCGGCGCCGCCCATTCCGCAAGCGCTCCAAGCGGCACCTTTTGCCGCCACGCGACACCAATCGAGCGCCGTTCATCAAGGCGTCGATGGCGGTGCGAAGCAGTGGCGGTCATTAACACCCGTGATCAAACGCAGCCGACCAACGCCCGCAGCGCCTCGCAATTGCGGATCACAATGGCGCCGCGACCGGTATCGAATATCCGGACAGAGCGCCAGAGGGCGAGTTGCTTGTTGATCGCAGCTGGCGCCGTATCGCCGGCGGATAGGAGCTGATCATCTGGCCACGTCAATTCTGGTTGCCGCGAGGCTCGGCGGCGCGACTTTACCATAGTTTCCTGTGGGCATCCCAACGGGCTCTGAGGGCCGTTGCAGCACTTCCGCCCTTCCCATTCCTCGCCGCCTTTCGAGCAGTTCTAAAACCCGACAGATCACCAGTCAGCCACGACGCGAATGAGGGGTTGTCGCGCCGCCGCGCGAAAAAGCGTAGGCTGGCTCTTCCAACCGGGACGAAAAGCGGAGGAACCGATGCGCGGCGTAGTCTTCACCGGCGGGCGCGAGATCGAGCTGATGGAATTTCCGGACCCGACACCGGGGCCCGGCGAGGTCGTCGTCGAGATGAAGGCCTCGGGTATGTGCGGCAGCGATCTGCACCAGTATCGCCGGCCCAAATCAGGCGGCGAGTTGATCGGCGGCCTTCCGGTCAATCCGAACCCGGTCATCGGCGGCCACGAGCCGTGCGGGATCGTCGCGGCGATCGGCCCCGAGGTCGGCGAGAAGATGGCGCGCATCGGCCAGCGCATCATGGTGCACCATTACAAGGGGTGCACCGTGTGCGAGCATTGCCGCTCAGGGTGGTCGCAGCTGTGCCAAGAAGAGCCGGTGCTCGTCTATGGCAATAACGCCCATGGCGGGCACGCGCGTTATCTGAAGGTGCCGGCCTTCACCTTGGTGCCGTTGCAGGATGAACTCTCGTTCACCGCCGGCGCGGCGATCTCCTGCGGGACCGGCACCGCCTATGGAGCGCTGCGGAGGCTGAACATCTCCGGCAACGACACGATCGCGCTGTTCGGTCAGGGCCCGGTCGGCCTGTCGGCGACCCAGCTTGCCGCGGCGATGGGCGCGCGCGTCATCGCTCTCGATGTCAGCCCCGAGCGATTGGAGCGGGCCAAGGAGTTCGGCGCCTGGGAGACCGTCAATCCACGCTCGAACGATCCGGTCGGCGCGATCAAGGATTTGACGCATGGCGGCGCCGACTTCACACTCGACACGTCGAGCCAGCCGGAAGGCCGCATCGCCGCCGTGCGCAGCGCCAAAGTGTGGGGCACCGTGGCGTTTGTCGGCGAACGCAACAATGTGACGATAGACGTCAGCCCGGACATGCTGCGCAAGCAATTGACGATCATCGGATCCTGGACCTTCTCGTGGCAGGGCCAAGCCGACTGCGCGCGCTTTGTCGTCGAGCGCAAGGTCGACGTCGACCGCCTGTTCACGCACCAATGGAAGCTCGACCAGGCGGAAGAAGCCTACCGCCTGTTCGACACGCAAACCACCGGCAAAGGCGTCTTCTTGATGTAGCATCCCGCCATCTCGTCATCCCGGCGGAGGCCGGGACCCATGGCAGAAATGGGCACCGGCCCTTCGCCGGTGTGACGGGATTAGCGGCTCTACTGCGCGCGGGTGTAGCGGCGGCACTCGATGCGCAAATGGTCGCGGAAATGTGGCCGCATTTTCTGCGTCCAAGGAGTATCCGCCGCTTTCTTCCATTCGGCCGAGCGTGTGACTTCGGGCGAGTTCAGATGGTACAGCGCGACGTAGCGCTGGGTGCCCCCGGTGCCGCGGTAACGACGCGCGCACAACACGCCGGGCACCGCACTCAAGGCAGGGATGTGCTCGGTATTGTACCATTCGTTGAATTCATGCTCGTGCTCGGGCGCGACATTCATCCCGATCAGCATGAGGGCTGCCGCCTGGGGCGGCGCCGGCCGATCTCCGGGAAACAGCTGCTCGCCCTCGTACCGCAAGATGCTTTTGCGGAATTTTGCCGTGCGTTTGGTCCAGGGCGACCCGTTGTCGCCGCCGACCGCGAGGTAGAGCGGGCTCTTAAGCACGCCGACATTGTCGAGGTCGTAACTCGCGACCGAGATCTTCGGGTTTTCCGTGCCGATCCAGCGATCGGCGTTCAGAAAGCCCGGCACGCGCAGCCGCTCCGGGATGTGTTCCAGATCGTACCAGTCGTGAAACTCGTCCTCGGGCGCCGCCGAGAAATCCATTGCCGCAATCAGAATGCCCTTGGCCATCGCTTCCTCCCAAAAGTCTGGGCATCATTGCCGAGAGCCGCGCCGATTGCCAGCGCAGACTGGCCGGCATCAACGCCGGGTCCGCGGCTGGGTGGCGGCAGTCGCCTGCTGACGGAACAGCGTATCGGCCGCTTGCTTTTGGGTGTCCGAGAGGCTCGCATAAAGACTGTCGAAGGCGGTCGCGAGGCGCTCGGTGTTGTCGGCATATGCGCGTGCGATCTGTGCGTAGGAGTGCATGTTGTCGGTCGCGCTCATAGCTGAGACGCTGGCGGCGCGCTGGGTGAAGAGCGCATCCGTGCTCGCCGCATTGTCGCGCATCGCCTGAGCAAAGGCCGACCAAAGGGGCGTCTGCGCCTCGGTAATACCGAGTTGCGACTGCAGCATCCGAATCCGTTGGTCAACGGCAGCTTCCGTTGTGGCGGGAGGCGTCGCCGAGCCTGATGGCGCCACCGCCGCGGGCGCTGCCGACTGCGCGAAGCCGATCGAAGGGGCAAGCAAGGCCGCTATGGCGACACTGCGTAGAAGGGTTGAGGTAGACATCTCTGCTCTCCTGGGATCGGTCAGTGCCAATGACCGTGACCACCGCCGAAGCCGCCCCCGCCCATCCGTGCCTCGTGCCAGCCGCCCCCCGCGCCGTGCCAACCGCCGCCAAAGCTCGGGCCGCGCCATCCTCCATGCCAGCCCCCGCCCCAGGCCCAGTGGGATAGGCCGGGCGGCCGACCGTGAAAGCCGACGGGGCCCCCGGCGAACCCCCGATGGCCGAAATGTGATATTCCCGCCGTCGCTCCAACGGCTGCGAAGCCGCCGGTGATGAAGCCGCCATGCCACCATCCGGGCCCGATGGTCGCGAAGGCCAGGACGGGAGGACCGATAAAGAGCGCGAAGGCGGGCGGCGCGACGATAACGAGCGGGGGCGCTGCCGCAACGACGATGGCAGGCGGCGGCAGGACAACGATCGGCGGCGGCAGCGCCGCGCCGAGCAGCGCGGCGGTAGGCGGCGGGGCCGCTGCTACGGGAGGAGCAGCCGCGGGAGGCGGCGGGGCTGTAGCGATCACCGGCGGGGCAATCGCCGGAAGTCCGACGGCGATCGGCGGTGGCGCTACGTAGATCGGCGGCGGCGCGACGATCAGCGGAGGAGCGACGATCACGCCGAATGAAGCACCGACCAGCAAGCCACCCCACGCCCAGCCGCCCCCACCCCAACCAAAATCGCTCCAGCCCCAGGCGCGGTGCCAATCCCGCCAGCCCCCGCCCGGGCCGACAAACTCCCGCCCGCCCCAGCCGCGGCCGAATTGGGCGGAGGCGAAGGTTCCTCGCCACCCGGAACCGCCCCACCCATGCTTGTACCAGCCCAGGTGTCGGCCGTTGTCGTGCCAGCCTCCACTGCTTCGCGCCAGCCGCCCCCACCGCGCCACCCTCCGGCTGCGTGCCAGCCCCCGCCACCGTGCCAGCCGTCGCCGTGTCCGCCTCCCCCATGATCGTGCCCCGCCTCAACCGGACCGGCGGCCGTAATCGCCAATATAGCTGCGGCGGCGATTAACAGTTTGGATGCGCCCGTCATCGGCGATTATCCGTACAGGTCTCTCGCACGGTAAAACCCTGGATTGCCAACTAACACCCGCAACTGTAAGCCGGATTCGCTTGATGCGGGTGAATCCAAAACGCGACAAAATAGCCTTAGCAGAACTCCGAAGGCGCCTGTCGGCGCGAGTTTTCCGCTATGATCGGCGACACATCATCCGGAGGAAGCCGATGACCGCCACGACCCCCTTTTTGCAACAGGCCGAGAAGCTCGGCCCGCTGGCCTCGCGCTATGTCGAGGTCGACGGCCTGCCATGGAAGCCGACCCCATGTCCCGGGATCGACATGAAGGTATTGCTGGAGGATCCGGAAACTGGGCTCCTGACCGCGCTTTTCCGCTGGCAGCCGGGTGCCGAGCTGGCGTTACACGAGCACGTCGAAATCGAGCAGACCTTTGTCCTCGAAGGCAGCCTTATCGATGACGAGGGCGAGGTGCGCGCCGGCAATTACGTCTGGCGGCCCAAAGGCAATCGCCACATCGCGCGCTCACCAAAGGGCGCGCTGGTGCTCTCGATGTTTCTGAAGCCGAACATTTTTCTCGCCGGCGAAGCGGCCGGCCGGGACCTGAGGTAAGCGACGGGAGGCAGCCATGGCGCTCAAGATCTACGGCGTCGCGCGCTCGCGTGCCTTTCGCACCTTATGGATGGCGAAGGAGCTGGGGCTCGATTACGAGCATGTGAAGGTCGATTTCGCCAGCGGCGAGACCCGCACACAAGCGCATCTCGCGCTCAATCCCAACGGGCACGTCCCGGTCATCGACGATGACGGGTTCGTCCTTTGGGAATCGATGGCGATCAACCTCTATCTTGCGAAGAAATACGGCGCAGGCACGCTCTATCCGACCCGTCTCGAGGACGAGGCGCGAGCCTGGCAGTGGAGCTTCTGGGGGATGACCGAGGTCGAGCGGCCGGTGCTGACGGTACTGTTCAACCGCGCCATTCTTTCCGAGGACAAGCGCGACGCCGCGGCGGCGGACGATGCCGAGAAGCAGCTGGCTCAGCCGCTACGCGTGCTCGACGGCGCGCTCGACCGCAGCGCCAACTTGCTCGGCGACAATTTTACGGTCGCCGATCTCAACGTCGCCAGCATTCTGGCCTGGGCGCGGCCGGCCCAGATCGACATGTCGCCCTTCCCGAAAGTTGCCGAGTGGCTCAAAAACTGCGCCGAGCGCCCGGCTGCGCGTGCCGCCCGGCAGCTGCAGCGGGAGTAGAGGAAGCTATGCAGCGATTTTCGGCCGGTCGATAAAAAAGGATGCGTTCTCGCGGCCCTCGGCGCAGGCGCGCGCGAAGACGATCATGTGATGGGCCACGATCCCCACATGGATCAGCTCTTCGATGCGTCCGGCGCGCAGCGCAGGCCGGGCCATCTGCCAGAAGCTGCGGCGGTAATCACCGAGCAGCCCGACCCGAACCAGCAGTCTTATCATGATCCCGAACGCGCGGCGCAGGTTGCCCAGGTTGAGCCGCGCCCGGGACAACGGCAGGGCGATCCGGTTGATGTAAGTGTGCTCCGCATTCCAGGCAAAGCGGCGATAGATCGCCTCCGGCGTGTAGGCGTGGCGAATCGAACGGCGCCAATTGCGCAATACCTCGTCGTAAGGGCGAGCAAAGACGACGTTCGAACTCGCGGCCGCCGTCTTCGTCGAGCCGTCCGGCGGCCTCCAACCGGTCCCACAGCGGTGTTTTCGGCAAGGCTTGCAGCAGATTGATCGTCAACATCGGGATCTGCGAGCGATCAATGAACTCGATCAGCCGATCGGCGGTCTGCGGGGTGTCGGTGTCGAGACCGAGTATGATCCCTGAGACGACTTCGATGCCGAAGCTGTTGATCGTCGCGACCGCGTCCAGCAACGGGACCGCGCGGTTCTGCGATTTCTGCATGGCGTCGAGCGCCGCCAGTTCCGGCGACTCGATGCCGCAGAAAACCGTGCAGAAATAGGCTTCGCGCATCATCGCCAAAATTTCCGGCGATTTGGCGATGTTGAGGGTCGCCTCGCAGCACAGCTGCACCGGATAGCCGCGTTGCTTTTGCCAGGCGACGAGATGGGGCAGGAGTTCCCGCGCCGCCTTTTTGTTGCCGATGAAATTGTCGTCGACAAAATAGATCGAGGTCTTGATCCCGGCGGCGAGCAGCGCGTCGAGCTCGGTGAGGATCTGCTGCGGGGTTTTCAGACGAGGCTGACGCCCGTAAAGTGCCGGGATGTCGCAGAATTCGCAGCGATAGGGGCATCCGCTCGAAAATTGGACGCTGCCGATGAAATAACGGCGGCCCTCGATCAGCCGATAGGCCGGGATCGGGAACTCGGCGAGCGCCAGACGCTCTCGCGTGGTAAAGCGCTGCTGCGCCGCGGGCGGCCGCGCATCCTCGTCGATCGCTCGGATCAGCTCGTCCGTTGCATCGCCGAGCTCGCCGAGGTGGAGATAATCGAATTCGGGATACTTCTCCGGCGAGGCGGAGACCGACGGGCCGCCCAATACCGTTGCTTTGCCCGCCGCCCGCGCGCGCCGGCCCACCGCCTTAATCTCGGCCCTTTGGACATGCATCCCGCTGACAAAGACCGCATCGGCCCAGGCTATCTCTTCCTCGGTTGTCGGACGGATGTTCTCGTCGACGATCCGCACCTCCCATGCCGACGGCAAATAGGCGGCAACGACGAGGATCCCTTGCGGCGGCATAAAGGCGCGCACCCCGCCCATCAGCGGATAGGCGTACTGGAACGTGCCGAACGATGGGGCATACCGCGGAAAGACGCAGAGAATACGCCGGTGATGGCGCGCTTCAACCTGGCTCTTCATGACTCGGGTGCGCGCGAATGTTAGGGACGATGGTGCGGGACTGCGTCCCATACCGGCTTGAAGTCGTAAGTCGGGTAGAACTCGGTGCGATAACCGCCCCAGGCGGTCTGCTCGATGACCCGGTTCGTATCGCGCAGCTTTTCGGCGGGCACGCGCAGAATGACGACCTGGCCGATGCCCATCATCACGTACCAAGCCACGATTTCGACGCCCTCGGGCGGGAACTTGTCGTACCAGCCTGTCTGCTTCAGGTGCTCGTTTATCTGATCGACCGTCTTCGTCTGGTCGTGCCGCAGAAAGACCGTCAGCAAGAAAGAGCCCGCTTGCGGCACGGGGGCGCTGGCCTCGGGCTGCGCCTGGGCCGCCGCGGGCAGCGCATTGGTCGTCGAGCACAGGACGGCGAAAAGGACGGCCCCTGCAATTGAACTCAGTTTTTCGCGTCGCTTCATCCCGCCACTCCCCCATGTGGAAACCCGTGCGGGTCGCGATGGTAAACGCGAGTCCTGGCGGGGTGAACACGGAAGTAGGTTGTTTTGTCCCGCGGGGCCGCTGTAATCGGTCTCGAACGGGTGTAGAAACTCGGGGCTGAGCGCAAGCAACCCTGGCGATCGCATGAACTATCGAACGCTGCTGCGCGACATGTTTGATGCCGCCGTTGCGGCTGCCGCGCCGGCGCTGTGCGTTGCGAAGCACCTGCCCGAGCCGCCTAAGGGCAGAACCGTCGTCGTCGGTGCCGGGAAGGCCGCCGCTTCGATGGCCGCGGCCGTCGAGGAGAACTGGTCCGGTCCGATCGAGGGGCTGGTCGTCACCCGTTATGGGCACGCGGTGCCGTGCCGATATATCGAGGTGATCGAGGCCGCTCATCCCGTGCCGGATGCGGCGGGGCGCGAAGCGGCCCGCCGGATTCTCGACAAGGTCAAGCGCCTCGGGCCGGACGACCTGGTCTTGTGTCTGCTTTCCGGCGGCGGCTCGTCGCTGCTGGCGCTCCCCGCCGCCGGGGTCACGCTCGAAGACAAGCAGGCGATCAATCGCGCGCTGCTGCACAGCGGCGCCCATATCGGAGAAATGAACACCGTCCGCAAGCACCTGTCGGCGATCAAGGGCGGCAGACTTGCGATCGCGGCGGCGCCCGCGGCGGTCGTCTCGCTGATGATTTCCGATGTACCGGGAGACGACCCGTCGGTCATCGCATCGGGTCCGACCGTACCAGACCCGACCACCTCCGCCGCGGCGATTGCGATTCTCGAGAAGTACCGGATCGAAATCCCCGCATCCGTGCTGAAACACCTGAGAGAGGCGACTTCCGAGACGCCAAAACCCGGCGACATCCGTTTTCGCAACGTGACGAACCGCATCGTCGCCACGCCGCAAGACGCCCTCGAAGCCGCCGCGCAAGTCGCGCAAGGTGCCGGGTTCCGGCCGCTGATCCTTGGAAACGCGATCGAAGGTGAGGCGCGCGATGTCGGGCTGGTGCACGCCGGCATCGCCAAGCAGGTCGCAGGCTACGGGCAGCCGGCCGAGCCTCCTTGCGTGCTGATCTCGGGCGGCGAGACGACAGTGACGGTGCGCGGCGGTGGGCGCGGCGGGCGCAACGCCGAATTCCTGCTGAGCCTCGCCGTGGCGCTCGATGGGCACGCCGGGATTGCCGCGATAGCTGCCGACACCGACGGCATCGACGGCAGCGCGGACAATGCCGGTGCGTTCCTGTTGCCCGATTCCCTGGAGCGTGCCGCCGAGGCCGGGCTAAACCTCCCAGCGCATCTCGCCAACAACGATGCCTATTCGGTGTTTGCCCGGCTCGGTGACCTGCTGATCACCGGCCCCACGCGCACCAATGTCAACGATTTCAGAGCCGTTCTGATCGACAAGAGCTCGGATTAGAACGAGCCGCGCCGGCCATCGCGGTGATTCACTCCAGCTTTTCCGTAACCTTTTTTGCCGTCGTGCCCTGCAACAAGGTGACCTCCGCGATCGCATGCCCATCCCGCAGATCGGGAAAGACGCTGACCGCGCGGAACCCGGCATTCTCCTTCACGGCCGCGTCGGCCGCGGCCATGAGCGAGGTCTTCGCCTTTAGCATCGCGGCCTTCTGATCCGCCGCGTCGTTGAGCTCGTCGGTGTCGGTGATCTTTTCGGTTTTGACGATCGCGCCGGTTTTCGGGTCGGCCACGACTTCGGAAAAATCGTCACCTTTGGTCGTGTAAATCGAGATCTGCAGTTTGCCGTCATCCATCTCGAACTGGGCCGAAATCGGCTGACCTTCGCGCTCGCCGGCCTTCAGGGCGTCCTGCAGTGTATAAGTCGTGTCCTTGAGGGCGGCGGCCATTGCTTCGAGCTCGTCGTCCTGCGCCCGGGCCGTCCCGGCACCGGCGCTCGCCAGGCCGGCGGCCACGACAAGCACGAGCAATCGAAGCGGTCTTGACAGCATGTTCTCTCAACCTTTCTAAAGCCGCGCCGGTGTTCGTCTCGATCGATGCGGCACGATAGCGAACCAGGCGGGAGGTGTCAGCCCCGCTTGCCGAGGCGATCGACGACAGGTGCCGGGGGTGATGTTATGCTTGAGGCGCGCGAAAGCAGCAGCTCCGGCGATCGGGTCCCGCTCAGCGCTCTATTCATCGGCTTTCTGAAGGTCTCGCTGTGCGGCTTCGGCGGCGGGCTCGTTTGGGCGCGCCGCGTCGTGGTCGAGCAACGCCGATGGATGGACGAGCAGGAATTTGCCGAGACCCTGACGCTTTGCCAGCTGATGCCCGGGCCGAACATCGTGGGAATCACAGTCTGCGTCGGCGCCAAGCTGCGGGGCGCGCTCGGCGCGATCAGCGCGGTCGCGGGCTTTATTTTGGTACCCTGGATAGTCGGATTGACGATCGGCGGCATTGTGCTTCGAAGCGCTGAAATCGCGGTCCTGCAGAACGTCCTCAGCGGGCTTTCGGCTTCTGCCGCGGGGCTGCTGATCGGGACAGGATTGCGGCTGTTGATGCCGCACCGCAGCCGCCGCACGGCATTGCTCTTTGCCGGTTTGGCTTTCGCCGGCATGGCATTCACCAGACTGCCGCTGCCGATGGTGCTGCTTGCATTGGCGCCGGTCAGCATTGCCGTCGCGGGGCTCGAAAGCGCCAGAGCACAATGAACAGCTCTTCCGCAACCCTCGCATTAGCGGCGCATCTCGCTGTGCTGTCCTCGATCAGCTTTGGCGGGTTCCCGACGGTTCTGCCGGATGTTCATGATTTCGCCGTCGCCAAGGGCTGGGTGACCGACCACGAGTTCGCGAATTTCTTCGCGGTGTCGCAAGTGATGCCCGGACCCAACATGATCCTGATGATGAGTTTCCTCGGGCTCAAGGTCGGAGGAATTCCGGGGGCGATCGCCAGTGCGCTCGCGACCTTCGGGCCGCCCTGCGCCATGTATTATCTTTCCTACCGCCTATGGGACCGCTTCCGCGATATGCCGTGGCAGCGCATCGTGCGGCGCGGGCTTGCTCCTCTGACGATCGGGCTTGTCGTTGCCGGCGGCTATGTGATGGCTGGTTCCGCCGCTGTCGGGTGGCAGAGTGTGGCGATCACCGCTGCCGCAGTGGTACTGATGCTCGGCACACGGCTTAATCCGCTTTGGATCCTGACCGCCGGCGGAGTGTTGGGTGGGCTCGGACTTCTGTAACGGCATCCAGCATGAGTTCTTCCTGAGTAGATCGGTGATTTCGGAAAACACCAGATGATGGATTTTGCGAGCATTACAGAGGCAGCCCGCGACCCGCTGGTTATCATCCTCGGGATTTTCATCTTTGGCGGTGTGGCGACGTATTGTTTTTTCAAAAGACATCCATTCGGACGCGCAGTCGTGCGGGTAATTTTTTTGATCCTGCTCACGATCGCCCTTCTGCACGCCGCTATCGTGCCCTATCAGCCGTTGGCACTGACCGGCTCGCCGTTCCGCGACGCGGTTCATGCCCTCTTGAAGATCGCGTGGTGGTTTTGGGCAGCTTGGTTCCTCGTCGGTGTGCTGCGCGCTTTTGTTGTTTTTCAACGCAGCCCTCGGGAGGCGAAGCTGCTGCAGGACTTGCTCGCCGGCCTGATTTATCTCGCTGCCGTTTTTGCGGTCATCACCTATGTCTTCGATCTGCCGATCCAGGGATTGCTGGCGACCTCGGGGGTCGTCGCGATCATCCTCGGTCTCGCCCTGCAGAGCACCCTGGGCGATGTGTTTTCCGGCATCGTGCTGAGTTTTAGCCGGCCTTACCGGCCCGGCGATTGGATTAGTATCGAAGGCGGCACCGATGGCCGGGTCATCGAGTTGAACTGGCGCGCGACCTACATCCTGACGGCGCGGCGAGATCTGGCAATCCTGCCCAACAGCACCATCGCCAAGTCCAAGATCGTCAACGTCAGTTCTCCGAGCGGTCTTCATGGGACCAGCGTAACCGTTCAGGTCGATTCCCAGACACCGCCTTCGAGGTGCAGCGAGATTCTCGAGCATGCGATTCGCAATTCTCGGCTGATCGTCGCAACACCAGCTCCGACGATCACCATCAAGACGATCAATGCCACCTACGCAGAGTTCGAGATCGCATTCTTTGTCGAAGAGCTGGCCTCGACCGTCAAGGCGCAGAACGAGCTGTTCGATTTCATTTATCGGCACCTGGCCGCCGCGGACATCGACCTGGCATCGTCGCAGAACGGGTCCGATCGCGCAGCGGCAGACGAAGACCGGCGAAAAGCCCGATCAAGTGTCGAGAGGCTGCTCGATTTGGTGGACATTTTTGCGACTTTTGCGCCGGAGGAACGCGCGGCCATTGCGGCAAAGCTCAAGCGACGGTCATATGACGAAGGCGAAGCTTTGGTCGAGCCCGGCGTCGTTCTACAGTCATTGTTCATCATCGGCAGCGGCGTCGTCTCGTTGACCCGCGAGGGAATCGAGGGCGAGATGGAGCTGTTGCGCTTGGGCCCCGGAGATCATTTCGGCGAGATCGGGATGCTTACCGGGGAGGCCGCCACGGCAAGGATCAGCGCATTGGTCCCCGTCACGGTCTACGAGCTCGCAAAGGCGGACCTCACGCCCATCCTGGAAGCTCGGCCGCCGGTTGCGCAGGAGCTCTGCCGGACACTGGCCCGGCTGCAGGCCGCGGGTCGCTTGAGCGCCTCGCCCGAACTCGAAGAGCACGTTCCCAAGCACCGCCTGACGGATTGGTTCTCCGACCGGATTCATCGGCTCTACAACGTCGCTAACGTCGAATGAGCGAGCCGCTACCCAACCTCGACCGAGAGACGCGCCAAAGTCCGATGTTACCCCACGGGTGCAGTCGGGTTGAGCACGTATCGAGATTCTGACATGATATTCTGTCAAACTCGATGTCGACCCGAAGGAGGGGTGATCGGGGACCGATGCTGACCCATGCGACCGAGTATTGCGTGATTTTTGTGTTGCTTACGGTCACCGCGTATGTCCTTCCAGCGGGCTTGTTCCATTACTTGCTTTTCAGGCGCCGCAATCCGGCCACTGAAGCCATGCGGATCCAGAAGCGGCGGCCTCGGCCGGAGGATATCCGTCGCGAGATTCGTCAGTCGCTGTCGGCGCTGCTGCTGTTCTCGGTTTATTGCCTGATCGTCTATCACGCGGCCAGGAACGGTTCGACGGCGCTCTATTTCGACCTCGCGGAGCACCCGTGGTGGTTGGTGGCGGCGGGGTTCGCCGCCACGGTGGTTCTGCATGACATTTATTTCTATACGACCCACCGGTTGATGCACCTGGCTCCGCTATTCAAGGCGGTCCACGCCGGACACCACAGGTCGATCACACCGACACCCTGGGCGATTTTGTCGTTCCAACCATTGGAAACCATTTCTCAGTTCGGCTTCTTCGCCCTGGTGATTTTCTTCCTGCCTCTACATCCGGCGACATTGCTCGTCTATTTGCTGTTCGACGGCATCGTCAACGCCGCCGGACACTGCGGCTACGAATTAGTCGCGCCGGCCTCACAGAAGCATTGGCTGCTCAAATACCTCAACGCAGTGACCCACCACGACCTGCACCACACCCGCTTTCGCTACAATTTCGGGCAATATTTCAACATTTGGGACCGCATCTTCGGCACCTTCCTGGACCGCCCGGTAGCATGATTTCGATCATCATCCCGACCTTGAACGAGGCGAAGATCATCGGATCGACGCTGCGAACCTTGGCCGCGACACTCACCCTGCCGCATGAGGTGATCGTCTCGGACGGGGGCAGCTCCGACCGGACGGCCGAATTGGCGGCCCCATATGCGAATACCGTCGTCGTATATTCCGGCACCGGCCGTCAGACAATCGGGCAAGGGCGTAACGACGGCGCCAAGGCCGCCACGGGCGACTTTCTCGTTTTTCTCGACGCCGACTGTGTTATCCCGGAGCCGGACCGGTTCTTTGCGCAGGCGCTCGCGCATTTTGAGAGAGACCCGGGGCTGGTCGGGCTCACCGCGTATCTGCGCGTGTTCCCGGCGGACGAAACGCTTGGCGACAAGCTGGTCTCGGGCATTACCAACCTTGGCCTGCGGGTTGCTAATAACATTTTGAAACGAGGGGCTTCCTTCGGCGAATTTCAGATGATCCGGCGGCACGTATTCGCCCGCCTGGGCGGCTTCCGTGCGGATCTGATCGCGTTCGAAGACGCCGACATGTTTCGCCGTCTCTCCCGGACCGGCCGAACGATGATCGCTCCGGAGCTTTGTGTGCTGCACAGCGGCCGACGCGGCCATCAGGTGGGCCACCCGCAATTGATCGCGATGTGGCTCGTCAACCTGCTCTTTGTCGCCTTCCGCGACCGCACTTTCAGCAAAGAATGGACGCCGATCCGCTGAAGCGCGCCCAGCGCAACCGACTGCAACCGCACTGCAGCCGGGGATAAGCGTCGGGTCGGACCTGGTGGTGCGCGTCGGACGGCCATCGCCTTAACGTTGGCCGATGTCGCGCCGGCAGAAGCCTTCGGGCCATTGGATGCGGTCGACTGCGGCGTAGGCGCGGTCGCGGGCACCGCGAAGGTCGCTGCCGAGGGCAGTTACGCCGAGCACCCGGCCGCCGTCGGCGATCAGTTGCTCGTTGGCGCGGCGCGTGCCGGCATGGAAGATCTTGACCTTGGGGTCGCTTCCCGCGGCACCGAGGCCGCGGATTTCGCCGCCTTTCTGCGGCTCATCGGGATAGCCCTGGGCCGCCATCACCACGCACAGCGCGGTTTCGGCGTGCCATCGCAGATCGACCGATTTCAGCACGCCGTCATGCGCGGCGATCAATGCCGGCAACGGATCGCTCATCAGCCGCATCATCAGCACCTGGCATTCCGGGTCGCCGAAGCGGGCGTTGAATTCGAGGAGCATCGGGCCCGCTTCCGTCAGCATCAGGCCGGCATAGAGGACTCCCTTGAAGGGGCGCCCTTCGCGCTGCATTGCGGCGACCGCCGGCAATATGATGCGCTCCATCACCGCGCCCTCGACCGCGGGGGTCAGGAGCGGGCTCGGAGAATATGCCCCCATGCCGCCGGTGTTGGGGCCGATGTCGCCGTCACCGACCCGCTTGTAATCCTGCGCGGTGACGAGGGGCAGCGCGTCTTTGCCGTCGACCAGAGCGAAGAAACTCACCTCTTCGCCGGCGAGAAAATCCTCGACGACGATCTCGAGCCCGGCTGTGCTGAAGCGACGCTCGACGAGAGCGGCATCGACTGCCCGGTAGGCCGTGTCGAGATCATCGGCGACGACTACACCCTTGCCGGCGGCAAGACCGTCGGCCTTGACGACAATCGGCGTTCCGTGGCTCGCGATAAAGGCTTTCGCGGCTGCCGGATCGCGAAAGCGGCGGTGGGTTGCGGTCGGGATTTGCGCCCGCACGCAAAGGTCCTTGGCGAAGCCCTTGGAGGCTTCGATGGCGGCGGCCGCAGCGCTCGGACCGAAGGCCGCAATCCCTTCGGCTTCGAGCGCGTCGACCAGTCCCAGGACGAGCGGCGCTTCGGGACCCACCACGACAAAATCGATCCGCGCGTTGCGGCAGAACTCGACGAGCGCCTTGATATCGGTCGCGCCGATCGTGATGCACTCGGCTTCGTCGGCGATCCCCGCATTGCCGGGGGCGCAGAACAGGCGGTCGACCAGCGGCGACGCCGAAATCGCCCAGGCGAGCGCGTGCTCGCGACCGCCTGAACCCACCACCAGCACCCGCATCAGAGGGCACTCCGAATTCTCCCTCTCCGCCCCCGGGGGCGGAGAGGGGCGGGGTGAGGTGGGGGTCCGCCAGCTCCAGCCTGCCGGACGGCCCACCTCACCCTCCCCATCGCTGACGCGATGGGTCCCCTCCCTCTCCCCCCGCAGACGGGCGGAGAGGGCAAATTCCGCGATGCTTCAGAGGCCCCAAATCGGTAAGTCGCCTCGTTAAGTACCCGCATCGCTCTTCCTCCCGCGCTCGGCTATCATGTGGGGATGGACGATACTTCTACCGCGGCCCCGGTTCGCTCCAACCTCGCCGAATACACCGTCTCCGAACTCTCGCGCGCGCTCAAGCGCTCGATCGAGGAAAATTTCTCATTTGTGCGGGTGCGGGGCGAGATCTCCGGCTGGAAGCGGCACAGCTCGGGACACTGCTATCTGTGCCTCAAGGACAGCGAGGCGGTGCTCGACGCGGTGTGTTGGCGCACCACCGCGATCCGGCTCGCGATCAAGCCCGAAGACGGGATGGAGGTGGTGTGCACCGGGCGCCTCACGACGTTTCCCGGCCGCTCGAAATACCAGTTGATCATCGATACGATCGAGCTCGCCGGGATCGGCGCCCTCCTCAAGCTGCTCGAGGACCGGCGCCGGCGCCTCGCCGCCGAGGGACTGTTCGCGCCCGAGCGCAAGAAGAAGTTGCCGTTTCTGCCGGAGGTGATCGGCATCGTCACCTCGCCGTCGGGAGCGGTTATTCGCGATGTTCTGCACCGGCTTTCCGACCGCTTCCCGCGCCGGGTTCTGCTGTGGCCGGTAGCTGTCCAAGGCGAAGGCGCGGCCGCTCAGGTGGCGGCCGCCATCGCCGGCTTCAACCGCCTTTCCGAAGGCGGCGTGGTGCCGCGGCCTCAGCTGATCATTGTCGCGCGCGGCGGCGGCAGCCTCGAAGATTTGATGCCGTTCAACGAAGAGATCGTCGTGCGCGCCGCCGCCGCCTCGGCGATCCCGCTGATCTCGGCGGTTGGGCACGAGACCGATACGACCCTGATCGACCATGCGAGCGACCGGCGCGCACCGACCCCGACCGCCGCCGCTGAAATGGCCGTGCCGGTGCGGCTCGATCTGATCGCCGAGCTCGGCGGCAAATCGAGCCGGCTCTCCGCGGGACTTTCCCGGCTGTTCGGCGAGCGCCGGATGCACCTCGCAGGGCTCGCGCGCGGTCTTCCCGATCCGCACGATTTGATCGGATCGGCGGCGCAACGCCTCGACGATCGTGCCGAGCGGCTGCGTCTGGCTGCGGAGCGGCGCCTGCGGGCGGCGCAGCACAGCCTCGATCTCGCGGCGTCGCGGCTGCGGCCCGCCGTGCTGTCGGCCGATCTCGACCGCACCCGGGCCCGGCTTGCCGAGGTGGAGCAGCGCCTTGGCGCCGCGATGGCGCGCTTCATCGACCGAAACCATCACTCGCTCGATAATTTCGCCGGACGGCTCGCCACCCACTCGGAACGTCACGAAAGCCTGCTCGCGCGCGGCTACGTCGTGGTCCGCAACGGTGTCGCGCGGGTGCTGACCGAAGCGGCAGAGATCAGCGCCGGTGATCCGCTCGATCTCGAATTTCACGACGGCCGGGTCGGCGTGGTCGCCGGCAGCAGGCCGCGACCCCGGCCCCGGCGCACGGGCGTCCATCCGGGGCAGGGCAGCTTGTTCTGACACGCTCATCGCGCCCGCAGCGCGGCGAACCATGGGCGATCGGCAAAGTTATCCGTATTGCGCTGCACCCAGCTTTTAGGTCTTCGGGGCCTTTCAGACAAATTTTATCCACCCTGACGCGTAATGGACGTGATCCGCCACGTTTGCAGGACGCAGGTGATGGTATAGTCCGTTCAGTTCATTAGCAAATATTAACGGCAATTATGAAAACTTCAGTAAGGCGCAAAGTGGAGCCCCAACATCCGGGGCCCCAAGAACCGAAATCTCTACCGGTACCTCTAGAATCACTTGAGGACATCGCGTGGGAGCTTTGGTTACTGATCGAACTCCTTGCGCCTGTGCGACGCAGATTACCGAACACGGCGTCACAGAAGCTCGTCGATTACGTCAAAGACCGGCTGATCGCCAAAAGTGTCGCCTTAGCCAAGTGGAAGCAGGCCCGCCCGGAATTATTCCCGGAGTCCGCAACTCGGGCTCGGGACGTTCTGCCCGGCGAGAACTGGACCTTCCCGGACCACCGGACTTTGGGAGAAGTGATCGAGGCCGAACAAACTTCGGCCAGGTCACTCGCGAAGGCTTCCTGATCCGCTCTGCTCGGTTCCACAGTCGCCGATGAACGATCTTCGGCTGCGTCGGAAGTGCTGCAGCGGCGAAGCTAAGCGCACGATGGGCGAAGGCGGTGTGATCCAAATCCCAGCTTGAGAAAAAGCGCCGACGCTATCGGCCAGTAGCGCCTCTTGGATGACACCCGTATGATCATCGCAGCCTAATCCGTCGTGCGCCGCTTGTGCTGACCCGCTTCTACGATGTCGCCGGCCGGACCTGGGTCGGGCGCGTGCTCGATATCCCGCCACGCTACGGACGGGACCAACTCCTCGCGATCATGGTGCCGCTCGACGAGATCGAGAAGCCGATCACCGAGATTCGCAACCAAACCCTCCTCTATTCGATCGCCTTTCTCGTCTTTCATTGCCGCTCTATGTGACTTTGGTCGTCGCCTGGATCGATCGCCGCCTCGAAAGCCGGATTTGCTGGCCCGGATCGAGAGACGATGACTGAGGTCATCGTCCAGCGAGGTCCGATGTCTATTCATTGGGCTGCCCTTGTTGGCGGCGCTTTCAACCGTTAGGGTACAAATAGTTAACGTGGGAGGGAGCAATGGACAACGACATGTCGCGACGCGTTGTCGCCGAGTTCTTTGGCACGTTCTGGCTGGTATTGGGCGGTTGCGGCGCCGCGGTCCTGGCCGCGGGTTTTCCGAACCTCGGGATCGGTTTTCTCGGTGTCGCGTTCGCATTCGGACTGACGGTGCTGACGATGGCCTATGCCGTCGGCCACATCTCCGGCGGACATTTCAACCCGGCGGTCACTATCGGCTTGTGGACCGCCGGGCGTTGCGCCAACAAGCACGTCATCCCCTACATCGTCGCGCAGGTGATTGCGGCCATACTCGCCGCGGCAGTCTTGTGGGCGATCGCCTCGGGCAAGCCCGAATGGGTGGCCGGCGGTTTTGCCGCTAACGGCTATGGCAATCTCAGCCCCGGCAAATACGCTTTGGGCAGCTGCTTCGTCGACGAAGTGGTGATGACGTTCTTCTTCCTCTTCATCATTATCGGCACCACGTCGAAAGGCGCGGCCACCGGCTTCGCCGGAATTCCGATCGGCCTCGCGCTGACCTTGATCCATCTCGTGTCCATCCCGGTCACCAACACCTCGGTCAACCCGGCGCGCAGCACCGGGCCGGCGTTGTTTGCGGGGGGCGAGTATATCGGCCAGCTCTGGCTCTTCTGGGTGGCGCCGATCATCGGCGCAGTAATTGCCGGGTTGCTGACTCGCTGGATGTACGAGTACGAGAAAATCAGGGACACCATCGTGGTCGAGGAGCGGCGGGTAACTCCCTAATCCGGCCAACGCCGGTGCACCCAGAACCACTCTTCGGGGCGGTCCCGGATCCAACCTTCTAGAGTCTGATTGACCCGCGCCATCAGGGCGGCGACATCGGCGTGATGATCGCCGCTGCGCGGCAGCGGCAACGGCGGAAAGACGGTGAGCCGGAAGTGCGCTCCGCCGAGCCGCTCGACGCGCGCGGGAAGCACGTCGCAGTCAAAGCGCAGCGCGAGCGAGGCGAGCGCGGATGAGGTCATTGCCGGGCGTCCGAAGAACGGCACAGGGATGCCGTCATTCATCTTCTGGTCAGCGAGCATTGTCAGATGCGCACCGCGCCGCAGCACAGCAATAGCCCGCCGGGCGGCTACGGTGCCTTTAGGGATCAGCTCGCCGCCAATGCCCCGAAACCGGGTGATCATGCGGTCCACCAGCGGATTGTTGGCGGCGCGGTAGATCTGCGCGACCTCGACCCCGTACTGGACCGCAGCGAGCATCGCGATCTCCCAATTGGCGATATGCCCCGAGAAGATGATCATGCGGCGCCCCGTCGCGACTGCCCGATCGATGTGCTCCAAGCCGTGAGTCTCGACGCGTCCGCGGGGCTCGAAGACGCGGATCTGACGCAGATGCGGATACTCGGCCGCGACACGGCCGAGATTGTCCCACATCTGCGCTATGATGCTCGCGATTTCGCGTTCTGCGAGTTCCGGCAGTGCCTGCCGGATGTTGAGCCGGGCGCGTTTGGAAACGCCGAGCCGCGGGCCGATCAGGCGTGCGATTGCGCCGCCGACGGCTGACGCCCAATCGATCGGCAGCACCCCAAACGCGCCAAAGCACAGCGCCGCCCCCCAACCCTGGAGCCGGTGAACAAGACTGATCGGCTCGTCCCGGCAGGCAGCGCTTCCGCCACTGGTCCGTGTGCGCGCGTACGTCATACCGGGAGCAGACAAACCTAATGGTCTCCCAGGCAGCCGCGACGGATCAGCAACTCCTTGAGCGCGTCGGGATCACGCCACGAGATTTCAACCTCGAGAACCTCGATGGCGTCTCGCTGTTCTGCCGGCACTCGGACGATGTCCTTTGCCGTGGTGATCAGGCGGGCCCGCGTCCGCTCGGCGGCACGGCGCAGGGCATCGATTTCGCCGGCGCGAAACGGGTGATGGTCCGGAAAGGACCGAGTTTCCACCAGCTCGGACTTCAAGCCCCGCATCGTCGCAAAAAACTTTTCCGGGCGGCCGATCCCGGCGAAAGCCAGCAGGCGTTCTCCGGCGAACCGTTCCCCGCCGACCGGCCGCAGGGCCGCAGGTACGACCGGCATAGTGGCTTTGATTCCAGGCATTTGCGAATCGCGAGGCGAAGCCTCGGAGCCGAGCAATACAACCACGTCGGCGCGGGCGAGCCCGCGCGCGAGGCCTTCGCGCAACGGACCGGCCGGGATCACCCTTCCATTGCCGAAACCGTAGGCCTCATCGACGACAAGGAGCGACATGGTCTTGCTGATCGTCGGGTTCTGATAGCCGTCATCGAGAATGACCACCGCCGCCCCCGCAGCGACAGCGGCGCGGACACCGTCCGCGCGGTCGCGCGCCACCCAGCACGGCGCGCGCGCGGCGAGCAGCAGCGCCTCGTCGCCGACTGCTGTGAAATCGTGGCGGGCCAGGTCGACCTGCACTGGTCCGCCGAGCCGGCCGCCGTAACCCCGGGTCACGATGTGCACTGCGGCGCCATATTTGGCGAGGCGCGAGGCCAGCGCCAGTGCGACCGGTGTCTTGCCGGCGCCGCCGGCGACCAAATTGCCGACGCAAATCACCGGGACGGCTGCGCAATGAGGCCGGGCAAGCACTCGCCGCAACCGTCCCGCGGCATCCCAGCCGGCACCCGCGGGCCATAGTAGGTCGGAGAGAAGCCCCGGAGGCCTCGCCCAGAAGGCTGGGGTTCGGCGCATCACACCCGCAGCGGGCGCGGCGGCGCCAAACCGCGCGGGGCCAAATCCCGCCGGGCCAAATCCCGAACCGGCGCGAGCTGGTCGAGCCAAGGCGCGAGCCGCGCCGACACCTCTTCGAGAATGCCGAGAGCGGCCGCTGCGGCGCGGGCAGCAGCGGCGGCGCGCTCGGCGCGCCGTCGGGGATTGGAAAGGAGCGCGGACACTGCTTGCGCAAGCTCCGCATCGTCCTGCACGGTTTCGGCAGCGCCCGCCGCGGCAAGCAGGTCTGTCATCGCCGCACAATTGCTCATATCAGGGCCGTGCAGCACGGCGCAATCGAGCCGGGCAGCCTCGAATGGGTTGTGCCCACCCTTGGCGACCAGCGAGCCGCCGACGAACGCGATTCCGGCCAGGCGGTAAAACAGCCCGAGCTCGCCGAGCGTGTCCGCCAGATAGACTTGGGTCTCGCGCGTGAGCAGTTCGCCGCGTCCCCGCCGGGCCACTCGCAGCCCTTGTGCAGTCAGCATTGCGCAGATCGCTTCGCTGCGCGCCGGATGACGGGGAGCGATGATCGTCAGCAGATCAGGATGCTCGGCTGCGAGACCGCGATGAACACGCGCGGCGATTTCCTCCTCGCCGGCATGGGTGCTGGCCGCGAGCCACAGCGGACGCGAGCCCGTCAGAAGGCGCAGGCGGACCAGCTCCGATCCGTCGCACGGCAAATCGGGAGCCGCCGATTTGAGATCGCCCACGCAGTCCACACGTGGGGCGCCCAGCGACCGGAAGCGTTCGGCCTGAACCTCGTCCTGGGCGAGGCACAGTCCGAATGCGCTCAGCACGTGCCTGATCAACCCCGGCCAATGACGCCAGCCTCCATAGGATCGCGTCGAGAGCCGGCCATTGACCAGCACCATCGGGATGTCCCTCGTGTGGGCCGCAAACACCAGATTGGGCCACAGTTCGGATTCCACCCAGATCCCCAGATCGGGCTGCCAATGATCGAGAAACCGCGCGGTCCAGCCCGGTAGGTCGGCCGGAACAAATTGGTGACGCGCGCGCGGCGGCAACCGGGTCTCCAACAATCGTGCCGAGGTGACTGTCCCGGTCGTGATCAGTACTTCCAGGCTCGGCCGGGTCGACAGCAGCTGTTCGATGAGCCCCAGAACCGAGGTCGCCTCGCCGACACTGGCGGCATGTATCCAGACCAGCGGACCCTGCGGGCGGGTCGCGCTTGCGGTGCCCCGGCGCTCGCGAAAGCGCTCCGGATGTTCCTTGCCTCGCTTACGCCGCTGCGCCAGGTAGGCCATCGCCACGGGCGTCAGCGGCCACGTCAAGGCGCTATAAAGCCGAGGAAGCATCAGCCGCCGGCAACGCGCCGCAGCGGCCGGGCCGCGTCACCGGCAGCCGGCGCCGGCACACTATGGCCGACAAGACGCTCGGCCTCGTGAACCATTTCGACCATCCTGCTTTCGACGAGGCGGCGGGCGCTCTCGATCCCTGCTTCGTCCAGCTCCTCACCAATCGTGATCGGCTCACCCCAGAAATAGGTGCCGCGGCCGAACGGCCACGGGAGATGAAAGCGGTCCCAAGTGGCAAGCACTCTGCGCCGGCTGGTCGCGTAGGTGATCGGCAGGATCGGTACCCGGGCGAGCCGGGCGACATTGACGATCCCGGTGCTCGCCGTCATCGCCGGGCCGCGCGGGCCGTCCGGTGTGATCCCGACGCAATCCCCCGCTTTGAGCCGCCTCAGCATCGCCCGCAATGCTGCAGAGCCCCCGCGGCTGGTCGAACCTGCAACCGAATCAACACCGAAATAGGTCACGGCATCGGCAATGATCTGCCCGTCCGGATGGGCCGATATCAGCATGTGCATTGGCGCCAGCCGCTGCCAAGCCATCGGGATCATCAGCAGGCGTCCGTGCCAGAAGGCAAGGATGAAAGGCTTCCCTTGGGCGCGCAAACGGTGCGGCCATTCGGCACCTTCGACCGTCCAGCTCGTGGTCACATAGATGAAGCGGATATACCACTGGATGAACCAGCACGCGACGTGCCGCAGCCGCGCATTGCGCAGAAGACGCCGCAAGGTCACCGGTCGGGTCGGTCTAGGCACGCGCTCTACACCGCCGCGTGCTGCTCGGCAAACTGCATCGCATAGAGGCGGGCATAAAGTCCGCCCCGGGCCAGCAGCTCCGGATGGCGGCCGGTCTCGACAATCTGCCCGCGATCGATGACGCAGATCAGGTCTGCCCCCTGGACGGTCGACAGCCGATGCGCGATTACGAGGGTAGTGCGTCCGCGAATCAACGTGTTCAGTGCGCGCTGCACGTGCCGCTCCGATTCGCTGTCGAGAGCCGAAGTAGCTTCGTCGAGCAGCAGGATCGGCGCGTTTTTCAGCATCGCGCGGGCAATGGCAATTCGCTGACGCTGGCCCCCGGAGAGCCGGACGCCGTGCTCGCCGACCATGGTATCGTAGCCCTGCGGCAGCTCGCGGATGAAGGCGTCCGCGGCAGCGGCCCGCGCCGCTTCTTCGATTTCGGCCGCGGACGCGCCGAAGCGGCCGTAGGCGATGTTGGCGCGCACCGTATCGTCGAACAGGCTGACCTCCTGAGCGACGAGCGCGATGGCGCCGCGCAGCGACGCTATGGTCACTCGCCGCAGATCCTGCCTGTCGATCGTAATGCTTCCCCGCTCGATGTCGTAGAAGCGGGGGATCAAGTTGAGGATCGTCGATTTCCCAGCGCCCGACGGGCCGACCAGCGCCACGGTATGACCGGCCGGGATCGTCAGCGACAGGCTGTCGATGACGGGTGTTCGGGGGACGTAGCCGAAGCCGACGCTCTCGAAGCGGATTTCCCCGCCGGCAATGCGCAATGACGGAGCGCCGGGCATTTCGCGGATCGTGGGCTCGACGTCGAGCACTTCGAAGATCCGCTGGGCGGCGGCGAGACCCTCCTGCAGCGAAGCATTCAGATTGGCGAGGCTCTTCAGCGGTTGGTAGGCGAGCAGCAGCGCCGTGATGAACGAGAACAGGGCGCCGGGCGTGCGGGCGCCGCTGATGACCTGGTGACCGCCGTACAGAATGACGACGGCGATCGCTGTCCCACCGAGGGCCTCCATCATCGGCGAGGCCCGCGAGCGCGTCCGCGTGCCGCGATCGATCAGCGCGAAAAGGCGCTCGATCAGCCCGGCGGCGCGGCGCTCCTCGTACCCTTCCATACCATACGCTTTGACGTGCCGGGCGCCCTGGAAGGTTTGACTCAACAAGGTGGTGAACTGGCCGATCTCGGCTTGGGCATTGGCGGTCACCCGGCGAATGCGCCGGCCGATCGCGACGATCGGGCGGATCGCCAGTGGGAAGACGAAAAACGAAATGAGGGCGAGAAGCCAGTCCTGATAGAACATCACGCCGACCAGGAAAACGACCGTCACCGCGTCCTTGCCGATGCCCGCCAGAACATTCGCCGCGGCGTTGCGCAGCAGCGCCGCGTCGCTGGTGAAACGGGATATCAGGGTGCCGCTCGGATGAGCGTGAAAATAGGCGAGATCGGCGCGCATCAGCCGCGCAAAGAGCGCGATCTGCACATCGGCGATGACGCGCTGGCCGACCCGGGTCATCAGCACGGCCTCGCCGTAATCGGCGATCCCCTTGACGAGGGCAAGGGCGAGCGCGCCGCCGGCGATCAGCAGCAGCAGCGACCCCTCGCGCGCGACAAAGATGCGGTCGAGCACCGGCTCCATCAGCCAAGCGCGCCCGGCGGTGCTGCCGGCCGCCAGCCCCATCAGCAAAAACGCAAACAGGATGCGCCGCATGTGCGGACGCATGAAATCGCGCGCCAGGCGCCAAACGAGGGCCGCCGAACGTCCCCCCATTCCAACGATCGCCGGGTCTATTCGCATGGCTTTCGCGGCACTGTTAGAGCGGGGCACCGGTGTTGGCAAGCGTAACGGCGTCGGCTTCGGCCAGCTTCGAGGACTACTGACGCACGCGGCCTCGTGACATCGCCGAGAAGCTCGGGCTTTCTGGTTCGTTATGCTATAACAATTCGATCGACCTGCATTGCTGCTGGAGGGCTGCTGTGACACCTCGGCAAATCGAAAGCGCGCTGTCGCGCGCGCAACTGATCTGCAAGATGCGCGGAGCGCGGCTGACGCCGGTCCGCCGGCATGTCCTCGAGTTGGTCCTCTCATCGGATCAGCCGACGGGCGCTTATGCGCTGCTCGCCGAGTTGCGGCGCGGGCGCGGCAAGCTGGGGCCGCCCACCGTCTACCGGGCGCTCGAATTCTTGCTCGCGCACAAGCTGATCCACAAAGTCGAGACTTCGAGCGCGTTCATCGCCTGTTGCGATGTCGAACATCCGCACGAAAGCCAGTTCGTGATCTGCGACGATTGCGGCGCCACCGAAGAGCTCCGCGACGACGAGATCGTGCAGAGCCTGCGCCGCCTGGGGGAGGGCAGAGGTTTTGCGGTCGAGCGGCAAATCGTCGAGGCGCGTGGATTGTGCCCCGCCTGCCGCTCGGTACAGCGTTGAATGCGTTGGAGCCGGTCGTGCTCGGCCGTGTCCGCAATTTGCTGGAGCGTGACCTGCTCGAACAGAGCGTAACCGAGCGGCTCGCGAGGGCCGCGATCGCAGCGGCCCTGCTCTGGCTCGCGATCTACTGGGCGCTGTCATGAGCGGCTCGCCTAGTAGCGCGATCATGCTCCAGAATGTCACCTTGGCTTATGACGGCCGGCCGGCGATCCATCATCTGACCGGTGAATTCTCCCGCGGTTCGCTGACTGCCATCGCCGGTCCCAATGGAGCGGGGAAGAGCACCCTGATGAAAGGGATGGCCGGCTTGCTGCGGCCGGCCGACGGCCTGATCCAGCACACCGGTTTTGGGGGCAGCGGCATCGCCTATCTCGCTCAGCACGCTGAAATCGAAAGGCGCGTTCCGATTTCGGTGATCCAAACCGTGCTGCTCGGCCATTGGCGCCGGATCGGATGGGCGGGTCCGGTGAACCGGGAGCAGCGCGAGGAAGCGCAACGAGCTCTCGATTCGGTCGGCCTCGCGGGGTTCGCGCGGCGACCCATAGAGTCCCTGTCCGCCGGTCAGTTCCAGCGTGTCCTTTTCGCTCGATTGATCGTGCAAGATGCCGAGCTGATTTTGCTGGATGAGCCCCTGGCAGCAGTCGATTGGCGAACCAGCGAGGATCTCCTACGCTTGATCGTGAACTGGCACCGAGAAGGGAGAACCGTAGCCGCCGTACTGCACGACCTCGATCAAGCTCGCGCCTACTTCCCGGATACCCTGCTGCTCGCCCGCGAGCCGGTCGCTTGGGGACCGACGCGGGAAGTCTTGATACCGCAAAATTTGCGGCGGGCGCGCCACATGTCCGAGAGCTGGTCGGGCGAAAGCGAAATCAGCGTCCGGTTCCGGGGCCGTGGCGGGGCGGTCTGGCCGGTTACCCGGAACCTCTCCCGGCCCCCTCACTAACCCTCCCCCGCTCGCGGGGAAGAGACGGGTGACGGCAAAGCGGAGAAAAGCAGGGACCTGCGCAATGGGAGTGTCAGCGGCACAAATGGTCATCCTGTGACATTCTACGATCTGGCGTTCGGCCCGTTTGCCGAGTTCGGGTTCATGCGGCGCGCGCTCGTCGGCTGCCTCGCACTCGCCCTCGGCTGCGGGCCGATCGGCACCTTTCTGGTGATCCGCCGCATGAGCCTGATGGGCGACGCGCTGTCCCATGCGGTTCTGCCGGGCGCGGCGCTCGGCTTTATTCTCGGCGGCCTGTCGCTGCCGGCGATGAGCCTCGGCGGGGTGGGCGCGGGCCTCGTGGTCGCGCTGCTGTCCGGGCTGGTGACCCGGCTGACGCCGCTGCGCGAAGATGCGAGCTTTGCCGCGTTCTACCTGATCTCGTTGGCTCTTGGCGTATTGCTGGTATCGATTCATGGCAGCAATGTCGACCTCCTGCACCTGCTGTTCGGCTCGATCCTCGCTATCGACGACGCCGCACTCGTTCTGGTCGGTGCCGTTGCCAGCGTGAGCCTTCTCTCGCTGGCGGTGATTTACCGCCCACTCGTTGTAGAATGCTTCGATCCCGGCTTCCTGCGTGCGGTTGGCGGCCGCGGCGGACTCGTGCATACGGGTTTTCTCGCGCTCGTCGTCTTGAATCTCGTCGCCGGGTTTCAGGCGCTCGGTACCCTGATGGCGGTCGGGCTGATGATGCTGCCCGCCGCGGCGGCCCGTTTCTGGGTACGTGAGCTGTGGACGTTGAGCGTCGCGAGCAGCGCCTTGGCCTTTGCCTCGGGGTTCTTCGGGCTCGTGTTGTCATATCACCTCGATCTCCCCTCCGGGCCGTCGATTGTGCTGGTCGCCGGCCTCGCCTATCTCGCCTCGGTACTTTGCGGCCCGCGCGACAGCATGCGGGCACTCTATTTCCGAAGGCGATAGCGGCAGCGGCAAATGATCGCGACCGAGCGGATTGACCGGGTCGCCACAGCACGTAAATGTAGTCCGCCCGAGACGACCTCGATCAGGCGTAGCGTGCCGTTTGACGGCCGTTTCGAATAATCACCAGGGAGGAAGCGCATCACCAGCGCAGTTCTGGCGTTCGCCTCGCGTACGCCATGCTGGAGGCGCTTCGTATGTCTGGAAACCGGCGTTCGCAGCGAAAAAGTCATATCGTAGCCGAGCGCCCGCCATTCGAGCGCATTGCCTTGCTGCTGCAAGGTGGCGGGGCGCTCGGCTCCTATCAGGCCGGCGTCTATCAGGCTCTGGCAGAGGCCAATCTGCATCCCGATTGGGTTGCCGGCATTTCGATCGGCGCCATCAACTCGGCCTTGATAGCCGGCAACTCACCGGACAAGCGTGTCGAGAGATTGCGCGAGTTCTGGGAAGCCATCACTACGCCGCCGTTCGGTATGCCGGATATGGAGTGGCTTCAGCTGAAGGGCGAGTTTGCGCACGGCGTGGTCAATCAAGCGCGCTCATTGGGCGCGCTGTTGGGTGGTGCCCCCGATTTCTTCAAACCGCGCGTGCCGCCGCCCTATTTACAGCCGAACGGCACACTGGAGGCGATCAGCTATTACGATGTCACCCCTCTGCGAGCTACGCTCGAACGCCTGGTGGATTTTGACTTGATCAATGCCGGCGCAATGCGGTTCAGCGTCGGCGCGGTCAATGTTCGCACCGGCAATTTTGTTTATTTCGACAACGCCGCTTACCAGATCCATCCGGAACACGTGATCGCCAGCGGTTCGCTGCCGCCCGGCTTTCCGGCCACTGAGATCGAAGGCGAATATTATTGGGACGGCGGCCTGGTCTCCAATACGCCATTGCAGTGGGTGCTAGACAGCCAGCCGGGGCAGAACACGCTCGCCTTTCAGGTCGATCTGTGGAGCAGCCGCGGCGAGTTCCCGCGCAATCTGCTCGAAGCAGAGACGCGCCAGAAGGAGATCCGTTATTCGAGCCGCACCCGGATGGCCACCGACCAGTTCAAGAGAAAGCAGCTGCTGCGCCGCGCTACCGCCAAGCTTCTCGCCAAAATGCCCCCCGATCTGTTGCAGACGCCCGAAGCAGCCGTCCTCGCGGCAGAGGCGGACGAGAAATTCTACAACCTCATCCAGCTGATCTACCGCGCCAAGGACTACGAGGGCAACGCCAAGGATTACGATTTCTCTCGGCGGACCATGGAAGAGCATTGGAGATCGGGCTACAACGACGCCGTGCGCACGCTGCGCCATCCCGAGGTGCTGCAGCGCCCGATCGGCTCGGACGGGGTCTTCACCTTCGATCTCGCATTTGACGGGCGCGAGTAGATTGCCGCAATCAATTCGTCATTGAGGAGATCTGACCGATGAAGCTCGCCGAGGTTCGCCGCAACGCTTTCGCGATGCCCCTCAACGACCCGGCTTATCCGCCGGGCCCCTACAAATTCTACCACCGCGAGTTCGTCGTCATCACCTACCGCACCGACCCGAACAGGCTGCGTGAGGTGGTGCCGGAGCCGTTGGAGGTGACCGGCGACACGGTCGCCTACGAATTCATTCGCATGCCGGATTCCACGGGCTTTGGCGATTACACCGAAACCGGCCAAGTGATCCCGGTGCGGTTCAAGACCAATGACGGCAATGTGCAGGAAGGCGGCTATGTGCACGCCATGTACCTCGACGACAACGCGCCGATCGCCGGTGGCCGGGAGATCTGGGGTTTTCCCAAGAAGCTGGCTAGCCCGAAGGTAGCGCACGAAGGCGACGTTGTCGTCTGCACCTTGCATTACGGCTCGGTGTTGTGCGTCTCCGCGACGATGGGCTTCAAGCATCGCGAGATCGATCCCGGGCCGCTGGTGAAGGCGCTGGCGCGGCCGAACTTCATGATCAAGATCATCCCGCATGTCGACTGCACGCCGCGGGTCTGCGAGCTGGTGCGCTATTACATGGAGGACGTCACCGTAAAGGGGGCGTGGGCCGGCCCGGCCGCGATCCAGCTTTTCGAGCACGCGCTGTGCGACGTGGCGCGATTGCCGGTGCACGAGATGGTTTCGGCCACCCACTACGTCACCGACCTCACGCTGGGCCTAGGCGAAGTCGTGTTCGATTATTTGAAAGAGGTCTGAAATGTCCCGATTCAATGGAAAGGTCGCGATCATCACCGGTGCGGCGAGCGGCATCGGCAAGGAGATCGCATTGCGCTTCGCGGCGCAGGGCGGCACGCCGGTCATCGCAGATCTCAATCTCGACGCCGCCGATGCGACTGCGCGGGAGATCAAGGCCAAGGGCTCCGACGCGTTCGCCGTCGGTGTGAACGTGGCCGACGAAGCCGCCGTCGAAAAGGGCGTCGCCGATACGATGGCGAAATACGGCCGCATCGACGTGCTGGTCAGCAACGCCGGAATCCAGATCGTCAAGCCGGTCGTCGACTTTCCGTTCGCCGACTGGAAAAGGCTATTGGCGATCCATCTCGACGGCGCCTTTCTGACCACCAAGGCTTGCCTGAAGCACATGTACGCCGCGAAATCCGGCAGCATCGTCTACACGGGCTCGGTGCACTCCAAGGAGGCCTCGGTTCTGAAGGCGCCCTACGTCACCGCCAAACACGGGCTGCTGGGGTTGTGTCGGGTCGTCGCCAAGGAAGGCGCGCAGTACAATGTGCGCGCCAATGTGGTCTGTCCGGGCTTTGTGCGCACACCTTTGGTCGACAAGCAGATCCCCGAGCAGGCCAAGGAGCTCGGCATCAGCGAAGCGGACGTCATCAAGCACGTGATGCTGAAGGACACGGTGGACGGCGAGTTCACCACCACCGAGGACGTCGCCGAGGCGGTCCTGTTTTTTGCCGGCTTCAAGACCAACGCACTGACCGGCCAGTCATTGGTGGTCAGCCACGGGTGGTTCATGGAGTAGCGAGCCTCTGGCCGTCTCGGTTCCGCTAGCGCAGCTTCTCACAAATAAAGTCACAGGGGATATCTGGGGCTCAGGCGGCGGTCATGGTTCCCTGTCTTCCCGAAGGCCGGGATCCATCCCAGCCATGGGCACCGGCCTTCCGCCGGGACGGCACGGGCAAATTCGCGGATCAACTTGCATTTCCGCTTCCTTCACGCGCTCTGATCTCGTCGGCTCAGAGCAGAGACGTGCTAAGCTGAACACCGGCTGCCGTCGTCCGGAAGAGGCCGGCGCGCTGAGCCTTGTGGAGGAACAGGGAGATGGAAGGAAATCTGCGCGCGCTGGCGGCGGCCGGTGTGTTGCTCGGCGCGCTGTGCGCAGGCGACGCGGCTTTCGCTCAGAAGATGGGGGGCGTCCTCAAGGTCTATTTCTTCGACAGCCCGGCGAGCATGTCGATCCACGAGGAGGCGACGATCGCAGCCGAGGGCCCGATGATGGGCGTCTTCAACAACCTCGTCATGTACAAGCAGGACGTGCCACAAAGCGGGTTCCCGTCGATCGTGCCCGATCTCGCGACCGACTGGTCGTGGGACGAGGACAAGACGCAGCTGACGTTCCGGCTTCGCCAAGGGGTGAAGTGGCACGACGGCAAACCCTTCACAGCGAAGGACGTCGTGTGCACCTGGGATCTGCTGACCGGCAAGTCGACTGAGAAGCTGCGCATCAACCCGCGCAAAGCGTGGTACCGCAATCTCGAAGAGGTCGTCCCGAACGGCGACAACGAGGTCACCTTTCGGCTGAAACGGCCGCAACCCTCGTTCATCGCACTGCTCGCATCCGGGTTTACGCCGATCTACCCGTGCCACGTATCGCCGCGCGATATGCGCTCGCATCCGATCGGCACCGGCCCTTTCAAATTTGTCGAGTTCAAGCCCAACGAGGCCATCCGGGTCACCAGAAACCCGGATTACTGGAAGCCGAGCCGGCCCTATCTCGACGGCATCGAGTATACGATCATAAGAAACCCGTCGACCGGCATCCTGGCCTTCGTTGCCGGCAAGGTCGACATGACCTCGCCATTCTTTCTGCAGGTGCCGCTGTTGAAGGATGCCAAGCGGCAGGATCCGGAAGCCACCTGCGCGCTGGTGCCGTCGAACGTCAATCGCAACGTGATGATGAACCGCGAGGCGGCGCCTTTCGATAAGCCTGAGCTGCGCCGGGCGGTGGCGCTGACGGTGGACCGGAAGGCCTTTGTCGATACGTTGACCGAAGGCAAGGGCGATTTCGGGGGCGCCATGCTGCCGCCGCCGGAGGGGGTATGGGGCATGCCCGCGGACATGCTGAAGACTCTGCCCGGCTACAATCCCGACGTGCCCAAGAACCGTGCCGAGGCCCGCAGCATCATGCAAAAGCTGGGCTACGGGCCGGACAAACGGCTGAAAATCACGGTCTCGACGCGCAATATTCCGCCCTACCGCGATCCGGCGGTCATTCTGATCGACCAGTTGAAGGAGATCTACATCGACGGTGAGCTCGACCCGATCGACACGGCGCAATGGCTCCCGAGGGTCATGCGCGGCGACTACACGATCGCGCTGAACCTTACCGGGAATGGGCTCGACGACCCGGACCAGACGCTTTACGAAAACTTTACTTGCGGCGCCGAGGGCAATTACGACCGCTACTGCAGCCCGGAGCTCGACAAGATGGTCGACCGGCAATCTATGGAGTTCGACCCGGTCAAGCGCAAGGATTTGGTGTGGGCGATCGAGCGCAAGCTGGCGGAGGAGGCAGCCAGACCGATCCTTTGGCACAACCGTTCCGGCACTTGCTGGCATCCATACGTCAAGGGGTATACCCCGATGGTGAACAGCATCTACAACGGATTACGCATGGAAGACGTATGGCTAGACCGGTGATCCGTCATTTTCCGGCCGCGGTGATCGTCAGCGCTGTGCTGGTCGGCCTGGGCTTTTCCTACCCGGCGCTGGCGCAAAAACAAGGCGGTATCCTGAAGGTCTATCATCGCGACAGCCCGGCGAGCATGTCGATTCTCGAGGAGGCGACGATCTCGACCGTGTTGCCGATGATGGGGGTGTTCAACAACCTTGTCGTCTACGATCAGAACGTGAAGCAGAACAGCCTTCAGTCGATCGTGCCCGATCTCGCGACGAGTTGGGATTTCAGTGAAGACGGAACCCAGCTGACCTTCAAATTGCGCGAAGGCGTCAAATGGCATGACGGCAAGGCCTTCTCAGCGAAGGATGTGGTTTGCACCTGGGACCTTCTGCTCGGCAGGAGCCAAGACAAGTTACGCACCAATCCGCGCAAGACTTGGTACCAAAATGTCGAGGAGGTGAGCGCCAATGGCGAGGGTGAAGCGGTATTTCATTTGAAGCGGCCGCAGCCATCGCTTATCGCGTTGCTCGCTTCCGGCTACTCGCCGGTCTATCCCTGCCACGTGTCACCGCGCGACATGCGCAGTCATCCGATTGGCACCGGGCCCTTCAAATTCACCGAATTCAAACCCAACGAGCGGATCACCGTCACGCGCAACCCCGAATACTGGAAGAAGGGGCGCCCTTATCTCGACGGGATCGAATACACGATCATCCCGAACCGCTCGACGGCGCTGCTGGCCTTCGAAGCCGGCAAGTTCGACCTGACGTTTCCTGATGAGGTGACGATACCATTGCTCAAGGAGGTCAAGAGCCAAGCGCCCGAGGCAATCTGCGAGGTGCGCCCGACCAACGTCAGCATCAATCTGATCGTCAATCGCGACAAGCCGCCCTTTGACAACCCGGATATCCGCCGGGCACTGGTGCTCGCCCTCGACCGCAAGAGCTTTGTCGATATTCTGCTCGAGGGGCAGGGCGACATCGGCGGCGCAATGCTGCCGCCCCCCGCCGGGGTATGGGGGATGCCGCCGGATTTCCTCAAAACCGTGGTCGGTTACGATCCCGATGTCGAAAAGAACCGGGCCGAAGCGCGAAACCTCATGGAAAAACTCGGCTATGGACCCGATAAACGGCTCAACATCAAGATCGCGACCCGCAACATCGCAGTGTATCGCGATCCGGCGGTAATCCTGATCGACCAACTGAAGGCGATTTATATCGACGGCGAACTCGATACGGTGGAGACGGCGAACTGGTTTCCCAAAATAGCTCGCAAAGACTATCAGATCGGGCTCAATGTGACGGGCAGCGGGGTCGACGACCCCGACCAGCAATTCTACGAGAACTACTCTTGCGGCTCCGAGCGAAACTATACCGGTTACTGTAATCCCGAGCTGCAGAAGCGGTTCGACCGCCAATCCGCCGAGGCCGATCAGCAAAAGCGCAAGGCGCTGGTTTGGGACATCGACAAGCAGCTGCAGGAGGATGTTGCGCGCCCGATCGTCTATCACAACCGAGGCGGGACCTGCTGGCAGCCCCAGCTGAAGGGGCTCATCCTGATGGTCAACAGCATCTTTAACGGCAACCGGTTCGAGGATATCTGGCTCGACAAGTAACGCTCAACATCACACAGACGCGATCGACGGCACCGAGCGAGGCGTGCTATCGTCTGAGACGTCACCTTGCGGACCACCCCCTCCGCAGGTCAGGGAGGAGAGTAGTGGGATCCTATCTGGTGCGGCGTTTCGGCCTGATGCTCCTGACGTTGTTCGGGATATCGGTGATCATCTTCCTGATGCTGCGCCTTGCGCCGGGCAACATCGCCGACATTCTGTTCGACGCGGCGGGCTTCGTCGATCCCGCCGAAAAGACTCAGATCATGAAGGATCTGGGCCTCGATAAGCCGATACCAGTGCAGTATGCGCAGTGGATTGGCGGGCTGTTGCAGGGCGACCTCGGTTATTCCTACGTGTCGGATCGGCCGGCTATTCGCGAGATCCTGCCGCGCATCCCGATCACCGCCAAGGTCGGCGGCCTTGCCTTGTCATTTGCGGTGCTCATCGGTGTTCCGCTCGGGGTCATCAGTGCCGTCAAGCAGAATACCCGTCTCGATTACTTCCTGCGCGTGGTCAGCCTCTCCGGTCTGTCGATGCCGGCATTCTGGCTCGGATTGCTGGTGCTGATGTTTTTCGTCAGCTATTTCGGCACGATCCCGATCTACACCGACGCGCCGCAATCCTTTTTGGCGGCGCTCGGGATGTACAGCATTCCGGCGGCGGTCGTCGGCTTTCGCAGCTCGGCGCTGATGACGCGGCTCACCCGCTCGTCGATGCTGGAGGTGCTGCGGCAGGACTATATCCGCACCGCTCGGTCTAAAGGAGCATCCGAGAACGTTGTCAACTACCATCATGCGCTGAAGAACGCGGTTCTGCCGGTCGTCACCGTGATCGGCATCGAGGCCGCCTTTCTGATGGGCGGCTTGATCGTTACAGAGACGGTTTTCAACATTCCCGGGGTGGCGCGGTTTCTCGTCGAGGCGATCCGGTGGCGTGATTATCCGATCGTGCAGAACCTGGTGATGTACATCGCGATCATCGTCGTCTTCGTTAACTTTACCGTGGACATGCTCTACGCGGCGTTGGACCCGCGGATCAAATACTCGGGCTAAACGCGCAGTTCTCTCAACGGGAGGAATACCGTGAGCAGCATTGAATACCGCGCCGAGCTATCCAAGGCCGGGGCCAATGTCGACAGCAGGTGGAGCGCCGTCCGCTTTTTTGCCCGGCGCTACCCGTTGGGTGCGGCGGGAGCGATGATCATGGGGTTGTTCCTGTTCGCCGCCTTCTTCGCGCCGTTGATCACAGTTTACGACCCGCTGTCGACAAATTCGGCGCTTTCGTTGGCGCGGCCGAGTGCGGCACATTGGCTGGGCTGCGATTTCATGGGACGGGACGTTTATAGCCGGATCGTCTACGGCGCGCGCATCTCGTTGGCAGTCGGGTGCGGTTCGATGAGCCTGGGGGTCAGCATCGGCGTGCTAATCGGCCTGCTCTCCGGCTATCTCGGCGGCTGGATCGACCTCGCCGCCCAGCGCCTCATCGACATCCTGCAATCGTTGCCGCTGCTTGTTATGGCGCTGTTGATGGCGGCCTCGCTCGGCCCGTCGCTCCACAACACGATTATCGCGATTTCTATCCCGCTGATCCCCTATTCGGCGCGGGTCGTGCGCGCCAGCACGCTGTCATTGCGGGAGCAGCCTTTTGTCGAGTTGGCGAAGGCGATCGGCATGAGCGAGTTCCGCATCGCCCTGCGGCACGTGCTGCCCAACACATTGGCGCCGCTCATTGTCCTCGCCACCGCCCAGTTCGGTTCGACGATCCTGACCGAGGCAACCCTCTCGTTTCTCGGCCTCGGCATTCCCGAGCCGCATCCCTCATGGGGCCGAATGCTCTCGGAATCGGCCGCCGAATATGTCCGAACCGCACCCTGGTTGGTCATCTTCCCCGGTCTCGCGATCAGTTTTGTGGTGTTCGGCACCAATCTACTCGGCGATGCATTGCGCGACATTCTCGACCCGCGGCAACGCAGCTAATCTAACCTCTCATCTCTATCAACTTATCACCCTAGGCGGATGGCCCCGGATGCCCATCGAGCAGCTGACGACCGACCGCAAACCGGCTTCGGCCTACGCGGCCACGAAGGCCGGCGAAAACACCGGGGCGGTCATCGATATCAGGGGCTTGCGGACCTATCTCTTCACCCGCTCGGGGATCGTCAAGGCGGTCGACGACGTCTCGTTTTCGCTGCGGCGGGGCGAGACGTTGGCGGTCGTTGGCGAGTCGGGCTGCGGCAAGTCGATGACGGCGCTGTCGATCATGCGCCTGGTCCCCAATCCACCTGGAAAGATTGTCGGCGGCACGATCACCCTCGAGGGAAAGGACCTCGTTCAACTCGAAGAATCCGAGATGCGGGACATCCGCGGCAACGAGATCTCGATGATCTTTCAGGAGCCGATGACCTCGCTAAATCCGGTGCTGACGATCGGCCACCAGATCGCCGAGGCGCTGCGGCTGCATCAGGATCTCTCGAAGCGCGCTGCCAGCAAGAAGGCGGTGGAGATGCTGCGGCTGGTCAAGATACCCGAGCCGGCGCAGCGGGCCCGCGAATATCCGCACCAGCTGTCCGGCGGCATGCGGCAGCGGGCGATGATCGCGATGGCGCTGGCCTGCAACCCGCGGGTGCTGATCGCCGACGAGCCGACAACCGCCTTGGACGTGACGATCCAGGCGCAGATCTTGGATTTGATCCTGGAATTGCAGAAGGAGCTCGGCACCGCGATCATCCTGATCACGCACAATCTGGGTGTCGTCGCCGAGACGGCGCAACGCGTCATCGTCATGTACGCTGGCAAAAAGGTCGAAGAGGCTGAAGTCGACGCGCTGTTTGGGCAACCGCTCCACCCCTATACCCATGGACTTCTGGCATCGATCCCGCGCTTGGAGATCATGGGCGGAAGAACCGCCAATTCGGTTCAGCGGCTGAAGGAAATCCCTGGCATGGTGCCGGCGCTGAACAATCTCCCGCCCGGCTGCACTTTTGCGCCGCGCTGCGCATTCGCGGATGACCAATGCCGCGCGCAGTTTCCGCCCTATGAGCAAAAGAGGCCGGGGCATTGGGCGGCTTGCTGGCATTCGGAACGCCTCTATGGAGGCGGGGTCTAGCATGGCGGTGCAAGAGGTTGTCGCCGCGCGAGGATCGGTGGTGAGCCGCGCGCCGATCATCGTGGTCGACGGGCTGAAAAAGCACTTCCCGGTCAAGAAAGGGCTGCTGCGGCGGACCGCCGGGCACGTCTATGCGGTCGATGGCGTCAGCTTCTCGGTCGGCGAAGGCGAAACCCTCGGCCTCGTCGGTGAGAGCGGCTGCGGCAAGTCGACGGTAGCGCGCACCGTATTGCGCCTGGTCGAGCCGACCAGCGGCACGATCCGGCTCAACGGTCACGACATCACGCGGTTGGGTAAGGCGGCGCTGCGGCCCCATCGCCGGCAAATGCAAATTATTTTCCAGGACCCGTTTTCGTCCCTCAACCCGCGCATGTCGGCCGGCGATATCGTCGGCGAGCCGCTGCAGGTCCACGGCATCGCCTATGGCAAGGAGAAAGAGGAGCGCGTCGCGGCCTTGTTCGACCAGGTCGGGTTGCGGCGGTTGCAGATGCGCAGCTTTCCGCACGAGTTCTCCGGCGGCCAGCGGCAGCGCATCTGCATCGCCCGGGCGCTCGCCTTGAACCCCAAGCTGATCATCGGCGACGAGCCGGTCTCGGCGCTCGACGTATCGATCCAGGCACAGGTCATCAATCTGATGATGGATCTGCAGCGCGAAAAGAACCTCTCTTACCTGTTCATCGCGCACGATCTCGCCGTCGTCGAGCACATCAGCCATCGTATCGCGGTCATGTATCTCGGCAAGATCGTCGAATACACGGACAAACAAACACTCTTCACCAACCCGCTGCACCCCTACACCGAGGCCTTGCTGGCGGCGGTGCCGATCCCCAACCCGCAACTGAAGCGCAAGAAGCAGCTGCTGCAGGGCGATGTCCCGAGCCCGATCAATCCTCCTCCGGGTTGCACCTTCCACACGCGCTGCCCTTATGCCGAGGCGCGATGCCGGATCGACATTCCGGCGCTACGCGAAGTCAGCCCCGGCCACATGGTTGCCTGTCACCTGCGCTAAGGTCAAATCCTGCGCTCGTTCGACGCTGGCTGTTAACAATTGTTAACAGAGTTCTACCCGCGGCATCGATCGGCTGGCCGACGCGTCGAAATATTGGCGCGATTTTCGCTTCGTTCGTATATTGTGGTAAGGTATCGGAGATGAATTCCGCCGCTTACGTCTTGTTTGTTGGTTCTACCAAACCTCGCAACCAAAGGGCGAAACCCGGCGTGTAGTGAGAGGTCGTCGCGCAATATGTTAAGTATTCTTGCATGTTAAGTATTCTTGCCCAGTCGCGCGAGGCAGCGCCGCGGCTGAACCGCGCAAGGCGGCAGCGCGCGCCACGAGTTGTTCCAAGCACTTCCGATCCCACGGCTCAGGCAGATCGGGTTCCACAAATTCCGGTCGCGGTTGCGAACGCCTCCGGCGAACCCTCGCCTCGCATCTCGGCGGAGACACCGCTTTCGATCGGTCACTTACTATATTTAGGCTCCGTCGGGCTGATCGCCGCTGGAATTGTCGTGGTCTTCTTCGGCACCGGGTTTTCGCTGCTGGTGCCAGCCGACCGCGGGACGATTTCCGGCTTGGCCCAGCAGGCTGGCTCGGAGGTTACGCCCCTGCCGCCTCGCCCCCGCAACGATGAGCAGCGAACATTTTTGGCTCGAGTGGCAGCGCCTGAAAACAAGGAAGCTGCACAGAGCTCCGCCGCGTTGCCGGCCCCTTCCGAGACGCCCGCGATGGACGGCAAGGACGACATGCCTCACTTGGATGGTGTCTTGGTCTCAAAGGCGCCGAGCGACGCGTCCGCGGCGCCTGGAAACGCCCCCGTCCCGGTGCCGGATTCACCTGCCGCGATCGCTTTCGCTGCGGCCCCTGGGCTCTCCAACACTGAAATGACCGAGTTGCGGGACCATGGCGACGCTCTTCTGCGCAACGGCGACGTTGCTTCGGCACGCCTGTTTTACGAGCGCGCGGCCGGTGCCGGTGACGGGCGGGCAGCACTGCGCCTTGGAGCGACCTTCGATCCGGAATTTCTCGGCCGGCTCGGCCTTGGCAAGCTGCAAGCCAATCCGGCTGAGGCCCGGTCGTGGTACAGTCGTGCTCGCGACCTCGGCGTGGCCGACGCCAAACGTCGGCTGAGCCTCGAGACAAGCAGGGGAAAGAGCTTCCAATGAACCATCGGATCATTACGGCAGCAATCGTTTGCATCCTGGTTCTGCCGATCGCTCGGCTGGCGCTCTCGAAGACCGCAGCGCCGCCTCCCGAAATCGGTGTGGTGAACCGAGGTGTCGTCGAACTCGAGACGGCGCGGGCCGCCGGAATATCGGTGCGGATTGCCGAAGATCTCGCAAATGTGATCGACGATGGGGCGACGCGGCGGGTTTTGCCGGTCATCGGCAAGGGCGCCCTGCAGAATATCACCGATCTCAAGCTGCTCCGCGGCATCGACATGGCGATCCTCCAGATCGATGTGCTCGATTATGCGCGGCAGCAAAACCTGTTTCCCGGCATCGAATCCTGGGCTACCTATATCACCAAGCTCTACAATGAGGAGTTCCATCTTCTCGCGCGGCAAGACATCAAATCGGTTGCGGACCTGGCAAATCAGAAGGTCAACGTCGATCTGCGCGGTGCCGGGACGGCGATTACGGCGGCGCGGCTCTTCGAACTTCTGAACATCCCGGCCGCGATGACAAACGATGATCAGGAGGTGGCGCTCGACAAGCTGCATCGCGGCGAAATCGCCGCCATGGCGTTCGTCGCCGGTAAACCGGCGCCGATCTTCCATAACCTGAATGCGGCTGACGGACTTCACTTCCTCGCCATTCCCCTCAACCCTGCCGTGACTGCGAGCTATGTCCCGACCCGGCTCACTGCCGCGGACTATCCGGGTGTGGTGCCGCAAGACCAACCAGTCGACACCGTCGCGGTCGGTGCCGTGCTCGTCGCCGCTAACCTCCAGCAAGGGACCGAGCGTTATCGCAATCTGGTCAATTTTGTCGAAGCGTTCTTCACCGGCTTTCAGTCGCTACTCGATCCGGGGCACCACCCGAAGTGGCATGAAGTGAGCATCACAGCAGAACTCCCCGGCTGGCGGCGCTTCCCGCCTGCGGAGCAGTGGCTGCAAAGGAATACGCAAGTGGCAGCCGCGCCTAACCTGCAGGATCTCCGCGCGATATTCTCGCGCTTCATCGACGAGCGGCAACAAGCCTCCGGCGGCGCGCCGCTGAGCCCGGAGCAAAAAAACGAGCTGTTCGGGCAATTCGAGTCCTGGGCAAAGGGGCAGCCGCGGTAAGGGCTGCTCGGCTCCAACTCTCGATCTCTATTCCACCGATGGCACAGCACTTCCAACCGACGTTGCGCTATGCGGCTGTCCTCGCGGCTGCAATTGTGGCGAGTGTGTCGGGCGCACCTGGCGGGAAAGCTCTTGCCGACTCTGCCCCGAAGCGCGGCGGCACCCTCGAATTCGCCGTGGACGCGGAGCCGCCGAACTACGACTGTCATGCCAACGTATCTTTCGCCGTTCTGCACCCAATCGCGCCCCACTACTCGACTCTTCTGAAGTTCGACACCGCCAATTACCCACAAGTCGAGGGAGACCTCGCAGAGTCGTGGACTGTATCGCCGGACAAGCTCACCTATACCTTCAAGCTCCGTCCCAACGTGCTGTTCCACGACGGGTCTCGGCTGACCTCGGAAGACGTCAAGGCGAGCTGGGAGCGTATCGCGCGGCCGTCTCCCGGGGTGAATTCGGTGCGGCGGGTCAATTATTCCGCGATCGGCGCGATTGATATACCCGATCCGCTGACTGTCGTGTTCCACCTGAAATGGCCGGAGGCTGCAATGCTGCAGAACTTCGCC
This sequence comes from uncultured Alphaproteobacteria bacterium, assembly GCA_963812675.1. GTDB lineage: Bacteria > Pseudomonadota > Alphaproteobacteria > ATCC43930 > CGMCC-115725 > AP-15. The sequence continues at coordinate 62,108 of CAWEWR010000002.1, read as the reverse complement.
TCGGAGTGGAACTGCATCTACAGCGCGGCAAAGCTCAAAGAGGATCCGCTCTACCCGGTGAGCCATGTTCTCGGGACTGGCGCCTTCGCCTTTGTCGAGCACGTAAAGGGCGACCACTGGACGGGGCGGAGGTTTGACCGCTATTTCCGGCCGGGCAGGCCGTATCTGGACGGCTATCGCGCGGATTTTACGACCGGGGCCAAGATGATCCAAGGCTTCAAGGACGGCCGCATCATGGCTGAATTTCGTTTTATCACCCCCAATGAACGCGATGACCTCGTCGAGTCGCTCGGCGACAAGCTCGCGATCTACGAAAGTCCGACATTGCTTAACTTGTTGGTCGTGTTCAATGTCAAGCACCCGCCCTATGACGACGCCCGAGTCCGGCGGGCGCTGTCGCTAGCGATCGATCGGTGGGGGGGTGCCGAAGCGCTGGCACAGTCGACGGTCCTCAAATTCGTCGGCGGCTTGCTGCGGCCCGGTTTCGCAATGGCCACCCCAGAAGCGGAACTGGCTAAAGTCCCGGGCTTCTCCCGCGACATCGCGGCGTCGCGTGCCGAAGCCAAACGGCTCCTGGCCGAAGCCGGCCTGTCGGGGCTGACCGTAAAACTAACCAATCGCGATCTGCCGATGCCGTGGATCCCCGGGGGCGATTATGTTGCTGAAGCATGGCGTGCCATCGGCCTCACTGTCGATCAAAAGAAACTCAACTTGAAAGACTGGACGACGACTCTCGAGAAAGGCGATTTCGATGCCGCGATCGATTTCATCGGCGACTATTTCGATGACCCGACATTGCAATTAACCAAGTATGTGTCGCGTGACCTGTCTCCCGCGAACTATTCTTCGGCCACGGACCGCTATCTCGACGCGCTCTACATCGGCCAGGCAGTAACCGCCGATCAGCGCGAGCGCGCGCGTATCGTCCGCGAATTCGAACACCACGCACTGACCCAGGCGTACACGGTGCCGATCCTCTGGTATAACCGTATCGTGCCCACGACGGCCAATGTCAAAGGCTGGAACATGACTCCCAGTCAATACATCGGCCAGGATCTGGCCGACGTCTGGCTGGATCGCTGAGGATTTCGGAGTGAGTGGAGGTGCACAATGAGCCAAATGCGTGTTTGCGCCGTTGCGACCGGCAATGCTCTGGGCGCCGAGGTGATCGGCGTCGATCTTCGCGAGGTCGACGACCACACCTTCAGCGCGATCCATGACGCTTGGCTGGATCACCTCGTGCTCCTGTTTCGTGGTCAAAATCTGAGCGACGATCAGTTGATCGCCTTCAGCCGCCGTCTTGGCGAGCTGGATCTGGCACCGGTACAGGAGACCGGCCGGCGGTTTGTCGAGGGTTATCCCGAGATCTACATTGTCTCGAACGTGATCGAGAAGGGTGCCCCGATCGGCAGCCTCGGCGCCGGCGAACTCGTATGGCACACCGACATGTCATATCAAGAGGATCCGCCCAAGGCGAGCATGCTCTACGCTCTCGAGGTGCCGCCCGAGGGCGGCAAGACGGGTTTTCTCAATATGTACGATGCCTATCAAGCGTTGCCCTTGACATTAAAAGAGCGCGTTGCCGGGCTCAGGGTCAAACATGACGGAACCTACAACAGCGGGGGCTACGTCCGGGCCGGCGTGACACCGACCGACGATCCTCGCGAGGCTCCGGGGACCATCCACCCGCTCGTCTGGACACATCCCGAGACGGGTCGCAAGTGCCTCTATCTCGGCCGCCGCCGCAATGCCTATATCGAGGGCCTATCGCTCGCCGATTCCGAAGCGCTGCTCGACGAGATTTGGGCCTACGCAACCCGCGACGAGCTCACCTGGTACAATGATTGGCGTGTCGGCGACCTCGTTCTGTGGGACAACCGCTGCACGATGCACCGCCGCGATCCCTTCGACCCCGCCGCGCGGCGTGTCATGCACCGTACCCAGATCAAAGGCAAAACCCGGCCGGTTGCCTGAAATGAGCACCCGCGACCCCGCAGACGGCGCGATGCCGATCGCAGCGCCTGCACTGACACGCTCGTCCTGGAACAGTGTTCCCAATCAAGTGCTGTTCCTGTTGTGCCTGATGTATTTCATCTTTTATATCGACCGGGTAAATATCTCGACGGCGGCGCCGCTGATCCAGAAAGATCTCGGGCTCAGCAACACCGCGCTCGGTTTCGCGTTTTCCGCCTTTGCCTATCCTTATGCGGTCTTTCAGCTGATCGGCGGCTGGCTCGGCGATAAATTCGGTCCGCGTCTGACGCTCGGTGTCTCGGGCCTCGTCGTCTGCGTCTCGACGATGTTGACCGGAGCCGTCGGCGGCCTTCTTGCGCTCGTCCTCGTTCGGCTCGCCCTCGGTTTCGGCGAGGGAGCGGCGTTTCCGACGGCGACGCGTGCAATGGCAGCGTGGATGTCGCCCACTCAGTGGGGCTTCGCACAGGGCATTACCCATTCATTCTCCCGAATGGGTAATGCACTAACCCCGCCGCTGATTGCTTGGCTCATCGTGCTTTTGTCCTGGCGCGGCTCTTTTGTCGTGCTCGGCGTCGCCAGCCTTGTCTGGATGGCGGTCTGGGTCTGGTTTTTCCGCGACGATCCGCGCGAGCATCGCCGCGTGACCGCGGCCGAGCTCGAGCGGCTGGACACCGGGCGAATGCCGACTGTCGCGCGCCCCAGGGTTCCCTGGCTCAGCCTCGCGCGGCGGGTTCTGCCGGTGACCGCGGTGGACTTCTGCTACGGCTGGACGTTGTGGCTGTTCCTCAGCTGGATCCCGTCTTTCTTCTTTCAGAATTTCCATCTCAACCTCAAGAATTCGGCGCTGTTTTCGGCCGGCGTTTTTTTGTCCGGGGTGGTCGGCGATACCCTCGGCGGCATCGTCAGCGACCGCATCCTGAAGCGCACCGGCAATTTACGGCGGGCGCGTTGCCGGGTCATCGCGGGAGGCCTCTTCGGCGGCTTCCTTTTCCTGATCCCGGTGATCTTGGTGCACGAGCTGACTGTGGTTGCGCTGTGCCTGTCATTGGCGTTCTTCTGCGTCGAGTTGGTCGTGGCCCCGATTTGGGCGGTACCAATGGACATCGCCCCCCGCTATGCCGGCTCGGCTAGCGGCATCATGAATTTCGGCTTTGGCATGGCCGGGATCATATCGCCCTTTGTGTTCGGCTACGCAATCGACCTGACCGGCAGCTGGACCTTGCCATTCCTCGGATCTATGGCGCTGTTGCTGATTGGCGCCGGGTTGGCCCTGCGATTAAAGCCCGACCAGCAGTTGTTGGATCAGGCGGTCTTGAATTCAGGTGTACCCGCCCGATGATTTCTATCGAGCAGGACCGCATCAACGAGTACCCGATCCCAAGGACAATGAAAGCCTGGGTGCTCGGCAACCCGGAGGAGCTGGCCCTGGTCGACAAGCCGGTGCCGGAGCCGGGCGCCGCCGAGGTTCTCGTGCGGGTCGACGCGATCGCGGTCTGCGCCACTGACATCGAGATCATCAAGCACGGGCTGCCGGCGATGGTCGATGGCGGGCTGCCCTTCAATCGCGGCTTCACGCCGGGCCATGAATATATGGGCACGGTCGTGCGGCTGGGCCCCACGGTCGACGAATTCCAGATCGGCGACCGCATCGCCGTCGAGGTCCATGCCGGGTGCGGCCGTTGCCAGCGTTGCCGCGAAGGCATGTATACCTCGTGCCTCAATTACGGGTACCGCGAGAAGGGGCACCGCGCCAACGGCTTCAGCACCGATGGCGGCTTCGCCGAATATGCGGTCAACAACATCAACACGATGGTTCATGTCCCCGACGACATGAGCGATGAAGAGGCGACTTTGATCGTCACGTCCGGCACCGCCATGTACGGCCTCGACGTGATGGGCGGAATCATCGCCGGGGAGGCGGTCGTGGTTACCGGTCCGGGTCCGATCGGCCTGATGGGGGTCGGCGTCGCCAAGGCGCTGGGCGCGCAACCGGTGATCCTGACCGGCACCCGCCAGCGGCGGCTCGAAATGGGCGGGCGCCTCGGTGCGGACGAGGTCGTTAATGTCAACAGCGAGGATCCGGTCGAGGCTGTCCAGCGGATCACCGGCGGCAACGGCGTGCAATACGTCCTCGAATGCTCGGGCGCGCCGAACGCTCTCAACGAGGCGGCAAGAATGGTCAACCGAGGCGGGCGGATTTGCCTCGCCGCCTTCCCGGCGGAACCGGTTCCGGTCGATCTCGCCTACCTCGTGCGCAACAATATTTATGTTTTCGGCATCCGCGGCGAAGGCAACAGCGCAACCCACCGCGCCGCCGCGCTGATGGCGCAAAAGCGCTTCGACGCCAAAATGATCCACACCCATACTTTCCCGCTCAGCGACGTGCCCACCGCCATCAAATACGCCCGCGAGCGGATCGAGGACGCGATCAAAGTGGTGGTGAAAATTCGCGAAAGCTAAAGCGCCTAGAGCCAAATTAATCATCGTGCCCCGAGGGCTTTGCACCTATTCGCGCGCTTGGGGGACAGGGAGGCGGCCGCGCAGCAGGGACGGGAAGGATCGCGCGACGCCTGGTCCCCGACGGCGACTCGAACGCCTATGTCGAACCTCTGGGCGAGCCGACGTTGGCGCGCCAGCCAGGGCTGAGGGCTTCGCGCGATTCGAACCGGTTAGCGCGGCCTGGCTAGCCGGGTGGGAGGCGCATCGCGGTAGACCTGCAGCCGGGTGACGCGCAAGCCAGCGACGCCATGAGCCTCGATCGCACGCTCCCAGGCGGCGAATTCTTCGGTCGACAGCATGTAATAGCGGCAGGCATCCTCGATGTTCATCTCGCCGTTGCGCACGGCGTTGACAATCGCCGCCTTGCGGCGCGCAACCCAGCGCTTTGTGTCGGGGGCCGGCAGGTCGGGGGAATCGGCGCTGATGTGCGGCAAGAGTTCGCCTCGGGGTAAGCAGATGATCTGTCAGGTAATTCAATCGTCGGCGACGGGAATGGTTTCAGAAAAATCTCACGCCGGTGACGCCAAATGTCCACGGGGCGCCGACGGCTCAGCTTGCCGCGGCCACCGCGCGCGATCATCTTTGACGGGACCAAGAGGGAGGAGGAAATGGCTGTCGAGCTCAACCACACGATCATTCCGGCCAGGGATAAGCGGGCATCCGCCAGGTTCCTCGCCGACATACTCGGATTGGAGGCAGGGCCGGAGTGGTCGCATTTCATCCCGGTCCGCACGAGCAACGGCGTAACGCTCGACTACGCCGATGCCACCGACTTCCGCCGGCAGCACTACGCCTTTCTCGTCAGCGAGGGCGAGTTCGACGCGGCGCTCTCCCGTATCAAGGCGGCGGGAGTTGCATTTTATGCGGATTTCAATCGTGACGGGCGCGGTCAGATCAACCGCCTCTACGGCGGTCGCGGCTTCTATTTCGACGACCCCGACGGCCATCTGCTGGAGATCATCACGCGGCCCTATGGGCCGACCCCCGAGAGGTGGACCGAGACACGGTCCTGACGCCGACGACTTCAGGTTGATTACAGCGCCTTCGAGAATGACGACATAGGAGCGATAACCCGGTGAACCTTAAACGTTAACCGGGGCGAGTAGCGGCCGGCCGCGGATCAGGTCGGCGGCTTTTTCGGCGATCATGATCACGGCGGCGTTGATGTTGCCGCCGACCAGGTCCGGCATTACCGAGGCGTCAACGACGCGCAGGCCGTCGACGCCGAGCACCTTGAGCTCGGGATCGACGACCGAGGCGGGGTCGCTCGGCCGCGCCATCTTGCAGGTCCCGAGCGGGTGGTGCACGGTGATCGCGGTTGCGCGAATATGCGCGTCGATGCCCGCATCGGACCGGCAATCCGGGCCCGGTGAGATTTCCCCGGTCGTGAACGAGGCGAGTGGCGTCTGTCTGCCGATCTCGCGCACGAGACGCACGCCGGCGCGCAACGTGGCCCAGTCCTTTTCGGCCGCAAGAAAATTCTGGCGGATGCGGACTGGGACACGCAGGTCGGGCGAGGCGAGCTCGATCCGGCCGCGGCTTTCCGGGTGCAACAGCACCGCCCGACAGCCGAAACTATCGGCATAGGGCCGCACAAAAGGCGCGAAATAAGCGTGCGCCATCATCGGCGCGGCAGCAAACAAGAGCTGGATGTCGGGAAGATTCAATTCGGGAGTGCTCTTCAGGAACGCCATGACCCCGCCCGGCCAATCCGCCGCGATCCCTTCGCCGCGAAGATAAGCACGGCCGAGCTCCACTGCGATGCGGTCGGCGCGCATCTTCGCATGCAGAGGACCGGGCTCCTTGCGGCCATAGGCGACTGTCACCGACACGTGGTCCTGCAGGTTCTGGCCGACGCCGGGAAGCGGGACATTTACCGGGATTTCATATGCCCCCAATGTCTCGGGGTCGCCGACTCCTGAGAGCATCAGGAGCTGCGGCGAGTTGATCACACCCCCGGCGAGGATGACTTCCCGGTCGGCCCGGGCTACACGGGGCTCATTCCCCTTTAAAAATTCTACCCCGACGGCGCGATGGCCTTCGAAAAGAATTTTGGTCGCCAGCGCGTTTGTCTCGACCTCGAGATTTCTCCGAGCCAGCGCCGGCCGCAAATAAGCGACTGCGGCGCTGCACCGGCGCCCGTCTCGGATCGTCTGCTGCGAGCGCCCAAACCCCTCCTGCTGCGCCCCGTTATAGTCCTCGGTCATCGGGTGGCCGGCCTCTTCGGCAGCCGCCAGATAGGCCTCGACGAGCGGATCGCGGTAGCGCGTCGCCCGCGTCGTCAACGGCCCGTCGCCGCCGCGATAGGTGCTGGCGCCGCCTTCCCAGGATTCCTGGCGTCGAAAATAGGGCAGCACGTGAGCGTAGGACCACGCCGTCAGCCCCGCCGCCGCCCATCGGTCGTAATCGCCGCGGTGGCCGCGGACATAGGCCATCGCATTGATCGAGGAGGAGCCGCCAATGACCTTTCCGCGAGCGCACTCGACGCGGCGCCCGTCCATCGTCCCCTCGGGCTCGGCGAAATATCCCCAATCGTGCTTGCGCTGGTGCAACATGCGGGCCCAGGCGAGCGGGATGTGGATCCACGGATCGCGATCCCAGCCGCCCGCTTCCAACACTAGCACGCGAGCGTCTTTATCCTCGCTCAGGCGATTGGCCAAAGTGCAGCCGGCCGAACCGGCGCCGACGATGATGTAGGCGTACTCTTCGCCCCGCATAACCGCCTCCTGTCAGGTAACCGGATCGCAACCGGTGGGAGCTATCACCCGCTGGAAAGCGTTACCACATATCGGAAAGCGCTGCCTCAAAGAGGCGCGATTGAACCATAGGGTGTGCAATGCCGCCGTTCGAAACCACTGAGGTACTCCCCGCGATTACCGAACCGCGGCGGGCGCCGCTACCGCCTGCGGTCGCGCGGTTCGAGATCCGCTACAGCCGCTTTCTCGACCCCAAAGGCAATGCGGTGCGCCCGTTGCCCGATTTTGCCCGTGACCGTGCCGAGCTGGTCGCGCTCTACCGTGCGATGGTGCTGGCGCGGCGCTTCGACGCCAAGGCGGTGGCACTGCAGCGCACCGGACGCCTCGGCACTTTCGCCTCGGCTCTGGGCCAGGAAGCCGTGCCCGTCGGGGTCGCGAGCGCGATGCGAGCCGAGGATGTATTGCTGCCGAGCTTCCGAGAGCACGGCGCGCAATTGTGGCGCGGCGTCAGCCCGGCCGAGCTGCTGCTGTTCTGGGGCGGCGACGAGCGGGGCAGCGATTTTGCCGAGGCTCGCGAGGATTTCCCGGTCTGCGTGCCGGTTGGGACTCACGCGCCGCACGCGGTCGGCGTCGCCTTGGCCTTCAAATTGCGGCATGAGAAGCGGGTGGCGGTCTGTGTGTTCGGCGACGGCGCCACATCGAAAGGCGATGTCGCCGAGGCGCTCAATGCCGCCGGCGTCTGGCAATTGCCGGTCGTGTTCGTGATCAACAACAACCGCTGGGCGATCTCGGTGCCGCTGGCCCATCAGACCGCAGCCGAGACCCTGGCACAGAAGGCGATCGCCGCCGGCATCGAGGGCGAGCAGGTCGACGGCAACGACGTCATCGCGGTTCGCGAAGCGATGACGCGGGCGCTCGCCAAGGCCCGCGCCGGCGGCGGCCCGCATCTGATCGAAGCATTGACCTACCGGCTCGGCGACCACACGACCGCCGATGACGCCAGTCGCTACCGCAGCGGTTCCGAGGTCAGCGCGCGTTGGGCGGAAGAGCCGATCGCCCGGTTGCGCAACCACCTCGTCGCGAACGGGATGTGGGGCAAAGCGGATGAGGAACAGCTGCTGGCCGAGATCACCTTGACCATCGAGCGCGCGGCGGAAACCTATCTCGCGACCCTGCCACAAGGAGTCGAGACAATTTTCGACTTCACTTACCGGGAATTGCCGAAGGATCTCGCGGACCAGCGGCAGGCGGCCCTCGACCTAGCGGGGAAGTGAGACTGGAATGGCTGAGATCACACTCGTTCAGGCGGTCAACCTGGCGCTCGCGCGCGCGATGGACGAGGACTCGTCGGTCTTGGTCCTCGGTGAGGATGTCGGCGCCGAAGGTGGCGTCTTTCGCGCGACCGAGGGGCTGCTCGACCGTTTCGGGACGGATCGCGTCATCGACACGCCGCTCGCTGAAGGCCTCATCGCCGGGATGTCAGTCGGGCTTGCCGCACAGGGTTTCCGCCCGGTGTCGGAAATCCAATTCACCGGGTTCATCTACCCGACGATCGACCAGCTGGTGAACCATGCCTCGCGGCTGCGCACCCGCACGCGCGGCCGGCTCAGCAGTCCAATGGTCGTGCGCTCGCCTTATGGCGCCGGGATCCGCGCCGTCGAGCATCATTCCGAAAGCCCGGAGGCGATGTTCGTCCATATACCCGGTCTGCGGGTCGTGATCCCGTCTTCGCCGGCCCGCGCCTATGGCCTGTTGCTCGCCGCGATCCGCGATCCCGACCCGGTGGTATTTCTCGAACCTACACGGCTCTACCGCGCCGCGCGCGAGGAGGTCGAGGATGATGGCGCGGCCTTGCCGCTCGACCATTGCTTCGTGCTGCGCGAGGGGACCGACATCACCCTCGTCACCTGGGGCGCCATGACGAAGGAGACCTTGGCCGCCGCCGACCGGCTGGAGGCCGACGGGGTCAGCGCCGAGGTCGTCGACGTTGCGACATTGAAGCCGCTCGATAGCGACGGGCTGCTCGCCTCGGTCGCCAAGACCGGACGCTGCGTGATCGTGCACGAAGCGCCGTTGACCGGCGGCGTCGGCGCCGAGGTCGCCGCCCGGATCGCCGAGCGGGGTCTGATCTCGCTGCTCGCACCGATCGAGCGGGTCGCCGGCTGGGACACGGTGATGCCATTGCCGCGCCTCGAGCAGCAATACCTGCCGAGCGAAGCGCGCATCCTCGCCGCCGCCCGCCGCGTGTTGGCGTATCAATGATCGCCACGGACCAGCGCGGTGCGCCCTTCGAGACACCCGCTGCGCGGGTTCCTCAGGATGACGATTTCTTAATGCAATCATCAACCTACGTCATCCTGAGGAAGCGCGCAGCGCTGTCTCGAAGGACGCACGAGGCTTTCGCGTCATGAGCGTCTTCGTGCTGCCGGATCTGGGCGAGGGGTTGCAGGAGGCCGAGCTGGTCGCCTGGCATGTCGGCGAGGGCGACCATGTCGTCGCCGATCAGCCGCTCGTCTCGGTCGAGACCGAGAAGGCGGTGGTCGAGGTTCCCTCGCCGCAAGACGGCAAGATCGCCCGGCTGTGTGTCCAGCCGGGCGAGAGGGTCAAGGTCGGCGGGCCATTGGTCGAGTTTGAAGAGGGCCCGCGAACCGACAGCGGCACGATCGTCGGCGAGCTCGCTGCAGCCCCGGCGCAGCCGGTTCCCCAGGCCGCGCCGCCAGCCCCGGCGGTCAGGGCGGCGCCGGCCGTCCGCGCGCTGGCGCAGCGGCTCGGGGTGGATCTGGCCGCAGTTGCGGCGAGCGGCCCCGGCGGCGCAGTCACCAGCGCCGATGTCGAGCGTGCCGCCCGCGCGCAGACTGCGGCCGGGCCGGTCGAGCCGCTTGCCGGGGTGCGCCGTGCGATGGCTGTGAACATGGCCCGCTCGCACGCGGAAATCGTGCCGGCTACGGTGTCGGACGAGGCCGATATCGCTGCCTGGGAGTCGAAGTCCGACATCACGATCCGGCTGATCCACGCGATCGCGGCAGGCTGCGCCGCCTCCCCTGGGCTCAACGCCTGGTATGACGGCCGCACGATGGAGCGGCGCCTGCTGAAGCAGATCGATCTCGGCCTGGCGGTCGATACCGAGGACGGGCTCTTTGTACCGGTACTCCGGAATATTAGCGAACGCGACGCCGCCGATTTGCGGCGCGGGATCGAGGCGATGAAGAAGGATGTGCGCGCCCGCAAGGTGCCCGTCGCCGAATTGCGCGGCCAGACCATCACCCTGTCGAATTTCGGAATGTTCGCCGGGCGTTTCGCAGCGCTCGTCATTGTCCCGCCGCAAGTCGCGATCCTCGGCGCCGGCCGGATCACAGAGCGGCCGGTTGTCGCGGAAGGGAAATTCGCCGCTCACCGCATCCTGCCATTGTCGCTGACCTTCGACCACCGCGCCGTCACCGGCGGTGAGGCGGCCCGGTTTCTCAAAGCCGCGATCGAGGACCTCGAAAACCCGCAATAGCAAATGCCTCTCCTCCGGCTCCTGCTCAATATCCTGTGGATCGTCACCGGCGGAGTTTGGATGGCGGCGTTATGGCTGCTGGCGGCTGTCATCATGGTGATTACGATTGTCGGAATACCCTGGGCGCGGGCAGCCTTCAACATCGCGCTCTACGCTCTTCTGCCGTTCGGGCACGAGGCGGTAAACCGCGCCGAATACACCGGGCGGGAGGATATCGGAACGAGTCCGCTCGGCACCATCGGCAATCTGATTTGGCTCGTGTTGGCCGGATGGTGGCTCGCCCTCGCCCACTTGATCATCACGCTCGCTCTGGCGATCACGATAATCGGATTGCCCTTCGCCTGGGCGCATCTGAAGCTCGCCGGCATTGCCCTGTGGCCGATCGGCAAGATGATCGTCCCGATCGAGGATCGGCAATTAGCCCGCTGAACAAGGCCAGCTCGTGTCCCGAGCTTCGAAATGGCCGGAGCGGCCTGAGTGAGGGAGGCCGCTGCGCGCAATCGCCGAGCGGGGGAATCTGGTCGTTACCCCTTGTTAACCAGAGGCGAATTAACCTCAAGGCGCAGTTAACGCCGGGCGTAAATATCGGGTCTGCCGTCATCGTCAGAACGAGCTCTAGTAATGAGGTTTTTCGCGAGCTTGCGGCGGCATCCCCCATCCAACCGCCGCCTCAACTTGATTGGCCTGGCGGTCGTTTGCATGACCATCCTCGCCGCCGGTCTGACTATTTGGGACCTGCGGCAGGAGGCGATCAAAACCTACACGGAGGAAATCGAAAATCTCGGTGTCGCCTTTGCCGAACAGACGTCACGCACCTTGCAGGCAGTCGACCTCGTACTGGATCAGGTCAAGGACCGGGTACTCGGCTCCGGCATCGAGACTACTGCGCAATTTGAACAGCTGCTCTCTGGCAGGAAGTGGCACCAGTTTCTGGCCGATCGACTGAAAAATTTACCTCAAGCCGATGCCCTCGCCCTGATCGACGCGGACGGCAGGCTCATAAATGCATCACGCCGTTGGGCGGCTTCGGCCGCCGATTTCTCGGACCGTGACTTTATTGCGTATTTTCGGCTGCACGACGAGCCGACCAGCTTCTTAGGGATGCCGGTAAAGAACCGCACCAACAGCGGGTGGACGATCATTGTCGCCCGCCGTATCAGCGGATCGGGCGGCGAGTTTCTCGGTGCTATCGTCGCAACGATCCGGACCGAGTATCTCGAAGAATTTTATAAGGCGATTACCCTTCCGGAGCTGGGAACGGTCACGGTTCTACGGCAGGACGGCACGATTTTCGCGCGTTATCCCCGTGTCGAAAAGAACATCGTCGGACAGAAGATGCCGGCCGCATCACCATGGTATCGGCTGGCCCGAAGCGGTGGCACTTTTCGTTCTCAGGAGGATCCCACCGGGATCACGCGGGTGGAATTGGTGCGTCCGCTGACGGACTATCCGCTGGTTGTCGATGTGATGATCTCCGAGGCGGCTGCTCTCGCGAATTGGAGTCGACAATCGAGATTGATTGCAATCGGCGCGGTGTGCGCAGTCCTCGGCTTCATTGTCCTGTTTCGAGAGCTTGGTGCGCAATTTCGCGAGCTCGAGCATAATCGGGCGAGCCTCGAGCTCAACACCGTGGAGTTGCAGCAGACCGCTGATGCACTGCGCAAAAGCGAGCGCCGCCTAACCGAGAAATCGCAGCTCCTCGAAACGACCCTCGAAAACATGGACCAGGGCATCATGGTGGTGGACGCGGACCGCATGGTTCCGCTGTGTAACCGCCGTGCCATCGAAATCATGGATCTGCCGCCGGAGCTGATGGCGGTTCAACCGCATTTCGACGATGTCCTGGCGTGGCAGTGGCGAAAGCAGGAATTTGGGCATGACGAGACACTGAAAGAGATCGTCAGAAGTGGCGGGGCTCTCGAAGAGCCAAGGGTCCGCGAGCGCCGGCGGCCGAATGGACGATTTATCGAATTCCACAATGTACCATTGCCCGGAGGCGGAGCGGTCAGGACATTTACCGACATTACCGTGCGCAAGGCCGCCGAGGAGCAGATCGCCGCGGCGCGCCAGCAGGCCGAGCAGGCGCGCGAAGCCGCCGAAAGGGCGAGCCGCGCCAAATCGGATTTCCTCGCCAATATGTCTCACGAGATTCGTACACCAATGAACGGCGTCATCGGGATGAACGGGTTGCTCCTGCAGACCAATTTGACACCGGAGCAGCGGGAATGTGCGGTCGCAGTGCGTGACAGCGCCGAGTCGCTGCTCTCGCTGATCAACGACATTCTCGATATTTCGAAGCTCGAGGCCGGCAAGGTCGACCTCGAAATGATGGATTTCGAACTTTTCGACACGGTCGAAGCCGCCGTTGGATTGTTGGCGCCGAAAGCCCACGAGAAGGGGATCGACCTCGGTGTTTTCGTCGATCCGGCTGCCAGGAGCGGCTTTCGCGGGGATGAGACGCGGCTTCGGCAAATCCTGCTGAACCTGGTCGGCAACGCCATCAAGTTCACCGAGCATGGCGGCGTTTCGGTCGAAGTGGCGGTGTGCCCCGGTCCCGCCCAAGATTTGCACCGCCTGCGCTTTGAAATTGTCGATACCGGCATCGGAATGTCGGAAGCGGTCCGCGGCAGGCTATTTGAAAAATTCAGTCAGGCCGATACCTCGATTACCCGCCGCTTTGGCGGAAGCGGTCTCGGCTTGGCAATCTGCAAACAGTTGATCGAGCTAATGGGCGGCGAGATCGGCGTCGACAGCACGCCCGGCTTCGGCAGTCGCTTCTGGTTTGAGCTGCCGCTGCAGCGGGCGATCAACCCGACTGTCGAACGCCGGGCACTGCCCGGCAAACTGGCGGGTCTCGATGTCCTGATCGTCGACGATGTCCAGATGAACCGGCGCATTCTGGCGCGTCAGCTGGCCGGCTTTGGCATCGAGGCTATGTCGGTCGATGACGGTTTCGCCGCGATGGCCGAATTGGAGCGGGCCTTTCATCAAGGCAAACCGTTCGACCTCGTAATCATCGACCAGATGATGCCGGGCCTTTCGGGTGAAGCACTGGCCCAGCGGATCCGCGCGACGGTGGGCCTCGCCGAGACGAAGATCGTGATCGCCTCGTCGGCCGGTCGGCACGGCCTCGCGGAAGGCACCTCCGGCATCATCGATGCGGTGTTGACGAAACCCGTCCGCGAGCAGTCGCTGCTTGATGCCTTTGCACAGCTCCTCGGCTTTGCGAGAATGCGGCGCACGGAACCGCCCCGCGCGCCGCTGCCGCCTCCGCGATCGGCAGTCCGGTCTCTGCGAATCCTGCTCGCAGAAGACAACAAGATCAACCAGCAGCTGGTCACAATGCTGCTTCGCAAGGCTGAGCACCAAGTCGATGTCGTCGAGAATGGGGAACTGGCGTTCGAGGCCGTGCGCAATGCAGATTACGATGTCGTGCTAATGGATGTTCAAATGCCGGTGCTCGACGGGGTGCAGGCGACAAAACGCATTCGCGCTCTGCCGCCGCCCAAGAACGCGGTGCCGATCATCGCCTTGACCGCTCACGCGATGACGGGGGCCAAGGAAGAATATCTCGCGGCCGAGATGGACGACTATTTGTCGAAGCCGATCGACAATGGGGAACTCTTCTCGCGGCTCAACGAGGTGGCCGCGGGGCTCCTCGGTGGACGAGGCGCGAAGCCAACTCTGATTGCTGCCGGTCGCCTGCCGCCGGTCACGATCGATCCTGCTCGCCTCGAGATGGTCGCAGAGGTCATGGCAGGAGGCGAGCCTTTGGGCGAGGTTATCGACGTATTTCTCGCCAACACTGCGGAGCGCATCAATCAGATACGCCGCCTCCTTGACTGCCATGACCTCGATGGGACCGGCCGGGAAGCGCACACGCTGCTCGGGACGGCCGGCAATTTCGGAGCATTATGGCTCAGCCGGCTCGCCGAAGAGCTGCAGGCGCACTGCGATACCGGAAACGTTCGTCGCGCGCGAGATGCCGCCGATGGGTTGACCGAGGCCTGGGACGCGACATCGGCGGCGATGCGTGCCTGGCTGACTGACAAAACAGCACCGCGCGCGGCCTGACCGGCGTTCCGAGACGGAAATCAGCGGTGCGGGATGAGACGAGTCACGTGGCCCATCTTGCGGCCGGGCTGGATTTCGGTCTTGCCGTAAAGATGCAGTTTGGCCAAGGGATCGTCCAGCGCCTCTCGCCATTTGGCGACGTCGCCGCCTAACAGGTTCTTCATCACAGCATCGGAGTGGCGCTCGACCGAGCCGAGCGGGAGCCCGCAAATCGCCCGCACGAGCTGCTCGAATTGGCTGGTGAAGCAGGCGTCGATCGTCCAATGGCCCGAATTGTGCGGACGCGGAGCGATCTCGTTGACGAGGATTACACCGCTTTCCGTGACGAACATCTCGACCGCGAGAACCCCGACGAGATCGAGCTTTTCGGCGACGTGACGCGCGATCGCCTCGGCGCGCATAGCGGTCTCTGACTGAATTGGCGCGGGCGCGATCGTGGTGTCGAGGACATGATTGACATGTTGGTTTTCAACGGGTGGATAGGTCGCCCAGGCGCCGTTCGCGCCGCGCGCAACGATGACCGAGATCTCGCAGGCAAAATCGACAAAGCGTTCGAGGATGCCGCTCTCCCCGCCCATTCGTCGCCAGGCTTCCTCGGCCTCGATCTCGGGGGTCAAAGTCACCTGACCCTTGCCGTCATAGCCAAGACGCACCGTCTTCAGCACCGCGGGGTATCCGAGATCGCGCACTGCGCGGAGCAAGGCGGGTGGGTCAGAAATTTCGCGGTAAGCGGTGGTCTCGACGCCGATCGAGCGAAGGAAGTCCTTCTCACGCAAGCGGTCTTGCGCGATTTCAAGAATTTCGGGCCGCGGCAGCACCGGTTTGAATGCCGCGACGCGTCGAACCGCCCACGCCGGAATGTTTTCGAATTCGAAGGTTATGATATCGACGGCGCCGGCGAACCGCTCGAGCGCCTCTTGATCGGCGAATTCGGCAACGCTGGCCGCGCCGCAGACGTGCGCAGCCGGGCTGTCGGGCTCGTCAGCGAAAACATGACAGCGGTAGCCGAGCCGGGCGGCGGCGAGGGCGGTCATCCGCCCGAGCTGGCCCCCGCCTAAGATGCCGATCGTAGCGCCGGGAGCTAACATTCCCGACCGGCGGGGCGGTCGGCCACACCTTGGGTTTGCGCCTGCCGCCAGCGGTCGAGACCCTGCGCCACGGCATCATCGCCCAGAGCCAGTATTGCCGCGGCAAATAGCGCCGCATTGACCGCCCCGGCCTGACCGATCGCGAAGGTTGCGACCGGGATCCCCGCCGGCATCTGGACGATCGACAGCAGGCTATCCACGCCTTTCAACGTTCTGCTTTCGATCGGTACCCCTAGCACCGGGAGCGGCGTCAATGCCGCTGTCATCCCGGGAAGATGAGCGGCTCCGCCCGCGCCGGCGATGATGAGCCGCAGCCCGCGCGACTTTGCGGTACGGGCGTAATCAAAGAGGCGGTCGGGTGTACGATGCGCCGAGACGACGCGGGTCTCGAAGCCGATCCCCAACCGTTCGAGGGTGCTCGCAGCGTGCTGCATCGTCTCCCAGTCGGACTGGCTGCCCATGATGATGCCTACTGACCGACTGGCCTCGTCCATTCAACTCCCTTTGGAAGGATCCTCAAGAGCCGCAATTATAGGAGTGGCATGCGGCTGCACAAGCCCACGACCATGATACGCTGTCAGCGCAAGGGCGCAGCTTCGGGTGATTTTGCGCCTCAGGCGATGATGTCGGGCAACAGCTCGCTCTCGATCTTGGTGATCTGGTCTTTGAGCAACAGCTTTCGCTTTTTCAGCCGCTGCAATTCGAGCTGGTCGACCGGAGCGCGCGCGGCGAAACGCGCGATCACCTCGTCGAGATCGCGATGTTCGGTTTTCAGCGCGGCGAGCTTTGCTTTCAGAGCTTCGATGTCGAGATCCATGGCCGTGCCAGGAGAGTTCAATATTATAATAGCACCCCCGCCGCGCCGGGCACCATTAGACCCGAACATTGTCGCAAAAGGGCGGTATCATGCGCCTCTTCGAAGACAATTGGGATTTCGAAGATTGGGATATGCCTGGGCGATGGATGAGGGCGGGAAACCATCGGAGGACGAGGCGTTCTGGCGTTTCTCGCTCGCCTTTTACGAGCGGCCGGGGGTCGCCGGCGCGCTGATCGCCCTGCAGGACCGCGACGGCTTCGACGTCAACCTCGTTCTGTTTGCGCTGTGGCTCGGCATCTCGGGACGCGGACCACTGAGCGGCGGTGCCCTCACGGCGGCGGAACGAGTGGCCGGCAAGCTGCGAAGCGAAATTGTCGAACCCCTGCGCGGCCTGCGCCGAAAGCTCCGGCAATATCCCGACAGTGATGTCCAGCGCTTGCGCGAAGGCGTGAAGGCGCTCGAAATCGCGGGCGAGAAGCTGGTGCAAGCGCGCCTCGCCCGGATCGCGGGGAGTGGATGCGCGGGGATAAGTGCTGCGGGCTGGCGGGCCGCTGCCCATGCCAATCTCGCGCTCTATCTCGGTGCAGAAGGGGTCCGCAGCAAGGAAGCAGCGGTTATCGAAGAAGCCCTCGACACGTTCGCGCAAGATCAGCGAATCTGACCGCCTAATCGTGCGTGTCCTTCGGCTCGGCGCGGTCTTCAGCACCGGAGGGTTCGCCCCACCGCTTGACCACTCCGGTTTCCAGGCCGAACAGGTCGAGGACGCGGCCCAAAGTCTGATCGATCATCTGCGCGATGCTCTCGGGTTTGGCATAAAAGGCGGGTACCGGCGGGGCGATCACCGCGCCCATTTCCGAGAGTGCCGTCAGGGCGCGCAAGTGGCCGGTGTGAAGCGGCGTCTCACGCACCATCAGGACGAGGCGGCGCCGCTCCTTGAGCACGACATCGGCCGCCCGGCTCAACAACGTCGTCGTTACCCCGCTGGCGATCTCTGCCATGCTGCGGATCGAGCACGGCGCCACCACCATGCCGATCGTCTTGAAAGAGCCGGAGGAGATCGGCGCCGCCAGATCGCCGATCGCATGGACGACGTCGGCACGGCTGCGGACGAGCGCGGGTTTGAGGTCGGTCTCCAGCGCCAGTGTCACCTCAGCGGCCCGACTAATAACGAGATGCGTCTCGACCGGTAGCGGACGCAGCAGGTCTAGCAGGCGCGCCCCGTAGATTACCCCGGACGCGCCGCTGATCCCGACGATCAGACGAGGGCGTCCGGACTTTTCCGCATTACCACCCTCTGGGAATTCTAATCGTTCCGTCATATCTCCGTCCGAGGGTCAACAGCCCTATAGCCGGCTGTTATCAGCGGCGTTACCATCGATCGCCGCCATCGTCTAGCAGGAGGACCATGCATGTCGCTGCAGGATCGCATCGAGGCGCTGAAGGAGAAGCATGCCGCGCTCGAGCGCGCTCTCGACGAGGAAAACAAGCGTCCGCTTCCCAATCAGGACGCAGTCCACGATCTGAAGCGTCAAAAGCTCCGCATCAAGGACGAAATCTGCCAGCTCGAGAGGCACTGACCGCAGCCTCTCAGCGATCCCGACCTCAAAAAAGCCGGGGGGCTTAGTTTCACCCGGCTTTTTTGTGTCCGGAATTCCTGCCGCGGCGGCACAGAGCCAAGGGTGCGCGGAGGTCCGACGAGCCGTGGCGACCCTGGCATCGCATTGGCGACGGCGCAATTGCAATGTTGTCTCAAGTCCTTGTAGTAGTTTAGACAACATACTTAAGACGCGCGCTGGACAAATGACCCCTCAATTTTCGATTGACGTGGCATATCGCTGTCGGCACGATCGCACCCGTTAAGGTTAAGCGTTAAGCTTAAGCGGCTTCGGCCCATAACCCCTCGGAGGGAGGAAATGCAAAGATTTGCCGGGTGCGTGCCCGCGCGCCGTGGTCTGCGCCAACCCCATCATTGGTTGAAATCCTAAAGCAGTGCTTCAACACAACGTACCCCTTGGCTTGATCTAGGGGGAAAGGGAGGAGAATCCAGTATGCAACTCAAACGCTCTCATACTGTGACCGCCGTCATCGCGGTCGCGCCAGTTTTGCTCTTGACGGCAGTTGCCCAGGCGGCAACCGTCGCGAACCCCTCGACCTCGCCGCAGTGCATGGCCAACACCGCGTTCTTTAACCCGCAGTTGCCGCCGTCGATTGTTCTTCCCGCGGGGTTTACGGCGTCGGTATTCGTCCAGGGTCTGAATATGCCGACCGGTATCGCGTTTCTCGGCAACTCGAGCAGCTTCCAGGTGTTCGTTCTCGAATCCGGGCATGGCCTGCCGAGCGCCTGCAACGACGAAACATTGTGGCCGGGTGGTGAGTTCGCTACCAACAATCCCTTCACGCCGGACATCCTGGTATTCAACCAAAACGGGAAATTAATCCGCGGACCCCTGGGCAAGCCGACCTCTAGCGGGGGCGGGTTCCAGCCTTCGGGACCAGCGGTCGACATCGCCTTTGTCAACGGCCTCTCCGGAGGGCCGCTGTTCGCGACCGATTCCAATCAATCGACCCATCAGCACAACGGGAACGACAACAGCTCGCGCATCGTCACCGTGAACCCGATGACCGGGCAGGTCATCCCGTTCATCACCAACCTGCCGACGGGTGACCACCCCAGCGAACAGCTCGCATTCAAAGGCGGGTGGATTTATTGGTCGCAGGGATCGACGACCAACAGCGGCGTTGTCGGTCTCGACAATGGCAGCGGCCTGAACCAATCGGATATCCCGTGCCAGGATATCACCTTGAGCAAGAACCTGTTCGCTTCGGGTGGCGGTCAGTTCACGAGCGGCTACTCCCCTTTCAACACGCCAAACCCGGGAGGAACCATAAAGGCGTTCTTCAACTCGTTCACGGGCAAGGTTCGGCAAGGTGTCTGTGACGGCGCCATCCTGCGATCGCGATTGAATGACTCAACACACGCGATCGAGGCTTTCTCGTGGGGTTATCGGAACGGATATGCCATCCGCTTCCCGCCTGACGAGCATCCGCTAGCCGGGGGGATCCTCGTCGGGATGGACGGTGCTGACGAGCGGGGTGCGCGCCCTTCCAACAACGCCCCGGACGAATTGCACCTGGGTCGCCAGAACCCCGATGGCTCTCCGGATTACCACGGCTGGCCGGATCGCTACGGCGGCCTCTCGACGAGCCAGGCGGTGTATAATCCGGTCGGCGGGTCTCAGGACGATGTGTGCCCACCCCCATTCTCGCAGGCGACGTGCCTTGCGAACCTTCAGGCGGCGAAGGCCATTCCGATTGCCGATGTGCTGGCGTTTCCACCGCAACAGATCACGGGACCTCTAGCGAACGAGGCGGCCAACTCGTCGTTCACCGGCATCGATTTCGTGCCCGACGCCTTTGTTATCGATCCGGTGCGGCCAGGTGCGGTGCTGTATACCCTTGAGGGGGATTTCGGCTTCTCGCCGCCCAACGCGACCCCACCCGCACCTGAAGTCGGCCATGAGGTCAAGCTGATCAACTTCAACCAGGTGCCTGGCTCACCGCTCGCCTTGAGGATTCAAAACTTCGCCCGCAACCCACCGGGCATGGAGCAAGCGTTTGTCCAGGACAACATTAACGGGTTCAACCGCCCACTCGACATCCGGTTTGGCCCGGACGGCTGTGCCTATGTCGTCGATTATGGCGCAGTGCGAGACCTTGGCTCAAACTCACATTTTGTGGGCCCACCCGCCAATGGTCCGCTGCTCCAGATTCCCGGTACCGGGGTGATCTGGAAGATCTGCCCAATGTAGTCGGGGCGTCCAGTCGCTTGGGGCGGCCACGGCCGCCCCCTTTTTTTTGATTTAATTCTCTTTTTTTGCCTAGCGTCAGCCGCCGGTCATCAGCGGCGGGTTCTTTAGATAGGCTTCGGCTAGCCGTCGCCCGGTATCGCGCATAAGCTGCCGATCCTTGACCGCGGTTTCCGCCGACGGCGCATGCACAATCGTGTCGTTACAGTATGTTGGCACGATAGCGCCGGCGTTGTGGCACAGGCCATGGGGTTCATCGCCGGCTTTGACGGACCGGATGCCGCGCCGGATCTGGTTGCGGAACATGGTGACGCCGCGATCCGTGGCGCCGAGGTGCTCCAAGCCGTGGATCGCGATCGGCCGTTGCGAGACCTGGGCCTCGTAGTCGCCGGGGTGCCGCTGACTTTCCTCGTACGTTTCCGTGGCGAGCTGGCCGGGGAGCATGATGTCGCGGTCGGCCCACCACGCCGGGGTCCTGCCTTCGGTCTCGCTGACATGCCGGAACTCGACGAACATCGTGTTCGTGTCGTCCTGGGGCACGATCCAGCGGCTCATCATCGGGCCGCTGAAAGGATGCTCCTCACGGCCATCTTCCCAAATCGGCGCCACCTGCTGCAAGTTGGGCAAGACATTCTCGACCATCCGCGCCCAGACGTTGTCCCCGACCCGCCGCGTGGCGACGTAGATCATGCCCACCGGCGTCTCCACAAAGTCCAGCTCCGGCAATACCCCGAACTCGTTGGTAAATACGGCGCCGCTGACGATCGTATGGAGAAAGGCCGTATGGACCGGGTCCATGGCATTTTCCAGGATCTGCAGCCAGTTGCACGGATAGAAGTATTTC
Source organism: uncultured Alphaproteobacteria bacterium (assembly GCA_963812675.1). Lineage (GTDB taxonomy): Bacteria > Pseudomonadota > Alphaproteobacteria > ATCC43930 > CGMCC-115725 > AP-15. Next base: position 40,811 of record CAWEWR010000002.1, on the reverse strand, counting down.
TGGCCCGGGATCAAGCGATAGCCGGGCCGGCTGAAGCTGTCGTAGATCGGGAACGGCGGCTGCCGGTCGGGCGGCCCCAAATACGCAAAGACGATGCCGTTGTACTCGTGGGTCGGATAAGCCCCGTGATAGAGCCGTTCCTTGAGGGTGCTCTCCACCGGTTCGCCGGGTGTCTCGAGGATCGTCCCGTCCGCCGCGAACAGCCATCCGTGATAGCAGCACCGTATCCCTTTGGCGTCGATCAGCCCGAACTCCAAAGACGTGCCCCGATGCGGGCAGTGCAGTTCGAGTAGACCCGCAGCGCCGCTCTGATCGCGGAACGCCACGAGGTCCTCTCCCAGGATCTTGACCCGACGCGGCAGGTCGCGGAGGTCGTCGGAGAAGCAGATCGGCTGCCAGAAGCGGCGGAAATATTCGCCGCACGGCGTGCCCGCGCCGACATGGGTGAGCTCGGCATCCTCCTCGGGGACCTCGCGGTGATAGTAGGCGCCAAGCCGCGTCTTCAGGAACGGAGCTCTGGTAACCATACTGGTCCTCCATTCAACGATAAGCCCGAGCGAGCAGCTTTCTTGAGCGCCCAGCCCCAGGGGATTGTCGCTCATCCAGCTATTTCGACCGTGGTCGAGGATACGCCAGAAGTCGCCCGGCGGCACGTCAAAAGCCGGCGATCTCGCAAACCCGTTGCCGGGTCACGTCCGTCGAGCTGAGCGGAGATTCGTGACTAGAGCTGAGGGGTCAGGCGCGGCAATGCATAACGAGCCCGGCCTGACGCCACATGCCTGATAGTAGCGTAAAGCGGGCGGCTAATTGCCGACGCACCCTGGCTAGAGCGACAATCGTCCGCACGGTGAAGGGACGGCACCGCTGAAATTGCCACAATCGTACGGTACGGTGCAGGCGAAATCGGATTGGGTGCAACGAACGTGATCAAAAGGCCTGCAAGTTTTGGCGGGGCGGCTTCCAAGCGAACTGCACTCATTCCGGGAATGCGGCCTGATCTTCTTCTGATGAAACAGGTCGATCAGGTCAGCGCGCTCAACGCAAGGTTGCCGCTGGCCGGGCGGTTCGCGAGGAGCTTCACCGCATCGCTTCAAACATTCTCTTTTGCACGCTCGCGCAATACGAATTTCTGGATCTTGCCGGTCGAGGTCTTCGGCAGTGGGCCGAACAGCACCGTTCGGGGCGCCTTGAAACGCGCGAGATGCTCGCGGCAGAAGCCGATGATTTCCTCGGCAGTTGCGGCCGCTTCGGGCTTCAGGGTCACGAAGGCGCACGGAGTTTCGCCCCACATCGGGTCGGGGCGAGCAACGACCGCAGCTTCGAGCACCGCGGGGTGGCGGTAGAGGACGTCTTCGACCTCGATCGTCGAGATGTTCTCCCCACCCGAAATGATGATGTCTTTCGAGCGGTCCTTCAGCTCGATATAGCCGTCGGAATGCATGACTCCTAGATCGCCGCTGTGAAACCAGCCCCCGGCAAACGCTTCCTCGGTGGCGCGCGGGTTTTTCAGGTAACCCTTCATGACGATGTTGCCGCGCATCAGGACCTCGCCCATCGTCGTGCCGTCGGCGGCGACCGGCACGAGGGTGGCCGAATCGGCGACGGTCAGCTCCTCGAGCACCGGATAGGTCACGCCTTGGCGCGCCTTGAGCCGAGCCCGCTCGGCGGCGGGCAGCGCGTCCCACTCGTCATGCCAGGCGCAGACCACCGCAGGTCCGTACACCTCCGTCAAGCCATAGACGTGGGTGATTTGAAATCCGAGAGCCTCCATTCCTTCGATGACTGCGGCGGGCGGCGGCGCGCCGGCGGTCATCATCTCGATGCGGCGGTCGAGCGGGCGCTTCAGCCCGGCCCCGGCCCCCGGGCTAGCATTGAGCAGCATATTCATGACGACTGGCGCGCCGCACAGATGGGTTACACCCTCGCGCGCGATCGCCTCGTAGATCGCCGCAGCCTCGACCCGGCGCAGGCAGATATGGGTGCCGGCCATTGCCGTGATCGTCCACGGGAAGCACCAGCCGTTGCAGTGGAACATCGGCAGGGTCCACAGATAGACCGGGTGCTGCCGCATACCCCATACGAGGACGTTGCCCAGCGCGTTCAGATAGGCGCCGCGATGGTGGTAGACGACGCCCTTCGGGTTGCCGGTCGTGCCCGAGGTGTAGTTGAGCGCGATCGCGTCCCACTCGTCTTCGGGCGTCATCTCCTGGAAAGCCGGGTCTCCCGCCGCGAGAAAGTCTTCGTAATCCATCTCGCCGAGCCGCTCGCCGCCGGGTCCCATCGCGTCGGCGGCGTCGATCACGACGGGCTTTTGGTCGAGCTGCGCCAGTGCCTGCGCGACCACCGGCGCAAATTCGGTATCGGTGATCAGCACCTTGGCCTCGCCGTGCCGCAGGATGAAGGCAATGGTGTCCGGATCGAGCCGGATATTGAGCGCGTTCAGCACTGCCCCGGCCATAGGCACCCCGAAATGCGCCTCGAATGCCTCGGGAGTGTTCGGCGCCATTACGGCGACGGTGTCGCCGAGCCCGACTCCGCGCGCGGCGAGCGCCGACGCCAGCCGGCGGCAGCGTTCGAGCGCCTCGCGCCAGCTGTACCGCCTTTCCCCATGCAGGACGGCGAGCCGGTTTGGATAGACCGACGCGCTGCGCACCAGAAATCCGATAGGTGTCAGCGGCACGTAATTGGCCGCGTTCTTGTCTAGCCCCTCTTCATACGGGTTGGTCGATGTGCTCATAGTGCCTCCGCGGCCCGTGATGGGTTTCGCGTCGCCAACCCATTCTACCATATTGCTTGATGTTTGCCGCCGGACAGCAATTGCGCGCCGGTCTTGGACTCCCAATAGCTCATGGCTGACAGGGCGGAAAAGCGGAAGCGCCGGTTGACCTTGATGGCGGAATACCCGCGCTTTTCCGCGCTACACCACTAACGTTCGAGGCGTTCCGACTCCTCGCCGCCCAGTGCAGTTTCCTGCACGGGCCTTCGCGCGCGGGCATGGCTGAGCGCCCGCTCGAGTTCTGCGAACGTGCAAAGACCGAGTTCCACCGGGTGCCGGGGCTTGATGTTGGGGCTGTTCCAATGCGTGCGGTCGCGCACGGCCGCGATCGTCGGCTTCGTCGTGCCGATCAGCTTGGTGATCTGGGCGTCGGACAGCTCGGGATGACTTTTCAGCAGAAAGGCGATCGCATCCGGCTTGTCCTGCCGCTTGGATATCGGCGTGTAGCGCGGGCCCTTGTGCTTGAAGACTTGCGGCGGGAGAGCTTGCGGCGAAAGCTTGAGCCGCGCCTCTGGATCGGCCTGGCAGCGCTCGATCTCCTCAGCCGTGGTCTGGCCGTTCGCCACCGGGTCGAGCCCTTGCATCTGGTTCGCCACTTCGCCATCGGCGATGGCTTGGATCTCCAACGGATGCAGTTCGCAGAAATCCGCGATCTGATCAAAGGTCAGTGAGGTGTTTTCGACCAGCCATACAGCGGTCGCCTTGGGCATCAACGGAGCGGCCATGCTGAATTCCGATACAACGGCGTGCTGAGAGGCCAAAACGGTACCCGGGCACGCTCGAAAAAAGTTAAACATATATAATCGCGTCGTCTCGCCCAGGAAAGACGGAAGGAGAACGGACAAGCATGGACGAGTCGGAACTCGAACCGCGGCGGAGGCCGACGCAGCCGAAAGATCTAACCTTGCTAGGGGTCGCGGAACTCGAAGCCTATATCGCCGAGCTGGAGGCCGAAATCGCCCGCGTGCGGGTCGAGATTGCGGCAAAGCTAGGCCAGCGGCGCGGCGCCGAAGCGCTGTTCAAACGGTGATGCCGACCGCGTCGCGGGCGGTTCTTGGACGAGGTTGATTCGCTCGAACGTGCGGATCACCTTGAGAACGGCTTGAACTCGGACCGATGATCGTGAAACTGACGCCGCGCGTGGCGCGCTTGGCCACCGCCAGCTTGTTTGGTTATGGCGAGAGGGTCAAACAGCTTCCGCTCCCTAGCTATACCGAGGATCAGGTGCTCGGGGACTGGTTCCCGGAAGCTTCGCCCCCACCCTGACCCTCCCCCGCGCGAGGAAGGGAACGGGAAGGGGCGGGCCGGGTCTATCCCAGGTGCTTCTTGAAGAAGGCGGCGACCGGGTCGAACGACGCGCTGGTCGAGCGTTTCTCGTTGTCGACATAGACGATCTCGATGTCGCCTCCCGCCTTGCGGTAATTCGACACGAACCTCTCGGGCTCGTTGCCGGGGAAATTCGAATCGTCGTCGTGATAGTCGTGCACGATGTCGGGGCGGCCCTGCACCCACAGCGCCGGCGGCGTCGGCACCTTCTCGCCGCGTTCGAGGAGCAGCATCGGGTTGCCCTCCCTCATCGCGTCTTCGGTCTTCCAGTAGGTGTCGTGCTTTTCCTTCATGCCGATCGAGAAGGCCGGCGGGTTCGGTCCCTTCGCCAGCTTCTGGGCGTTGCGATAGCGCGACAGCGGGTTGATGACCGGCCACGACATCGCGACCGCGCGGACCGTCGCATCGACTTGCGGCGACCCCGCCGGCAACGGGGCCGAGGCGTACCGAGAATCATTCGGCCGCATCGCCGCCAGCATCGCGAGATGGCCGCCGCTGGACTGACCGGCGATGCCGATCCGGTCGGGATTGACCTTGAGCTCGCGGGCATGCCCCTTTACCCAGCGGATTGCGCAATTGATGTCGATCAGCGAGGTCGGATAGCCATCGGCGGCATGACGGAAATTCAACGAGGCGACGACGAAGCCGTTTTTGGCCAAGGTTTCATCGAGCCCTTGGGTGCCGGTCAGGTCCCCGCTGGTCCAGGCGCCGCCATGGAGGTCGATGACCGCCGGGAACGGACCGTCGCCCTTGGGCTTGTAGAGCCGCGCGATCAGCCGGGTGTCGCCATGGCGGAGATACTCGACATCTTCGGTCGTGAATTCGTGAGCGTTATTCGGCATGTTCACTCCCTTCCGGGGTTGCTCTGCTGTATCGGCGACTCCGAAATCGGAGCCGACTTCACACCCTACTCGCTCCGCGCAAAGCGGGAAAGACGGCAGGCGTCGTAGGATGGCAACCAAGGACCCGGTTTGGACCTGCCCGATGCACCCGCAGATCCGGCGTCGAGGCCCCGGTAGTTGTCCGATTTGCGGCATGGCGCTCGAACCGATGACGCCGGCCGGCGGCGATACAGCCAATCCCGAACTGCGCAACATGACGCGACGGTTCTGGGTGTGCGTGGGGTTGTCGGTTCCGCTCGTCGCTCTGGCGATGGCCGAGGATTTCGGCAATCCGGCGTTGGTCGCGTCGCGTGCCGCGTTGTGGGTGCAGCTGGTGCTCGCCACGCCGACGGTGTTGTGGGGCGGCTGGCCCTTTTTCGAACGCGGCTGGAGGTCGATCGTCAGCCGGCGCCTCAACATGTTCACATTGATCGCGCTCGGCACCGGGATGGCTTACGCCTACAGCCTCGTCGCGGCGCTGGCGCCGGACATCTTCCCGTCCTCGTTCCGCACTCCGGAAGGCACGGTCCCGGTCTATTTCGAGCCGGCCGCGGTCATTGTCACCCTGGTGTTGCTCGGCCAGGTCCTCGAGCTGCGCGCCCGCACGCAAACCGGCGCTGCTATCCGCGCGCTGCTGGATCTTGCGCCGACGCAGGCCCGCCTGGTGCGCGACGACGGCACCGAAACCGACATCCCGCTCGAAGAGGTCTCGCCTGGAAATTGCCTGCGTGTTCGTCCCGGCGAGAAGGTGCCGGTCGACGGCGTCGTGCTCGAAGGAAGGAGCGCGGTCGACGAGTTGATGATCACGGGCGAACCGGTGCCCGCAGAGAAGGCGCCGGGCGACAAGGTAACCGGCGCCACAGTCAACGCCACTGGCACTTTCGTCATGCGCGCCGAGCGGGTCGGCAGCGATACCTTGCTTGCGCAGATTGTGCAGATGGTCGCCGAGGCGCGGCACTCGCGCGCGCCAATCCAGGCCCTGGCCGATACCGTTTCCGGGTGGTTCGTGCCGGGCGTCATCGTTGCAGCCATGCTGACCTTTGCCGCCTGGTCGGTCTTCGGCCCGGCCTCTGCGATGACCTTTGCACTCGTCAACGCGGTTGCGGTGCTGATCATCGCTTGCCCCTGTGCGCTCGGGCTGGCGACACCGATGTCGATCATGGTCGGCACCGGACGGGGGGCGCGCGCCGGCGTTCTCGTCAAGAACGCCGAGGCGCTCGAGCTGATGGAGAAGGTCGACACTCTCGTCGTCGACAAGACCGGCACCCTGACCGAGGGCAAGCCGCGCCTCGTCGGAGTTATTGCGATCGGGCCGTTCGGCGAGGAAGAGATGTTGCGCCTGGCCGCCAGCCTCGAACGCGGCAGCGAGCACCCGTTGGCGGCCGCCATTGTGCGCGGCGCCGAGGAACGCGGCCTGACGTTCGGTGCAGTGGAGGATTTCACCTCAGAGACCGGGAAAGGCGTCGTCGGGATCGTCGAGGGAAGACGGGTCGTCGTCGGCAATCTGGCTCTTTTCGCATCCCTCCGCATCGAGCCGGCGGGCTTGGCCGCGCGCGCGGAGGACCTTCGGAAGGACGGCCAGAGCGTCATGCTCGTCGCCGTCGATGGCATCGCGGCCGGGCTCCTCGCCGTCGCCGATCCGATCAAGGAGAGCGCGGTCGGCGCGCTGACGACGCTTCGCAGCGATGGGATACGCACGGTCATGCTGACCGGTGACAGCCGGACCACGGCAGAGGCTGTGGGCCGCAAGCTCGGCCTCGACGACATTGCCGCCGACGTTCTCCCCGATCAGAAGGCCGCTGTCGTCAGAGACCTCCAGGAGAAGGGGCGGGTCGTCGCGATGGCCGGAGACGGGATCAACGACGCGCCGGCCTTGGCGCAGGCGCAAATCGGCATAGCGATGGGCACCGGCACCGACGTCGCAATGCAGAGCGCCGCGATGACATTGGTCAAAGGGGATCTGCAGGGAATCGTGCGGGCCCGCCGGCTCTCCCGCGCAGTCATGCGGAACATCCGCGAAAATCTCGTCTTCGCTTTCGTCTTCAATGGGCTGGCGATCCCAATCGCCGCCGGCGTCCTCTACCCGGCATTCGGTCTCTTGCTCAACCCGATGATCGCGAGCGCCGCGATGAGCGCGAGCTCGGTGCTCGTCATCGGCAACGCACTGCGCCTGCGCAACGTGCGCCTATAGCAGCAGCCTGTCATGACGGAAGGTCTCTTAAGGGAGGAGGATGAGATGAGCGAAGCAACGGAACGCGAGGCGATCTGCGCGATCGGCCAATCGATCTTTGCGCGCGGCCTGACCGCCGGGTCTTCCGGCAACATCAGCGTGCGGACCGAGGAGGGCTGGCTGATGACGCCGACTAACGCCTCGCTCGGCCGTCTCGACCCGGCGCGGCTGTCGAAGCTCGACCATGACGGACGCCTCGTCTCGGGCGACGCGCCGACCAAGGAGAGCTTCCTGCACCGTGTGATGTATGAGGAGCGGCCTGGCACCGGCGCGGTCGTGCATTTGCATTCGACGCATTCGGTCGCGGTTTCCTGCCTCGCCAAAATCGACTCGGAAGACGTGCTGCCGCCGATTACGGCCTACTATGTGATGCGCGTCGGCCGATTGCCGCTCGTCCCCTATTTCCGCCCGGGCGATCTCGCACTCGCCGAAGCCGTGCGCGGCTTTGCCGGCAAGCACCACGCGGTACTGCTCGCCAATCACGGACCGGTCGTCGCCGGGTCCAACCTCGACGGCGCTGTCAATGCGATCGAAGAGCTGGAGGAAACCGCGAAACTTTTCCTGCTGCTGCGCGGCGCCGAGACCCGCTATCTGACGCAGTCGCAAGTCACGGAGCTGCAAGGATGAAATACTTCGGGTGCATGCTGTTCGGTGCAATGCTCCTGGGGGGAGCAGCCGCGCCTCAGGCGGCGGAGCCGATCAAGATCGGCTTCAGCATGGAATTGACTGGCCCCTTTGCCGTCGTTGGCAAGACCGGGCTGCTCGCTTTCAAGATCTGGGAAGACGAGGTCAATGCCGAGGGCGGCCTGCTCGGCCGGCCGGTCAAGCTGGTCTATTACGACGACCAGAGCAACCCCTCGCTGGTGCCGGTCATCTACACAAAGCTGATCGATATCGACAAGGTCGACCTGTTGATTTCGAGTTACGGCACGAACCTTGTCGTGCCGGCGATGCCGGTCGCAATCTCGCACAACCGCCTGTTCTTCGGCCTGTTCGCGCTAGCGGCCAACGACCAGTTCCATTACCCGAAATACTTCTCGATGTTGCCCTTCGGCCCCGAACCGGTGAAGACCTTCGCCGAGGGCTGGTTCGACCTGGCGGCGGCGCAGAACCCGAAGCCAAAGACGGTTGCGATCGTCGCCACCGATGCCGAATTCCAGCACAAGGCGGCAGAAAGCGCGCGCGGGCACACCAAGGCGAGAGGGATCGACATCGTCTACGACCGGGCGTACCCGCCGACCACGGTCGACTTCACGCCGATAATTCGCTCTGTGCAGGCGGCCCAACCGGATCTCGTTTACATCTCCTCGTATCCTTCGGACACGGTCGGCATCCTGCGTTCGGTCGGCGAACTCGGCCTCGACACCAAAATGCTCGGCGGCGGCCTTGCCGGACTGCAGGCGGCAGCGATCAAGATGCAGCTCGGCGAGGCGGCCAATGGCATCGTCAATGTCGATTTATGGGAGCCGGTCCCGACAATGCAGTTTCCCGGCGTCATGGATTTCATTAGGAAATATCAGGCGAGGGCGCCGGCGGAAGGGGTCGACCTACTCGGCTATTTCTTGCCGCCCTTTGCCTACAGCGAATTGCAGATCCTCGGCGACGCGATCACCGCGACAAAGACCCTCGAAGACAACAAGCTTGCCGAATACCTGCACTCGCACCCGTTCCACACAATCGAGGGCAACATCGCCTTCGGCCCCGACGGCGAATGGACCGAGGCGCGGCCGATCTGGGTGCAGTACCACGGCATCAAGGGGCACGATGTCGAGCAGTTCCGCGGGCCGAAGACCGTTACGATCCTGGCGCCCGCCCAATACAAAACCGGTGACATGGTCTACCCGTACACCGAGGCGAGAAAATAACGCCGATGGTGGAGGGAACCCTGTCGGGGCCAATAGTGTTCGACCGCTGCGACGAGCCGCATCCGGCGCGGCGAAAATCATAGCTGCTGCCGCGTCGAGGAAAGAAGTCGAGATTGTCCTCTCCCCCTATTGGTAATCCGCTCGACGGCTCCGCGGCGGCCTCCGAGACATGGCGTCTACTTTTCGAAGCCTTGCCTGCGGCGGTCTATACGACCGACGCTGCCGGGCGGATCACCTTCTTTAACGAGGCTGCAGCCGAGCTCGTCGGCAACCGGCCGGAGCTGGGCCGCGATCTCTGGTGCGTCAGCTGGCGTCTGCTCCGTCCGGATGGCACGCCGTTGCCCTATGACGAGTGCCCGATGGCTGTCGCGTTGCGGGAAGACCGGCCCGTCAGGGGCGTCGAGATCATCGCGGAGCGACCCGACGGCACACGCATCAACCTGCTGCCTCACCCGACCCCGCTGCACGACAGTTCGGGGGCGCTGGTCGGCGCCGTCAACGTGCTGGTCGATATCAGCGAGCGTAAGCGGGCCGAGGAGGCCATCAGCCAGCTCAACGAAACGCTCGAACAGCGGGTCGAGCAGCGCTCACGGCTGATAACGCAGACCTTTACCGAGCTTCGCGCCAGCGAAGAGCGGTTCCGCCTGCTGGTGCAAGGAGTGGCCGACTATTCGATCTTCATGCTGGACCCGAACGGGTTCGTGACGAACTGGAATGCCGGTGCCGCGCGGATCAAGGGCTATACCACCGAAGAGATCGTCGGGCATCATTTCTCACGATTTTATTTGGAGGAGGATCAGCAGAGAAGGCTGCCGCAAACTGCGCTGGAGACCGCAAGGCGCACGGGCAAATACGAGGCCGAGGGATGGCGGGTGCGCAAAGACGGCACCAGGTTCTGGGCGACTGTAGTCATCGACGCGATCCACGACGGCACTGGCCGGCTGATCGGCTTCGCCAAGATCACGCGCGATCTGACCGAACGAAAGGCAGCCGAAGAGCAGCTTCGTCAGGCTCAGAAGATGGAGGCGATCGGCCAGCTCACGGGCGGCGTCGCGCATGATTTCAACAATTTGCTGACGGCGATCATTGGGAATTTGGAAATGCTGGCGACCGTGCTGCCGGCGGGTGACCCCGGCAGGCGTTACGCGGAGGGGGCGCTGCGCGCAGCTTCGCGGGGCTCGCGGTTGACGGAGCATCTGCTCGCCTTCTCGCGCCGGCAGGAGATCAGACCGGAGACCGTCAGCATCAACGATCTGGTGCGCGAAAATCTGATGTTGTGTCAGAAGACGGTCGGCGAGGGCATCGAAATCGCGCTGGCGCTGGGAGACGAGGTTTGGCCTTGTCGGATCGACCCGGCCCAGTTCGGCACCGCCATGCTGAACCTTGCCGCAAATGCGCGCGATGCAATGGGCAGATCGGGCCGCTTGATCTTTCGCACCGAAAACGTGACGACAGACGGCACTGCGGTCGATCAGCCCGCTGGCGATTATGTCGTGATCTCAGTGGGCGACACGGGGTGCGGCATGAGCGCCGACGTGTTGGAACGGGCGTTCGAGCCGTTCTACACCACCAAAGAGGTCGGCAAAGGCACTGGTTTGGGCCTCAGCCAGGTCTACGGATTTGCCAAACAATCGGGTGGTGCTACGCGGATCGACAGCACGGTCGGCAACGGCACGACGGTGCAGATCTATATTCCGCGGGCCGAGGGGCAGGCCGAGCCCGGTGCTATCTCGCAAGAAGGGCTCCGCAAGACGACGCCTGCTAGTGCGAAGATCCTCGTCGTCGAGGACGACCCGGATGTGCGCGAGATGATCGTCGGCATCCTGTCGGATCTCGGCTATCAAACTTTGGTCGCGACCAATGGTCCGGAGGCATTGGCCATCCTGAACCAGGACCGTTCGGTCGATCTTTTGTTCACCGACATTGTAATGCCGGCCGGAATGAGCGGAACCGAGTTGGCGCGCCAGGCGTCGCGGTTGCGGCCCGACCTCAAGGTCCTGCTGAGTTCGGGTTATACGCGCGAGGCGAACCAGAGACTTTCGGCGCGCGCGGAATTTCCGTTCATCGCAAAACCCTACCGTCCGACGACACTGGGAAAAAAACTCGAAGAAGTGCTGGCAGGAGGTCTGTTCCGGGCAGCGAGCTACGTCGAGAACTCGATCGCATAATCTTCGATCACCGGGTTGGCGAGAAGCTCCCGGCACATCGCCTCGACCCGCTCGCGGGCGCGGGCCGCGTCGGTTTCTTCGAGCTCCAGCTCGATCAGCTTGCCCTGCCGTACCTCGCCGATCCCGGTGAACCCCAAACCGGCAAGCGCATTGCCGATCGCCTTGCCTTGCGGGTCGAGCACCCCCCGTTTCAGCTTCACGTGCACCAAGGCCTTCATTTCCGGTCCCCGTTAAACAAGAAAGGGTCGATCAGAAAACGATGTTTTGCCATGGGGTGACCTCAGGCAGCCACCCGGCGAAGCGGAAGATCGGCCGGCGCTCCGGCTCGCCGAGCACGGGAAGTGCGATCACCGCGCTCGATACGGTCCCGTACCCGTCCGACTGGAAACGCATCGCCGCGGTTGCCGGCTCGCCCGGCGGCGCCCGGGTGCTGCCGAGCAGCGACTCCCATGCCGACCAATCATCGCGATCGGGGTCGGGCACGGGCCATGCGCGAAACGCCGGCAGCGCCAATTCGAGCCTCCGGGTAGCGAGGTCGTCGAGGTCGCCTGCCGCAATCATCGACAGCCCGTCCTTGATCGGATGCAAGTCGACCCGAACGCCCCCGGCATGACGCAGCCAAAAGGCATCGCGCTCGTCGGCGACGATCAGGTTGAAGGTGCGATAGGAAGCGGGGTCGAGATGCGACAGGGCCTCGGCGGCGGCGACCGCATCGGCGTGGTCGAGCGCCTCGAGAACCAACTCGCCGCGCGAACGCTGACCGGGCGCCGGACCCAGCGAGCCGTGCCGGTTGAGGACAGCAGCGGCGACGCCCCAATCGTTGACCCCGAGCCACGATCCGCCGGCGACCCTGTCGAGCCCCGCCACTACTTCCGGCCGGTCCGGCCAATGACGGCCGGGCTGCTCCCAGGGCCGGTCGATCATCTCGTCGCGATTGGCGCCGATCAGCACCGGCCAACGGTGGTCCGGCCGGCGCAAGATCACCAAAGTACACATTCATTCGCTCGCATCGCCGCTTCGCCGGTCCAATATAGGGGCACAAGGGCGCGCCGCTGCGTTCCTTGGGGTGAGGTTCATATGACCAGCTTCGTCGACCGTGAAAAAGAGTTTGAGGCCCGGTTCAAGCACGATCAGGAGTTCAGGTTCAAGGTCACCTCCCGACGCAACAGACTGTTAGGGCTATGGGCGGCGCAGAAAATGGGGGTGACGGGCGCCGATGCCGAGGCTTACGGCAAGGAGGTGCTGGCTGCCCAGTTCGAGCCGGGGGGTGACAAGCGCGTCCTCGACAAGATCGTCAACGATCTCGCTGCCAAAGGCCAAAAGATCACCCCGGCGCAGGTCCGCTTCGAGCTCGACCACTTCGCCGAGCAGGCGAAGCAGCAGCTGATGAAGGAATAATTTTCTTGCCCCGGCGTCGGGATCGCCAATCTCCCGCCCGGTTCCTTCCGTCGTCGTTGCGCTCAGGGGCGGGGATCCGAATGTTCCGCACAGCAGCGCTTGTGACGGGCGGCTCGTGAAGCTGCCGGATGGGTAGGCGAGTCAGCTTTTCGATATCCAGAAGGTAGGCTCGCTCCTCGTCGCTGCACAACGAGATCGCTATCCCGGCGGCGCCGGCGCGGGCGGTTCGGCCGATGCGGTGGACATAGTCCTCCGGCACATTCGGCAGCTCGAAATTGATGACGTGCGACACGCCTTCCACATCGATTCCACGGGCGGCGATGTCGGTTGCGACGAGAACCCGGGCATGGCCGGCGCGGAAGCCGGCGAGCGCGCGTTCGCGCTGAGGCTGCGATTTGTTGCCGTGGATGGCAGTAGCATCGATACCGGCTTCGCTCAGGTGCCGCACGACCCTATCTGCGCCATGCTTTGTGCGGGTAAAGACGAGCACCCGTTCGAGGGCTGGATCGCTCAACAATAACGCAAGCTGCTGGCGTTTCCGATCGCTGGAAACGAAGACGACGCCTTGATCCACCAGCTCGACCGTCGTCGCAGCCGGCGTGACGGCCACCTTGACCGGTTGGTTGAGGTACTCCTCGGCAAGAGAAGCGATCGCCCTCGGCATAGTCGCCGAGAACAACAGTGTCTGGCGCTCTCGCGGCAACAATCTCACGATGCGTTTCAGGGCATGAATGAAGCCTAGGTCGAGCATTCGATCCGCCTCGTCGAGGACCAGGATCTGGACCCTCGATAAAGTGAGGGATTTGCGGTCTATGAGGTCGAGCAGGCGCCCGGGTGTCGCCACCAAGATGTCGACACCCGGCGCCAGCCGCCGCTGCTGCGCCCCGATCGGGACGCCGCCGAACACGACCGCCGTGGAGAGCGGCAGCTCGCGCCCATAGGCGCGGAAGCTCTCGGCGATTTGGCTGGCCAGCTCTCGCGTCGGGCTGAGCACGAGGGTTCGGCAAGCGCCGGCCGTTCTCCGGGCCGGTGCGCTGCAGAGGCGCTGGAGAATCGGCAATGCGAAAGCGGCTGTCTTGCCGGTCCCGGTCTGGGCGATGCCGCAGAGGTCGCGGCCGCGAAGCACCTGCGGGATGGCCTGCGATTGGATCGGGGTGGGTTCAGTGTAGCCTTCGGCGGCGACCGCCTCGAGGATGGGAGTTGCAAGTTCAAAATCGGAAAATTTAGACAAGGTTGTGATCTCTCAAAAAATGAGGCCCAACAGACGCGCTGCGTCTATCCGCAGGCACCTGGCGGGTCGGAAGACGACCCGCGTGAAGAGGGTTGTCCGGGCACAGCAAACATAAAGACCGAACCCAATTCCCACCGTGGTGGTGGGATCGCTCACGCGTGTTCGGTCACGTGACTCGAAGGACGAGCACGAACGCTGCGTTCTCTATATGTCCGTCCCTCTACCAATGGTCAAGAGCCAGCTCGCCCCGCTTGCGGTCGCTTGCAGGAGAGGTCGGCGCTACCCTCACCCACAAGCCCGAAGGGCTTGGTCCCCCCTCTCCCGCGCCGCGGGAGAGGGGCTTTGGGCTGAATCCGTTGTAGCCCCTCTCCTGCACCGCGGGAGAGGGTGCCGAGCGCAGCGAGGCGGGTGAGGGTCTTGCCGCGGCCCCAAATTTTCTCCCAGCGTGGGGGAGGAAATCGTTTTAAACGGGCCGGTCGCCTGCGACGGTTACCCGGTTTCCCGAGCGCGTGTGGGGCCAATAGTCCCACATCGCGTGGTGCTGGACGCAGCGGTTGTCCCAGAACGCGATCGAGTTCTCGCTCCAGCGGAAGCGGCACTGGAACAGCGGATTGGCCATGTGCTCGTAGAGATAACGCAGCATGCCGTCGCTCTCGTCTCGGGGGATCCCCAGAATGCGCCGCGTAAAACCCTTGTTCACGTAAAGCGCTTTCTTGCCGGTCACCGGGTGCGTCCGCACAACCGGATGCTCGGCGCGCGGATAGCTCGGCTTGTCGGCGATCCCGTAATTGGCGTATTGGCCGCGATAGTGCTCGCCATCGTGGATCGCGGTCAGCCCGTCGAGATAAGTCTTCATGCGATCGGACAATGCTTCATAAGCGGCGTACATGCTCGCGAACAAGGTGTCGCCGCCGCGCGGCGGACATTTCTTGATGTAAAGGATGCTGCCCATCGGCGGCTCGGGATCGCAGGAGACATCGCTGTGCCAGCCCTCGCCATTGGCGCGCGGCGAGTCCTTGTCGGCGTGGATGATCATCAGTTCCGGCTTGCCGGGCGCGTGCGGCGCTGCCGGATGGATGTGGAGGTCGCCGAACAGCCGGCCGAAGGCGAGATGCTGGTCCTGCGTCAAATGCTGGTCGCGAAAGAAGATCACGAGGTTCTCGGCCAGCGCGCGGTGGATCTCGTCGAGCGTGCGGTTGCCGAGCGACCGCGACAAATCAACCCCGCTGATCTCACCGCCGATGATCGGCGTCAATTTGTCGACGGTGATCGTGTCGTAGGGCGGCGGCTCGTCGGCGAGATGCTTGTAACGGGGGCCGTTGTTGGAACGAACGGGATCCATCGCGCTCTCCTTGGATTGCTTCCGAGATCCTATCACAGTTCGACCGCTTCGATCGCGACCTTGCGGGCGAGCAGATCCGCGATTTTGTCATCGGCGAACCCGGCTTCGCGCAGGATCTCGCGCGAATGCTCGCCCAATCGCGGCGCCGCACGGCGCAGCGCGCAGTCCGCCTCGCCAAACCGCACCGGCGGCCGGACAATCCGGATGCTGCCTTCGGTGGGATGGTCGGTCCGTGGGAACATCTTTACGGCGGCAAGATGCTCGTCGGCCGGCAATCCGCCGAGCCGGTTGACGGGTCCGGACGGGATATCGGCCGATTTGAGCTTTTCGAGCCAGGACGCGGTCGATCCGTCGCGCACGCATTCGGCAATCAACGCGTAAAGCTCGGCGACGTGGCGGCTCCGGGATTGCGCGTCGGCAAGCCGCGGGTCGTCAGCGAGCTCCGGACGCCCGGCAATGCGGAAGAAATCCCTCCAGTGCCGATCGGTGTAGGGCAGAATGCAGATATACCCGTCCGCCGTCTGGTGCGGCCTGCGATCCGGCGCGAGCATTCGGGAATAGCCGGGCTCCCCACTCGGCGGGTCGAAGGTCAGCCCGCCCATATGCTCGGCCATGACGAACGCGGTCATTGTCTCCAGCATCGGCACTTCCACCGCCTGGCCTTCTCCGGTGCGCTCACGCTGCAAAAGCGCCGCCATCACGGCATAGACCATCGTGAGGCCGACGGTCTTGTCGCCGATCAGGGTCGGCACGAAGCGCGCCTCGCCGCCTGTCGCCGCTTCGAGCGCGACCAGTCCGCAGCCGCCCTGGATGATGTCGTCAAAGGCCGGCCGATCGGCGAACGGGCCGTCCTGCCCGTAGCCTTGCGCCGAGCAGTAGACGAGGCGCGGGTTGACCTCGCGCAGCCGCTCCCAGGCGAAGCCGAGCCGCGCCATCGCTTGCGGCCGCATGTTGTGCATCAGAACATCGCTCTGCCGGACCAAGGCCAACAGCACCGGCGCCGCATCCGCCTGCTTCAGGTCGAGCACGAGCGAGCGCTTGTTCCGGTTGAGGTTCAGGAACACATGGCCCATCTCGCGGTGCCGGGCGGGCTCGGCATAGCGCATGATGTCGCCGCCCGGCGCCTCGACCTTGATCACCTCGGCACCGAGGTCGCCGAGGATCTGCGTCGCCAGCGGCCCGAGCACGACCGTCGTCAAATCGAGGATCTTAATGCCGGCGAGCGGCCCTGGCCTGGCTTCGGTCACTGCAAAACCTCAATCATCGAGCGTCACCACGTCGGCGCCTTCACTGCCATAAGCGATAATTGCCCTATCACGGGTCAATAGGGCGAGCCGCTCGGCCCGCGCCTGCGCAATCAGCATTCGGTCGAACGGATCACGATGCCGTCGCGGTAACGCGACCAACGCCTTGCAATGATCGGGCAGCACCGGAAGCAGATCGAAGCCGTCGGGAACCATCAACAGGCGTTGGTCCCGAGCGACGCGGTCCAGCGCCATCAAGATCGCGATTTCCCACAGGCTGACGGCGCTCATGTAACATGACCGCGCCCCATCGAGCGCGCGCCGTTCGCCGATCGTGAGCCGTTCCGGCGCAATCCTTGCCCAGAGAACGAGATGGGTGTCGACCAGTAGGGCGGCGATCACTCGCTCGGCTCGAAATCCCGGATGACCTCTTCCGGAATCCTCAAATCCTCTGCCAGGAACACACCCTTGAGTTCCCCATATTTGATCGGTTGCCGCCGAGGCAGCGGACCGAGGCAGGCGACTGCCCGTCCGCTCCGTGTCACGACGATAGTCTCACCCGCCTCCGCGCGAGCGACCAGCGCAGCAAATTGGGATTTTGCCTGTGCCACCGACACCGTCGTGCCCAACACGTCCTCCAGCACCGTCTGACCATAGATAGTCAATGTTAAGCAGGAATAATGCCTTGTCAAATAGAGGCGTGATTTCGCTCGAACCCCGGGTGCAGACTCGTCGAGGCCTCACATTGGGCCTGTCCGGACCCCGGGGGAACCGCCCGCACCGGTCCCGCACCCCTGTTCCGCCTGTTTTATCTGGTCGAGATCAGGCATCGCCAACTCCTACAATGACAATCCCACACCCGGTCACGGATGCCGATGTCCGATTAGATATAGTACGACGATGGCAATTTAATGGTTGTCATTATCGGTGCAGAGCCGTCCTCTCACCCAAAAATGGAGACAAATTCAGGCGTCGATCCGACCTACAGCCTCCCCCAGTCTGCAACATGGTGCAAACCGCTAGTGGTAGCCGTCAAACGGAGGCCCCCCTGGATGCCCGCTTCCGCGGGCATGACGATGAGGTGGGTGGGTGTCAAGCGTTAGAAGCCTACCGCTAGGCGCCAGCCATTTGCTCGAAGTTCAACGACCGTCATGATCGCAACAAAGCCGTGGCAGCGGACGACTTTGACAGCACCCCACCCGACCTATCGCAATTCGTCGAGCAGCGCCTTTGCCTCCTTCAGATCGGCGGTGTCGAAGCCCTCGGTGAACCAGCCGTAAATGGGCGCGAGCAGATCGCGCGCCTCGGCGCGGCGGCCCTGCTCGCCCCACAGCCGAGCGAGATCGCGGGCGGCGCGCAATTCCAGCGATTTCGCTTGCTGGGCTTGGGCGATGCGGATCGCTTGCTGAAGGGAGGCCTGGCCCTCGTCAAGCTTGTTTTCGGCGAGCAGCACCGTCCCGGTAACGCGGTGCAGTTCCGCATCCCACATATGCTCGCCGGTGGTGTCCGCTGTTTCCAATCCCTCCCGCAATGCGGCCAGTGCCGCCGCCCGATCGCCGTGCCGGGCCAAGCCCTCCGCCAGGAACGCGAAACCATAAGGCAAATTGGAAGTGAGTCCGAGCCGGGTCCATTTCGTAATGCCCTCGCGAATGCGGGCGATTGCTTCGTCGACCGCACCTTGTCCGAGCAATGCCACGCCGCGCAGCGTGCCGGGTTCGTAGACCAAAAAGAGCCGTTGCTCCGCAGCCAGCACCTCGGCGGCTTCGAGCTGGCGCAGGGCTTGCTCTGGCTCATGGCGATTGAGGTAAACCACCGACGAATTAATGAAAACACGACCCAGCGTGAACGGATGGGCGATCCGCTCGGCCAGCGCCAAAGCATCGGTGATGCTTGCCAGCGCCTTGTCGGGATATCCGAGAAGCCATTCGACCGAACCGCCAATAGCGCCGGCGCAGACACCAGGATCATGTCCGCCATAGACGAGACGATGGGACGCATGCTTCGTCGGATCGTAGAGAAGGCGCCCAGCGTCGGCGTGCTCGTGAGCTTTTGCCGGATCCCCGGCATGATACCACGTCGTCCAGGCGCTGTGAAGTGCCTGGAGCCGCAATCCATCATCTCCCTCCCGTTCCGCCATCCTCAGTAATCTCTCCGATAGCGGACTCGCGGCAGCTATTCTATCGCGAGTTGACTGCCACACCCCATAGAGCGCCTCAAACCGTTGCTGAGGCTCGCCGCTGCTCTCGGCAAGCTCGAGCGCCCGCATATAAGGCAGTTTCGCTTCGACGGCGCCTTTGGCAGTAAAAACACTGAGCCCCAATGTCAGTTGCAGCTCGATTTCGCGGCCGTTCCGGACCGGGCTCTCCGGTAGCGAATGCAGCAGGCCGAGACCCCGCTCGAGATGGGCAATCGCTTCGAGGTAAGCCAACCGAGCTGCGGCATGCTGCCCCGCCTTCAGCCATTGATCCACTGCACGTTCGGTGTCGCCGGCCGCGGTCAGGTGGTGGGCGAGCAGTTCGGGTTGGCGTTCGACCACATCGGCAAAATGCACTTCCACCGCCGCGGCGACCCGCGTGTGCAATTCCTGCCGTCGCCCGCGCAACAGGGTCGAGTAGGCGGCGTCCTGCACCAGCGCGTGCTTGAACAGGTAGGAGGCGTGCGGAGGGACGCCGCGACAGAAGAGGAGCCCGGCCTCGCTGAGCTGGTCCAGTCCGGCTTGCAATTCCCGCTCGGGACGCTGCGCCACCGGCTCGATCAGTTCGTAGGCAAACTCGCGGCCGAGCACCGCGCCGATCTGCGCGATCTCCTTGGCCGCCGGCCCGAGTCGGTCGAGCCGCGCCATCAGCGAGGCATGCAAGGTCGCCGGCACCGCCTGCGCGGCAAGCGATGCCGTCTCCAGCACCGCGGCGACCCGGTCGCCCTGCGCGGCGCTTTCCAGCACCGCCTTGGTCAGCTCCTCGACAAATAATGGCACCCCGTCGGTGCGCTCGACGATCTCGGCGACGATGTCGGGGGCGAGCGCGGCATTGCCGGCCAGAGTTTGCACCAGCGCCTCGCCGTCGCGTTCGCCAAGCCGATTGAGCGCCAAACTCGTGACGTGGGACCGACCGCCCCAGGGCGGCTGAAATTCGGGACGAAAGGTGATCACCAGCAGCACCCGCAGCCGCCGCACCCGATCGACGGTCAGATCCAAGAGCTCGCGCGAGGTCGGATCGATCCAGTGGGCGTCCTCGAACACCATCAGCACCGGCCGGTGCCGCGCCACGGCTGCGAGCTGGCTGAGCAGCGCCTCGAACAGCTTCTCCCGTTTGCGCTGCGGGCTGACGTTGAGGTCCGCGGCGGAACTCGGCAACGACAGCAGCTCGCTCAATAGCGCGATATCGTCGTCATCCCGCGTGCCTGGCGCGAGCAATGCCCGCAGCTTGGCGAGCTTGGCTTCGACCGCGTCGTCGCGGGCGAACCCGGCGGCGCGTTCGAGCTGCGCAATGGAGGGATAGAGCGCGCTGTCCTGATGATGCGGCGAGCAGAAATAGCGCAATCGGGTATGCGGCTCGGTTCCGATCTGCTCGGAAAGTGCCGCCGTGAGCCGCGACTTGCCGATCCCCGGCTCGCCCGAGATCAGCACCACCCGTCCTTCGCCGCTCTTCGCCTGTTGCCAGCGGCGGACGAGCAGCTCGACTTCCTCGTCACGACCGACGAGCGGCGTCTCCCCCGAGCGCAACGCCTCGAAGCGGCTCAACACCCCGCTCTCGCCCGACACCCGCCAGGCGCCTTGCGCCTCGCCAAAGCCGGCGAGCTGTTGCGGTCCGAGGTCTTCCAGATCGAACAGCGCGCCGATCTGCCGTCGCGTGCTTTCGGCGATGACGAGCGCACCCGGGCGGGCAAGCGCTTGCAGCCGCGCGGCAAGATTCGGCGTCTCGCCGACGACCCCGCGCTCCTGTGCGGCACCCTCGCCGATCAGATCACCGACCACGGCGAGCCCGGTAGCGATGCCGAGCCGCACGCGCAAATTTTCTCGCGCCGGCAATCGGCCGACCGCCTCGATCACCGCCAGCCCGGCCCGCACCGCCCGCTCGGCATCGTCCTCATGCGCCCGCGGATAGCCGAAATAGATCAGCACACCATCGCCCATGTATTTGGCGACAAAGCCGTCGAAGCGGCCGACCGTTTCGGCGACCGCGCGGTGATAGGCGCCGATCAGCTCCCGCAAATCCTCCGGGTCATGACGGGTCGAGAGCGCGGTCGAGCCGACGAGATCGCAGAACATGACCGTCAGCTGCCGCCGTTCCGCCTCGGCCCCCACCCTTCCCTCCCCCGTGATCCCCGGGGCAAGCCCGGGGAGGGGAGGGTTAGGGTGGGGGCTGCCGCCATTGCGCGCGATGGGTGGAATCGGGGTCGGCAACGCTTCGGCCGTGCCGAATGCGGCGATGGCGTCGAGCAGTTTGCGACGATGGCCGATCGAGGTGATACCCAACTCGCGCAGATCCTCGCCCGTGAGCCGGCGTAATATCTCCTCGTCAATGTCGTTGGCGCGGAACGCCGGCACGTATTGCTCGAGCCCGAGCCCGCGCAGCCATTCGGCTACATCTATCGGCATTCTGTCCAGGGTGGGTCGGAGGTTTAAGAAGCGGCGCGGCGGGCCGTCACCAGAAAGATGGTGGAAGGAAGCACCATCTCTTCGCCCTTCGCATAGGCTGCGAAGGCCTCGGTCATTTCCTGCTTGATCAGCTGACGGACGCTTTCCTGCGGCTTCTTCTCCTCGATCAACCGGCCCGAGGGGCCCATGATGAGGGCGTGCTCGGCCTCCTCCCGGGGGCTCGCGCCGATAATGTCGGGCGTATCGCGCCGGATCTCGATGCCCTCGTACCCCGCCCCTTCGAGGACTGAGCGCACGTATTCCGGCTCGGCGAAAGCCATCGGTCCCGGTGCATGGGGAGGCTTTGGCGCCGGTGGTCCCAAATGCCGGAGAGCGACCTCGTACGGGATCAGCCAGTGCCAATTTTCGTCGAGCGCTGCCCAGCACGCAAAACACAGCCGCCCGCCGGGACGCATCGCACCGAGCAGGTTTCGGAAAGCGGCTACCGGACCGGCAAAGAACATCACGCCAAAGCGCGACGCGATGAGGTCGAAACGATCGGGCTCGAAGGCATGCACCTGCGCGTCCGCCCGCAGCAGTGTGATGTTGCTGAGCCCGCTCTGCGAGATCCGCTCACGCGCGGTGGCCAGCATCGGCTCGGAGATGTCGATCCCGACGACCTCGCCGGTGTCGCCGACCGCCTCGGCCAGGGGTACCGTGGCGGCGCCAGTGCCGCAGCCGACCTCCAGCACTCTTTCTCCAGGCGCGACCGCCGATCGCGCCAGCAGCAGATCGTTGACCTTCTGCACGCGCTTTTCGACATAGCCCGCGAGCCCGACCCAGCGTGGGCCGGCGACGGTGTTCCAATACTCGAGCTGCGCGGCATTGGGCTCAGTGCTCATCTCCGATGCCTCCCCTCAATCCGGCTCGATCGGCATTGTCGCGATGCTCTTCCAGGCGATCGGCGCGCCGCATTTCTCCGCCGCTTCGGCGGGCGGCAGGGAGGTATCCCAGTGCACCGCCAGAAAGCGGCGCCCGGTCACCTGCGCGGCGGCGTCGGAGACCAGCCACAACAGCGGCGGGGCCATGATCTGGGGGCGCAGCAGCCGGCTGCGGTCGGCGACTGCCCCATCCGCGATGATCCGCGTATCGGTCATTCCGCCCGGCACCAGCACATTGGCGGTGACCCCGGTCCCTGCGAGGTCGGCCGACATGATCGCGGTCGCCGCCTCGGCCGCCGCCTTGCTGGCGCCGTAGAGGATGTAGCCTTCGCGCAGCATCGTGCCGAGGCTGGTGGTGACCGTGATGATGCGGCCACGCTTGGCGCGCAACATGTGCGGGACGACCGCCCGCGCCATCATCAACGGTCCCGTCGCATTGACCGCGACAAAGCGGCTCCATTGCTCCGGCGTGATCTCCCAAAACCGGATTGGGTTGCGGCGGCGGTCGGCGCGGATCGAATCCTGGCCGATCCCGGCGTTGTTGACCAGGATGTCGATCCGGCCGGATTCGCCCAGCGCGGCCGATACGACCGCGTCGAACGAGGTGGGGTCCGTCAAATCGGCCCGGATCGTCTGCAATGCGCCGCTGAACCTTGTGCTGCTCGCAGCCGTCTTCAGCTCATCGAGCCAGGCCGCCTCCCGGTCGACCGCGGCGACATCGATGCCGCCTTCGAGAAGGCCCAGACTCATCGCCCGCCCGATGCCGCTCGCCGCTCCCGTGACGATCGCGACCTGCCGTTCGCCCGCCATGGAGTCCCTCCGATTCGTTGATCCTGACCGAATGCGACTCTCACACCGGCGCGTTCGCTGCGCAATGCGCATCTGCCGCCAGATATTCTGTTCCGCCGCGCGGCGAATTCCGCCAGAATGAGGCAGCCGGAGCATAGGGGACACGGGATCGTGAAAACGCAAGACATGACCCGCGCCGAGGTCGAGGCGGCGCTCGCCCGCGCCGGGCTCGATGTGCCGGAGCGCGAAAGGGCGGAAATCGCCGCGGCAGCCCATTTCATCGAGGAAATGGCGGAACGGGTGCGGGGAAAGCGCGCGATGGGTGCCGAGCCCGCCCACATCTTCCCGCCTCCGGGAGTTTGAGGGAATGGTCCCGGATTTTCTGACGATCGCCGAGGCCGCCGCGCTGATCGGCAAGCGCGAGATTTCTCCGGTCGAGCTCGTCGAAAGCCGCCTTGCGCGCATCGAGCGCCTCGACGGCAAGCTTCACAGCTTTATCCGAGTGCTGCGCGAACCGGCGCTCGCGGCGGCGCGCGCCGCCGAGGCCGAGATTACGGCCGGCGATTACCGCGGCCCGCTGCACGGCATCCCGATCGGCCTCAAAGACATCTACGAGACCAAGGGTGTGCCGACGACCGGCCATTCGAAGATCCTGATCGACCATGTGCCGCGGCAGGATGCGGCATCGGTCCGGCGTCTGACCGAGGCCGGCGCGATCGTGCTTGGCAAGCTCGCCACCCATGAGTTCGCGCTCGGCGGCCCGTCCTTCGATCTGCCCTGGCCGCCGGCGCGCAACCCGTGGGACACCAGCCGTTTCACCGGCGGGTCGAGCAGCGGCACCGGAGCGGCGGTCGCCGCGGGCCTCGTGCTCGGCGGCACCGGCAGCGACACCGGCGGCTCGATTCGCGGCCCCGCCGCGTTTTGTGGTCTAGCCGGGCTGAAGCCGAGCTATGGCCGGATCAGCCGGGTGGGCATACTGCCCCTTGCCTTCTCGCTCGACCATGCCGGCCCGATGGCATGGACCGCGGAGGATTGCGCGATCATGCTGCAGGCGATGGCCGGGCATGACCCCGCCGATCCGGCGAGCGCCGACCGCCCGGTGCCCGACTACCGCGCCGCACTGTCGGGCGACGTCAAAGGACTGCGCATCGGGCTGATCCGTCATTTCTACGAGAACGACAATCCAGCCGACGAGGCGACGCGGCAGGGCATCGCCGCCGCCGTCAAGGTATTCGAAGACCTCGGCTGCTCGGTACGCGAGCTGCGTTTGTCGCCGCTCGCCGAATGGGCAGCCTGCGGCGTGATGATCATGCTGAGCGAGGCCTACGCGGTCCATCAGGCGACGCTGCGCGAGCGGTTCGGCGATTACGGCGAGCTGTTCCGCGACCGTATGGCGCTCGCCGCCCTGGTCAGCGGCGGCGACTACGTCCAAGCGGTGCGGCGCCGCCGCGAGCTGGCCGCCGAATTCACGACGGCAATGGCCGATCTCGATCTCGCCATCACCGCGGCCGCCCCGGGCGAGGCGCCGGCTATCGACGCCGTGGGCAAGTTCTCGACTTTCGAGCGCCCGATGCTGACGATGCCCTTCAACGTCACCGGCACCCCGGCGATGTCGGTTTGTTGCGGCTACAGCCCGGCCGGTTTGCCTTTGGCCTTTCAGCTGTGCGGCAAGCCGTTCGACGAGGCGACGGTGCTGCGGGCCGCACACGCCTACGAAACGGCCACGCCGTGGCGCTCGATTCGCCCGCGGCTGGAGACCTAGACGGTTCGATGACAGGATTTCCGGGGATCGAGTACATCGAGAGCGCACGGGAGCTCGGCCCGGAATTGGACGCGGCGGCCGAGGAGATCGAACAGCGCCGCGAGCTTCCCGAGCCGATCGTCGAAGCCTTGGTCGAGCGCAGCCTCTTCCGCCTTCTGTTGCCGCGCTCGCTGGGCGGCGCCGAATTGCCGCCGGCGGCCTATGTGCAAGTCATCGAGGAGGTGGCGAAGCACGACGCCAGCACCGCATGGTGCCTCGGCCAGGCGAACGGCTGCACGATGACTGCGGCCCTGCTCGACCCGGAAGTGGCGCAAGAGATTTTCGGGGGGAGGCGGGGCATCGTCGCCTGGGGTCCGCCGGGGCCGGCCGAGGCCCACGCGGTCGCGGGCGGCTACCGGCTGACCGGAACCTGGAGCTTCGCCAGCGGCAGCCATCACGCGACCTGGCTCGGCGCCCATGTGGCGATCCTCGGCGAGGATGGAACGCCACGGCTGCGGCCGGACGGCGGCCCGGTGATGCGCACACTGCTGTTCCCCAAAGCCAGCGCCGAATTTTCCGACATCTGGCATGTCATCGGTTTGCGCGGGACGGGGAGCGACAGCTATACCGTCGACGATCTGTTCGTGCCGAAAAGCCACACCGTGTTGCGGGAAGCCGAACCGAAGCTCCGTCAGCCGGGCATGCTCTACGCCTTCAGCAGCAGCAACATCTACTCCTGCGGCTTCGCCGGGGTCGCGCTCGGCATTGCGCGAAGCACTCTGGACGCTTTTATCGAGCTCGCGCGCGACAAGATCCCGCGCGGCGCCAGACGCACATTGCGCGACGACAATGTCGTGCAGTCGCAAGTGGCGCAATCGGAAGCGCGGCTCCGGGCGGCGCGCGCTTTCCTGATGGGTTCCCTCGAGCAAATCTGGCGTGACGTCGCACAGTCGGGGCGGCTGACCCTCGATCACAACACGACGATCCGGCTGGCCTCGACCTGGGCCATCCATCAGGCAAAGGACGTCGTCGACACGGCCTACCATGCGGCGGGAGCGACGGCGATTTTCGACGACAACCCGTTCGAGCGCCGCTTCCGCGATGTCCACACCGTGATCCAGCAATATCAAGGCCGCCAGGCGCACTTCGCGACGGTCGGCCAAGTACTGCTCGGCCTTCAGGCTGAAGGCACGATGTTTACATTTTGACTGGGATGACAGAACGCATCGCACATCACCGCTCTTTTGCCCGGCAGCGCTGGTCCCTCGACGATATTCCATGGCACGAAATCCGGCATGATGTCGTGGCGAACAGCCATGCGTTCTTTTATCTGGTTGCCTCGGCGTCGCTGATGGAAAGCGCGACGGATCTATACACCGAAAATCTGATCGAGTTTCTTGCCGGTGAAGACGAAGTCACGTCATGGCTGGAGCATTACTGGCTGCCGGAAGAATTGCAGCACGGCCGGGCATTGCGCCGTTATGTCGAAACTGCGTGGCCGGAGTTCGAGTGGGAGCCCGCCTACTTGCAATTCGTCGAGGAATTCAGGCCGTTCTGCGACACCTCGCTGGAGACCACGCGAAGCCTCGAAATGGCCTCGCGTTGCGTCGTCGAAATGGGTACGGCCAGCTATTACACGACCCTGTCACGCGCCAGCCCAGAGCCGGTGCTGGCGCTGCTGGCGCGCCGCATCGTCGAAGACGAGGTTCGGCACTACAAATATTTCTACCGTTTTTTCCGACAATACCGCGAAGCCGAAAGCCCGAGCCGCGCCGCGATCATTCCGGCGCTGTGGCGGCGGTTGCGGATGACCGGAGGCAACGACAGCTTTATTGTTCTGAAAAATGTTTATCGTGCGCGTTATCCCGAGGCTGCCTTCGATGCCGGGGTGAATCGCGACTTGCGCCGGCAATGCCGCGATCTTGTTCGGGATCACTTTCCGCACGAGATGAGCGTACGCATGCTGCTGAAGCCGCTGGCGCTCGGTCCGCGCACACAGCGTGCAGCGTTGCCGGTCGCGGTGGCGCTGGCGCGCCGCCTCGTGCCCTAACGTTGACGTAATCAAACTCGATCGGTGCCGATACGTTAGAGTTCTCGTCGCCACCGGCTAGTGGAGACCCGATGATCAAGACAATTCTCGTACCGGCGACCGGAAACCAGACCGACGATGCTGTCTTTACATCGGCCCTGGCGGCAGCCCGCGCGTTCAATGCCCATCTCGACTTCTTGCACGTTCGCGTCGACGACGCCGCCATGGTGGCGGCCATGGCGACCGACGGAAGCGGTGCGGCGATGGTCAGCGGCCTGGTCGAGCGGGTAGACGAGGAAGCCACCCGGCGGGAAGACACGGCCAGGCAGCTGTTCCAACGCTTCTGTGAGCGAGAGCGGTTGGTGATCGAGGATACCCCGGCGGGCCAGCCGAGCCCCACGGCACAATGGCTTCGGGCGATCGGCGACGAAGCCTATTGGGTTCGGGAATATGGCCGGGCGGCAGATCTTCTGGTGGTTGGACACCCGGCCGACGATCAGGGCGTCTCGATCGATACGATCGAAGCGGCGCTCGTCGGTAGTGGGAGGCCGGTGCTGATCGTGCCCGTCGTCCCGATGGTTTCGCTCCCCCAAACGATGGTCATCGCCTGGAAGGCGGCGCCGGAGGCCGCCCGGGCGGTAACCGCGGCGATGCCGCTCCTGTCAAAGGCAAAGCAGATCCAGATCGTCACTGTGGCCGAGGAACAGGGCCTGTCGGACGAGGAGGGAGCCCGCCTGATGACCAGTCTCGCTTGGCATGGTTTCAACGTGTCGACCCGTCACCTGCGGCCCGAGCGGCTGGGCGCCGCCGACACCCTGCTCGCCGCCGCCGGCGAAGAAGGCGCCCTCGTCGTCATGGGCGCCTACGGCCATAGCCGATTGCGTGAATGGGTCTTCGGCGGTTTCACCCAGAGCGTGCTGCATCGCGCCGAGGTGCCTGTCTTGATGATGCATTGAAGCGATGCCTACTTGGTCGCCTGATTTAGATAGGCAAGCAGGTCTCCGAGCTTGCTCGGGTCTTTGACGCCGGCAAACGCCATCTTGTCTCCCGGAATGAACGCCTTAGGGTCGGACAAGTATTTGCTGAGCGTATCGTCGGTCCAGGTCACATTGGCGTTCTTCATCGCCGGCGAGTAGGCGTAGCCGGGCACGCTGCCGGCCTTGCGCCCGATGAGCCCGTGCAGGCTGGGGCCAACCATGTTCTTTCCGGCCTCCAGGCTGTGGCAGATCTTGCATTGAGCGAATACCTGCGCCCCGCGTTGCGCGTCGCCCACACCTTGAGCCTGCGCGACCAGGGCTAATGGGAGCAGAACCACCGCGCCGCTCAAGATGCCAGACAGCTTCATTACGCTCCTCCGAGTTGCGAGGCACAATCCCTGCGATAGCGCTGCGCGACGACACGAATGTGACGTGGGAAGGCCTCCGGGTCCAAATTAGCCTGCCATAACTTCGATTCAAATAAATTTATTGGTTTCGATCAACCTCCAGTATAGAATTTTGATGAGCGCAGGGGGAGGCTGGGGATGTCCGGCAGAGGACGCGCATCCAGAGCAGCATCAGCGGTCACCGTCACCGCGTATATCGTATTTGCCGCCGCATCGATTCTTTTGGTCGCGGCGGTGTGCATCGTCGGCGCCAGACCGGTGCAGGCGTTACCAAGCTATGCCCGACAGACCGGGCAGCAATGCGCCGCCTGCCACAACGGCTTTCCCGAGCTCACCCCCTATGGCCGGCAGTTCAAGCTCAACGGCTACGTTTGGACCGGTGGAACATCGAATTTCCCGCCGATCGCTGCGATGGCGATCCCGAGCTTTACCAACGTCAGGAAGGGTGTGGATGGTGGGCTCGCGCCGGGTTTTGGATACAACAACGACTTCGCTTTCACCGGCAGCCTCTTCTATGGCGGCAAGATCTTCGACGGTCTCGGCGCCCTCGCTCAGGTGACTTACGACAACGTCCCCAATACCATCCATTGGGACAATATCGACCTCCGCTACGCCCTGCCGTCCGAGCTGTTCGGTCGCGAAGCGGTCTTCGGCGTGAGCGGCAACAACAATCCGACGGTGAACGATGTGTGGAACTCGACGCCCGCCTGGGGCTACCCCTATCTTGCCTCCGAGCTGGCGCCGACCCCAGGCGCTATGACGTTGATCGAAGGCACTTTCGCGCAGCAGGTCATCGGCCTCAACCCCTACATATACTGGAACCGGCTCGTCTATGCCGAGGTCGGCGGCTATCGCACATTGTCACCGAGGACCCTCACCACGCTCGGTACACAACCGGAGGGGACCAGTGCCTTTCAGGGAATCGCGCCCTCTTGGCGGCTCGCCATAGAACCGGCGTGGGGACGGAACACCTGGGAATTCGGCACCTTCGGATTGGCGACCAACTTGATACCCGAGCGGATGACCGGCATGGGCACCGACCACCTGACGGATGTCGGCATCGACACGCAATATGAGTTCCTCGGCGCGCGCGACAGCTTCTCGGTGCAGGCGCGCTTCATCACCGAGAACCAGAATTTGGGCGCCAGCCAAGCCCTCGGGCTCTCCAGCAACTCGCACAATCTTCTGCGCACCTGGCGTGTCAAGGGCACCTACTACTACGATCAGATGATTGGCCTGACCGCAGGCTATTTTCATGTCGACGGCAGCGGCGACCCGCTGCTCTACGGCCCCATCTCGGCCGTCAACAGCCCCAACTCCAGCGGTTGGTCCCTCGAGCTCAACTACATCCCATTCAATTACGGCGGCCCGGACTTCTGGCCTTGGCTCAATGTGAAGTTCGGGCTGCAATATGTGCATTACAATAAGTTCGACGGCGCCACCTTGAATTACGACGGCGCCGGCCGCAACGCCGGAGACAACAACACACTCTTCGCATATGCCTGGTTTGCCTTCTGACGCGTGGCGGCAGGCGCTATAGCGTGGAGAGCCGAATGATTGAGACCGAGGCTCGGCGGCGGACCGCCTCCCTCCCAGCCGCGTTTGTTTTCGTTGCGCTCGCCGTCGCCGGGTGCGGCGGTACGGGTCCTCCCGAAAGCGGCAGCGCGGACGCAACCGTCGCCGGCACGGTACACGTATGCGAATCGTGTCACGGCCCGGGCGGCCGCAGCATCTCCCCGACCTTCCCGCGCCTCGCCGACCAGCAGAAGGATTACCTGGTCGCGCAGCTCCAGGCCTTTCGCGACAAGACGCGCGCCGACCCACACGCGCAGACCTATATGTGGGGGATGGCGGCGCGATTGAGCGATCCCATCATCGAGGGCATTGCCGCCTACTATGCTTCCCAGACCCCGGTTGCCGGCGCACCCGGCGATTCGCCACAAACAGTCGCCGGCAGGAAGATATTCACTGAAGGCATTCCTTCTGAGAGCGTGCCCGCCTGCATGGCCTGTCACGGCGAGAATGCGGAAGGCAATGGGCCGATCCCGCGTCTGGCCGGGCAGCACCAAGCCTATCTCGCGCGTCAGTTGGAAGCGTTCGCATCAATGGCGCGGGCTAACGAGATCATGCACGAGAACTCGAAAGATCTCACCCCTCAGCAGATCAGTGAGGTCACCGCCTATCTGGCGACGCTGTGAGGTGACTGGCTAGGCCGCCCCGGTGCGGCCGTCCCGCGCGGCAGATTGGCTATAATGATGGGACGACGTGCTCTTCGACGCGCCGAACCCCTGCGATGTTCTCGGCGACAATGCGCGACGCCTGTCTTTCCTCTTCGGAGTGGTCGACGCAGAACCAAAAATGGACGACGCGATCCCGGACAATTATGTCCGCCGTCCAAATCTTGAACCACTCTTTGGCCTGGAACCAGTCTTGCCCCATCAGCGCGGCGAGCAGCTCGTCGCGGATAGTGCGGTCGTCGTTGTCTGCGTCGATCGCCGGGTCGCTCTTCGTCGCCGCCAAGGCCCGCACCAGGTTCGCTCTGCTGACGATACCGACAAGCTTGCCATCGCTGAGGACCGGCACGCGCTTGATCCGTTTTGTCTCGAGCAGCATTGCAACATCGGCGAGTTCGGTCGTGTCGGCGACCGAGATAACCTCACGCGTCATGACGTCCGCTGCCGTGCGGCCATGCGACTTGAGGTAGTCGCGGGCAAGCTCCTGGGGCGATCCGATCGTGTCCAGCCACCATGAGCTGCGGCGTCCGGCCGGACGCTGGGGTCGGCGCTCGGTCCCGGTTTCGACACGATGCAAAAGGTCACCCTCGCTGACGATGCCGACCAACCGATTGGCGGCATCGACAACGGGGACCCCGCTGATGCCCCGTTCGGACAGGAGCTGCGCCACTGCCTGCACCGACATGCTCGGATCGACGGTGATCACATTAGTTGTCATGACGTCCATAGCGCGCATCGCAACCACCTACGTGCGGGTCATACGCGAAGCTCGCGCCACCACCGGCGCCGCCGCATTGACCTAAATCAACCAACATGCTGACGTGAGACGGTAAGTCGGGACAGTCGCCTTATCGAGCTGGCGGCGACAACAGCTTTATCGTGGCGTTATCGAAAGAGCAGCCGCGCTCGCTGCCATTGATTTACGGAGTTGCCGAATGGACAGGGAAGATCGAACAGAGCCTGGCGGGCAGCCGCTATCGCGGGCCCAGCTCGAGCTCATGGACGCGTGGTGGCGGGCCGCCAATTATTTATCGGTCGGCCAGATTTATCTGCTCGACAATCCGTTGCTCGAGCGGCCGCTGGAACGGTCCGATGTAAAGCCGCGGCTGCTCGGCCATTGGGGGACAACCCCCGGCCTCAATTTCGTCTACGTGCATCTCAATCGCGCAATTAAGGCGCGCGGCCTCGACATGATCTACATCTGCGGCCCCGGACATGGCGGTCCCGGAATGGTCGCCAACACCTGGCTCGAAGGCACCTACAGCGAGGTCTACCCGAGCATCCCGCAAAACAAGGACGGGATGCGGCGGCTGTTCAAGCAATTCAGCTTTCCGGGCGGGATCCCGAGCCACGCCGCACCCGAGACACCGGGGTCGATCCATGAAGGGGGCGAGCTCGGTTACTCGCTGTCGCATGCTTACGGCGCGGCGCTCGACAACCCTAATCTGGTCGTCGCTTGCGTCGTCGGCGACGGCGAGGCCGAGACGGGACCGCTCGCGACTTCCTGGCATGGCAACAAGTTCGTCAATCCGGCGACCGGCGGCGCCGTGCTGCCGATCCTGCATCTGAACGGCTACAAGATCGCCAATCCGACGATCCTCGCCCGGATTCCGCGGAATGCGTTGGAAGAGCTGTTCGTCGGGTATGGCTACAAGCCGCATTTCGTCGAGGGCGACGACCCGGCGAAGATGCACCAGCTGATGGCGGCGACGCTCGACACGGTGCTGGACGAGATCGCCGCGATCCAAAAGGAGGCGCGTGGCGGCAGGCTCGTCCCGTGTCCGCAATGGCCGATGATCATCCTGCGCAGCCCGAAGGGCTGGACCGGGCCAAAATACGTCGACGGGTTGAAAACCGAAGGATACTGGCGGTCCCACCAGGTCCCGTTCGGCGATATGGACAAGCCCGAGCACGTCAAATTGCTCGAGGAATGGATGCGCAGCTACCAGCCGCAGGAACTGTTCGACGCCGATGGGCGCCTGCGGCCCGAGATCGCCGCGCTCGCCCCCGAAGGTGACCGGCGCATGAGCGCCAACCCGCACGCCAATGGCGGGTTGTTGCGACGCGATCTCGTCATGCCGGATTTTGCCGATTACGCGGTGGGGGTGACACATCCGGGCCGGATCGAGGCCGAGGCGACCCGGATCATGGGCGCGTTCTTGCGGGACGTCATGAAAAAGAACCGGAACTTCCGCCTGTTCGGCCCGGACGAGACCGCCTCCAACCGGTTGTCGGCGGTGTTCGAAACCACCGACCGCGCATGGGCGGCGGAGACCATACCCGAGGACGATCACCTGTCGCCCGATGGTCGCGTCATGGAGATCCTCAGCGAGCATACTTGCGAGGGGTGGCTCGAAGGCTATCTGCTGACCGGGCGCCACGGCTTGTTCAACTGCTACGAGGCATTCATCCACATCGTCGATTCGATGTTCAACCAGCACGCCAAATGGTTGGAGAGCTCGCAGAAAATCTCGTGGCGGCGGCCGATTTCCTCGCTGAATTATCTGCTCACCTCACATGTCTGGCGGCAGGACCATAACGGGTTCAGCCACCAGGATCCCGGATTTATCGACTACGTTTGCAATAAAAAGGCCGATGTCATCCGCGTCTATCTGCCGCCTGACGCCAACACACTGTTATGGGTGACCGATCACTGCCTGCGCAGCTGGGACCGCATCAACGTGATCGTCGCTGGCAAGCAGCCGGCGCCGCAATGGCTCGACATCGATGCTGCGATCAAGCACTGTGATGCCGGTATCGGCATATGGGAATGGGCGAGCAACGACCGCGGCGGCGAGCCCGATGTCGTAATGGCCTGCGCCGGCGACGTTCCAACGATGGAGACCCTCGCGGCCGTCGACCTTCTGCGCCACCATGTTCCCGACCTCAAGATCCGGGTCGTCAATGTCGTCGATCTGATGACATTGCAGCCGCACGAGGAGCATCCGCATGGTATTACCGACCACGATTTCGACGGGCTGTTCACGACCGACAAGCCGGTCATCTTTGCCCATCACGGCTATCCCTGGCTGATCCACCGGCTGACCTACCGCCGCACCAACCACGACAACATCCATGTTCGCGGCTATAAGGAAGAGGGGACGACGACCACACCCTTCGACATGGTCGTGCGCAACGATCTCGATCGCTTCCATCTCGTCAGCGACGTGATCGACCGCGTGCCGAAGCTCGGCTACCTCGCCGCTTACGCCAAGCAGGAGATGCGCGACAAGCTGATCGAGCACAAGCAATACATCACCCGCTATGGCGACGACATGCCTGAGGTCAAGCAGTGGCGCTGGCCGGAGGCGGCCGGCGTTTAGCTTTCAGCATACGATTATAAAAAGAGACCCTGATGCTGGTCATTCCGCTCGAAAGACTTGCCTTCATCATAGCCAAGGCGCGCGAGTTCGATGCCGAGGTGCCGGTCGAGCCCGATGCGGCGTCCGGCTCGGACCCGCCCGACGATGATGAGCGGCAGGTCCTGCTCGACACGCCGGACAATCCGACCGAAGAGGAATTGCGCGACGCGATCGACGGGCTCGGTCCGCCCGAACGTCAGGAGTTGCTCGCGCTGACGTGGCTCGGCCGCGGCGACTATGACGCGGACAGCTGGCCGGAGGCCTTGCGAGAGGCAGGAGAGAGCACGATCGCGAGCGTGACGGATTATCTCGTCGGCACACCGCTCCTCGGCGACTATCTGGAAGAGGGAGCCTCAGCCCTCGGGCTCTCGCTCGAGGATTTCGAGAGAGGGTGATAGCGCCTCCATTCGCCGAATGACGCCCAAACCGTACGCCATCGTCACGGGGGCCGATCTCGAGCGCGAGCTGGCGATGGTCCAGTCCGCGGCGTCGGGCGGGCCGGCGGGCATATTTGGCCCGGCTTCGGTCATCTGGCGCATTGACCGCGAGGCGGCGGTTTTTCTGGGCGCCGGTCGAGCATTGCTGTTGCAGCTCGCCCATCCCTGGGTCGCCGCCGCGATAGCGCAGCATTCCCGGAGCCTGGCCGATCCGATCGGCCGGTTTCACCGCACCTTCAGCATCGTCTTTACAATGGTGTTCGGGACGACGAACCAGGCGTTCGCGGCCGCCCGCCGCCTGCATCTCCGGCATACCGCGATCAGCGGCACATTGCGGGAGGATGCAGGCGCCTTTGCCGCCGACTCGGCCTATTGCGCCAATGACGTGACAGCGCTGCGCTGGGTTCACGCCACGCTGACCGACACCGCCCTCCTGGCCTACCAGCTCGTCAACCCGCCACTGTCGGCCC
The DNA here is from genome assembly GCA_963812675.1 of uncultured Alphaproteobacteria bacterium. GTDB lineage: Bacteria > Pseudomonadota > Alphaproteobacteria > ATCC43930 > CGMCC-115725 > AP-15. The sequence continues at coordinate 6,387 of CAWEWR010000002.1, read as the reverse complement.
AAGATCGGGAGCGCTATTACACCGATGCCCGAGTGTTCGCGGCGCTGTTTGGCATTCCGCAGAGCGCGCTGCCTCAGAGCTGGCCGGATTTTGCCCGGTATGTCGATGATATGTTCAACTCGGACACGCTCGCGGTAAGTAGCGCCGCCCGCAGCATCGCGGCCGAGCTGTTTTGCGGTGCCGGAACCCGCCTGCGCGCGCCGTTCTGGTATCGCGCTTTGACCGCCAGCCTGTTGCCGCCCCGGCTGCGGGATGCATTCGAGTTGCCGTATGGTCCCGCGGAGCAGCACTCGGTCGAGCGGGTGCTCGCCGTGTTCCGGCAGGTCCATCCTTGGGTACCGGCCCGCTTGCGCTATGTGGCGCCTTACCATGAGGCTCTCGCTCGGCTCGCCGGGCGTAACCGGCCGACGCCCCTAATACGGGTTCTCAACCGTTTCTGGATCGGGCAGAGTTCGATGGCGATTGGCGGAGAATAGCAGATGGCGCAGCCTGCAATAGAACTGGGGCAGGCCGAGAGGAATATGGTGCCGGTGCCGGCGGGCACCGACCTCGTCGAATGGTATTTTGAGCAGGGCTGGACCGACGGACTGCCGGTCGTGCCGCCGACGCGGGAGCTGGTCGATGCTTTTGTCGAGGCGCTCGGCGGCGATCCGCAGCTTGTTGAATGCAAAGTGCCGCCGCGGCACGGCCGTTTGACGCGCGAGGTACTGGCCATCAACATGGTGATGGCGGGCTGCAAGGCCGAATATGCGCCGGTGGTGCGTGCTGCAGTGCTGGCGTTGACTGCGAAAGCCTTCAACCTCAACGGCGTGCAGGCGACGACGCACATGGCGGCGCCGCTCCTGGTGGTCAATGGGCCGATCGCCCGCGAGATCGGTATGAACGGCGATTGCAACGCGTTCGGCTCCGGCAACCGCGCCAATGCGACGATCGGGCGGGCGCTGCGCCTCGTGCTGCTCAATGTCGGGGGCGGCCGGCCGGGCGATCTGGACAAGAGCACGCTCGGCCATCCCGGCAAATACACTTACTGCGTTGCCGAGAACGAAGCGGCGAGCCCATGGGCGCCCTATCATGTCGAGAAGGGGTTCAGCCCCGACGACTCTGCAGTGTTCGTGCTGGCGGCCGAGCCGCCGCACAGCGTCACCAACCATGTCGCGAACGACCCCGAAGGCATCCTCGACAGCATCTGCTCGGCAATGAGCACGATCGCCAACAACAATGCGGTGTCGAGCGGGCATTGCGCGGTCGTGATCGGGCCGGAACATGCCCGCACGATCGCCGCCAAGGGCTGGACCCGGCACGACGTGCGCAATTATTTGGCGCTGCACGCCTACAATCTCTTTTCAGAGCTGACCTTCAATGAGCGTTATGGCAAGATCTACAACCGCAATCTGCCGAAATGGTACAAGCGCGAGCCGCACGCGCGCATCCCGATCGTGCCCGGCCCCGACCACATCCACCTGTTCGTCATCGGCGGCGAAGCCGGGCGGTTTTCCGCCTTCGTCCCCGGCTGGGGCCACATGTCCTCCCCGGTATTGCGCAGCATCGAAACAGCCGCGGAGCCGAAGGCGCCGATCTGCGTCGACGGCACGTGCTATCTATAGCAGCCCCACCGAATGAGTTTGGTCCCGTCAATGTATTTACCGTCGCCCCCGCGGAAAGCGGGGGTCCAGGAGATCAGCCGCAGAACCCTGCGGCCCTGGGTTCCCGGTTTCGCGGGAATGACGGAATGGGCTGGAGAACCCCCGATGAACAATGAGCCGGATCTGATCGTCTTCGATCCACGCGGTGTCGTCGAGACGGAGCCGCTCGCGCTTTCCGAGCGCCCCGCCACCCTCGACGGGCTGCGGTTGGGCGTCCTCGACAATACCAAATGGAACGCCAATCGCCTGCTGCGCAAGACCGTGGCGAAACTCCGGGAAGTAATCTCTTTTGCTGCAGTGAACTACTACCGCAAGGAGAGCTTCTCCAAAGAAGCCGACCCGGCGCTGATCGCAGCCATCGCCGCCGATAACGACATCGTGGTGACCGCGATCGGCGACTGAGGGTCGTGCACGTCGTGCTGTACGCATGACGGCATCAGATTGGAAGCCGCCGGCCGCCCCACGGCAGTTGTCGTCACCACGGAATTCCTGCACGAGGCAGAGGTGCAGCGCGACGCGCTCGGCATGCGCGACCTCACCCCGATCGTAATCGACCACCCGCTCAGCACTCTGACCGAGGAAGAGATCGAGCAGCGCGCGCAGCAAGCGGCCGCTCAATGCGCCGCCATCTTGCTCGGGCATTCTCTCTGAGACCTAAATTGATATCGCGGGTGCTGGGGCTCACATGCTTCGTTTCACGGCGATCATCTTCCTGTGCACAAGCACCGCTGCGTTCGCGCAGCGGCCGAGCCGACCCTACGACTACACGGTCTTGACGCAGGAGATCTGCCGGCAATACGCGAACGCGCAGATTGGGATGCCGGCCGATCTCATGTTCAATCAGTGCATGTCCGAGCGGCACTGCCGGGTGCCTTCCGGCTCATCAGCCTATCACTGCGAATTGCCCGGGCCGATGACATGGCATGGCGGTGGTTACTAGAGATGCCGCCGATGCGGTATTCGTATAGCAACGCTAAAATTGCCATATTCTTATCCCATTCTCCGACCTGAAACGGCGCTCGCGACGCGCTCCACGATCGGGAAGGAAGAGTTCGTGCTTGGAGATCCTTACCCTCGCGCCCCAAGCCCTGCAGGCTTGGTCCCCTCTCTCCCGCCGAGCAGGGCTGTCCGGGGAAAGTGTAAGGACCGGCTATTCGAAGATTTGCCGCCGAAGCGTGGCTCTGACGACGCGCCCTTTACCCTCTCCCCCCGCTGGCCGGGGGGAGAGGGCAGGGTGAGGAGGGCCGACGAGCCGGGTTGTGGCGCCGCCCACCTCACCCTCCCAACCCTGCGGGTCGGGCCCCTCCCTCTCCCCCCGAAGGGCGGAGAGGGGCTCGTGTCCGCGCGCATAATTTTGGTTGAGCGCGACGCCAGCCGTGCAATCGAGTTCAGTTCCCCGGACAGCCTTGGGCGCGGAGGGGGAGGGTGTCGCGCGCAACGAGGCGGGGAGGGTCTTGCCGCGGCCGAGGACCGTTTCTGCCTGTTTTCCGTCTGCAGTATCAGGCTGGTTGGCAAGCGCTTGCGGGTATGATTAGGTTAACAACGCGAGCTGATAACGGGCCGATGAAAAGGGGAGGAAGCGATGCGGTGCGGACTGCGAATCGTGCTGTCGGGAGCTCTCGGCGTGCTCATCGCGGGAGTGGGCGCGGTTTGGGCCGCCGATCCCGAAATCGACAAGCTGCTGCAGAGCCCGGTCGGCAAGGACTGGGTGACGAATGGCGGCAATATGACCAACGAACGCTACTCCACGCTGAAGCAGATCGACACCACCAACGTCAAGCAGCTCAAAGGAGCCTGGATGACCCGCCTCAAGGGCTCCGGGCTCGGCGGCAAGTATTCGTTCGAGGCGACGCCGCTCGTCAAAGACGGCGTCATGTATATCAGCACCGGGAACGATGATGTCTTCGCGCTCGATGCCAAGACCGGCCAGATCCTTTGGGAGCACTGGTCCGGCATCGGCCAGACGATCTCGACCGTCTGCTGCGGCTGGCTCAACCGGGGGCTGGCGATGGGCGAAGGGATGTTGTTCATCGGCCAGATGGACGCGAATGTCGTCGCGCTCGACATCAAGACCGGCAAGGAGGTGTGGCGGACCCCGGTCGAGGACTGGCACAATGGTTACGGGATCACCAACGCGCCGCTCTATTTCGACGGGATCGTCTACAGCGGCATCACCGGTGGTGAATTCGGCATACGCGGGCGTCTGACTGCGCTCGACGCCAAGACCGGCAAGATCCTGTGGCGGGCCTACACACTACCGGCCCCGGGTGAGGTCGGCAGCGATACCTGGCCGGCGGGGACCGATCACGCGATGCGCGGCGGGGCGTCGATCTGGAACACCCCGGCTCTCGACCCGGAACTCGGCCTCGTCTACTTCGCCGTCGGCAATTGCGGACCTGATTACGATGGATCGATGCGCGAAGGCGATAATTTGTTTTGCGCCTCTGTCCTCGCGGTGAACGCGAAGACCGGCAAGTACGCCTGGCATTTCCAGGAGGTTCACCACGACATCTGGGATTACGACGCGGCGAGCCCGGTCGTCCTGTTCGATACGGTGATCAATGGCCAGCCGCGCAAGGGGATCGCTCAGGCCGGCCGCACCGGTTGGGTCTACATTCTCGACCGGAGCAACGGCCAGCCGCTGATCGGTGTCGAGGAGCGCGCCGTGCCGCAGGAGCCGAAGCAGAAGACGGCGAAAACGCAGCCCTTCCCGCTCGGCGACGCGATCGTGCCGCAATGTGCCGAGCCCATGCCTGCGAGCGGCTACGAAAAGGCCGGCTGCATCTTCGAGGGGTTCTGGGAAGAGCCCGTCCTGATCCAGCCCTCGGGGATCGGCGGCACCAATTGGGCGCCGATGTCGTACAATCCGGAAACGGGCAGCTTCTTCGTTTCCGGCACGGTCCGAACCAGCGCCTTTGCTCGCTATGGCGATACCTACAAGCTCGGGCTGCGCTATACCGGCGGCACTCAGGCGGCGCCGATCGGGTCGGCGATGAGCGGCACCTTCACCGCAATCGGCGGCAACACCAACAAGATCGTCTGGCAGAACAAGGCGCCCTATCGCGTCGGCCAAGGCGGCGGGTCGACTACGACGGCGGGCGGCCTTGTTTTCCGTGGCGAGCCGGACGGTAATTTCTTGGCAATCAATGCCAAGACCGGTGAAGAGTTGTGGCGGTTCCAAACCGGGTTCGGGGCCGATGCCCCTCCTGCGGTCTACGAGGTAAACGGGGAGGAGTATGTCGCGATTGCGACCGGCGGCAATCAGGGGATGCTCAGTGCAAACGGCGACGCGGTGTGGGTATTTTCGCTGAAGGGGCAATTGGGTCCGCTGTGGCCGCCTCCCGTGCCGCAGAGCATTGCCGGGCCCACGGGTCCGGTTGCGGACGGGGTCGACACGATCAAGATCGGCGACAACAACGTCGAATACGCCTATTGGCCCGGCCGCACTCGCGTAAAGGCGGGAACCACGGTGACCTTCACCAATGTCGGTGATGTCCAGCACACGGCAACGGCGTTCGAAAAGGGCAAATGGGATACCGGCGCATTGGAGAAAGGGGAGTCGAAGGCCATCACCTTCTCTGAGCCCGGCACCTACTACTACATCTGCACACCTCACCCGTGGATGTACGGGCAAATCATCGTCGAGTAACGGAAACCAAAGCCCCCGCTTCCGCCTATCGGGCGGGGGGTCGCGCCAGACGCATACCAAGCAACGGGGCGGCCGCCTCCGGCGGCAGTTTCGCGTAATCGCGCGGTATCTCGAACAACGCGGCGTCTTGCGTGCCGATCTTCACGTGGCGCAGTTCCCAGCGAATTGTCGAAACCTTGCCTTTGCCGGTTGAGAGCCTGGCATCACACTTCATCGGGATGCCTTCCTCGCTGAGCCACAGCGAGCCGACCGCACGGCCCTGCGGCTTCTCCTCGTCCAAATCATATTTCGTCGTCGCAATGCCGTTGATGGTTTCTTGCCCGATAGGTTTGCGCAGCAGGCCGGGGTCGGCCAGAATCGACAGCTCTTTTGGAAGCGCGAATTCGACGACGGTATGCAACTTGGGCAGGATGATGTCGCCGATCGCGCTGCCGGAACGCAGGATGAAGATCGGCCTTAAGGCCGGCAGGTCCTGCTCATGGCGCTGTTGGCCAGGCATATGCCACATCCGGCCCACGTAGCTTTGCCCATCGATGACCAGCACCCGCTCCGCGCTGAACCCGACGCGAGCATCACCGAGCGTCTCCGCGGATGCCGATGCCACGATCAGCGACAGCACGGCGAGCGGGAACGCGATCAGGATCCGATGGAGCATGCGCATCTCAATTCTCGATCGTCGTCCGCTGTTAGGCGGCCAATGAGGCAGTTTGGCGGCAGACTAGACAGAGGCCTCACAAAGCCTATCTTTGCACGCGCGGCTCTTGTCGCCGAAACGGAACACAGAAATGGATGAAAAAATCGGACGCTACGCGTTCCGAAAGCGTGCGCTGGGCAGGTGATGAACGACAGCGGCGGAACGGTCACAATTCGGGTCCATGCGGCCATCGCCGAAATACCGGCAGCTGCGTGGGATGCCTGTGCGGGCGACGTCAATCCGACCATTTCGCATGCTTTTCTGCATGCGATGGAGGAAAGCGGCTCGACGACGACTCGCACGGGATGGACGCCACAACATCTTTCTCTCGCCGGACCGGACGGGGAGATCGCGGGTGTCGTACCGCTCTATGCCAAGACGCATTCCTACGGCGAATACAT
>CAWEWR010000001.1:0-110908 GCA_963812675.1 uncultured Alphaproteobacteria bacterium | reverse complement strand
GAACTGTTTATCACGCCATTACGGCTATTTTATGGAATCCAGCATCGCCAGATCACGGCGCGCGTACCTTCACCTCGCTCAGGGCATTGGCCACCGCCGCAAAGCGCTGGTCGAAGCTGACGAACGCCTCGCATCCCTGCGCTTGGGCGAGATGCAGCGCATCGGCGAAATCCATACCGCGCCGCATCCAGTCCAATGCCTTTGCAGTCAAAGCAGGATCCGCCAATGTGACGCGCGGCAAACCGGCAAAAGCGGTGAGAGCGGCGCTGACCCGCTCGCGGCTGAACCGATAACCGCACCGCAGCACCCATTCGGTTTCCAGCAACACCGCGGTGCAGGCGTAGAGATCCTCGTCGCGGATCAGCGCACTCGCCTTGGCAAACTGTTCGGCGTCGTCGCCGGTCAGGTAGCGGACGATGACATTAGTATCGACCGCGAGCATGGCGCCGCCTTGCTTCGGCCGTTATGGCCGCGTCCATCTGCTCGAGCGTCTTCGGCCGCCCGCGATAAGCGAGCATTCCGGCGACATCCTCAGGCCGCGTTGGAGCAAAGACCGGCGCCGCCTTCAGCAGCACCCCCTCGGGAGTATCCTCGACCACCAGGCGGGTGCCGGGCTCCCAATGCCTGCGCTGCCGAATTGCCTTGGGCAGGATGACCTGTCCCTTGGTCGACACGGTCGTCGTCAGTGGTTCAACGGCTGCCATCAGTGGGCTCTGGTATGGACGGTAAGACCTAGGTAAGATGGCTATGGTCCTACCGGCATGCAAGCCCGCGTTTCGGCTTGTTCAGTCAAAGGCGACGAGCTACCGGATGCTGTACCGAAGGGACGCGCCTCACGGCGCCTCCCGAGTGTGCCTCGGCCTCCGGTTTGGTTACGCATGGCTAGGGCAATTCGGAGATCCGGTGTGAGGCGGGTCCCGCCATCCGAAATCACGGACGATCTCTCGCGGTTTCTGCGCGAAGCCGAAGGCGCGGTCAAAGCAGCATCGCCTTTACACCGAGTGCCGAACCGGCATCGCTCAGCCGGTGGTCGAGTGTGCAGAGCGTTGCGCCATGATCGGCGCAGACGGCAAGGTGCAAGGCATCTCCGGCGCGTAAACCCAACATGTGCTGCTCGACGAAGCGAGCCGCCGAGCGGAACTGCAACCGCGACACCGGGACGACGGTGAAGCTGTCGGTAGCCAGCCGAGTAAACATCGCCAGGACTTCGGCGCGATGAACAGCCTCGATCTGCCCGGTGCGCAGCTTGATCGAAAGAGCTGACGAAAACTCGGTCACCACCCAGTCGCTGATGGCGAGCTCATCCGCTCGTTGCTGGCTAAGCCAGCGCTGCATCCGCTGGGTTTCGGCCTCGTTGGTCAATGCCGCAACGAGCAGCGAAGTATCCAGGTAAAGCATCAATACCGGTCTTCATCGCGCATCCGGCGGATAAAGTCGCGAGCCATTTCCGGCTGCACCGGCATCGCATCCGTGACCGCTTTCAATGCCGCTGCGTCGATGCGCTTCCGCGGATAGTCGACCGCGATAATCTGCGCGACCGGCTTGCCACGGCGTGTAATGCACACCGCCTCGCCGGCAGCAGCGCGCTCGACCAGCTCACTCAAATGCGCCTTCGCGTCAGCGAGACTGACTCTCATCACCCCGCATCTCCTGACCAATTACCTGGTCACATATTAGCACGAGCGCGGTCCGCCGTAACCCTGCCCGTTCAACCCGTTTTCCGTTAGCTTCGGTATCGTTACGCACGTTATCATTTAGCGCCGATGGAGCAACACGGGAACAATCGCCGGGTAAGAAACGTTGTGGTCGTGGGTTCATCTCGGAGGAAACGATGCTCGGCTGGACTATCGGGATCTCTCGGCGAGGTATCGCCGCTTCCCTCGCCTGCATTGCCATAGGCGGCGTTGCTCTCGCCCAGGACATGCCGTCGACGACGGCCGCCACGCCGGCTCCGAACACGGCGGCCGTGCCTCCGGCGGCACCGGCAGTGACGCCGCCGGCGCAGCTGCTGACCCAGGCCCAGCTCGATCATCTGGTCGCACCAATCGCGCTCTATCCCGACCCGTTGCTCGCCCAGATTTTGATGGCCTCGACCTATCCGCTCGAGGTGGTCGAGGCCGCGCGCTGGGTCAGCGCTCCGGCGAACCAGGCGCTAAAGGGCGACGCGCTGACCAACGCGCTCCAGGCGCAGAACTGGGACCCTAGCGTCAAGGCACTGGTGCCCTTCCCGCCGATTTTGGAGAATATGAGCAACCAGCTCCAGTGGACCGAGGAACTCGGCAACGCCTTCCTCGCCCAGCAGGCTGACGTCATGGCAGCGGTGCAGAGCCTGCGCCACGAAGCGATGGCGGCGGGGAACCTGAAGCAGACGCCGCAATGCCGCTGTGTGATCCAAACCAGCGGCGAGACGATTTCGATCCTGCCGGCCGAGCCGCAGCAGGTCTGCGTGCCGGTCTACAGCCCCGTCGTGTACGGGGCGTGGCCCTATCCGGCGTATCCGCCCGTTGCCTTCCCGGCTCCGGTCGGGTTCGCGTACGAGCCGGGGTTCTGGGTCGGCTTTGGCCCGCCCATCGCACTGGCGTCTTTCGGTCCGTTATGGGGCTGGGGCTGGGTCGATTGGGGGCGTCGCGACATCGCCGTGGACCCGGCCCGTTTCGCGCTCGCTTCCGGCGGCCGCGCCTCGTTCTCGGGCAATGTATGGGTGCATGATCCTGCCCATCGCGGCGGCGTCGGCTATGCCGATGCGGCTACGCGGGGGCGCTTCGATGCAGCCCGGGCTTCTGCCGTGACGGCGGCGGCTCGCTCCGGGGCGGCCGGGAGCGGGGCTACCCGCGGCGGAGCCGGGCGTTTCGGCGCGACGGCTGCGATCCATGGAGGTGCTGCTGCATCCCGCGGGGAAGCCGCGCTCCATGACGGTGCGGGGTTCCATGGCGCGCCCGCAGCCCATAGCCGAGCGGCGTTCCGCGCTGGCCCGACCGCGTTCCACGGCGGCCCGGCATTTCACGGCGGCGGTGGGCCGCATGGCGGCGGAGCACCACATTTCGCGATGAGCGGCCCGCATGGCGGCGGGATGGGGGGTGGGCCACATGGTGGCGGCGGCCCGCATTTCGCAATGGGGGCTCCGCACGGCGGTGGCGCGCCACACGGCGGCGGCGGTCCGCACGGCGGCGGCCCGCATGGCGGCGGGGGAGGCGGCCACCACGGCTGAGATGCCGGCCTCGACCGCGCCCCGTGAGCCTCAACTTTGACTTTGACGGACGTGCCGATACCCCGCCACGGCGAAAGCAGGGGTGGAAGATCGAGTTGAACCGGGCACCCGTCAGGAAGACGATATCGGCGTTCTGAAATGCCAAGATACGCGCCGCCGCGACCGACAGCGGATGGTCGTCCGGCATGATGCCCTTGCCCATCGGCGAACGCAGGAACGTATTTGCGTGCCCTCGATAAAGGTGCGCACCCAAAACGCGCTGCAGGGCGTCAAGTAAACTGTCACCGTAATTCACCGTAAGAGCTTGCGCGAGGGGCGCGGCGTCAGAATTGAAGATGTCGAGTGAGAACCGCGAACCTTTACGCGTTAAGAAAACCGTCAGCGGCTCCTACGATATTGATTCTATTTTTGTTGTGAGTGCCGCGTTGAGCTGAGCGAGCGATCCCTTTTGACCAGCTCTAAAGATATTCCATGTCTTTATTATTACTCCAGCACGAGCAAGTTCGTGGATTCTTCCGTTATTGTTGGCCTTTTGAGAATGAAGCAGTGCCTGCATCAAATCTATGATTTGATATTTTCCGTTTCGATCGCCTCGCTGCCAGGCTCTCGCAAAGTCCTCCGCCTTGTTCTTATCACGCTTGGCAAAATTATAAATTAGGGCCGCTATCTGCCCAACGGGATGCGAAAACTGTTTGTTTAGTTGGTGGCCAACCTTAAGGAATGGCTCGATATCCGAATATTTCCCAGATGCCAACTCCAGTACTAAATCGGGCTGCAAAGTCTCTCTGTTGTAGGGATCGGTATCTAAGAGATGTGCCCATCTAATTGCAGCAGCCAGCGCGGACGCGTACTTGAAGCCCGCAATATGTAAAATGTCCGCCGCATTTCGCGGTTTTCCAATGTCCATCCGACCGAATAGGTCGGGATCTATTCCGAAGACGACGTGCGTTGGAAAGGGTTTCCCACTTTTGGCGCTTGCGGACAATCGATTTTGGCCGTCTAAGAGTAGACCGTTAGTTCCAAATTTTATCGTGTCGCCAGTTAAACCCCATCGGTCCCTTGCCATGTCGGCTGCAAACTGCTGGACTTTATTCGGCTTCGGAGGCCGATTTTTCCCATTTCGGGTATCTAAAATTGTTTTCGCCGTCTTTGGGTCAATTACTATGATCACGCTAGTCTCAGGCGGGTTCATTAAGTGGGTTTCGATTGCCAAACTTGCTGGCATTTGGGTAATGCCGTCCATTCCATACCCTCGGAGTTTACGGAACTTCGGCTGTACAAATTGCGTACCATGAGGAATGGTTATTAAGTATTCCTATACGCAGCTGCCCGCCCCGGGCGAACGAGGGCGTCCCGTCGAGGAAATCAGCGGGAGTGCACGCGAGAACCGCCATTGCTGCGAGAATTCGAGCAAACTATCACCGTAATCCCGTGCAAAGATTCCGACAAGGATGGCTGCTGCATTAGGACAGATAACGCGTTTCGCTACGCTCAACCCATCCGACACCGCCGTCGGAGACTAGGGCCACGCTTTTTTGACTTCATCCCATTTTGCTTGCAATTTGGTATAATAAGTTATCTTTTCATTGGTAAATCGACCATCCGAGAGTTGATGTGGAAAGGTATGCGGTGTCAATTGCTCTTCCCAATGTTCGGCAGTTGCGATCCCAGTTATGTCAGCCAATTCCCAATAGTCGGGCGGAATGAGAGTTCTCACCAAGCTCCATGAGGTCGCCTGGGAATTCCCCGTGTCCTCGGATTTACACCCGTAGATCCGTATGTTTCCGTCCAGCGCCGCCTGCCTGATCGCGCGCCTTGCATCGGGCCAACACTTTGCCGTATTCGTGTCGCCGATCCGCCCCGCCACGTACGCAACTATTTCATGCACGGGCTTGAGCGCAGCTGCGTGTACCACTTGCGGCCTGAGATAGAGACAATGCTGCCCCCAGCGCCAAGCAGGGTAGCCAAGCGTTCCCGCCAACCCGATCCAGAACAACAAGAGGCCGACGTGATAGCCGAGTTGTGGGAAGACCACGGACGCGCCCATCATGCACGCCGTGGCGCACAACGTAACAACATCCCATACCTGCGGCCGCGGTGAATATTCTGACATATGGCCACCCAATAAGAGGATAGCCGTTACAGGTCAGAGATCTGTCAAATCGGCAGGCAAAGGCTGCTCGGGACGTCAGATACGTGGGTACGAACAATATGGGCCGCGCCGGAATGGCGCGGCCCTGTCGTGTCGGGCGGTCAGCGGGTCAGCCGCGCCAGCGGAACTGCTGCGGCTTCCTGGCCGAGCGCTGCGAAATTACGACGTTGACGAGCGCGGGGCCGCGGAAGTTCATCGCCTCATCGAGAGCGTGCCCGCGCGAAGGCCGGGGCACGTGCAGGTCCGTCAGATCTTCGACCATGAAGGCCTTGCCGCCGAACGCGTCCATGATCCTTTCGTAGCGGGCGCAGCGGTATCAGACCTTGCGTATGGGGCCGGTATATTGGGCGACAATCGGGTCGGCGGTCAGCAGCAGGATGCCCTCGACTGCCGATTGCGCTACGAGCAGGCGATCGAAGGGGTCCTTGTGGATCGGCGGCAGATTGACGATCGCGACGGCGTGCTCGCTGGTGATCGCGAGCTCGTCATAGCCGTTGTCCAACAGGCCTCGGCGCAGGAGCCGCGCGTCGGCGCGAAAATCGGCGCGGCCAAGGCCGGATTTGATCGCGATTTCCCATAGGCTCGCCGCGCTGAACATCAGCTGGTTGCGAGCGTCGTCGATCGCCCTGCGGGCCCCAAGCGGCAAACGCTCCGGCTGCCCCGCAGCCCATAGCAGCAGTTGCGTATCCAGCAGTAGTTTCAGCGACCGTTTCCGAAAAGGCGCTCGATCTCAGCCTCTCCCATCCGATCGAAATCGTCGGGCACCGCGATCTGCCCGGTCATGAACCCGAGCCGGCGAACCTGACCCGCTTCCGGCGTTTCAAGCGGCACCACCTTGACTAGCGGCTTGCCAGCCTTGGCGATGATGAATGGCTCGCCTTTGGCTGCGCGATCGAGCAGCCGCGAGAGGTGCGTTTTGGCTTCGTGGATGTTGACGGTCAGCATGCTGCTCTCGAACTAAATCTACTTAGTCTAGTCTACCGGCAGCGCTTTCGCAAGGGAATGCGCTCCGACGTTCGAGCGGTGGTGCCGGCTGAGACGGGACGACCTCATTCCATTGCGGCGTTGAGCCCGGGCGTCTCCTCATAGATCTCGGCGTCTTTGCGGAAGACGAGGAGGCGGGGGAGCAGAAACACCAGGGGAACCGCGATCAAGGTCGTCAACGAATTGGCGAGCACCAGGCTGTCGAAAGAAAAATGATATTCGTCCAGCAAATGCGAACCGAACCAGTCGGTTCCGAACAGCGCCAGGTTGCGGACGCTGACCATCAACGAGAAGCCCAACCCCTCGCTCCCGGCGGGTGTCGCGCGAACGGCGAGATCCATCAGCGCCAGCTCTGCCAGGGTGTAGCCGAAGCCGTTCAATCCTTCGATCGCCTGCGCGCGGCCCGCCGAGCTGTAGAACAGATAGCCCAGATTGGCCGCCGTCGCTAAGACCATGCACCCGACCAGCAAGGTGCGCAGATTGAGGCGCCGGCACAGGATGCCGTAGCCCACAGCGGCCACCACGCCGCACACGCCGGCGATCAATTGCAGAAAGCCTTGGGCTTGCGTCCCGAGGTGCAACTCGTTCTGCTGTTTGTAGAAGAGCGCCGTCGCAAAGCCGGGTGCGATATAGAACAGCGCCATCAGGCCCGCGGCTCCCCACATCGTGCGGGCGGTTGCGATTTTGACGAGCTGATTGCGGGCGTTCTCCAGAAGCAGTCGCGGATCCGATCGTTGCCGCTGCTCACGCAGAAACAAGAGGGTCACCGGCACCAACAGGAACATGACGCCGCCGCACGCCGCGGCGGTCCAGCCAAAGGCGATGCTGGCCAGATATCCGGCCGCCGGGCCGTTGACGATCCAACAGCCCTGCTGGACGAACTGGCGCAATGCGGTGAGACGGCCCGAGCCCGAACTGGCCTGCGCCGTTTCGACCATGTAGCCGCCGACCACCGTACTCGTGACCATCATGAACGTGTTGATGACGATCACGACGAACAGCAGAGCGCGATATTCGTGCGGGGTGACGATCAGGACCAGCCAGGACAGCGCCGCCAATGTCGCGCTTATGAGGATGTAGCTCTTGCGCCGACTGCCGAAGAGCGGGAATGCGTCGGTCAGGATGCCGGCGAAGGGTTTCAGGTACCACGCGAGCCCCGCCCAGAAAAAGAACGCAGCATTCGCGGTGCGGTCGGCGTGGAGCTCGTTCTTGAGCAAATTCTGCAGCGGGAGCCGCGCCAGAACCTGGGTCTGCGCCAAGGTGGTGGCGAGCACGCCGGCGACGATGACGAGCGCCGCATAGATGAGGGCTCGGTCGCGTCGCTGTCGGGTGGCGGGTCGCGCGGCCATGCGCGGTTTTACCCTATTTTCCCGGACCCGAAGCATGCCGCCGGCGACGACCCCCTCACCCCGACCCCTCTCCCCGCAAGCGGGGCGAGGGAGGATTACGCGGCTCCGATCGGTCCATGCCTATCTCTGAATTGTGGCAGAACGGGCGCGCAATCAGAATTGCCAGCTCGTCCGTGATTTGCGATATCATCACCCTTACAATTGCCATAATCGCACTATACACTTCCGCCAGTGAGCGTCTCTGAACGGGCGCGACATCATTGGATGGAGGCGGCGATGCCTGATCTCGACCTGATAAAACAGGCGGAACAGGGGGCGCGGGACCGGTATGGGCGGTTTGTCGGTTTGTCGGGGGCGCGCCGGCAATCCCGCATGCCGACCGCGCTAGCGTCACGCGAAGGGCCGCGCCGGTGATGGCGCGGCCCTGATACGTGAGAGTTAGCCTAGCTGTGCCAGCGGAACTGCTGGGGCTTGCGGGCGGCGCCTTGGGAGATCACGACGTTGACGAGGGCGGGGCCGCGGTGGTTCATCGCTTCGTCGAGGGCGCCCTTAATGTCCTTTGGGTTCTCGACAAAGAAGCCCTTGCCGCCGAAGGCTTCCATCATCCGGTCGTAGCGGGCGCCGTAGATGAGGGAATTGGGCTTCATGTTGAACATCGGGTTTTCCGGGATCTCGGGCATGCCGGGGCCGATGCCGCCATTGTTCAACACCACGATCTTGACCGGGAAGTTGTAGCGGACGAGCGTCTCCATCTCCATGCCGGAGAAGCCGATCGCCGAGTTGCCGGAGAGGTGGATGACCGGCCGGTTGGGCTCGGCGACGGCGGCGGCGATGGCTTGCCCCAGGCCGACCCCCATCGTGCCGTAGGTGCCGGCGTTGAGGCAGGAACGGGCGTTGGCGACATTCAATTGGGTGAGGCCGATATCCATCGTGCCGGCGCCCTCGGCACTCAGGATCGCGTTCTTCGGCATCCACGCGGCGACATCGCGAAGCGCGCGGAAGTAGTTGGCCGGCGCCTCGTCATCGTGGATCTGCGGCCGGATCTGCGCCGCGTTCTCTTCCGCCTTCTTGGTGATCATCTGGCGCCACGGCGTGTCCTTCGGATGGAACCACTGGCGTCCGGCGAGGGCCGCGTTCAGTTGCCCGACGATCGCCTTGCCGTCGCCGACCAATGGCACCGTGGTCGCCTTGTTGTGGCCGATCTCCTCGGGCGCGATGTCGAGCTGGATGACCTTCATGTCCTTGGCGTAGCGCGGCGCCTGGCCGAAATGGAAGATCCAGTTGAACCGGGCACCCATCAGGAACACGACGTTGGCGTTCTGCAATGCCAAGGTGCGCGCCGCCGCGACCGACAGCGGATGGTCGTCGGGCACGACGCCCTTGCCCATCGGCGAGCGCAGGAACGGGATTTGCGTGTGCTCGATAAAGGTGCGGACCTCGTCCTCGGCGCGCGACCAGGCCATGCCTTTGCCGACGAGGATGAGCGGCCGCTCGGCCTTTTCGAGCAGGTTGAGCGCGTCCTCGATGTACTCCTGCGGCGCCACCGTGCGCGGCGGGTCCGGGGCCCGTTCGACCTGGACGATTTTGTCCTCGTCCACCTTGCCGGTGATCATGTCGTCGGGAAAGTCGAGATAGGTGGCGCCGGGACGGCCATAGATCGCGTTCCGCGTCGCCATCTCGACATACCAGGGGATGCGCGCGACGGTATCGATCGCATGCGCGAATTTGCAGAAGGGCGAGGCGATCAAGACCTGGCGCTCTTCCTGGAAGGCGCCCATGCCGCCGCGATAAGTCTCCGACGCGCCGCCGATCAGGATCATCGGCCAGCAATTCTGCTGCGCGTTAGCGAGGCCGGCGAGGCCGTGCACGACGCCGGGGCCGGTCACGACGATGCAGGCGCCGGGGCGGCCCTTCAGATAGCCATAGGCCTGCGCGGCATAGGACGCGGCCTGCTCGTTGCGCATGCCGATATAGGCAACGCCTTCCTTTTGCGCGGCCGCGGCGATCGGGCCAACCGGGAACCCGACGACCCCGAACAAGTGGTCGATACCCTGCTGTTTGAGGCTTCTCGCCATCAAGGTGGCGCCGTCGACTTCGCTCATCTCTTTCCTCCTGTTGGATCGGGCGGACGCTGACCGATGTTGCAAGATGCCGTCAGGCCCGGGGCCGAAGAAGTCTCCGCCCGCAGATTACGCATTTATGGCTATGCCGGGAAAGCGATTTCCCCGGCGGAATAGCTGCCATCCGGCGATGACCGGAGCTCATGGCACTGTACTCTGCCCGGTCGCACCGATATTCGAACAAGATTGGAGCAGGGGAGGGCGGCGGTGGATGGCGAGCAGGTCAAAGACATGGTGCGCGGCAATCGGTCTTCTGCTCTCGGCGTCTCGTCCGAACGGCGCAACCGCCGCGGAGAATGCTGTCCCGAAAGTCGCGTTCTTCGGCTTCCAGCTGATCAACACGTCGTTGGAGCCCTCGACAAACAGCGAGCTTCACCGCCTCGACATGCTCAACGAGCTTTTTCGAGAACGGCTCGACAATTCCGGGCGCTTCAAGATCGTGCCTGTCCCGCCAGAGACGCAGCAACGGATCGCCGCCGGCGCCGAGATCAGCGGGTGCAACGGCTGCGAGCGCGACTACGCCAGAAGCATCGGCGCAGACTGGGCCGACTGGGGCACTGTTCAAAAGGTCAGCAACCTGATTCTGAACATCAACGTCTATATGGAAGACGCGGCAAGCGGCAAATTAGAGTTCGTCAAAAGCGTCGATATTCGCGGCAATAACGACGAATCCTGGCGGCATGGGCTCGATTATATGTTGCGTCACTACTTGTTCGAGGAGCCCTGAGATAGTCAGATGGTGGCCGGGGCTGCGTCGTCGATCGCCAGCTGCACCGCATTGCCGCCGCGCCAGCTGTCGCGCCGGACATGACCGGCAACGTGGATTGCGATGCCTCGCGTCTCGGCGAGGAACTGACCAAGCGGCGTCCCCGCAGCGCGAAACACGATCCCCCGCAGCCGAGCTTGGTCGAGCGGATCGGCCAAGGTGCAGCGCAGATGACCGGTCCCCACCGCCTCGGCGTGGAGGACGCGAACACGAGCAATAACAAAGCGCGGTTCCGGGTTGGCCGCCCCGAAAGGCGCCAGCCTCGCGATATGCTCGACCAGCTCACCCTGTGCCGCGGCGATGGAGAGCATGCCGTCAACCCGCAATTCCGGGACCAGCCGCTCGTTGCCGATGCCGTCTCCCAGCCGTTCGATCAGGAAGGACTCCAGCGCGCCGAGTTTTTCCGCTGCGACTGTGAACCCCGCCGCCATCGCGTGGCCGCCGCCGTTGATCAACAGCCCCGCCTGGCGCGCCGCGATCACCGCCGGGCCGAGCGGCAATCCGGGGACCGAGCGGCCCGACCCCCGGCCGATGCCAGCGGCGAGCGCGACGACGCAAGCCGGCCGCTCGTAACGCTCCTTAAGGCGTGCGGCAACAATTCCGATTACCCCGGGATGCCAGTTCTCGGACGCGGCAAAGACGAGGACCGGCGACTGGGCCGATCCCTCGACCATCGCGATTGCCGCCTCCAAGGTGCGGGCTTCGATGTCGCGCCGCTCGCGGTTGTAGGCGTCGAGACGCGCCGCCAGTTCGGCGGCGACCACCGGATCGTCGGTTGCGAGCAGGCGCGCGCCGAGGTCGGCGCCGCCGACCCGGCCGCCGGCATTGACCCGCGGGCCGAGCACAAAGCCGAGATGATAGGTGTCGATGGGCTCGCCGATGCCGGCCACAACGGCCAACGCGGCGAGGCCGGGGTTGCCGAGATTACGCGCTACCTTGACCCCTTGGGCGACCAGAGCCCGGTTCACACCGGCGAGCGGAACCACATCGCAGACAGTGCCGAGCGCCACCAGATCGAGCCACTGCAGTAGGTCCGGCTCGGTTCGGCCGGCGCCGTACCAGCCGGTCCGGCGCAGCTCGCGATTGACCGCAACAATCAACAGAAAAGCGACCCCGACCGCCGCCAACGCGCCGTGCGGGCTGCTCTCGTCGAGTCGGTTCGGGTTGACGACCGCGAGGGCGCGCGGCAACAACGGTTCGGCGACGTGATGATCGATGACGATCACCCCGAGCCCGGCCTCTGCGGCGTCATTCAGAGGCAGATGGGCCGCAGTGCCGCAATCGACGGTCACGACAACCCGCACGCCCTCGTCGCGCAGGCTCAGCAGAGCCGGGGTGTTCGGGCCGTAGCCCTCGCGCAGCCGATCCGGGACATACACGCGAGTTCGCGTCCCAGTCGCCGCAAAAAACCGCGCCAACAGCGCAGCCGAAGTCGCGCCGTCTACGTCGTAATCGCCAAAGACGCCGATCGTCTCGCCGTCGCGGACCGCCCGGACCAGCCGCGCGACAGCGGCTTCCATGTCGCGCAGATGCGAAGGATCGGGCAGCTGGTCGCGCAAGCGCGGCGCCAAGAAACCCGGCGCATGGTCGAGATCAATGCCGCGCTGCGCCAACAGCCGCCCGACAATCTCGGGAACCCCGAGTCGCTCGGCGATAGTCTCTCCCGCTCGGGCATCGCCGTCGCGTAGACGCCAGCGTCGGCCGCACACCGACCGCTCTAGCCCCGACACCACCCCGGCTAAGGGGTCGGCGCCCCCCGCGCCGTCATCCATATTCGAACCTAATCGATACCCATGATGCTCCTATCGTCACCCTCGCGAAAGCGAGGGTCCAGGGCCCGCCACGCAAGTGCTTGCCGTCCTTGGATTCCCGCTTGCGCGGGAATGACGAGATCGCTCGATTGGATGAGAATCACGGGTAGAAGGCTCAACGGGCGAAGGGGGCGAAGCTCTGCTTGCGCGTGAAGTCATGCCGTGCCTCGACGTAGCGGACGGTGCCGGACTTCGAGCGCATGACGACCGAATGGGTCGAGGCGCCGCCCGGAAAGCGGCGCACCCCGCGCAGCATCGTGCCGTTGGTGACCCCGGTCGCCGCGAACATCACGTCGCCCGAAGCGAGGTCGAGCAATTTATATTTGCGGTCGAGGTCGGTGATGCCGAGGCGATGGGCGCGGCCGCGCTCATCGTCGTTGCGGAATAGCAGCCGGCCTTGCATCTGCCCGCCGATGCAGCGCAGCGCAGCGGCCGCTAATACGCCTTCCGGCGCGCCGCCCGAGCCGACATACATGTCGATGCCGGTCTCCGGTTCGGAAGTTGCGATGACCCCGCTGACATCGCCATCCGAGATCAGGGTAATTCGGGCTCCGGCCTCGCGCACCTTGGCGATCAACTCGGCGTGGCGCGGCCGGTCGAGGATACACACGACCAGGTCGGCGACCTCGACCTTCTTCGCCTGGGCCAGGTTCTTCAGGTTGACCGATGGCGGCTCGTCGAGATCCACCAGATCGTCCGGCAGTCCGCCGCCGACCGCGATCTTGTCCATATAGACGTCGGGCGCGTTCAAAAACCCGCCGGCATCGGCCATCGCGATCACCGCCAGCGCGTTGGCGCCGCCTTTTGCGGTAATCGTCGTCCCCTCCAGCGGATCGAGAGCTATGTCGATCGGCGGGCCGTTCCCGCTGCCGACCTTCTCGCCGATATAGAGCATCGGTGCCTCGTCGCGCTCGCCTTCGCCGATCACGACGGTGCCGGCAATCGCAAGGCTGTTCAGCGCCTCCCGCATTGCATCGACTGCTGCCTGATCCGCGGCCTTCTCATCGCCCCGCCCCATCAGCCGCGAGGCGGAGAGCGCTGCGGCCTCGGTCACCCGAACGGCTTCCAATGCGAGATTGCGATCCATCTTCGACGTCTCGGGCATGGCTTTCCTCCTCGGCTCTGTCGAAAGGCTATTATTTTCAGAAATCCTCGATGCGGATCATGCGGGGCGGTTCGAGCACCGTGTCGAGCGCCTCGATTCTCTGCAGCGCCCGCCGCATCGCCGCCTCGACGGTGAGATGGGTCGTCATCACCACCGGCACCGCCTCGCCAGGCGCACGGCCGCGCTGGATCATCGACTCCATCGACACCTCCTCGTCTCGCAAGGCCGCGGCGACATCGGCGATTACCCCCGGCTGATCCACCACCATCAGCCTGATGTAATAGGCGCCATGGTGCCGTTCGATCGGCACCCCGGGAATCTTACGCAAATTTGCAGTGTGGAGCCCGAAGGTCGGCACGCGGCGGCCGGCAGCGATGTCGACAAGATCGGCGGCGACCGCCGAAGCCGTCGGAAAAGCGCCAGCGCCCCGCCCCTGCAATACGACACGACCGACAAAGTCGCCCTCGGCGACGACGGCGTTGTAGACGCCCTCGACGGCGGCGATCGGCGTCGTCCGCGACACCATGCAAGGATGGACACGCTGCTCCAACCCATCCTCTGTCAGCCGCGCGATGCCGAGCAGCTTGATCCTGTAGCCGAGCTCTTCGGCAAAAACGATGTCGAGCCGCGAGACGTGGCGGATCCCTTCTGTGTAGACCCCGTCGAAGTCGACCGGGCGGCCGAAACCCACGCTCGCCAGGATGGCCAGCTTGTGCGCGGCATCGATACCGTCGATGTCGAAGCTCGGATCGGCTTCGGCATAGCCGAGCTTTTGCGCCTCCGCCAGCACTTCGGCGAATTCGTGCGCGCTCTCGCGCATCGTCGTCAGGATGTAGTTCGAGGTGCCGTTTAGAATACCGTAGACACGCTCCAGCCGATTGCCGGCGAGACCCTCGCGCAGCCCCTTGATGACCGGGATGCCGCCGGCGACCGCGGCCTCGAACGCCAGAATGAGCCCTCTCTCCTCGGCCCGCGCGGCGAGCCTCGTGCCGTCGTGCGCCATCAACGCTTTGTTCGCAGTGACGACGTGCTTGGCATGATCGAGGGCGGTGTCGAGCACTTGGCAGGCGATGCCGTCGGCGCCGCCGATCAGCTCGACGACGGCGTCGATCTCGGGATCGGCCGCCATCGCCGCGGCATCCTCGTACCAGCGCACCGCCGAGATGTCGGTGCCGCGATCGCGCCGGCGATCGCGTGCCGAGACCGCGACGACGACAATGCGGCGGCCCGCGCGTTGAGCCAGCAGGTCGGCCTGCCGGTCCAGCAGCTGTAGGACGCCGGACCCAACAGTGCCGAGACCGGCGATAGCGATCTTGAAAGGCGGTTTCACGACGGCACCCCGGACGCGATGTGCGAAACGCAGGAGCCGCCCCGAATGGGCGGCGAGCGACCCGGCTCTTTGTAGCGCTCAGGCGTCAATATTTCGATAGCGTTTCCGCCACCGCGCCTGGAAACCACCCTCGACAGACATTCCGAAGGCGGCTGACACCGAATCGGTGGGGTCTGCTTCAGTGTTCGAGCAACACCTCGGCGCGGCTTTCGCCGGAATTCTCGCCCCGCGGCGCCGCCTCGACCTGGATCTTGTCTGAGGGTATCCCCGCATTGGTCAGAGCGGCAGCGACCGCCTGAGCGCGGTCGAGGGCCGTCCGGTAACTATCCAACTGCTCGACGGCGCCGCTTCTGGCCCCGGCATAACCGACGATGCGGACCTTGCCGGGGTTCTGCTGATAGACCGGCAGGACCGTTTCGAGGGTTTGCCTATCCTTTTCGGTCAGGGTTGTCGAATTGGTGCCGAACTTGATCTCGGCAACCGGACTCCCGACCGGCGCAGGCGGCTTTGCACTGGCTTTGCCGGGAGCGGTCGCGGCGGTGCGGGTCGGCGGCACCGGCGGCAATTCCGGCGCAGCCGGTGGCGGCTCGTAGCCGGCAGAGCTCTTGGCCTGCGGCAACGGCAGCGGAGCGAGAGCTCCTCCCGCGGCAAGGCCGCCGGGCATAGCAGGCGGCGTCGCCGCAACTTTCGGGGTGGGCGGCAATTGCGGGGGCGGCGGCGTAGGCTGGATCTGCTCGGGCTCGGGTGTCGCTCGCGCCTGGGGCACCTCGAGGCTCGACTCCATCGGCGCTGGCTCGGGCGGCTCTCCCTCCTTGCGCAGACCTTGATCGGGTTCGGCAAGCGCCTTGCCGCCCGTGCGTGCGGCGCGAGGGGCGCCCGCCGGGGACGGGGCGGGTTTTTCGCCGGTGGCGCCGACACCAGTTGCTGTGCTGGCAAGCGCTGGCTCCGCCGACAGGCTCGGGAGGAGCTTGGCCGGTTTTTCGCCGGCGGCGCCATTGCGCGTCGATGCAGCGGATGGCACAGCCGCGGGAGGCGAAACGTCGGGCGTTGGGGAGGGCGGCGGAGCGGTCGCAACCTGCTCCGGCTGAGTTCCGGGCTCGCCTGGAGGTGGAGGCGGTGCGGCCGCCACCGGCGAAAAGCCGGCCCGCAGCTGCTCGTCCGTGTGTCGCGCATTCGTCCGGTCGGCGATCAGGCTCTGGGTCAGCTTCTCCCGCTCGGCGGCGGTCAAAGCCCGCTCCGGCGGCGGTGGCACGGTGGCGAGATTGGGATAGTCGGATGCCTCTCCGGCGGCCAGGTTCTTGGTGTTCGGCGTCGTATCGGGATCGGGGTCGTTCCGGCTCACCCCGGTCAGGTCACGCCAAGTGTCGACCGGATTGCAGGCGGCGAGCCCGAGCAACAGTGCAGTGGCGGCAAGCCGGCGAACCCGCCCTCTTGCCCTTCTCTCGTTAGCGGTGACGGCACACGATTCGCCCATGAGCATAATAGTATTCCCGACGAGTTGCCCCCGGTGTCGCCGCCCGCGTTCGGGATCCGCCGACAACGACACAAACTACGTGTCTGATCCTGATGTATTAGATCCGGGCGGTCGCGTCACTACATTTGAGGAAGCGAACAACCGACCGCCGCCCAGCCATGAGCCGAGGACCGCCGGCGATCGGGCAGGCAAAGGGTGGCAGCCTCGAGGAAACGGCAATGAACGACGCAAACGACCGCAAACCCGGCGCGGCAACCCGGTCTTCCCCAGACCAAGAGGCGCTGCGCAAGCCGGTCGGCAAGGAAAAGCCGCCGGGGGGGAGGGGCCGTAAAAAGGTTGCCGAGCCCAGCAGACCGGGCATTGTGCCTGCGCCATCCTCCCGCCCCACCCCAACTTCGCCGACTGCTGGGGCGAGAAAAGGGGGAGCGAGCCGCTTCCCGATCCCGCCGAGCTGTCGAAGCAAATCACCGAAATCGCCGGGAAGAGCGAGCAGCTCGTCGCCGAGTTCCTGACGCGGCAGCGGCGCGAGGAGGGCGTCGGAATGGCCAACTCGCTCGGCATCGGAACCGCCTTCCTGGAGATGACTGCCCGCATGATGGCCGACCCCTCTCGGCTCGTCCAGGCGCAGCTGTCGCTGTGGAACGACTACCTGACCTTGTGGCAGCGCACGGCCCAGCGGTTTCTCGGCGGCGAAGCCGAGCCGATGATCGAACCGTCCGCCGGCGACCGACGATTCCGCGACGCGGCGTGGACCGAAAACACGCTCTTCGACTTTATCAAGCAAAGCTACCTTTTGACGGCCCGGTGGATGCAGAGCGCGGTTCGCGATGTCGAGGGAATCGACGAGCGCACCGCGCGCAAGGTGGACTTCTATACGCGCCAGTTCGTCGACGCGCTCGCGCCGTCGAATTTCCTGATGACCAATCCTGAAGCCTTGCGGGCGACGATCGAGAGCAAGGGCGAGAACCTGCTCGACGGGCTGAAGAATCTGCTCGAGGACCTCGAGCGGGGCAAGGGACGCTTGGCGATCAAAATGACCGACATGGAGGCGTTCCGCATCGGCGAGAACATCGCGGTCACGCCGGGGAAGGTCGTCTATCAGAATGACCTGCTGCAGCTCATCCAGTACGAGCCGATGACGGAAACCGTGAAGCGCCGGCCATTGCTGATCATCCCGCCGTGGATCAACAAGTTTTACATCCTCGATCTGCGGCCCAGTAACTCCTTCATCCGTTGGGCGGTGTCGCAGGGCCATACCGTATTCGTGATCTCCTGGGTCAACCCCGACGAGCATCTCGCCGCCAAGACGTTCACCGACTACATGCTGGAAGGGCCGCTCGACGCACTCGATGCGATCGAACAGGCGACCGGCGAGCGGGAAGCCAATGTGATCGGCTACTGCCTGGGCGGCACATTGCTCGCCAGCACGCTGGCCTATATGGCGGTCAAACACGACAGCCGGATCAAGAGCGCCACCTATCTCGTGACGATGGTGGACTTTGCCGAAGCCGGCGAACTCTCGGTGTTCATCGACGAGGAGCAGCTCTCCGCACTCGAAGAGCGCATGAACACAAAGGGCTATCTGGAAGGGCGCGACATGGCGACGACCTTCAATATGCTGCGCGCCAATGATTTGATCTGGTCGTTCGTGGTCAACAACTACCTGCTCGGCAAATCTCCTTTCCCGTTCGACCTGTTGTACTGGAACGCCGATTCGACGCGCATGCCGGCGGCTATGCACAGCTTCTATCTGCGCAACATGTACCAGGAGAATTTGCTGGTGAAACCGGGCGGCATCACTTTGGACGGCGTGCCGATCGATCTAGGGAAGATCCAGACACCGTCGTTTTTGTTGTCGACGCGCGAGGACCATATCGCGCCGTGGCGGTCGACCTATGCCGCCACCCAGATATATCGCGGCCCAGTCAAATTCGTGCTGTCTGCCTCCGGCCACATCGCGGGCGTGGTAAACCCGCCGGGCGGCAAATACGGCCATTGGGAGAATGAAAAAAACCCGCCGACACCGGAAGAATGGCTCGCCACCGCGACCGCCCGCTCCGATTCCTGGTGGCCGCTATGGGAGCACTGGATCTCGCAGTACGCCGGCGGCGAGGTGCCGGCACGCCACCCCGGCGACAGAAAGCTGAAACCGATCGAGGACGCGCCGGGCTCCTACGTCAAGGTGCGCGCTGCAGATTGACAATCGAATTCAACGGCGCAAGGTGTTCACCAATGGCGGATGAACCCAATGATCTGGTACTCATTGATCTGCGCCGTATTGATGAGCGCCTTGCTGGCCTCGAGCGCGAATTCATGCTCCGGATGACTGGGCTCGAAGCTGGCATGGGATCTTTAGAGGCCCGATTTTCCGGCCTCGAAGTTCACTTCGCTGCGCTCGAAGTTTGCGCTGACACGATCGGCCACCGCCTGGACCGCATCGAGCGGCGGCTTGATCTGGTTGACTCCTCGGTTTGATCTAAACCCAGGCTCCATGTCAAATTCCTAGTTTCGGGCCGGTTTGCCGTAGCAAGCCGGCTCAGAGGACGACGGCACCGCAAACCGTGGGCGTGCCCGGTGCGGTCGCTGCGGCGAAACCCCGAGGGAGGAAACTGTGCTCGGTTGGTTCGGCGACTTGAACGCCAAGGAACGCCGGACGATGGGCGCCTGCTTTGGCGGCTGGGCGCTCGATGCGTTCGACGTACAGATGTACAGCTTTGTCATTCCTACGGTCATTGCACTGTGGGGTCTGTCGCGCGGCGAAGCCGGACTCATTGGCACGGTGACGTTGCTGATCTCGTCACTCGGCGGGTGGTTCTCCGGCACGCTCGCCGACCGGTTCGGCCGGGTGCGGATGCTGCAGATCACGATCCTGTGGTATTCGGTATTCACGTTCCTCTGCGCCTTCGCGCAGAATTTCGAGCAGCTTTTCGTGTTGCGGGCCTTGCACGGGTTCGGCTTCGGCGGCGAATGGGCTGCCGGGGCCGTGCTGATGGGCGAGGTGATCCGCGACAAATACCGCGGCCGCGGGGTTGGCATCGTACAGACCGGGTGGGCCATCGGCTGGGGCGCCTCGGCTCTCGTCTACACCGCGCTCTACGCGTTTCTGCCTGAGGCGATCGCCTGGCGCGTTCTGTTCGCGATCGGCATATTGCCGGCAGGTTTGGTATTCTGGATCCGCCGTCACATCGAGGAGCCCGAAATCTTCCGCGGCGCTCGAGATCGCAGGTCGGTTGGCATCGGCCATCTGTTCGCCGCGTTCCGGGGACCGCATCTGTGGACCACGGTCAAGGTGACCTTAATGGTCGCCGGCGCCCAGGGCGGCGGCTACGCCCTCGGTCTCTGGATGCCGACCTATTTGCGCACGGTGCGCGGGTTGTCGGCGACCGGCACCGGAGGATTTCTGTTGGTCCAGATCCTCGGCGCATTGTTCGGCTTCTTGTTGGGCGCCTATCTGAGCGACGCGATCGGCCGCAAATCGACCTTTATGTGGTCCGCGATCGGGTCCTTCGTAATGATTCTGATTTACATGTTCGTGCCGATGGACAACACGACGCTGCTGTTCGTCGGTATTCCGCTGTTCACGATCTTCTTGGTGAAATTTCCGCCCATGGGGCCGTTTATGACGGAGCTCTACCCGACGGGCGTCCGCGGGACAGCCCAAGGCTTCTGCTACAATGCCGGCCGGGCGCTCGGCTCGTTCCTCCCGGCTATAGTCGGGTTTGTCAGCCAGAGCCTACCGCTCGGCGCCACAATCGCCCTCTTCAGCGCGTTTGCCTCCGCTATCATGATCATGATGCTGCTTCTGTTGCCCGAAACCCGCGGCCGCAGCCTGGCCAGCCTTGAACCCGCCCCCGCGGACTGACTGGCACACTATCCGTCGATCAGCTATTAGTTAGGCCGGGAGTCGAGATCCAGCATCAGCCGCAAATTTTGCACCGCGGCGCCCGACGCTCCTTTGCCGAGACTGTCGAGACGGGCGACGAGGACGGCTTGACGGTGCTGTTCGTTGGCCCAGACATAAAGTTCGAGCCGATTGGTCCCATTGAGCGCCTCGGGTTCGAGCTTGTCGGACCCATTGCCGACCGCGACCGTTACGTGTTCCGAACCCTCGTAAAAGGCGCGCAGGGCCCCTCGTAAATCGGGGCCGGCAGGCCTGCCGGGCAGGTCATCGAGGTAGAGTGGCACCGAAACCAGCATGCCCTGGTGGAAATGCCCGACCGACGGCATGAATATCGGCCGCCGCGACAGCCCCGCAAAGCGCTCGATCTCCGGCACGTGCTTGTGTTCCAAACCGAGCGCGTATAGCTCGAAGGCCGGGCCGCCTTCACGATCATGCGCCTCGATCATCGATCGGCCGCCGCCGGAATAGCCGCTGACCGCGCTTATCGTGACGGGGTAGTCGGACGGAACGAGCCCCGCTTGGACGAGCGGGCGCAATAGACCGATCGCGCCGGTCGGGTAGCAGCCGGGATTGGCAACTTTGCGCGACATCGCAATCTTCCCCGGCTGATCAGGCGCCATTTCCGGAAAGCCGTAGATCCATTGGGGATCGACCCGGTGCGCGGTGCTGGCGTCGAGCAATTTCGGTGCGTCGCTGCCCAGCGCGCCGGCGAGCGCCACCGCCTCGCGCGCTGCATCATCCGGCAAGCACAGCACGACGAGGTCGCACCTTGCCATCATGTCCTGCCGAGCCGACGGATCCTTGCGCTGCGACGCTGGCAGGCTGCGCAACGTGATCCCGGGCACCATTTCGAGCCGCTTTCGGATACCGAGACCCGTCGTGCCGGCCTCGCCGTCGATAAAGACGCTCGGTTGATTGCTCGCCATCGGACAGTCTCCTGCGCTATCGTGAGATTTAGCAGCGGCTTGGGAGGATCAGGTACCTATGAATGAAAACAGCGCGCCCCTCAATTGTCTTGCCGGGGTGAGAGTGCTCGACCTGACGCAATTCGAGGCGGGCCCCTCCTGCACCGAGGCGCTCGCCTGGCTCGGCGCCGAGGTCGTCAAAGTCGAGAACCCGGGTGGCGGCGAGCCCGGCCGGATCGCCTTCCCCGGACCGCAAGGCAGCCCGGACTCGTTCTACTTCTTCGAGTTCAACGCCAACAAGAAGTCGGTCACAGTCAATCTCAAATCCGAGCGCGGTCTGGGCTTGGTCAAGGAAATGGCCAAGAAGGCTGACGTCATGATCGAGAACATGGCGCCCGGCACGATCGAGCGGCTGGGGCTCGGCTACGAGGCAATCCGCGCCCTCAACCCCGGCATCATTTATGCCCAGGTGAAAGGCTTTGGCGAGGGCAGCCCGTACGAGAAAAACCTCGCCTTCGACATGATCGCGCAAGCCTGCGGCGGCACGATGAGCATCACGGGCGAGCCGGATGGGCCGCCGATCAAGCCGGGCCCGTCGCTCGGCGATACCGGCACCGGCATGACGATGGCGATCAGCATTCTGGGCGCGCTTTACGAGCGGCGCGCTACCGGCAAAGGAAGGCGCCTCCAGGTCGCGATGCAGGATGCGATGCTGCATTACATCCGCATCGCGTTTCAGGCACAGGCGTCTACCGGCAAGGCGGCGCGGCGCAACGGTTCGCGCAGCGCGACGGCCGTCGCCCCAGCCGGCATTTTCCCGTGCGCGCCGGGCGGCCCCAACGACTGGGTCTATGTCTTTGCCCGCCAGGTCGATCACTGGCACCGCCTGTTGAAGGTGCTCGGCCGCGAGGACCTGATCGGCAACGCGAATTACGATACCCCAAAGGCGCGCGGCGAGCGCATAGCGGAGATCAATGCGATGGTCACCGACTGGACGCGGCGGCGCGACAAGCACGAAGCGATGCGCATCATCGGCGCCGCCGGGGTGCCGGCCGGCGCGGTGCTCGACACGATGGAACTGATGAACGAGCCGAGCTTCGAAGAGCGCGGCATCCTGCAGGTCGCGGAACACCCGACTGGCCCATTCAAAATGCCGTCCTGGCCGGTGCGTTTCGACGGCCGCCCGCCAAAGCTCGAGCCGGCTCCGTTGCTGGGGCAGCACAACACGCAGGTCCTCGGCGAATGGCTCGGCATGAACGCCGGGGATATGGAGGCGCTGCGTAAGGAAGGGGTGATCTGACCCAACCGTCGTCCCGCGAAAGCGGGGGCCTAGGGGCGACCGCTCGACCTCTCGGCCCCTCGGTTCCCGCTTTCGCGGGAATGACGAAACACAAACGACAAGAGAGGAGATACTCAGATGGCGGAACTGACGGGTAACGATATCCTCGCCCGGTGCCTGAAGGCGCAGGGTGTTAAGGACATCTTCTTCATCATGGGCGGGCCGATGCTCGACGCTGAGACGGCGTGCATCAAGGAAGGCATCCGGCTCATCGACACACGCCACGAGCAGGGTGCGGCCTACATGGCGCAGGGCTATTCGCGGGTGACGCAAGGGTCGGGCGTGTGCATGGCGGCGAGCGGCCCGGCAACGTTGAACTTCAGCACCGGTCTCGCCAATGCGCTGATCGATTGCTGCCCGGTCGTCGCGCTCGGCGGGTCGAGCCCGATCAGCCAGTTCGGCCGCCAGGTGTTCCAGGAGATCGACCAGGTCAGAGCGCTCGATGGCTGCGTCAAGTATTCCGACCGCGTGCACAGCCTGAAGCGCCTGCCGCAGCAGGTGAACTTCGCCTTCCAGAAGGCGCTGGCCGGCAAACCCGGACCGGTCTATCTCGATTTCCCTGGGGACGTGCTCTACACCACGGTCGACGAGGCCGAGGTCGATTGGAGCTATATGGGTCGGCCGATCATCAAGGCACGCCCCTATGCCGAGCCCAAGGCATTGAACGCGCTGGTCGACGCGATCAACCAAGCGCGCCAGCCGATCATCGTCTCGGGCAGCGGCGTCCTGTGGTCGCACGCTTGGGACGAGATGAAGGCGTTCGTCGAGAAGGCGGGGATCCCGTTCTACACGACCCCGCAGGGGCGCGGCGTGGTCCCCGACGACCACCCCTATTCCTACCTGACGATGCGTAACGACGCGTTCCGCGATGCCGACCTGATCATCATCCTCGGCACGCGCACCAACTACGTGATCGGCCACGCCGCGCCGCCGCGCTTCGGCGCCAACGCGAAAATCGCGCGCATCGACATCGATCCGGAAGAGATGGGCCTGTCGGCGCGCAACATCGACATCCCGGTTGTCGGGGACTGCAAGTCGGTGTTGCAGCAATTGTGCGAGGCGGTTGACGCGCGCACCGCCGACCGTTTCCAGGGCTGGCGCCAGAAACTGGCCGATGGCGAGGCGCAGAAGCGCATGCACGCCGGCGGCAATTACCCGACCGACGGCGACATCCATCCGCTGCGGCTGTGCGAGGAGATCAAGAGCTTTATGCAGCGCGAGGCGATCCTCTCGGTCGACGGGCAGGAGATCCTCAATTTTGGCCGCCAGTCGATCCCGACTTTTGTTCCCGGCCACCGGCTCAATTCCGGACCGTTCGGCACGATGGGCGTCGGATTGCCCTTCGCGGTCGGCGCCAAGGCCGCCAAGCCCTCGGCACAGGTCATCTGCCTGCACGGCGACGGCTCCTTCGGACAGAACGCGATGGAGCTCGACACTGCAGTACGGCACAAATTGCCGCTCCTCTGCGTGATCAGCCTCAATGGCGGCTGGACCGCCGACCCCGAACGCAACAAGCCCGGCCGCGACCTCGGCTACACGCGCTACGACAAGATGGCCGAAGCTTTGGGCTGCTACGCCGAATATGTCGAAGAGCCCGAGGGCATTCGCCCAGCCTTGCAGCGCGCCTGGCGCAAGGTCGAGGAGGGCATGGTCGGCTTCGTCAACGTCAAGACCGACTACCGCGCCCGCGCGACGACGGTGCGCTTTTCCAGCCGCGAGACCTGAGCGGCCGTTCCCGCTCACCAAAGGGGCGCCTCCGGGCGCCCTTTTTCGGTACCGAGTGTCGCCTCGCTGTTTTTTGCTGTTTTTTGCAGCAAATTATCAGCCATCGTCTGATCTTCGCCGCAGAAATCCTTGTGGTTGTCCACTTTGGTGCACAAACAACAGCGAAAACGGCGGACGGCGCGCCGAGGGGACTGAAAAACTGGGGCCGAAACGGACATGTTGCAAATAATAACACATCTCCGCAATTTTGCAATTTGAAATGCTGGTTTGGCAATGAATAAAGCCTCATTGCTTAATGCGCGCGGGACGATTGATGGTATAGGATAATCCGCCAGCAGGGAGGCGTCATGGAGCCCGCAGGGTCAGCTTGCGTCGAACGCCGGCTCGCAGCGATCCTCGCGGCCGATGTTGCCGGTTATTCCCGACTGATCGGGGCCGACGAGGAAGGGACGCTCGGCCGGCTGAGGGCGCTCCGCGCCGAGGTAATCGATCCGAAGATCGCCGAGCATCGCGGCCGCATCGTCAAGACCACCGGCGACGGGTTGCTGGTCGAATTCGCCAGCGTCGTCGACGCCCTCCGATGCGCGGCGGAAATGCAGACGGCTCTGGCCGAAGGCAACACGGCGCTGCCGCCGGAGCATTGCATCGAGTTCCGCATCGGCATCAATGTTGGCGACATTCTCGTCGAGGACGGCGACATCTTTGGTGACGGCGTCAATGTCGCCGCGCGGCTCGAAGGCTTGGCCAAACCCGGCGGCATCTGCGTTTCGGCCCGCGTTCAGGAGGATGCCGCGGGGCGCCTCGACCTTGCCTTTGAGGACATGGGCGAGCAGGCGCTCAAAAACATCGCGCGTCCCGTCCGGGCATACCGAGTGCGACTGGAACGCCCCCCTCCCTAACCCTCCCCCGCATGCGGGGGAGGGAAGGGTGGGGGTCGCGGCAGCAGAACCGGCCCCGCCGCTGCCGCTTCCCGACAAGCCGTCGATCGCAGTCCTGCCGTTCCAGAATATGAGCGGCGACCCCGAGCAGGAATATTTCGCGGACGGCATGGTCGAGGAGATCATCACAGCGCTCTCGCGCATCCGCTGGCTCTTTGTCATCGCCCGCAATTCGAGCTTCACCTACAAGGGCCGGGCAGTCGATGTGAAACAGATCGGCCGCGAGCTTGGCGTCCGCTATGTGCTCGAAGGCTCGGTGCGCAAGGGCGGAAACCGGCTGCGCATCACCGCCCAGCTGATCGACGCGACAAACGGCGTGCATCTCTGGGCCGACCGGTTCGACGGCTTGCTCGAAGACGTTTTCGAGGTTCAGGACAAGGTCGCGATCAGCGTCGCCGGTATCATCGAGCCGACGCTCCGTCAGAGCGAGATCGACCGCGCGCGCCGCAAGCGGCCTGACAGCCTCGATGCCTATGACCTCTATCTGCGCGCCCTGCCCGACGCTTTCGCCTCGATGCCTGAGGATGCGGACAAAGCGTTGGCGCTGCTCGGCAAGGCGATCGAGCTGGAGCCGGATTTTGCCGCCGCGCATGCCATCATCGCGTTTTGCCATGAGCAGCGCTACTTGCGGGGTGGATTACAGGAGGCGACGCGGAGCGCAGCTCTGCGACATGCGCGCCAAGCGATCGCTGCCGGCGGTGACGATGCGGTGGCACTTGCCACTGCCGGCTTTGTCATCGCCGTTTGCGGGCGCGACTTTGAAACCGCGCTCACCGCATTCGATCGGTCGTTCGCACTCTCCAGTTCGTCGGCCCTCGCGCTCGCTTACAGTTCGATCGTGCGCGCATGGAAGGGCGACGACGCGATCGCGGTCGAGCAGGCCAACCGCGCGCTGCGCCTCAGTCCCTTCGATCCCTGGCTATACATGCCCTATATAGGTCTGGCCTACGCACATTTTGCCGCCGGCCGCTTCGAAGAAACGGTCGCCGCCGCAAGCCTGGCGATCCAATCGAACCCGCGATTCACTGTCCCCCAAATCTTGCACACTGCCGCGCTGGGCTGTCTCGACCGGAGCCCAGAAGCGAAGGCTGCGGTGCAACGGCTACTCGAGCCGCAGCCAGGCCTCACCGTCGCCAGTGCGATCCTCTCAGCCCGTTACGTGAACCCGGAAAATATAGCCGCCTTGGGAAACGCGTTGCGCCGCGCCGGGCTGCCCGAGGGATGACCGCGGCCCGCCGCCTCGCCGCGATCCCCAAAAGTGATTCGTTACGATCCGCGGCTACGCGGCGCGGCGGCGAAGCGCACGAAGCGCGGCTTCGGGTTCCCTTGCTAGAATGCGCATCAACGCGATCGTTGCGGGCTCCATCGCTACCCGGTTCTGCTCCCAATTCCGCAACGTCGCAACCGGAACACCGAGTGTATTGGCGAACTCTCTCTGCGACATTCCCAATCTCTTCCGGATGTACCAAGGGGAAATGATGTCGCTTTCCGACACCTCTTCGTCCGGGTTTTCTCCGTCTTCGATCATCTGGCGGCGAATGTCGTCCTCGGTAGTGGCCTCGATCTTGGCGCGATTACGCCGAGAGGAACGCGCCTTGATCGCATCGGCCGTCATTTTTGTGATCGCCATAGCTGTGCCTCCTTCCGACTGGCTCGCCGGACCGAGATGATCCGCATCACGCCGCCGCGCCAAGTGAAGGCGACGTGGAGAATGTCGCCGTCAGTTTCGCCAACCGCCCGGAAGCGATCTTCGCCGTAGTCGCGACGGGTATCTTGCCAGATCAGAACCGGCCCTGGCGAAAATCCGGGCGGCACCGTCGAAACCGATGCCTGCTGCCATTCTCCTCGCGGATGTGGCGGGGTGTTGGCCTCTGCCGTTATGCTGCCGGGGACAGTCTCATTACGGGAGGAAACAGCAATGGCGCGCAACGGCGATCTTCCGATCACCGATCGGATATTGGCAATTCGCGAGCGCTGGCATACGAAGCGGCATCCGTTCTTTCTCGCCTTTGGCGAGGGGAAATTGCCGCTGAGGGCTTTGGGCCGCTATCAGGCATTGCATTACCATTTCGTATCACGGGCATTGGCGAGCTTTGGGCTGCTCTATGCGCGCGGCTATCATTTCGAGGACGTGCGCAAGATGATCGCCGAGAACATCGCCGAGGAAGAAGGGCTGAAGGCGATCCCGGAGCCGGGTCACGAGCCCCATGACCACAACGAGCTGATCCTGCGCTTCTGCCGCGCGGCGGGCCTTAGCGACGACGAGGTTCGCAACACGAAAATGCCGCCCGCCTGGTGGGCGCGCTCGCTCTACATGTACCATACGACCGCCAATGAGCCGGTCGGCGTGATCCTGGCGATGCAGACGACCCAGGAGGGCCAGATGCCGGGGTTGATCGGCGAGGTCCTGCTGCCGGCATTCGAGAAGCATTACGGCTTCAAGCTGAGCTCGCCGGAGATCGAGTTCTTCACCGAGCACGACGCCGCCGATGTCGAGCACAGCCGCCGCCAGATCGAATTGTGCGGCCGCTATCTCGACACGCCCCAGCTTGAGGCGCGCGCCGAGCAGGTGGCCGAGGAGATTTGCGAATTGCGCTGGGCCTCGATCTCCGAGCTCTATCGCTCGGAAATGCTGGGCGAGAAGGAGATCCTGCCGCCGGGGGTTATCAGATAATCCCGGCCCGCCGCCTATTTGATCGTGCCGCGATGTCCGGTGGAACACGCGCATGATGAACCGCTGCGAAGGGAGCCGGGGGAGGACGCCAGCGAGCATCGGTCGTAAGGCGTGACGCACAGGTAGTATTGCGCAGGCTGCGCGCCTCCGCTGGTCGGATCCGCTCCCCCATAGGTGTTGCCAAAGCCGTTGCTCGGTGTGCCGCCGAACCCATTCATGCCGCCGGACATTCCACCCATTCCGCCACTCATGCCTCCACCGGTCATGCCGCCCATCCCACCCCCGGTCATGCCGCCCATGGCACCTCCTGTCATGCCCCCCATCCCGCCCGTGGCGCCGCCGCCCATGCCGCCGACGAGTACGACGGCATTGCCGGCGCCTGAAACGTCAGCGGCCAACGGTAACTCGACCGCCATCGCTCCCTGAGAAAAGGCCGATGCAGTCGCAAGAAACACCAGCACTAGCAACAGCTTGTTCATCGGACCTTCTTATCCTTCTCTTTAGCATGAGCAGGGTTAACCAGGCCAAGGTACAGTTAATCAGTAGTCTGTGCCATGAGAAAAAGAAGATTTTCGCCATGGGTGCCATCACGTCAGCTTCAAACGCGGAACTATGGAGCAAATACACCTTTAAATCGCTCTAAAATCTCCGTCGTCGGTGTGTTCAAAAGTGCCGACAAATGCGGTAAAGTCCCGGGGTCTTATTGCAGGAGACCCGGGGTCTTATTGCAGGAGAAATGAGAACCTAGCGATTCGCCGTGGGGTATGCTAGATAAGCTGGATATGGGAACGGCCCAACCGCTTTCGCGATCAGTGCGAAGAGGGAGGTTGGGAAGCGGGCGATGAAAACCATCCGGTTGCTTACATCCCTAGTGCTGATGAGCGCGGCTCTTATCTCGCGAGCTTTGGCCCAGGATACCGGTGGTGCACAGGGGGTTGGTCCTCTGAATGCGATCAGTTCCGGTTCCTATGGTCCAGGTTTCTACAGTTCAGGTGTGACCGGTTCGGGCTCTTATGGTCCTGGTTCCTACGGTTCCGGTTCCTACGGTCCAGGGGCTGGAGCCACCACTGGTCCGCCGACCCCTTTTAGCTACTTTAACTCAGGGGGAGCTGCCGCTGGCACTAGCGTGACGCCGGGCGCCCCTCTCAGATAATGGCTAGGTGCGTCTGCTACATACCTCCGTTCAAACGCGAGCTCGCGACAGCATGATCGCCGGCCGGGGCATATCAATCATTGGCCGCAAGGAGTGGTTCCCCGGGTTGCTTGTCGCCAAGGCGCAGCAACGGCACAAAAGCGAATGCGAGCGCGGTAAATGCGGCCGACACCAGGACTAGAGGATCGAGTTGCCGATGAAGCAGGTGTTCGTACAGAAAGGAACCGAGATTATCGGATAGGGCTCCCGTAAAGTTGGTGACCGACATCAACGCCGCAAAGGCGAAGCCTTCCGAGCGAGGCGGGCAATAATCCGCGGCCAGGCTCAACGTCGCGACAAAGGCGATCATCGTTGCGATCCCGCTGAAGAAGTTGATCGCCGCTGCCAGGGCCTCGCTCCACAGCAGCAGAAAGGCTGCTGTAGTCACGATCCCGAGCGCGATGCTCAAATTGAGCAGCGCCCTTGCCGTAATGCCTTTGAGAAACCGGCGGTACAACAGCGCGCCGGCGATCCAGCCCGCCGAATTGATCGAGCCAAGAATACCGATGTACTCTTGCGAGAATTTGAGGTCGTCGGTCATGTGATAATAAAGTGGCGTGCCGAGTCCGGGGTTGAGGTAATAGACAAAGAGAAAGAGCGCGATTATCCAAAGGTCGCGCAGTGTGAAGGCGGCCAGCAGGCTCGCGAAGGTCCGTTTCATTTCGGGGAGATTGACGCGGCTCTGCGGCTCGCTAATCAGAAACGTGCCGGCAAAGACGACGATCAGCGGGGCGACGGCGATGATCGCGGCGGCCCCGTGCAACGCCCCGGTCGGTGTCAGTCTTTCGACCAGCTGACCACCGATAAAGCCGCAGGCCATCGCCGCGATGTTGAACCACAGCCACTGCTGATTGACGAAGGAATCGCTGGCGCTGAATTTCTGGCCGTTCTCTACGAGAACAGCGCCGCACACCGTGCTCGATATCGCCATCCCATAGGCGGAGAGTAGTAGGGCCACGATGATTTCGCCCGGCGAGGTGATCTGCGTCACCCAGCAATAAGCGCCGGCGCCCATCAAATTGGCGAGAACGAGGTAGCTCTTTCGGCGATAGCCGAAGAGCGGCAGAAAATCCGAAACGATCCCGTAGACCGGCTTGATGATCCAGGGCAGGTTGAGGACCGTCAGATAGGCGGTGACCTGGACCGGCGTCCACCCAAAGGTCTGCTTTAGAAAATAGTTGAGCGGTTGGGCGATCAGCCCGCCGGTCTGCCCAATGCCTTCAACGATATAGACCAGCGCAAAAAACAGCATGAGCCGGCTGACCTGCCGGCTCTCGTCATGACGGGCGGAGGTGCAGGGCGTCGCGGCAGACGCGTCGGCGGGTTTATCTGACCGCGACAATGACCTCGATCTCAACCGGTATTCCGCCGGGCAGCGAGCTCATGCCGACGGCGGAGCGCGCATGCCGCCCGCGTTCGCCGAACACCTCGACAAAAAGATCCGAGCAGCCATTAACGACTTTGGGGTGATCCTCGAAATCGGGGGCGGCGTTGACCATTCCGAGCACTTTGACGATGTCCTCGACGCGGTCGAGATCGCCGCCGAGCGCATCCTTGATCGCCGCGATCAGCACGAGCCCCACACCGCGCGCGTGACGATATCCCTCGTCGATCGACATGCCGGCGCCGAGCTTGCCTTTCGGCATTTTGCCATCAGTTCGGTCCGGCGGGCCCTTGCCCGAAAGATAGAGCAGGTTGCCGACACGCTTGGCGTGGACATAGTTCCCGAGCGGGCCGCCAACTTGCGGCAGTGTCAATCCCAACTCCTTTAACCGCTGCTCGATGCTCATGTCGTGGTCTCCAGTCGTGTCATCGGCACCGATATTTGCCGAGCTGCGCACTGCCGTCCTGATCGTAGGCGATCAATTCGGCATTCTTGCCCAATGAATGGCAATGAACCTGGGCAACCGAATCCGCCGCCGCATCGGGTGTGTTGTCGGGATACCAGCGCAGGGTTATCCCATCGGGCGATTGGTCGAGCGTCCAAGGCGGCCCGCTGCACGCCATAACGCAAAGCAAAATCCCGGCCCCGGCGGCCCGGATCGGGGATTTCGGCATCGACCACATCTGCGTCTAGGACGGGCCGCCGGAGGTCGGAGCGGCTCCGGTCAGCTTTTGCCAATCGATCGCGCTACCCAGCTTCAATGGCGTGCCGGCTTCCGGCATCGGGTATTTGAGACCGCTCGCACAGTTGAATAGAACGACCCGCTCGTCGGGACGGACC
Source organism: uncultured Alphaproteobacteria bacterium (assembly GCA_963812675.1). Taxonomy (GTDB): domain Bacteria; phylum Pseudomonadota; class Alphaproteobacteria; order ATCC43930; family CGMCC-115725; genus AP-15. Next base: position 79,711 of record CAWEWR010000001.1, on the reverse strand, counting down.
CGTCCTTCGGCGAGCGCCTGCTTGTAGGCCGCATAGGTCGCCGCGCCCTCAGGGCACAACAAAAGCCCCTCCTCGGCGGCAACTTCCCGCCACGCTTCGGCGATCGCATCGTCACTGACGGCGCTGGCAAACCCGCCGCTTTCGCGCACCGCACGCAAGATCAGGAAATCGCCGATCGCCTGCGGCACGCGGATGCCCGCGGCGAAGGTGTGCGCGTTCTCCCACCGTGGGGCGTGTTCCGCGCCTTCCTCCCAGGCCTTGACCATCGGCGCGCAGCCGGTCGCCTGGACCACGACCATGCGCGGCCGTTTCGGCCCGATCCAGCCGATTGCCTCTAGCTCGGCGAAGGCCTTCCACATGCCGATGATCCCGGTGCCGCCACCGGTCGGGTAGAAGATCACGTCCGGCAATTCCCAGCCGAGCTGTTCGGCAAGCTCGATGCCCATCGTCTTCTTGCCCTCGATGCGGTAGGGCTCTCGCAGGGTCGAGCAGTTGAACCAGCCGACTTCCCGCTCGCCCTCGCTGACCAGCTTGCCGCAATCGTCGATCAGCCCGTTGACGAGAAACACCTCGGCGCCCTGCAGCGCGATCTCGCGGACATTGACCGCCGGCGTATCGTCGGGACAGAAGACATAAGATTTGATGCCGGCGCGCGAGCAGTAGGCGGCCATCGCCGCCCCGGCATTGCCGTTGGTCGGCATCGCCATCGTCGCGACCCCGAGCTCCTTGGCCATGGAAACGGCGAGCGCCAGCCCGCGCGCCTTGAACGAGCCGGTCGGCAGGCGGCCTTCGTCCTTGACCAGGATCTCGCCGCCGCCGAGCCGGGCGGCAATGCGCGGCAGCGGAATCAGCGGGGTCACGACCTCGCCGAGCGAGACCACATCGCCCGGGCGGCGCACCGGCAACAGCTCGCGATATCGCCAGAGGGTTTGCGGCCGCTGGGCGAGCATCTCGCGAGGCAATGCCCGGCGGACACCGTCGAGATTGTAGCGCACCAATAACGGACGGCCGGCTTTTGAGAGCGTCTGCAAAGTGTCGGCCGGGTAGGGCTCCCCGGTGAGGCTGCATTCCAGATGCGTCACGAATGTCGGCAGCGCGCCGCCCGTCCACTCGACCATGGGACCCTCCTGCGCCATTGAGGATAGGCAGTCCGCCTGCCGAGTGGAAGAGGCCCAGGCGGGCTATCGTGGGGCTCAGAACTGCTCCTCTTCCAGCGCCAAAGCGGTAGACGCGCCGCTTCTCACAGCAGTCAGCAAGGCGTTTGCCTTGGGTAGGATCTGCTCGGCATAAAACCGTGCGGTCGCAATCTTTGCCCGGCTGAAATCCTCGTCCTCGCCCGCCGTGAGCCGCGCCCTTGCGACCAGCGCGGCGCGCGCGATCTGCCAGCCGCCACAGACGTAGCCCGTCAGCATCATGTAATTGACCGAGGCACCGAGGGCTGCGTCAGGATCCTTGCCGATCGTCTGCAGCATCCACTGGGTGGCCTGCTCCAAAGCCTGGATACCCGCCGCCAGGTTTTCGCGGATTGCCGGGAAGTCGAGGTTGTCGGAACCCCCGAGCTGCGCCTCTACTGCACGCATCTCGCCGATCAGCGCGGCCATCGCCCGGCCGTCATCGGCGGGCAGCTTGCGCCCGACCAAATCGCCGGCCTGAATCCCTGTGGTTCCCTCGTAGATCGGAGCGATACGCGCGTCGCGCAGGTATTGGGCGGCGCCGGTTTCCTCGATAAATCCCATGCCGCCATGGACCTGGATGCCGAGCGAAGCGATTTCCACGCCGAGCTCGGTACACCAGCCCTTGAGCACCGGGGTCAGCAGATCCACCCGCTGCTGGCGGCGTTGGCGTTCCGCGGGGTCGGGGTGCTTGTGTGCGAGATCGACGTCGGCTCCCAGCACATACCCGAAGGCGCGCATGGCCTCGACCTGCGATTTCATCGTGAGCAGCATGCACCGCACATCGGGATGATGGATGATCGTCACCCGGTCGCCGCTGCGCTGCCCCACCGGCCGGCCCTGAACCCGATCCTTCGCGTAGTCGCGCGCCGCCTGATAAGCGCGCTCGGCGATCGCCAGGCCCTGCAGCCCGACTTTCTGCCGGGCCTCGTTCATCATCGTGAACATGTGGCGCAAACCCTCATTCTCCCGGCCCACCAGATAGCCGATCGCGCCTTCTTTCTCGCCAAAGCTCATCACACAAGTCGGACTGGCGTGGATGCCGAGCTTGTGCTCGATGGACGCGCACTCCACGTCATTGCGCCCCGCCAGCGAGCCGTCCGGGCCGACGAGAAATTTGGGCACCAGAAACAGCGAGATCCCGCGCGTGCCTTCAGGCGCGTCCGGAAGCCGGGCGAGCACCAGATGCACGATGTTGTCGGCCATGTCGTGATCGCCCCAGGTGATAAATATCTTCTGGCCGGAGATGCGGTAGTGGTCACCCTCGGGTACGGCCTTGGTGCGGACTGCCGACAGGTCGGAACCGGCCTGGGGTTCGGTCAGGTTCATCGTCCCCGACCACTCGCCGCTGACGAGTTTCGGCAGAAAGCGGTTCTTCAGCTCGTCTGAAGCGTGCGCCTTGATCGCCTCCATCGCCCCGGCGGTGAGGAGCGGGCAAAGAGCGAAAGACATGTTGGCCGAGTTCCACATTTCGACGGCCGCCGCCGCCACCAGCCCCGGCAGCCCCTGTCCGCCATATTCCGGATCGCCGCCAAGGCCGTTCCAGCCATTGTCGACGAAACGTCGGTACGCTGCGCCAAAGCCGTCGGCCGCGATCACGCCGTCCTTGGTTAAGGATGCGCCCCGCTCGTCACCTGGCTTGTTCAGCGGCGCAAGCACCTCGCTGGCGAGCCTTGCCGCTTCCTCGAGTACCGCTTCTGCCAGCTCGGGTGTCGCTTCCTCGTAGCCGGGCATGGCGGCAAGCCTTTTCAGGCCCGCCAGTTCGTTGATCACGAAGTGCATGTCGCGAAGCGGCGCACGATACGTCGTCATAAGCTGGCTCCTGAGAAAGACCGCCTCGTTTTATCACGAACGCGACCACTATACCCGTAGGGCTGCCGCAACAATTTCCTTCTCCAGCTTTCCACGCTGGTCTGTGTGCATGTCCGGTCAGGCGTGCGGCGCGTGCCCGATGGCCGATTTATCGTGTAAGATGAGGCGATGGCGCGCCGTGTCCGTGTGCGCTCGTACATGCCTGGAGCTTCAGGAATGACAGATACCCCCGATTATACGCCGCCCAAAGTCTGGAGTTGGGACAAGCCGAGCGGCGGCAGGTTCGAGAACATCAACCGCCCGATCGCGGGTGCCACACACGAGAAGGAGCTGCCGGTCGGCCGGCACCCCTTTCAGCTGTACTCGCTGGGGACGCCGAACGGCGTGAAAGTCACGATCATGCTCGAAGAGCTGCTGGCCCGCGGCCATAAAGGCGCGGAATACGATGCCTGGTTGATCCGGATCGGCGAGGGTGACCAGTTCAGCAGCGGCTTCGTGGCGATAAACCCGAATTCCAAGATCCCGGCGCTGGTGGACCGCAGCGGTCCCAAGCCGATCCGGATCTTCGAGACCGGCGCGATTTTGATGCACCTCGCCGAGAAATTCGGGGAGTTCCTGCCGACCGAAGCCAGCGAGCGCGCCGAATGCCTGTCGTGGCTGTTCTGGCAAATGGGCAGCACGCCCTATGTGGGCGGCGGCTTCGGCCACTTCTACGCTTACGCGCCGGTCAAGATCGAATACGCGATCGACCGGTTTGCGATGGAGACGAAGCGCCTGCTCGATGTACTCGATCGCCGGCTGGCGGAGAGCGAGTATGTCGCGGGTCCGGCCTATACGATTGCCGACATCGCCATCTTCCCCTGGTACGGCGGGCTGGTGAAGTTCAATCAATACGGGGCGGCCGAATTTCTCGCCGTCCACGAGTACAAGAACGTCCAGCGCTGGGTCGACATGCTCCTGGAACGGCCGGCAGTCAGGCGCGGGCGCATGGTCAACCGCCTCTCCGGCGAGCCCTCGAGCCAATTGCACGAGCGCCACGACGCCAGCGATTTCGAGACGAAGACGCAGGACAAGCTCGCGGCCGCCGACTGAGCCGAGATCGGCAACGCGCCGAGCTACAGGCTCAGTGGGTCCCGCGTCGAGGCGCCATTCTCCCCCGGCGCCGCACGGAAAGAGATTCGGATGAAGACCGAAGAGCGCGGGCGCTCGGTCCGCCGGTTGGAGGATTTCCGGTTCCTGACCGGCGGTGGCCGCTACGTCGACGATTTCACTCTGCCTGGGCAGGTCCATGCTCATGTGCTGCGCTCGCCGCATGCGCATGCCGCAATCGAGCGGATCGACACCGCGGCAGCGCGCGACGGCGGCGGGGTGCTCGGCGTCTTTACCGAAACCGATCTGCGCGCCGACGGTATCGGTCGCCTCCCCTGCATCGCGCAGGTCAGCACGGTCGATCCGATGATTGTGCCGCCGCGTTTTGCGCTGGCGCGCGGGCGGGTGCGCCATGTCGGCGATCCGGTGGCGTTGGTGGTCGCGGAAACCCGCGATCTGGCGCGCGACGCCGCCGAGCGGATCGCGGTCGAATACCGGCCGCTCGACGCGGTCGCCGATGCTGCGGCGGCGCTGCTTCCTGGGGCGCCGGTGATTTGGGACGAAGCTCCCGCAAACCTCTCCTTTAGGTTTCAACGAGGAGACGAGGCCGCGACCCGAGCGGCGTTCGCCGCCGCGGCCCACATCGTCGAGGTCGAGCTCGTCAACAACCGCCTCGTGCCGACGCCGATCGAGCCACGGGCGGCGATCGGCAATTATGACGCGGCCGCGGGGCGCCTCGACCTGCTGCTGACCGGACAAGGCGTCCACAGCATCCGCAATCAGCTCGCCGAGGCAGTGTTCCGGATGCCCGCCGAGCGTATCCAGCTGGCCGCGCCCGATGTCGGCGGCGGGTTCGGGATGAAGAATTTTCTCTATCCCGAATGGGTGTTGGTTTTGTGCGCGGCGCGACGGCTCGGGCGGCCGGTCAAATGGGTCGCCGAGCGGAGCGAGGAATTCGTCAGCGGGACGCAAGGCCGCGACAACCATACGAAGGCCCGTCTCGCGCTCGACGAGGCTGGCAGGTTTTTGGCGCTGGACGTCTCCACCGTGGCCAATCTCGGCGCCTATCTGTCGTCCAACGGGCCGGGCAGCTCGACCAATTCGCCGGCAACGGCGATGGCCGGCGTCTACGCGATCCCGGCCGTCTTCATGGATGTGCGCGGCGCCTTCACCAACACGGTGCCGATCGACGCCTATCGCGGCGCCGGCAAGCCCGAGGCGAATTATCTGATCGAGCGGCTGATCGACATTGCCGCGCGCCGGAACGGTTGGGACCCGGTGGACTTGCGCCGGCGCAATATGATTGCCGCCTTCCCCTATCGCAGCGCGCTCGGCATGACAATCGATTGCGGGCGCTTTGCCGCCAATCTCGATGAGGCGCTGACGCAGGCCCGCGACACTGATTTCATGGCGCGGCGCAACGATGCGTTGACGCGCGGCCGACTGCGCGGGCTCGGGGTCGGCTGCTTTCTCGAAACGGCGCGCGGCGCGCCGAACGAATTCGCCGAAATACGCTTCGATCGCGACGGCCGGGTTTCGCTGATCCTGGGAACCCAGTCGAACGGCCAAGGGCACGAGACGAGCTATCCGCAAATCGCCGCGTCGTTGCTGGGCCTGCCGCTGGAGAAGTTTCATCTCGTCCAGGCCGATACGCGGCTCGTGCCACGCGGCGCCGGACATGGCGGCGCGCGCTCGATGCATCAGGGTGGGACGGCATTGGTCAAGGCGGCGCAGATCGTCATCGAAAAAGGCCGAAGGATCGCGGCCGGTCTGCTGCAGGCCGACAGGACCGAAATCGTCTTCTCTGAAGGCCGGTTCGCCGTGCCGGGGACGGAGCGCGAGATCGACCTTCCGGCCATCGCCCGCGCTGCGGCCGACCCGGCCAACCTCCCAGAGGGCATGGCGCCCGGTATCGACAGCTCCGTCTACAATATGTCGGACGTATTCACGTTTCCGAACGGCTGCCACATCGCCGAGGTCGAAATCGACCCCGAGACCGGCGTTGTGACCCTCGAACGCTATACCGCCGTCGACGATTACGGGCGGCTCATCAATCCCATGCTGACCGCGGGGCAGGTCCAGGGCGGGGCAGCCCAGGGCATCGGCCAGGCTCTCTTCGAACACACCGTTTACGACCCGGGCTCGGGCCAGCTGCTGAGCGGCTCGCTGATGGACTACGCGCTGCCGCGTGCCGGCGAGCTCCCGCGGTTCGACATCACGCTCGCGGAATTGCCGACTTCAGCCAACCCGCTCGGCGTCAAAGGCTCCGGCCAGGCCGGCTGCATAGCGGCGCCGCAGACGATCATCAACGCGATCGTCGACGCCCTTGCCCCGCTCGGGATCGACCATATCGAGATGCCGGCCACCCCCGAGCGGGTGTGGCGCGCAATCCGCGCCGCGCGCGGGTAATCGTCGTCGCCTCGCCACTAGCAGGGTGCTGAAAAAGGGTGGCGAAATTTGTGCATTGTGATCCCTTAGAGTGGAGGATGGGGGTGGCGATGCGCGGTGACGATGCGATTTGTGGCAGGCTTTTCAGCTACATAGATCTTGAGAAGCGGATCCGGGCGGATCACCCGCTGCGGGTGATTCGCGCAATTGCCAATTCAGCGCTCAAGTCGCTGTCTGGCGCGTTTCAAAAGCTGTATTCGCCGCTCGGCCGCGAGTTGATCCCGCCGGAGCGGCTGATGCGCGCGTTGCTGCTGCAGGCGTTCTATTCGATCCGCTCGGAGCGGCAGTTGGTCGAGCGGATCGACCACGATCTGTTGTTCCGATGGTTTGTCGGGCTCGGCATCGAAGATCCGGTGTGGGACGCCACGACCTTCACCAAGAACCGCGATCGGCTGCTCGAAGGCGATATCGCCGCGCAGTTTCTCGCCGCGGTGCTGTCGCAGGAGAAAGTCAAAGCCTTGTTGTCGAGCGAGCACTTCTCGGTCGACGGAACCTTGCTCGAAGCCTGGGCGAGCCTCAAAAGCTTCCGGCCGAAAGACGGTTCGGGCGAGCCTCCCGGTGCGGGCCGCAATGGCGAGCGGGACTTTCACGGCGAGCCGCGCCGCAATGACACGCACGTCTCGACAACCGACCCCGACGCTCGCCTGTTCCGCAAAGGGCTGGGTAAGGAAGCGCGGCTCTGCTTCATGGGCCACGCGCTGATGGAGAACCGCAATGGTCTGATTGTCGGCGCGGTGACCACGACTGCTTCTGGCCATGCCGAGCGGTGGGCGGCACTGGCGCTGATCGAGCCTCACGCCGCGACGCCACAGCCGGTCACGCTCGGTGCCGACAAGGGCTATGATAGTGCCGATTTCGTGATGGCGCTGCGCGAGAGGGCGGTCAGCCAGCATGTCGCCCAGAACACCAGCGGCCGCCGCTCGGCGATCGCCGACCACACCACCCGTGATCCCGGTTATGCGATCTCCCAGCGCATCCGCAAACGCGTCGAGGAGGCCTTTGGCTGGGCCAAGACGGTGGCCGGCTTGCGCAAGATGCGGCATCGCGGACTGTTCAAGGTCGATTGGCAATTCACCCTGGCAATGGCTGCCTATGACCTGGTTCGCCTGCCCAAATTGCTCGCCTCGGTTGCTCCATGAGGCACAACGCACATCAAACCGTGTGCCGTTGCTCACCCACGGGCAATTCGACCGACCGCCAAATCCGCCGCCCACCTAATTGCCGATCATTGCGGAGCCCCGAGCGCGCTACAATTCGGCATTTTTCAGCACCCTGCTAGGTCACAACGCCGAAGAAAGCCGGGATCCATTTATCCGCCACCCCGGCTTTCGCCGGGGAGACAACTGGGCCGGGGTGACGACTGGACGGACGGCAGAGGGATACAATCACTAGCTCTCAGTTGGCGAGCCACAGATCCTCGAAACGCGAGCCGTTGTATATGCTATTGACCATCGTTGTCAGACCTTTGAGATACGGCTCGCGGCAGTTTGCGGCGCGGGTGTAAAAGAGGATCGGACGGGCGTCGTCCTCGATCAGCTTTTTCTCGATTTCCCACACGGTCTTTTTGCGCTTTTGGGGGTCGGGCTCCGCCGATTGCTTGTCGATCAGCTTGTCGACCTCGGCATTGCAATAGCCGGTGTAGTTGCGCGCAGCGCCGCAGACATAATTCTCGTAGAATGCCACGTCCGGATCATCGACCGCCGTCTCGGTGACGTTCACGGCGACCTTGTAATCCTTGCGCATCAGCATCGGATACCATTGGGTCGTGTCGATCGGGTTGAGGTCGGCGTCGATGTAGATCTCCTTCAATTGCCCGATGAGGACCACCGCGGCGTCGCGGTACGCCTGGACATTGCGCGTCGTCACGGTAAGCGTCAGCCGCTTGTTGGGGCCGTAACCCAGCTTCTCCATTATCTTGCGGGCTTGCGCGCGGCTCGCGCCGACGTCCGGGTCATAGCCCGGCAGGCTCCGCATCGCATAGGGCGGCATGCCCCATATGCCCTCGGGCGGCGGCTGCATGACGCCGCCGATGGTTCCCTGCCCGTCGGCGATGATGTCGACAAACCCCTGGCGGTCGAGCGCCAGCGACATCGCGCGACGCAGCTCGGCGTTATCAAACGGCGGCTGGCTGCGGTTAACGAGAAGGTTGCGGCTGACATTCGGTATGACCATGTCGCAAATCGCCTGCGGCAGCTGTGTCTTCACATCCTTCAGTTGCGGCATCGTGACGCCGAAATAGACGTCTTCCTTGCCCGCAATGAACGAGAGAAGCCGGGTCGATACGTCCTTGATAATCCGGTATTCGATGCCGTCGAGGTAAGGCCGCCCCGGTTTCCAGTAATCCGGGTTGCGTGCCAATGTGATCGACTGGTTCGGCTTGAATTCGACAAATTTGAACGGCCCAGTCCCGATCGGATGCTGACGCATCTGCGCCGGGGTCACGTGACACGGATAAATCGGCGTCCAGCCCGTCGCCAGCATCGCCAGCATCGACGGCTGCGGCCGCTTCAGGTGAAGGGTGACTTCGTAGTCGCCGTTGGTCGACACCTCCGACACATTGTCGAACCACGACTTGCGCGGGTTGATCCGCAGCTTTTCCGCCGCTTTGCCCTGCAGGAGGTCGATCGTGCATTTGACGTCGGCAGCCGTGAACGGCTTGCCGTCATGCCACTTGACCCCCTGGTGCAGCGGAAACGTCAGTTCGGTGCCGTCCTCGCTCCAGCGCCACTCGGTGGCGAGCTCGGGCACAATTGACTCGGGCGTGTTCTGCGGCTCGTCTTGCTTGAACATGACGAGGTTATTGAATACGGCCATCGTCGGCCGGTTGACGGCCACCGTCGATTCCTCGAGCATCGACATGCTGGCCGGGCTGTCGAAATGGCCGACTTTGAGAGTACCGCCGGATTTTTGCGCGAATGACGCGTCCGGTAAGGTTAATACTGCGACGAGCACACCCGCCGCCGCGAGCACGCGCAGATCTCGCTTCATTCCCACCTCCTCTGTTCACAGCACGGGGTCAAAGAGCCCGCCGCCGCGTTCTCGCTGGCCCGCTTATCGAGGGCTCTCATGCAAGATCGCAGTTCCTTGGAAGATACCACCTCCCAGGCGAGCGGGCTATGTGCCTAAATAGGGCGCAGCATCCCCACAACGGCGAGGAGAGCTAACGGTCCAACCAAACGTCTTCGAAGCGCCAGCCGTTGTAGATGCTGTTGACCATGATCGTCAGCCCTTTGACGTAGGGTTGCCGGCAGCTCGCGGCGCGGTAGTGAAAGATGATCGGCCGGGCGCCGTCTTCCTGCAGCTTGCGGTCAATCTCCCACACCAGCTTTTTGCGCTTCTCGCGGTCGGGTTCCATCGACTGGCGCTCGAACTGTTTTTCGAGCTCCGGGTTGCAGTAGCCGGTGATATTGCGCTCGGCGCCGCAAGCATAGTTCTCGAAGAATTGCTGGTCCGGATCGTCGACGGCGGCGGCGGTCAGATTGAGGCCGACGACGTAATCCTTGCGGATTGCTCTCGGAAACCAGTTCACCGTTTCGATCGGCTCGAGTTCGGCATCGATATGGATGGTCTTCAGCTGGTCGGTCAGGATGATCGCCGGATCGCGCGCAATGGGGATGTTGCGGACCGACAGCTTGACCCGGAGCCGGTTGTCCGGCCCATAGCCCGCGCTTTCCATGATCGCGCGCGCTTCCGCCCGGCTCTTCTCGACATCGGGGTCGTAGCCCGGCAATCCCTTCAACATCTCGGGGGGCAGGCCCCATATCCCGGCAGGCGGCGGCAGCATCGCGCCGCCGATATCGCCCTGGCCTTCGTCGAGGATGTCGATGAACGCCTTGCGGTCGAGGCTGAGCGCCATCGCGCGCCGGATCTCTGCGTTGTCGAAGGGCGGGACCTTGCGGTTGATGATCAGGTTTCGGCTGGCATTCAATGGCGTGATCTCGCAGATGACTTGCGGCGCCTGGCTCTGGACGTCCTTCAACAGCGGAATCGCCACGTCGTAGGGCCAGGTCATGTCGAATTTACCGGCGACAAAGGCGAGGAGCGCTGTCGAGCGGTTCGGCACGACCGTATATTCGACGCCGTCGAGATAGGGCCGGTCCTTTCTTCCAGTAATCCGGGTTCCGCGTCACCCGAATGCTTTCATTGGGGCGAAACTCGACGAATTTGAACGGGCCCGTGCCGATCGGATGGCTGCGCATGTCGCGCGGCGGAATGTGGCAGGGATAGACCGGCGCCAAGCCGGAGGCGAGCATGGCGAGAAGTGCCGGCTGGGGGCGCCTCAATACGAACGTCGCATTGTAATCGCCGTCGGTGACAACCTCTTCGAGGTTGCTGTACCACGACTTGCGGGGGTTGATGCGCAATTTCTCCTTTGCCTCGCCGGTCAACAGGTTCCAAGTGCATTTGACGTCACTGGCAGTGAACGGCTTGCCGTCGTGCCATTTGACGCCTTCGCGCAGTTTGAAGGTGAGCCGCGTGCCGTCTTCGCTCCATGACCAGTCGGTAGCGAGCTCGGGGACGATCGACTGCTCGCTGTTTTGCGCGACATGCTGGTCGTAGACGACGAGGTTGTTGAACACGCCCATCATCGACAGCACGGTCGACAATGTCGCCTCTTCGAGGATCGACATGCTCGCCGGGCTGTCGCGGTTGTAGACTTTCAAGACACCGCCGGCCTTCTGCGCCGCTGCATCCGTCGCGGGCGTTCCAATCAAGAACCAAGCTGCCGCGGCGGCCGCCAATAGTGCTCGTGCTTTCACCTGTCGAGCCACAAATCTTCCCAGCGCGAGCCGTTGTAGATGCTGTTGACCATGATGGTCAGACCCTTCACCCGGGGGTACCGGCAGCTTGCTGCGCGGTTGTGGTAGATCATCGGCCGGGCGCCGTCCTCCTGCAATTTCCGGTCTATCTCCCAAACCAGATGCTTGCGTTTTTCCGGGTCGGCTTCCATCGATTGCCGATCGAATTCCTTTTCGAGCTCGCGGTTGCAATAGCCAGTGTAATTGCGCTCCGCGCCACATGCAAAGTTCTCGTAAAAGGTCTGGTCGGGATCGTCGAGGCCGTTCTCGCCGAGATTGAGGCCGACCGTGAAGTCCTTGCGCATGACCTTGGGATACCAATTGACGGTATCGATTTCTTCGAGCTCGCCGTCGACATAGATCTCTTTTAATTGGTCGATCAGAATGACTGCGGGATCGCGATATTGCGGGATATTGCGCGTCGACACGGTGATTTTGAGCCGGTTATTGGGACCGTAGCCGTGGCCTTCCATGATCTTGCGGGCTTCGTTGCGGTTCTTCGCGACGTCGGGATCGTAGCCCGGTAAGGTCATCAGCATCTGCGTCGGCATTCCCCAAATACCCTCCGGCGGCGGCAGCATCGCGCCTCCGATATCGGCCTTGCCTTCGTTGATCGTGTCGATAAAGGCCTTGCGGTCCAGGGTCAACGCCAATGCCCGCCGGATATCGGGGTTGTCGAAGGGCGGCTTGTCGCGGTTGACGATCAGGTTGCGGCTGACATTGGTCGGGGTCAGCTCGCAGATTGCGTCAGGTGCCTGGCTCTGAATGTCCCGCATAAGCGGGATAGTCAGATTGTAGGGGGTGGTCATGTCGAACTTGCCGGCGATGAAGGCCAGCACCCGCGTCGAGGCGTTCTTGATGATCGTGTACTCGATCCCGTCGAGGTAGGGCCGGTCCTTCTTCCAGTAATTCGGGTTGCGGGTGACCTTGATCCCTTCGTTGGGCTTGAACTCGACCAGTTTGAAGGGGCCGGTGCCGATCGGCTGCGTGCGCATCTCGCGCGGCGACACGTGGCAGGGGTAGACGGCCGACCAACCGGAAGCCAATAAGCCGATAAACGAAGGCTGCGGCCGCTTCAGATGGAAAGCGACCTCGTCGTCACCTTTCGTGGTGACCTCCTCGAGGTTCTGGTACCAGGCTTTGCGCGGATTGAGGCGAAACTTCTCGGGCGATTTACCGAGCAGCGTATCCCAGGTGCACTTCACGTCATTGGCGGTAAACGGCCGACCGTCGTGCCATTTGACACCATCGTGCAGCCGGAAACGCAGTTCGGTCTTGGACGGGTCCCACGACCACTCAGTCGCCAGATCCGACACGATCGATTGCAGGCTCGCTTGCGGCACGTGCTGATCGAACATGACGAGATTGTTGAAGAGCCCCATTGCGGGACCGAGAGCCGCGTAGGTGACTTCCTCGTGCAGCGACAGGCTGGCCGGGCTGTCGAAATGGTACATTTTCAGAATGCCGCCCGGCTTTTGCGCCACTGCAGTGCCGCCCGAGATTAGGGTCAGCAAAGCAGCCGCCGCAGCGGCACGTAGATTGCGCGCCATATCACATCCTCCCTGAATAGCCCTTGCCGGCTTGGCTAGCGGTCGAGCCAGACGTCTTCCATACGCCAGCCATTGACCATGCTGTTGACCATCGTCGTCAGGCCCTTGACCTGGGGATGCCAGCAGGTCGCCCCGCGCGTATGGAAGATGACCGGCCGCGCCCCCTCCTCCTGCAATGTCGTGTCGATGTCCCAGACCAGCGCCTTGCGCCTTTGCTGGTCGGTTTCGCGGGACTGCTGGTGAAACCGATCCTCGAGCCGGCGATTGCAATATCCGGTGAAGTTGCGGTCGGAATCGCAGGCGTAGCTTTCATACAGTTGCTGATCGGGGTCGTCGACGACCGCGCTACCGGTGTTTTCCAAGCCGATCATGTAATCTCGGCGCGTGACCTTCGGGTTCCAGTTGGCGGTCTCTACGATGTCGACCTCGCCGGCTATGAATATTTCTTTGAGCTGATCGATCAGCATGACCGCCGGATCGCGGTAAAGCGGGATGTTGCGGGCCGCCACCTTGACCACGAGCGGGTGGTCGGGGCCGTAGCCGAGCCGCTGCATGATCTCGCGGGCTTCCCCGCGGTTCTTCTGCATGTCGGGGCCATACCCCGGCAATGCCCGGAGGCGATCCGGTGGCATGCCCCACAATCCCTCCGGCGGAGGCAGCATTGCGGCGCCGATGTCGCCCTGGCCGCCGCTCAGCACATCGATGAAGGCTTGGCGGTCCAGGGTCAGCGCCATCGCCCGGCGCAGATCGGGATTGTCGAAAGGCGGCGCGTTGCGATTGACGATCAATGTGCTGCTGACGCCTCTCGGCCGCAGCTCGCAAATCGCCTGCGGATCCTCGCGCTCGATATCCTTCAGCAGCGGGACAGTCACCTCGTAAGGAAAGGTCATGTCGAGCTTTCCTGCGACGAAGGCCAGCAGCGCCGTCGAGCGGTTGGGGATGATCGTCCATTCGATGCCGTCTAGATAGGGCCGGCTCGATTTCCAATAATCCCGATTGCGTGCCAACCGGATCGACTTGCCCGGTTTGTACGCGACGAATTTGAACGGCCCGGTGCCGATCGGATGCTGGCGCATCTCCTGCGGCGGCACGTGGCACGGATAGACGGGCGAATATCCGGAAGCAAGGAGCGCGATCAGAGCCGGCTGCGGCTGCTTCAGGTGAAATGTCGCCTGGTGATCACCGTCGGCGGTGACCCGATCGAGGTTCCAGTACCACGATTTGCGCGGGTTGATCCGGAACTTGGCTGCCGATTTGCCGAGCAGCATGTCCCAGGTGCACTGCACGTCCTTTGCGGTAAACGGCTGCCCGTCGTGCCAGCGAACGCCCTCGCGCAGACGGAAGGTCAGCTCGGTGCCGTCCTCATTCCACGACCAGCCGGTGGCGAGATCCGGCACGATCGATTGCAGCGTGTTTTGCAGCACGTGCTGGTCGAAGATGACGAGATTGTTGAACACCGCCATCATTGGCGCGACGGTCGAGATCGTCACTTCCTCGAGGGTCGACATGCTGGCCGGGCTATCGCGATGGCCGATCTGGAGTACGCCGCCCGCCTTTTGTGCCCATGCTGTCTCGGCGGCCAGATACGCGATCAGCAGCGCAGTCACCGTCGCCAATCTCGGAAGCTTGCGCATTGTCGCTATCGGTCGAGCCAGACGTTTTCCATGCGCGCTCCGTTGGAGATACTGTTGACCATGATCGTCAGGCCCTTCACGTAGGGCTGCCAGCAGGTCGCGCGGCGGTCGTAGAAGAAGATCGGCCGGGCGCCGTCTTCCGCCAGCTTCCTTTCGATCTCCCAGACCAGCTGCTTGCGCTGTTCCTGGTCGGCTTCGATCGATTGCTGATCGATCAGCTTGTCGACCTCCGGATTGCAGTAACCGTTGTAGTTCAGCGCGCCGCCGCACCCGTAATTCAGGTAGAGGTTTTGGTCGGGGTCGGGCCCGCCTCCAACGGGGCTGAGCCCAATGGTGTAGTCCTTGCGCATGACCTTGGGCAGCCAATTGGCGGTATCGATCATTTCGAGCTCGCCGTCGATATACACCTCCTTCAACTGGTCGATCATGATCACCGCGGGGTCGCGGAAGAACGGAAGGTCGCGCACCGACACCTTGACCTTGAGTCGTCTCTCGGGCCCATAGCCGAGCCTCTCCATGATCTGGCGGGCCTCCGCGCGGTTTTTCCGCACATCGGGATCGTAGCCCGCCAGGGTTTTGAGGATCTCGGGCGGCATGCCCCAAAGCCCTTCGGGTGGCGGCTGCATGACGCCGCCGATGTCGCCGTGTCCCTCGGTGACGATGTCGATAAACGCCTGGCGGTCGAAGCTCAGCGCCATCGCCTGCCGCAGATCGGGGTTGTCGAAGGGCGGCTTTTCCCGGTTGGCAATCAGGCTGCGGTTGACGCCGATCGGCGCCAATTCGCAGATTGCACCGGGCATCTGGCTCTTTACGTCCTTCAGCAGTGGTTCCGTCACGCTATACGCAAAGGTCATGTCGAACTTGCCGGCAACAAACCCCAATATTGCTGTCGAGAGGTTGCGGATAATCGTATACTCGATGCCGTCGAGATAAGGCCGGTCCTTCTTCCAGTAATCCGGGTTTCGCGTCACTTTGATGTACTCGTTGGGCTTGAACTCGACGAACTTGAACGGGCCCGTGCCGATCGGATGCTGGCGCATGTCGCGCGGCGGGACATGACAGGGATAGATAGGGGAATACCCGGAAGCGAGCAGCGCCAGAAAGGCCGGCTGCGGCCGGTTGAGATGAAACGTGACCTCGTAATCGCCGTTGGTAGTCACCGCCGCTAGGTTCCGGTACCAGGACTTGCGGGGATTGACGCGCAGCTTCTCGCTCGACTTGCCGGTCAGCAGGTCCCAGGTGCATTTGACGTCCTTGGCGGTGAAGGGCTTGCCGTCATGCCAAGTGACGCCCTGACGCAACGGGAGTGTCAGTTCGGTTCCCTCCTCATTCCACGACCAGCCGGTGGCCAGATCGGGCACAATCGATTGCAGGCTGTTCTGCTTCACATGCTGGTCGAACATGATCAGATTGTTGAACACCCCCATCATCGGCCGCTCCGAAACGATCGTCGCCTCCTCATGGATCGACATGCTCGCCGGGCTGTCGGGATTGTACATTTTCAGAACGCCGCCCTGCTTTTGCGCCAATGCCGGCTCAGCGAACAGAACGACGAGCAATGACGTTGCCACAGCGAAGGCTCCCAGATATCGCTTCATGTCCGTCTACCTCCACTTATGTTCCGGTGCAGTAGGAGGCTACTTGTCGAGCCAGAACGTCTTCCATGCGATAGCCGTTGTAGATGCTGTTGACCATCGTGGTCAGCCCCTTCACATAGGGCTGCGCGCAAGTCCCGCCGCGCGGATAGAAGATGATTGGCCGGGCGCCGTCTTCGGCAAGCCGCCTTTCGATCTCCCAGACGATCTCCTTGCGCTTTCCGCGGTCTGCCTCGGCCGATTGCTGGTCGATCAGCTTGTCGATCTCCGCGATTGCAATAGCCGGTGTAGTTCCGCACCGCCCCGCACACGAAGTTCTCGTAGAATTGCTGGTCGGGGTCGTCGACGCCGCTCTCGGTCCCGTTGATCGCGATCGTGTAGTCCTTGCGGTAGATTTTGGGGAACCAGTTGGGGGTCTCGACCGGTTCGAGCACGGCGTCGATGTAGATCTCCTTCAATTGGTCGATCAGGATCACCGCCGGATCGCGGTAGGCAGGGATGTTGCGCGAGGACAAGCTAAGGGCGAGCCTATTGTCAGGGCCATAGCCGAGCTTCTCCATGATCTTGCGGGCTTCGGCGCGGTTTTTTGCGATATCGGGATCGTAGCCCGGCAATGTCGCCAGCATCTCCGGCGGCATCCCCCACAGCCCTTCGGGCGGCGGCAGCATCGTCGCACCGATATCCCCCTTGCCTTGCGTCAGGATGTCGATAAAGGCCTTGCGGTCGAGGCTGAGCGCCACCGCGCGGCGCAGATCCGGGTTGTCGAAGGGCGGCTTGTCCCGATTGAGGATCAGATTGCGGGCGACATTTGTCGCGGTCAGCTCGCAGATCGCCTGCGGCGCCTGCTTCTTGACATCCTCCAGCAACGGAATCGTCGTGCCGTAAGGCGAGGAGATGTCGAATTTGCCGGCGATGAACGTCAGGTTTCGCGTCGCGATATCTTTTATGATGTACCACTCGATGCCATCGAGATAGGGTCGGCCCGGCTTCCAGTAATCCGCGTTTCTTGCCGTCCGGACCACCTCGTTCGGCTTGAACTCGACGAATTTGAAGGGGCCAGTGCCGATCGGGTGGCGACGCATCTCGGCGGCGGCACATGGCAGGGATAGACCGGCGACCAGCCGGAAGCCAGCAGCGACGAGCAGTGCCGGCTGCGGCCGCTTCAGGTGGAAGGTGACCTCGTAGTCGCCGTTGGTCGTCACCTGGTCGAGGTTTGAGTACCAGGTTTGGCGTGGGTTGACGCGCAGCTTTTCACTGGCCTTGCCGAGCAACAGGTCCCAGGTGCATTTGACGTCGGCAGCGGTAAACGGCTTGCCGTCGTGCCATTTGACGCCCTGGTGCAATGGGAAAGTCAGCTCCTTGCCGTCCTCACGCCAGGCCCAGCTCGTTGCCAGATCGGGGATGATCGATTGGGGGCTGTTCTGTGCCATGTGCTGATCGTACATGACGAGGTTGTTGAAAACACCCATCATCGGCCGTAATGCGGCACCAGTTGCCTCCTCGTGAAGCGACATACTGGCGGGGTTGTCGAAAAACGAGATCTTGAGAACGCCACCAGATTTTTGCGCCAGAGCCGGTTGCACCGCGAGAAGAAGGGCCAGCAACGGTCCTGCCGTCGCGAACATTCCCAAACGTGGCTGCATCACGCCTCCTCCCGCCGTTCTCAGTACGCTCCGTGCTCATCCGTCATTGCGAGCGCACCGAAGCAATCTCGGGGGGCCGAGCCCGGTCGATCGAGCTTGCTTCGTCGCTACGCTCCTCGCAACGACAGCACCCGCGCCATTACACTATTTGTCGAGCCACACGTCTTCGAAACGCCAGCCGTTGTAGATGCTGTTGACCATGATCGTCAGACCCTTGACCCAAGGCTGCCGGCAGGTGCCGCCGGCCGGGTAAAAGATGACCGGTCGGATCGCAGTTTCCGCCAATATACGTTCGAGCTGCCAGACGATCTTCTTGCGCTTTTCCGGATCGGCTTGCATCGATTGCTCATCGACCAGTTTGTCGAACTCGGGATTGCAGTATCCCGCATAATTCCGCGCCGCACCGCAGACGAAATTCTCATAGAACATTTGATCCGGGTCATCGACCCCGGTCTCCATCGGCACAGCGCCGACCGTGTAGTCTTTGCGCATGACCTTCGGATACCACTGGGTCGTATCGACGATGTCGAGCTCGGTGTCGATATAGATCTCTTTCAGTTGCGAACCGAGGAGCACAGCCGGATCGCGCCAGGCCGGAATGTTCCGGGTCGATATCTTGGTGACGAGGTGGTTGTTCGGCCCGTAACCCAGTTTCTCCATGATCTTCTTGGCTTCGGCGCGATTTTTTGCGACATCGGGGTCGTAGCCCGGCAGGGTCTTGAGAACTTCTGGCGGCATACCCCAGACGCCCTCCGGCGGCGGCAGCATTGTCCCGCCGATATGGCCCACCCCATCGGTGATGATGTCCACGAACGCCTTGCGGTCGAGGCTCAGCGCCATCGCTCGGCGCAATTCCGGATTGTCGAACGGCGCCACACTGGGATTGATCAGCATCGTGCGGGGGACGTTGACTGCGGTCACCTCGCAGATCGCCTGGGGCGCCTGTTCCTTGAAATCCTTGAACGTCGGGAGGGTCACGCCATAGGGCGAGGTCACATCGAACTTGCCGGCAAAAAATGCCAGGTTGCTGGGGGCTCTTTCGCGCATGATCGTATATTCGATGCCGTCGAGATACGGCCGGCCCGGCTTCCAGTAATCCGGATTGCGGGTCAGCTTGATCGAGTTGTTCGGCTTGAATTCGACGAATTTGAACGGGCCGGTGCCGATCGGGTGCTGGCGCATGTCGCGCGCCGGCACGTGGCACGGATAGATCGGGGCCCAGCCCGAGGCCAGCAACGCGATCAGCGCCGGCTGCGGCCGCTTGAGCTTGAAGCTGACCTCGTAGTCGCCCCGCGGCGTCACCTCTTCGACATTGCTGTACCAGGATTTGCGCGGGTTGATGCGCAGCTTGTCGCTGCCGGCGCCCATCAGCAGGTCCCAGGTGCATTTAACGTCGTTGGCGGTGAAGGGTTTGCCATCGTGCCATTTGACGCCCTGGCGCAGCGGGAAGGTCAGCTCGGTGCCCTCCTCGTTCCAAGCCCAGCCAGTCGCCAGGTCCGGGATGACCGTCTTCAGACTGGTCTGCGGCACATCCTGTTTGTACATGACGAGGTTGTTGAAGACGTGCATCATCGGCTGCAGGGTCGCGCGCGTCGCTTCTTCGAGGATCGACATGCTGGCCGGGCTGTCGAAATGCGAGAGCCTCAACACGCCGCCCGATTTCTGCGCATACGCACCGTCCGCTCCGGCGATGGCGGCGGCAAGCACGCCGAGCGCCGCGAACATCCGACAGGTTCTGATCACGCTTCCTCCCTCGGCCCGAGTTGTCACTGGTCGAGCCACACGTCTTCCATGCGCCAGTAGTTGTAGATGCTGTTGACCATGACGGTCAGCCCTTTGAACTTGGGGTCCCAGCAGATGCCGCCGCGGTTGAAGTAGATCAGCGGCTTGGCGTCGTCCTCGGTCAACCGCCGCTCGATCTCCCAGACGAGCCGCTTGCGCTTGTCTTGATCCCCTTCCATCGACTGCTGTTCGATCAACTTGTCGATCTCGGGGTTGCAGTAACCATTGTAGTTGCCAACCCCGCCGCACGCGTAATTTTCGTAGAGCATCGCGTCAGGGTCGTCGACCAGCGTGCCGGTCAGGTTGAGCGCGACGGCATAGTCCTTGCGCAGCACCTTGGGATACCACTGCGCGGTATCGATCGGCTCGAGCTCGCCGTCGATGTAGATCTCCTTCAGCTGGTCGATCAGGATCACCGCCGGGTCGCGATATGGCGGGATGTCGCGGGTCGTTACCTTGATGTGCATCCGCTTGTCGGGCCCGTAGCCGAGCTTTTTCATCAACTCGCGGGCCTTCTCGCGGTTGCCCGCGACGTCCGGCTCATAGCCGGGGAGCTTTTCGAGCATGTCGGACGGCATGCCCCACTGGCCGCCGGGCGGCGGCTGCATCGCCGCGGCGCGGAACCCCTTGCCCTCGGTCAGGATATCGATAAACGCCTGCCGGTCGATCGCCAGCGACATCGCCCGGCGCAACTCGGGATTGTCGAAGGGCGGCTTCTCGCGGTTGATGATCAGATTGGTGCTGACGCTCCCGGGCGGCAGCTCGCAGATCGCGTCGGGCCGCTGCTTTTGCAGGTCGCGGGTCAGCGGAATGGTCAGCGTGCCGGCGAAGGTCAGCTCGTACTTGCCGGCGACAAAGGCGAGAATCGCCGTCGAGCGGTTGCGCAAGAGCGTGTACTCGATTGCGTCGAGATAGGGCAGACCCGGTTTCCAATAATCCGGGTTCTTCATCAGCTTGATGAATTCGTTGGGCTTGAACTCGACGAATTTGAAAGGGCCCGTGCCGATCGGGTGCTGGCGCATCTGCGCCGGCGAGACGTGGCACGGATAGACGGGCGACATGCCGGTGGCGAGCAGCGCGATGAACGCAGGCTGCGGCCGCTTCAGCACGAACGTCACCTCGTAATCGCCGCTGGGGACGACCTCGGAAAGGTTGGCGTACCAAGATTTGCGCGGGTTGACGCGCAGCCGCTCTGCGCTCTTCCCCTGAATCAGGTCCCAGGTGCATTTGACGTCGGCGGCAGTGAATGGCTTGCCGTCATGCCATTTCACACCTTGGCGCAGATGGAAGACCAGCTTCGTGCCGTCCTCGTCCCAAGACCAATCGGTGGCGAGCTCGGGCACGATGTCGGCGAGGCTGTTCTGCGCGACGTGCTGGTCGAATAGCACGAGGTTGTTCATCACCGCCATCATCGGGCGCTCGGCAACCACTGTCGTTTCTTCGTGAATTGACATGCTCGCGGGGCTGTCGATGATGTACTGCCTGAGAACGCCGCCTTGCTTTTGCGCAAATGCCGGCACAGCGGAGACCATGATACCCAGCAGTCCGCCCGCCGCTGCGAACGCGCACGGTACTCGCTTCATTCTGCTCCCTCCCATTGGCCGAACCAGGCACCGACCCCGCCGTAGCGCCCCCTGTTTGCGGGGCTGCTCCGCTTCTCGGAACAGGGTAACATGCATCAAATGGGAGGGACAGAGGCGGCGCTTTCCCTCGCCAAGTAGGGCCCGCCAAGCGGCGGCGCATTACTAAAGAAGGTCGGCGACCGCGTTCCAGTACCGTCGCATGGCGGCGATGTGATCGCCGAGCGAGCGGCCGACGATCCGATGAAGGTGGCCGCCCTGGTAGTAATTGGCCAAGGTCACGTGGGTCACCCCGATCGATTTCCAGAACCCCACCTGCTCGCGCCACTCACCCTCGGTGCCGGCGCCGGCCGAGACCCGCGTATCGATGCCGATCGTTGCCGGATCACGACCGGCTTCCTCGGTGTAGCGATGTAGGGTCGCAAAGGCCGCTTTCGCTTCGTCGCCGGGTGGGTAGGCGAGCGGCATCCAGCCATCGCCCCATTTGGCGCAGCGGCGCAATGTCACGTCGGCGTGTCCGCCATACCACAGCGGGATCTTGCACTTGGTCGGCAGCGGATTGATCCCCGCATCATCGATCGTGTGCCATCTGCCCTTGAAGCTGACATGCGGCTGAGCCCATAACGCCTTCATGACCTCGACCTGTTCCTCCGAGCGGCGGCCGCGGTTGTGAAAATTCTCGTTGAGGCCGACAAACTCGATCTCGTTCCATCCGACCCCGATGCCGAGTCGGAACCGGCCACCGGACAGCACATCGAGACAGGCGGCTTGTTTGGCGACGAGCACGGTCTGGCGTTGCGCGAGGATCAGCACTTGCGTGGAAAAATCGGCGATCTTCGTGCACCCTGCGAGAAACCCGAACAGCACGAACGGGTCGTGGTACAGATCGGTCGATCGCGCGCGCGGCTGGTCCCAACCGGGCCGGCTGGCGATATTGGCGCCGAGCACGTGGTCCGGCGCGGCAATTCCGTGGTAACCGATTTCCTCCGCCGCCTGCACAAACTCTCGTAAAGTCGCCGGCTCGCCGCCGATATCGACGATGGGAAGGGCCACGCCGAGTTTCATTTGCCGCTCCTTTCGCTACCACCTACTCGTCCAGCCAGAGGTCCTCGAAGCGCCAGCCATTGTACTGGCTGTTGACCATGATCGTCAGCCCCTTCACCTTGGGCTGCCAGCAGGTCGCGGCGCGGAAGTGGTAGATGATCGGGCGCGCCCCGTCCTCTTGCAATTTCTTGTCGATCTCCCAGACGAGTTTGCGGCGCTTCTCCGGGTCGACTTCCATTGACTGCCGGGCGAATTGCTGTTCGAGCTCGGGGTTGCAGTAACCGGTGTAGTTGCGTTCCGAGCCGCAGCCATAATTCTCGTAGAACTGCTGGTCCGGGTCGTCGACGCCGCTGCCGGTATTGTTTTGGCCGATCTGATAATCCTTGCGCGCCACCTTGGGGAACCAGTTGGCGGTCTCGACCGGGTCGAGCGCGCCGTCGATATAAATTTCCTTGAGCTGGTCGATCAGAATGACCGCGGGATCGCGAAAGATCGCAATGTTCCGCGCCGACACCGTAAGCTTCAGCCGATTGTCCGGCCCGTAGCCGAGCTTTTCCATGATATGTCTGGCCTCCGCGCGGTTTTGGCGCACATCGGGATCGTAACCCGGCACAGACTTCAAGAGTTCCGGCGGCATCCCCCAAATCCCCGCCGGCGGCGGCTCCATCGCCCCGCCGATATCGCCCTGGCCTTCGGCGAGAATGTCGATGAACGACTTCCGGTCGAGGCTCAGCATCATCGCGCGGCGGATTTCCGGGTTGTCGAAGGGCGGCTTGTCGCGGTTGACGATGAGATTAGTGCTGGCGTTGCCCGGCGCCAGATCACAGATCGCCTCGGGCGCCTCGGTCTTGATGTCCTTCAACAGCGGGATCGAGACCTCGAACGGAAAGGTCATGTCGAATTTGCCGGCGATGAAGGAGAGGATTGCCGTCGAGCGGTTCGGGATGATCGTGTATTCGACGCCATCGAGATAGGGGCGGCCCTTTTTCCAGTAATCGGGGTTGCGCGAGACCACTATCCGTTCATTGGGCTTGAACTCGACAAATTTGAACGGGCCCGTCCCGATCGGATGCGTCCGCATGTCGCGCGGCGACACATGACAGGGATAGACCGGCGCATAACCCGAGGCGAGTAGAGCGATCAACCACGGCTGCGGCCGCTTCAGAACAAAGGTAGCGTCGTGGTCGCCATTCGTGGTGATCTCTTCGATGTTGTTGTACCAGGACTTGCGCGGATTGAGGCGGAGCTTGTCGCTCGCCTTGCCGGTCAGCATGTCCCAAGTGCATTTGACGTCGTTCGCAGTGAAGGGCTTGCCGTCGTGCCATTTGACGTCTCTGGCGCAAGTGGAACATCAACTGCTTACCGTCTTCGCTCGTCGACCAGTCGGTGGCGAGATCCGGCACGATCGTGGACAGGCTGTTCTGCGCCACGTGCTGGTCGTACATGACAAGGTTATTGAACACCCCCATCATCGGGATCTCGGTCGAATTCGTCCCCTCCTCAAGGATCGACATGCTCGCCGGGCTGTCGCGGTGGTAAACCTTGAGTATCCCACCCGATTTCTGCGCCACCGCCGCGTGCGCAACGAGCACGCTGGGAAACAGGCAGCCAATGACGACAAAACCTCGAACAAGACGCTTCATGAGCGGTTCGCCTCCCTGTCCTTATCGCTCGCACCGCAGCTTCGCCGCCGCATCGCGTTGTAGATCAACAGGGCAAGGCGAACAATCACCGTAGCATCGTGAAAGCTTCTGGCGGCATCGTTCAGCGGTTGAAATTTGCGCATTGCAATAAAAAAAACTTCATAATTTACAGAGAGATTGACAAATTCATACTGCATTGCAACATACATTCCGATATCCGCAGCCTGGAGACGGAGGGATGCGTTCCAGAGAAAGGCCACGGAATTCGGCCGAGCCGAGGGGTGAGCTTGCGTCGCGCACCCTGGCGATGCCCGCCGACTGCAATCCCAGGGGGGACATCTTCGGCGGCTGGATCATGGCGCTGATGGATTCCGCCGGGAAGATGTCGGCGACCCCGCATGCCGGCGGGCGTGTCGTGACCGTTTCCGTCTCGAACATCACCTTTCTGCAGCCGGTGCATGTCGGCGACACGGTCTGCTGCTATACCGAAGTCACGCGCACGGGGCGGACCTCGATCACGCTCGACGTTGGGGTATGGGTGCTGCGCCAAGGGCAAGGCGAGCGGGTCAAGGTGACCGAAGCCGAGTTCACCTTTGTCGCAATCGGCGAGGATGGCCGCCCCCGCGAACTGGCGAGCCCCGTCGTGTCGGCCGCCAGCAAAAAAGCGCGACAATCGGGCGCGTCGCGCTAATCTGTCCAGCAAAGTGAGCTGCAGGGATAAGCCTATGCCGGACCGCATCCTGGTGATCAACCCGAATTCCACCGATGCCGTCACGCGTGCGATCGATGACGCAATGACCCCGCTGCGGATCATCGGCGGCCCGGGGATCGATTGCATGACGCTCCGCGAAGGACCGCCCGGCGTGGAAAGCCAGAGCGATGCGGACGGCGTCATCGCGCCGCTCTGCCGCGCGGTCCGCGACGCCGAACCGGAAACCGCAGCCTTTGTCATCGCCTGCTTCAGCGACCCGGGTCTCTTTTCGGCGCGCGAAGCGACCGCGAAACCGGTGCTCGGCATCGCGGAGTGCGGGATCCTGACCGGGTTGACCCTCGGCTACCGCTTTGGCGTGATCTCGATCCTCGCCCGCTCGGTGCCGCGGCATTTGCGCTACTTCGCCGCGATGGGAGTGGGGCAGCGGCTCGCCGGCGACCTGCCGATCGGCCTCGGCGTCACCCAGCTTGCCGACGCCCGTTCGACCTTGGGCCGCATGATCGATGTCGGCAGTCGGTTGCGCGATGAACACGGCGCCGACGTGCTGGTCATGGGTTGCGCCGGCATGGCCCGCTACCGCGCCGATCTCGAAGAGGCCGTCCAGATCCCGGTCGTCGAGCCGACCCAGGCCGCCGTCGCAATGGCGATCGGCCGCATCCGCCTCGGCTGGTGACAAAGCTTGCGCTAAGTACCTCGTAGCGAAAGTCAGTCTATCGTCTCGGCTCTCTCGCCGCGAGCAGGAGAGACAACCAGCGGGACGCGCGTGCACCGCGCTGGAAGAAAATTTCGGCGCGGCAAGACCCTCACCCGCACGCGGCGTACCGCGGGAGAGGGCGGACCAAGCCCGCCAGGGCTTGGTGGGTCAGGGTAGCGCCGTCTTCCACGGCAGCTCGGCGAGATTGACCCGCTTGAACGCCTGGTCGATAGGGGAGTATCGGTTGGGACGTTTGCATTAGCTGCCGCGGGTTCGTGCCTCAGTGACGGTATCCGGGGGACCCATGGTCGAGCGGAGTAAGAAACGGGGTGGGTGGCGTTGGTGGTACTTGCTGCTTCTCATCCAATTCGTCGCCGTACTGTGGCCGCCCTTCTACAACAAAATAGAACCCTATTGGGCTGGCATGCCGTTCTTCTACTGGTATCAGCTCCTTTGGGTAATCATCGGCGCCGCGCTTACCGCGATCGTGTATTTTGCGACGGAAGACTAACACGAACGACATAAAGCTCGAGACCGGCGCAGACCGGGAGGGAGGAGCACCGTGCAGGACGTCAACTGGACCGCCCTGATCATCTTCATATTATTGTTTGGTTTTATCACTTGGCTGGGTTTCGCCGCGGCCAATTGGCGCAAAGGGGACCTCGACTTGCTACACGAGTGGGGGCTCGGCGGGCGGCGCTTCGGCACGATCGTCACGTGGTTCCTGATCGGCGGCGACCTCTACACGGCCTATACTTTCATTGCCGTTCCAGCACTCGCCTTTGGCGCGGGCGCCGTCGCGTTCTTCGCGGTGCCCTATACGATCGTCGCCTATCCGATCTTTTTCCTTGTCTTCCCGCGCATCTGGCACGTCTGCCACAAGCATCATTACATCACCGCGGGCGACTTCGTTCGCGGCCGGTTCGGCAATCGCTGGCTTGCACTATCCGTGACGATTACCGGCATCGTCGCGACGATGCCGTATATCGCGCTCCAGTTGGTTGGACTGCAGGTCGTGATCGGCGCGCTCGGGGTCTGGGGAACGGGGTTTGCGGCTGACCTGCCGCTGATTATCGCATTCGTTATTCTCGCTGCTTTCACCTACTCGAGCGGTCTGCGAGCGCCCGCCTCGATCGCCATTGTGAAGGACCTCCTGATCTACACGACCGCCTTCGCCGCGGTCGTCGTCATTCCGATCGAGCTCGGCGGTTTCGGCAAAATTTTTGCGGCGGTACCCACGCCAAAATTGTTGCTCGCCACCCCCGGCCCGAACACCACTGGCGCCTACAGCGCCTATGCGACCCTGGCGTTCGGCTCAGCGCTCGCGCTTTTCCTTTACCCTCACTCCATGACTGGAATTCTGGCCGCCAGCAGCGGCCATGCGGTTCGCCGCAATGCCGCCCTCCTGCCGGGCTATTCCTTTATGCTCGGCCTGCTCGCGCTGGTCGGCTTTTTCGCCATCGCCGCCGGGGTCGCCGGCCTTCCCGAATACGCCGCCGGCTTCAAGCAGTTCGGCAACAACTTCGCAGTGCCGGCGCTCTTTCTGCGCAGCTTTCCATCGTGGTTCGTCGGCATCGCCTTTGCCGCGATCGGGATCGGCGCCCTCGTCCCGGCAGCGATCATGTCGATCGCCGCGGCGAACCTCTATACCCGCAATATCCACCGCGAATTCATCAACCGGAATCCCACCGACAAGCAGGAAGCGCAGATGGCGAAATGGGTTTCGCTGATCGTCAAATTCGGCGCGCTCGTGTTCATTGTCTTTGTGCCAACCCAATATGCGATCTATTTGCAGCTCTTGGGCGGCATCTGGATCATCCAGACTCTGCCGTCGGTAATCCTCGGCGCCTACACGCGCTGGTTCAACGACTGGGCGCTGCTCGTCGGCCGGGCGGTAGGGATCATCGTCGGCACGGCGATGGCCGCCGCAGTGAACCTGACGCCGACATACCCCCTTCAAATGGCTGGTTACACCTTCCCCGGCTACACCGCGCTCTACACGGTCATTCTCAACATCCTCGTGACAATCGTTCTGACCCCGGTATTCAATTCGATGGCCGCTCACCGCGCGCCGCTCGACGAGACCGTCGCGTCGGACTATTACGCCTGAAGATGGCATGTGCCGACGCGCTAGCCTGCAGCAAGCAGCCGACTAAGTTTTGCGACCGAACTCCGAGCGCCCATCGCCTGTTGATTGACCAGTTACCGGTCGTAGGTTACCATCCGTTGAGAGCAGTTACCCCTAAG
Organism: uncultured Alphaproteobacteria bacterium; assembly: GCA_963812675.1. Classification (GTDB taxonomy): domain Bacteria; phylum Pseudomonadota; class Alphaproteobacteria; order ATCC43930; family CGMCC-115725; genus AP-15. Next base: position 52,267 of record CAWEWR010000001.1, on the reverse strand, counting down.
TTCCAAGGCTGTGGGATTGAATTTGAAAGGGGAGGCGTGCGGCGCGGCCGATTGCGGCAACCGGGGTTTCCTATACTTGTTCTCGTTGCTGCAGGTGCTCCGCGCGACTGGCGGCGTCCTTCTAATCTGTCTCACCTCGGGTCTGGTCGGTGCGCTGCTGGGGTTCGTTTTTGGGCTTCCGCGCCCGATGACGGCTCCCGAGGCGCCGCCTGCGGCGGCCGGAGGCCCAGGTACGCCGCCGGCGATGGATCGGCGGCAAGCAAGCAGAGCCTGGGAGCTGAGCACCAATCTCACCCAGATATCCGACTGGCTGACCAAGATCATCGTCGGGGTCAGTCTGGTCGAGGCCACGAATTTCTGGAAGGAATTTCAGATCATCTCCTCGCAAGCGGCCGCTGCGCTGTTTGACGGCCGGCACGGCAGCCCGGCTCTGATACCTGCGGCGATGATCGGCGGCGCGGTGTTCGGGTTTCTCTTCGCCTATCTGTACACCGAGCTGATCATCGCGCTGCTGATTGCCGGCACCGACCGAGGACTTGCGGAGCCCACCCCACCTGCAAAGGAGACCCTCCAGAAAATCCAGTCCTTCCACGAAGGGTTAGCACCCCGGATCTCCCGCAGTGCGCGACTCCCGGAAGCGCCACCTTCAGCAACCCGGGAGGAAGTGGCAGCTGCACTGCAATACAATACCATACAGTACGATGATCTGATCTCGCGTCCCGATGTCGGCCGTGACGACATCCTGAACTGGTCGCGAGCAAAGGCGTTGCTGAACGACTATCGGGCGGCTGCGCAGGGCTACACCCGTCTGCTTGGCATGTCCGCAATGACCGATCCGAAGCTGCTTCTGGAAGCTGCGCGGGTCTTCAACGCTGCGGGGCGAGACTACCGCGGCGCAGCGGAAGTGGTTGCTGAACTGGCACTGCAAGCGAGGGGCGCCGCGGAGCCACGAGTTCAACAGGCGATCATCGGCGATGCCGCGACGCTGCGCCTCTCCGGCCGGATGCCGGGCGGTTATCGGGCAGCGTTGGAGTTGCTCATGTCGATTGATGACGACCAGGATGGCCGGTTGCACCTGTTGCGGGCGCTCGCGAATGGTCAGAAATATAGCCAGACACCCCAAGATGCTCACGGTCAGCTCCTTGCCACGATCCTCGCCGACCTCAAAGTTGCCGTGGGTAGGGATCCAGAACTCAGACGCACCCTCCCGCATTTCTGGCAGCCTACGCCGGAGGGAGCGGATCCGGAGGACGATCTAAGAACTGTCTACCTCGATAGTCCTCGGTTATTCGAGGAATTGATAAACCCACCCGGTGCCGGTAGCACCGGCGCGGCCGGCGGCCAGACCGGAGCCACCGGACCTTCCGCGCAGATTTCCTGACTTCAGGATTTACACCGGCATTGTGCGCTTCTGGTGGGCTCGGCCGATCCGCGCCGTCTCCTCGCGGTGGCCGGCGATGACGCGCACGCCCTCGTCGAGTTTGGCTGCGATGTTTTCGGGCGAGCAGGTCTCGAGAAACGGCACGCGGTTTTTCCGGCATGCCGCGAAGACACGCTCGCGCGCCTGTTTCATCTCGGGCGGGTAAGGGTCGCGTGGGACTGAAAGATAGCCGAGCGCCAGTCCGAGGTCGCCCGGTCCCAATTCGGCGAAACCGAGCCCCGGCACTTCGAGGATTTCCTCGCAATGGGCAATTCCCTCCGGGCTTTCGAGCTTGACGCCGAGCAGCAATTCGCCGTTGCGGTTGAGCGGCCAGGGATCGCAGCGCTGCAGGTACTCCTCCGGCGAAATCCCCCATACCGGGGCCGCAGTTGCTTCCGAGCCGCGGCCGCGCGTGCCGGTCCCGAGGCGGCCGTTGCTCGCCTCTCCGCTCGCCCCGCGCATTCGCTCGGCCGGCGAAGGCAGAGACCGATCGACCCCTGCCGCCTGGTGTGGATAGCGGCAGCTTTCGACAAAGGCGCGGACCGCCGCTGCCGATTCCGCCTGGCACAGCAGCACGCCGTGCACACCGCGGCCGAGGATCTGGCGGAACTGCCACGCATTGAAGCGGACATTAGCAGCATCCGTGCCGTTGACCGGCGCCTCGACGATGATCGTCGGCGTGCGGTGACCCGAGTGCGTCGGGGCGCCCTCGACGAGCCCGCGCATATATTCGGCAAGGCCCGTCATGTCGAACGCCCCGTGCTCCATTCCGACATTGATGTAATCGGCCCAGACATGCGCGTCTTCGCGCCCCTGCGCATAGGTCAGCACGTGGCCGCTATGGCCGCCGGTGTAATAAATCGCCTGGTCCTGCTCCAACAGTTCGATGGCACGGTTGATGCGGTTGGGCATGGCTTCCCCCTTCCGTCTGCTGCCGAATTGCGAATCAGGCTCAGCTCACGCAGCGCGGCGGCTACGGACGCGGGTGTTGGCGCCGCGGTCTTCGTCGAACAGTTCGGCGAGGCGCTCGAGCATGACGCCGCCGAGTTGCTCGGCGTCGACGATCGTGACGGCGCGGCGGTAGTAGCGGGTCACGTCGTGGCCGATGCCGATCGCGGTGAGTTCCACTTCGCCGAGCCGCTCGATGTCGTGGATCACCTCGCGCAGGTGCTTCTCGAGGTAGTTGCCGGGGTTGACGGATAGGGTCGAATTGTCAACCGGCGCGCCGTCCGAGATCACCATCAGGATGCGGCGCTGCTCGGACCGGGACCGCAGCCGGTCATGCGCCCAGATCAAAGCCTCGCCGTCGATGTTCTCCTTGAGAATGCCCTCGCGCAGCATCAGCCCGAGATTGCGCCGGGCGCGCCGCCAGGGAGCGTCGGCCGGTTTATAAACGATGTGGCGCAGATCGTTGAGCCGCCCCGGGTTGGGCGGCTTGCCGGCGGCGATCCAGCGCTCGCGCGATTGCCCGCCCTTCCAGGCGCGCGTCGTGAAGCCGAGGATCTCGACCTTGACGCCGCAGCGCTCCAGGGTACGCGCGAGGATGTCGGCACTCATCGCCGCGACGGTGATCGGCCGGCCGCGCATCGAGCCCGAATTGTCGATCAACAGGGTCACGACGGTGTCGCGGAAATCGGTTTCGCGCTCGCGCTTATAGGCTAAGGGCAGGACCGGGTTGGCGACGACGCGCGACAGCCGCGCGGCGTCGAGCAGGCCCTCGTCGAGATCGAATTCCCAGGCGCGGGTCTGCTTCGCCATCAATTTGCGCTGCAGTCGGTTGGCGAGCCGCGCGATGACGCTCTGCAGATGCGCCAGCTGCTGGTCGAGCAAATGGCGCAGCCGCGACAGCTCGTCGGCGTCGCACAGCTGATCGGCCTCGATGACCTCGTCCGAAGCGACGCTGAAGGCGCGGTAGACCGCGGTGTCGTCGTTGCGGCCGCGCGGCATCTGCCCGGGGCGGCCCGGGCGGCCCGGATCGTCGTCGCTCGAACCCGGCATCATCTCGCCGTCGCCGGCCTCGGCGGCGTCCTGCGCGTCCTCGGCCGCCCCCTCGGCGGGCGCGCCCTCGTCGGAAGCCTGGGCGCCGGCTGTGGCGCCTTCGCCCTCGCTCTGGTTCTCGCTCTCCAATTCCTCGCCGCCCTGCTGCTCTTCGGTGTCCTCCGACTCGTCGGCTTCGCCGAAATCGATGTCGAGGTCCTGAAGCAGCTTGCGGGTGGCTCGCGCATAGGCGTCCTGGTCGAGGATCGCGCGGTCGAGCTCTGAGAAGTCCTTGCCGATCTTCGATTCGAGCCAAGGGCGCCACAGATCGACGACGCGCCGGGCGGCGGGCGGCGGACGCTCTCTCGTCAACGCCTCGCGGGTCAGCAGCCGCACCGCCTCGGCCATCGTGCTTTCGGTGCGCTCGGTGATCCGCTCATAGCCTTGCCGGCGATACTGCTCGTCGAGCATCGCTCCCAGATTTGAGGCGACCCCGGCCATGCGCCGCGAGCCCAGCGCCTCGACCCGCGCCTGCTCGACGGCGTCGAACACGGCCCTGGCGAGTGGCCCGCTCGGCACGCGCTTGCTGTGCACCGCGTCGTCGTGATAGCGCAGCCGCAACGCCACACTGTCGGCGGCGCCGCGCAATTGCGCCGCTTCTTCGGCCGGGAGGTCGCGCGGCGGGTTTGGCAGGCGCACCCGCGCGCCGCTCTGGCCGGCCGGCTCCGGCCCGAAGCCCACGGTCACGTCGTCGCGCTCGGCGATCGCCCGCAGCGTCGCCGCGGTCGCGCGCTTGAAAATCTCGGTCGGCGAAAAGTCTTGGGCCATCAGTCTTAGCCCGTCATTGCCGGGCTTGACCCGGCAATCTATGCCGAGGTCGGGGCGCCGGAGACATTGCGTGGATGCCCGGGTCAAGCCCGGGCATGACGGGGAGTTGCATGGGCTCTACATCAACGTCGCATTGACGCCGGTTTCCGCCAACTCGGTGCCAATGCAGCGCTGGTAGTATTCGGCCACCGTCGGGCGTTCCATCTCGTCGCATTTATTGAGGAAGGTCAGCCGGAAACCGAAGGCCAGATCGCCGAAAATGCGGGCGTTCTCGGCCCAGGTCATGACCGTCCGCGGCGACATGACGGTCGAAATGTCGCCGTTGATGAAACCGGCGCGGGTCAGATCGGCCAGCGCCACCATCGCACTGATCGTACGCCGGTCTTCGTCGTTGTCGTAGCTCGGCACTTTCGCCAAAACGATGTCGACCTCGGCGTCGTGCGGCAGATAGTTGAGCGTCGCAACAATGTTCCAACGGTCCATCTGGCCCTGATTGATCTGCTGCGTGCCGTGGTAGAGGCCGGTCGTGTCGCCGAGGCCGACGGTGTTCGCCGTCGAGAACAGCCGGAAGCAGGAATGCGGCCGGATCACCCGGTTCTGGTCGAGCAGGGTCAGCTTGCCTTCGACCTCCAGTATCCGCTGGATCACGAACATGACGTTGGGGCGTCCGGCATCGTATTCGTCGAAGCACAGCGCGACCGGATGCTGCAAGGCCCAGGGCAACAGACCCTCGCGGAATTCGGTGACCTGTTTGTTGTCGCGCAATACGATCGCATCCTTGCCGACCAGGTCGATGCGGCTGATGTGGCTGTCGAGGTTGACGCGGATGCAGGGCCAATTGAGCCGAGCGGCGACCTGCTCGACATGGGTCGATTTGCCGGTGCCGTGGTAGCCCTGAATCATCACGCGACGGTTGAAGGCAAACCCGGCGAGGATCGCCAATGTCGTATCTCGATCGAAACGATAGGCATCGTCGAGATCAGGGACGTGCTCGCTCGCCTGGCTGAACGCAGGGACCTGGAGATCGCTATTGATCCCGAAGGTCTGGCGGACCGAGATCGTGATGTCGGGCTGTTCCAAAGGAAAGGCGGGGGTAGGAGCCGTTGGCTGGACGGATGGCATTATTCGCTTTTATCCCAGTGGTGGAGCAGGATGGGTTCGAGGTGCGGCAGCGCGAGGCTCATGCGAAATAGCTGGCCTTCAGCGTGGCGTAGGCCTGATTGATGATCTTTAGCTTCTCCTCGGCTGCCTTGTCGCCGCCATGGGCGTCGGGATGATGCAGCTTGACCAGGACTTTATACCGCGCCTTGAGGCGCACCAAGGTGAAGGGCGGCTCGATTTCGAAAACGGCGAGCGCCTGCTCGCGCGCCGACAGCGCGCGCCGCGCCGGATCCCGCATCTGGTCGCCATTGCGCCGGCTGCGCTCCCTCGCCCCCTCCGGGCCGCCGGCGAATATGCCTAAAGGGTCACGGATCCGGTTGGCGTAGGCAGGGCCGTGGCGATCGCCCAGCCGCCAGCTCGGGCGCTGCCAGACGGTGTCGTGGCGGATCTCGGCTTCGATCTCGGCATCGCTCATCCCCGCGTAGTAATTCCACGCGGAGTTGTAGGCGCGCACGTGCTCGAGGCAAAACCAATGATAATCGTGCAGGTCGAGCCGGGATTTCGGCGCGCGGAAATCGCCAACGCCAATGCAGCCGGGGTGGTCGCACGGCCGTATCGGCGGGTTGGCCGCCGTCTCGTAAATCGGATCGGACAAAAGACGCCGCATCGCAATCAGTATGGGCGGCGCGCCCTCGGCTGGCAAGGATGCGGCGTGTCCGAGCGGACCGGCAGTTCGGCTAAGCAGAGCAGGGTTGCGGCGGGCGCAAGCGCGGCAGCTAAAGCAGCGAGGCCGGATCCGACCGGTCGCCAAATTGCGCCCGGGGATCGGCCCAGCGCAGAATGGCGGCGCGCATCTCGCGCGGCAGGCGATCGAAGGCGGCTCGGCACCGGTTCTCTTTGACCGGTGCGAACAAATCGAGCAGCGGCACCGGCTCCGGTTCTCGCGCGATCGCGATGCTGCCGTCGAGCAGCCTGGCGAGCCTGGTGCCGCCGATTGCCGCGACTTCGACGATCGCGTCCCGCCAGTACCGGTAGCGGCCGCCCGCGGCAACGACGAAGGAGCTGAGGATGGCGGTTCGCGGCCCACCCGAATTCAGCCAGGCGATCGTGCAGCGTGCCAGCTTCTCGTCAGCGCCGCAGCGCGTCAGGATGGTGATTTCGGTGCCTTCGTGGTGGTTCTCGGCAGCCGCCTGCGGAGCGAAGCGGCCGACCACGATGCCGCGGCGGCAATATCTCGGACACCGCAAGATATTCTCCGCTGCTCGGCAGTTCGAGAATGCGCCAGCCGCGGTCGTGAAAAACCGTCGCCGGCGGACGCCGTCTTGCGACAGTTCCGACCGCCGCTTCGGCAACATTGCGTGACGGGAACGGAATGACTTCGCCCATGGGACCTCCTCTCTCCGGCACGCCAAACAAATTCCGGGCCAGGATCGATCCAATTCAGGCTTTATGCAACCCATCCTCGTGCTTAACAAAACCGCCCGCCCGCGGTTTCCCGCGGATGGGCGGCTGGGTTCGAGCGATGAGCGGGTGCTTTTAGCTTAGAAGTCCATTCCGCCCATTCCGCCGCCGGGCGGCATCGCCGGCGGGGTCTTGGGTTCCGGCTTCTCGGCGACCATCGCTTCGGTCGTGATCAACAGACCCGCGACCGAGGACGCATCCTGCAGCGCGTGCCGCACGACCTTGGTCGGGTCGATGATGCCGGACCGGATCATGTCGGTGAACTCGCCCTTCTGCGCGTCATAGCCGTAATTAGGGTCGGTGCTGTCGAGCAGCTTGCCGACGATAATCGACCCGTCGGTGCCGGAGTTCTCGGCGATCTGGCGGGCCGGGTACGACAATGCCTTCTTGACGATATCGATGCCCACCTTCTGGTCATTGTTGGCCGGCTTCAGTCCTTCGAGAGCGCGGATCGCATACAGCAGCGCAGCCCCGCCGCCGGCGACGACACCCTCCTCGACCGCGGCGCGGGTCGCGTGCATCGCGTCGTCGACCCGGTCCTTCTTCTCCTTGACCTCGATCTCGGTCGAACCGCCGACGCGGATCACCGCAACGCCGCCGGCGAGCTTCGCCAGCCGCTCCTGCAGCTTTTCGCGGTCATAATCGGAGGTTGTCTCCTCGATCTGCTGCTTGATCTGCGCGATGCGGCCCTCGATGTCCTCTTTCTTGCCGGCGCCGTCGATAATTGTCGTGTTCTCCTTCTCGACGCGCACCCGCTTGGCCTGTCCCAGCATGTCGAGCGTGACGTTTTCGAGCTTGATGCCGAGATCCTCGCTGATCACCTGGCCCGCAGTCAGGATCGCGATGTCCTCGAGCATCGCCTTGCGGCGATCGCCGAAGCCCGGCGCCTTGACCGCGGCCACCTTGAGGCCGCCGCGCAGCTTGTTGACAACCAGCGTTGCCAAGGCCTCGCCTTCGACATCCTCGGCGACGATCAGCAAAGGTCTACCGCTCTGCACCACCGATTCAAGCACCGGCAGCATCGCCTGCAAGCCGGACAGCTTCTTTTCGTGGATCAGGATGTAGGGGTTCTCAAGCTCGGCGATCATCTTCTCGGCGTTGGTGACGAAATAGGGCGAGAGATAACCGCGGTCGAACTGCATGCCTTCGACGACATCGAGCTCGGTCTCGAGGCTCTTGGCCTCCTCGACCGTGATGACGCCCTCATTGCCGACTTTCTGCATCGCTTGTGCGATCATCTCGCCGACTTCGCGCTCGCCATTGGCCGAAATCGTGCCGACCTGCGCGATCTCTTCGTTGGTCGAGATCTTCTTCGAGCGCTTCTTGAGGTCCTCCACGACGGCGGCCACCGCGACGTCGATACCGCGCTTCAGGTCCATTGGGTTCATGCCGGCCGCGACTGCCTTCGCTCCCTCGCGCACGATCGCCTGGGCCAACAAGGTCGCAGTAGTGGTTCCGTCGCCCGCCTGATCGCTGGTCTTCGATGCGACCTCGCGCACCATCTGGGCGCCCATATTCTCGAATTTATCGGGCAGTTCGATCTCTTTGGCGACCGTAACGCCGTCTTTGGTGATGCGCGGCGCGCCAAACGATTTGTCGAGGACGACATTGCGCCCTTTCGGACCCAACGTCACCTTGACGGCATTAGCGAGGATATCAACGCCGCGCAGCATCCGCTCGCGCGCGTCGCCGTGAAATTTGACTTCTTTGGCAGCCATCTCTCTTTTTCTCCTCAAGCGACCTTTTGTGCAGCGGCGCCGCGCTCGAGCACACCCATAATGTCGGACTCTTTCATGATGATCAGCTCTTCGCCTTCGAGCTTGACCTCGGTGCCCGACCATTTGCCGAACAGCACACGGTCGCCCGCTTTGACGTCCATCGGCTGGAGCTTGCCATCGTCACCCCGCGCACCCGGACCGGCGGCGACCACCTCACCCTCCATCGGCTTTTCTTTCGCCGTGTCGGGGATGATGATGCCGCCTGACGTCTTCTCCTCGGACTCGACGCGCCGAATCAGCACACGGTCGTGCAACGGACGGAATTTCATGAATACCTCCTGGAACCCAAACCAAAAATCCGGAATTAGCACTCTCGCCCTGAGAGTGCTGCTGACATAATTTGGTCTTGTCGGATTGTCAAGCAATCATCGGGCACACCGGCGAGCCCACGAAGACCTCGGCGGGACCACAGGTAAGGACACTTTGAAAAGAGCTGAACCCCGCCGGGCCGTTTGTGGTTATGATACGGGCACCCGCTATGAACGAGCCGCTGCAATGTCGCGAACCGTAGATTGGGAAATACCGGGCGAGATCCAGCCGAAGCAGGCGGATTGCTCGTTCGATCTCGACCGTGCGCTGAGCGCCGTCCTTGGCCTGCGCGCGACCGTTCCCGAGGATGCCTCCACCGCCGGGACGCTCGGCACCGAACGCGCCGGCAGCGGCGTTCTGATCCGCGAGGACGGCTTGGTGCTGACGATCGGCTATCTGGTCACCGAGGCCGAGACGATTTGGCTCACCTCGGAGGGCGGCGGCGCCGTGCAAGGGCATGTCCTCGGCTACGACCAGGAGACCGGCTTTGGTCTCGTGCAGGCGCTCGGGCGGCTCAAGGTGCCGCCGATCGAGCTCGGCGTCGGGGTGCGGGTCGGCGCCGGCGACCGCGCCATCATGGCCGCCGAAGGAGGCCCGCGCCACGCGCTCTCGGCGAGGGTCGTCGCCCGGCAGGAATTTGCCGGATATTGGGAATATGTCCTCGACCGCGCGATCTTTACGGCACCGGCACACCCGTTCTGGGGCGGCGCGGCGCTGATCGGCGCCGATGGCCGGCTGATCGGCATCGGTTCGCTGCACGTTCAGCACGCCAGCGGCCGCGAACTGCGCCGCGATGTCAACATGGTCGTGCCGATCGAGCTGCTGCCCCCGATCCTCGACGACATGCTGACCTATGGCCGACCGAACCGGCCGCCCCGCCCATGGCTCGGGCTGTACGCTGCCGAGGTGGAGGACGCGATCGTAGTCGCGGGGCTCGCCGAAAAGGGGCCCGCAAGCAAAGCCGGGCTGCGCCCCGGGGACCGCATTCTCGCAGTCCGCGATGATCCGGTCGCCAGCCTTGCTGGCCTATGGCGGAAGGTGTGGGCGGGGGGGCCCGCCGGCAGCGAGGTCGTAATGCAGGTGGTGCGGGATGACGAGACGCTGACCGTTCGCATCCTGTCCGCCGACCGGACGCGGTTTCTCAGGACACCGAAGCTACATTGAGCCTAAGACGCGCAGCTCGCCCGGCCGCTGCTATCGGTTGAGTGTTGAAGGACATTCTTTGCCTATTGTCGGCGACCAGGCCCCGTCCGCTCGGCTCTTGCCCGAACATCTGAAGCGCCTCGAAGCCGAGGCGATCGGCATTATCCGCGAGGTGACTGCCGAATTCCGCAACCCGGTCTTGCTCTATTCGATCGGGAAGGATTCGAGCGTGATGCTGCATCTGGCGCGTAAGGCGTTCTTTCCCGGCAAGCCACCTTTTCCACTCCTCCATATCGACACCGGCTGGAAATTCCGCGACATGATCGCGTTTCGCGACGACACGGTGCGCCGGCTCGGGCTCGACCTCCTCGTCCACACCAATGAGGAGGGGAGGGCGCGGGGCATCAACCCGATCACTTCGGGCTCGGCATTGCACACCGCGGTGATGAAGACCGAAGCGCTGAAGCAGGCGCTCGACCGCCAGGGCTTTGACGCGGCACTCGGCGGTGCGCGCCGGGACGAGGAAAAGAGCCGCGCCAAGGAGCGGGTCTTCTCGGTGCGCGGCGCCGGCCACGCCTGGGAACCGAAGAACCAGAGGCCTGAGCTTTGGCGGCTATACAACACCCGCCTGCGCGAGCGGCAATCGATACGCGTCTTCCCGCTGTCCAACTGGACCGAGCCGGACATTTGGGAATACGTCGCAGCGGAAAAAATTCCCGTCGTGCAGCTCTATTTCGCCAAGTCGCGCCCGGTAGTCGGCCGCAATGGGGTTTGGATCATGGTGGACGACGATCGTCTGCCGCTGGAGCCCGGCGAGCGGCCCGAATTGCGGCATGTCCGCTTCCGCACCTTGGGATGCTATCCGCTCACCGGCGCCATCGAATCGACCGCTGCCACGCCCGCCCAAATCCTCGCCGAGCTGCGCAATACGCGCCAGTCGGAGCGGCAGGGCCGGCTGATCGACAGCGACGAGGAAGCCGCGATGGAACGCAAGAAGCGGGAAGGTTATTTCTGATGTCCCGCCCGCATGGCGAGCCTTCCGTGCGGCCGGGCAAGGATCTGCTGCGTCTGCTGACCTGCGGGTCGGTCGACGACGGTAAATCGACATTGATCGGCCGGCTGCTCTACGAATGCGGTTCGATCCTCGACGACCAGCTCGACGCGCTGCAGCGTGAATCCCGGCGGTTCGGAACAACCGGTGACGAGGTTGATTTCTCGCTGCTGCTCGATGGGCTCGAGGACGAGCGTCAGCAGCGCATCACGATCGACGTTGCGTATCGGTTCTTTGCGACACCGGAGCGCGCCTTTATAGTGGCCGATACACCGGGGCACGAGCAATACACCCGAAACATGGCGACCGGCGCCTCGACCTCGGACCTCGCCGTCATCCTGGTCGACGCCCGCAAGGGCGTGCTGCCGCAAACCAAGCGGCACGCCTTTATTTGTTGCCTGCTCGGCATTCGGCAGATCGTGCTCGCCGTTAACAAGATGGACCTTGTCGGGTTCGAGCGGAGCGGCTTCGATGATATTGCCGAGCATTTTTCGGCCTTTGCCGCTGACCTCGGCGAGGTCTCCGTGGCGGCAATTCCGCTTTCGGCGCGGTTCGGCGACAATGTCACCGAGATCTCGGCTCGGATGCCTTGGTACGACGGACCCACCTTGATCGAGTACCTTCATTCGGTCGACGTTTCGGGCGACAGCGTCGAACGGCCGTTCCGTTTCCCGGTGCAATGGGTCAACCGCCCGAACGGCGACTTCCGCGGCTTCTCGGGCACCGTGGTGTCCGGCTCGATCGCCCCCGGCGACGATGTTTTCCTAGCCGGCTCTGGTCGGTCCGCAAAGCTCAAGGAAATCGTCATCTTCGAGGGCACAGCCGATCGCGCGCGGGAGGGTGATGCGGTTACCCTTACATTCGACACGGAGATCGACATTTCCCGCGGCGATCTCCTCGCAGCTCCTCGCGAACCGCCCGAATGCGTCGACCAATTCGCCGCGCACGTGATCTGGATGAGCGATCAGCCGCTCGTCCCTGGCCGCTCTTATTTGCTGAAGATCGGGACGCGCACCGTTACGGCCACCATTACCGCGCTCAAGCACCGCATCGATGTGGAGACGATGGCGCATCTGGCGGACCGGACGCTGGGGCTCAACGAGATCGGGTTCTGCAACCTGTCGACCGCCGCACCCGTAGCGTTCGATCCGTACGCCGTCTGCCGCGACACCGGCGCTTTCATTTTGATCGACCGCCTCACCAACGAGACGGCGGGAGCCGGAATGATCGCCTTCGGCCTGCGGCGGGCCAGTAATATCCATTGGCAGACGCTGACGGTCGGCCGGGAGGAGCGCGCTGCGCTAAAGGACCAGTCGCCGGTGGTGCTGTGGCTGACCGGATTATCGGGCGCCGGAAAATCGACAATTGCCGACATTGTCGAGAAAAAACTGCTCGCGCTCGGCCGCCACACGATGCTGCTCGACGGCGACAATGTTCGGCACGGTCTCAACCGCGACCTCGGCTTCACCGACGCCGACCGGGTCGAGAACATCAGACGAGTGGGCGAAGTTGCAAAACTGATGGCGGAGGCCGGGCTCATCGTAATCTGCTCGTTCATCTCGCCGTTTCGCGCAGAACGCCGCATGATCCGCGAACTGACCGGTCCCACCACTTTTCTCGAAGTGTTTGTCGACACGCCGCTCGAGGAATGCATACGCCGCGACCCCAAGGGGCTTTACGCCAAGGCTAGGGCCGGGCGGCTCGATCACTTCACCGGTCTCGATTCTGCCTATGAGCCGCCGGAAGCCTTCGAAATCCGGATCACGACGATTGACGTGACACCCGATGCCGCTGCCGAGCAGATTCTCGAGGAATTGCGGTCGCGCAAAATCATTTGAAAAATTGCCAGATCAGCAAGGATCCTCGATGAGCCGCTCGAGATAGCTGCCGTACCCGCTGGTGCTGAAAGCCCGGGCGAGGCCGAGGAGCTGGTCCACGTCGATATAGCCCATGCGATAGGCGACCTCCTCGACGCAGGCGATCTTCAAGCCCTGGCGCAGCTCTATCGTGCGGACGAATTCGGATGCCTCCAACAGCGAATCGTGAGTGCCGGTATCAAACCACGCATAGCCGCGTCCGAACCGCTGGACCTTGAGCATCCCCCGAGACAGGTAGACGTTGTTGAGGTCGGTAATCTCCAATTCACCGCGGGCCGAGGGCTTCAGAGAGGCGGCGATCTGCGGAGCGGAATTGTCGTAGACGTATAGACCGGTGACCGCCCAGTGCGAGCGTGGCTGCGACGGTTTTTCGACGATGGCGACGGGGGCGCCGTCGGCGCCGAATTCGACCACGCCATAGGCTTCCGGGTGGCGCACTTGGTAGGCAAAGATCGTGGCGCCCGAGCGCGGCGTCGCCGCCTGCCTGAGCATGTCGGGAAGTCCATGCCCGTAGAAGATATTGTCCCCCAGAACCAACGCGACGTGGTCGCCGCCGACAAAGCTTCGCCCGATGACGAGGGCCTGCGCCAGCCCCTCGGGCTCAGCCTGTTCGGCATAGCGGATCGAAAGGCCCCACTGCCCGCCGTCCCGAAGCAAGGTGGCGAAGCGGGGCAGTTCCGTCGGCGTCGTGATGACCAGAATGTCCCGGACACCCGCCAGCATCAGGGTCGTGAGCGGATAATATACCATCGGCTTGTCGTAGACGGGCAGCAGCTGCTTGCTCAACGCCAGAGTGGCCGGATAAAGCCGGGTGCCGTGACCGCCGGCCAGAATGATGCCCTTCATCTGATTTCAGCCCCGACAACCTCTCGAACCACAGCGGGAAGGCTCGACCGCCATGGTGGCGGAGAAATGCCGAGGGCTGCGATCTTGCGGCAATCGAGCACCGAGTTGATCGGCCGGCGCGCCGCCGTCGGATATTGGTCGGTAGTGATCGGCTCGACCCGCGGCCCCTGTCCGCTCCGCCACGCGCCCAGCGTCCGTGCCACACCGACGATCTCCTCGGCAAATCCATGCCAGCTGGTGCTGCCGGCCGCGGCGAAATGGAAGGTGCCCCATTTTGTCCCACCGCGCTCGATGTGCCGGGCGATCGCGATCAGCGCGGCAGCGATATCGGCGGCGGCGGTAGGACAGCCGCGCTGGTCCGCGACGACGCGGAGGACCGGCCGCTCGGCCCCGAGCCGCAGCATGGTCTTCACGAAATTTGCTCCATATGCCCCGTACACCCAGGCGGTCCGCAAGATGATGTGGTGAGGCGCCGCCGCTCGCACGGCGCGCTCGGCGGCTTCCTTGCTGCGCCCATACACATTGAGCGGGTTAACGGCATCCGTCTCGCAGTAGGGCTCGCTCTGGCGCCCGTCGAACACGTAGTCGGTCGACAGGTGAACCAGCGGCGTCGCGTTCTCGCCGCATACCGCAGCGATATGAGCAGCTCCCGCGCAATTGACCGCCCAAGCCGCTTCCGGCTCGCCTTCGGCGCGGTCGACCGCGGTATAAGCAGCGAGATTGATGACCAGGTCGGGGTTTTCCCGCGCGATCGCGGCGCTTACGACCGCTGCCTTGGTGATGTCGGCCGCGTTCCGATCGAGAGGAATGACCTCGAACCGTGGAGGCCGAGCTGCGCGGCAAACCTCGCGGCCGACCTGCCCTCCCGCCCCGAACACCAGAAGCCTCACGGGCGCCTCCTACGGCGACACCTCGTGTCCTCGTCCCGGGTTCGAGCCGAGCAGTTTGTCGAAGTAGTCGATGGTGCGGGCTAGGCCGTCGCTCAGGGCTGTCTTGGGATGCCAGCCGAGAATCCGCTGGGCTTCGGCGATGTCGGGACAACGCTGGACCGGATCGTCGATCGGCAGCGGCCGGCGGATGATCTTCGAGCGCGAGCCGACCATCTCGACGATCATGTCGGCGAGTTCGGCGACCGAGGTCTCGACCGGGTTGCCGAGATTGATGGGGCCAGTGACCTCGTCGGGAGTGGCCATCAACGCGAGGAAGCCGTCGATCAAATCGTCGACATAGCAGAAGGCGCGGGTCTGGCTGCCGTCGCCATAGAGGGTGATCGGCGCGCCCTGGAGCGCCTGGACGATGAAGTTGGAGACGACGCGGCCGTCATTGGGGTGCATGCGCGGGCCGTAGGTGTTGAAGATGCGGACGACGCGGATCCGCAGATTGTGCTGGCGGTAATAGTCGAAGAACAGCGTCTCGGCGCAGCGCTTGCCCTCGTCGTAGCAGGCGCGTGGACCGATCGGATTGACATTGCCGCGATAGGCTTCGGGTTGCGGGTGGAGGGTCGGGTCGCCATAGACCTCCGACGTCGAAGCCTGGAAGATCTTGGCCTTCAGCCGCTTGGCGAGGCCGAGCATGTTTATCGCACCGATCACGCTGGTCTTGGTGGTCTGCACTGGATCGAACTGGTAGTGGATCGGCGAGGCCGGGCAGGCGAGGTTGTAGATCTCGTCGGCCTCGACAAAGAGGGGATGCGTGATGTCGTGACGCATCGCCTCGAAATGCGAAACCCCCAACAGACCGGCGATATTATCCTTGCGGCCGGTAAAGTAATTGTCGACACACAATACGTCGTCTCCGCGGGCGACCAGCCGCTCGCAGAGGTGCGAGCCGAGAAAACCGGCGCCGCCGGTCACGAGAACGCGCTTTCGAACAGAGCTCATCAGGAGATCCCAGGCGAAGTTCGGGGCGGCAAGTGACGGTTCTCTCAATTTAGCTGAGCGACCGTCCTGCGGCTCGGGGTGCCTGCCGCCCTGGGCGGCCGATGCTGACATAGGAGAGCCCGGCGGCCGCCATTTCGGCCGGCTGATAGATGTTGCGCAGGTCGATGACCAGCGGCGCTGCGAGCAGCCGCCCGATGCGGGCGAGATCGAGGGCGCGGAACTCGTTCCATTCGGTCAAGAGCACCAGCGCGTCGGCGCCTTCGGCCGCTTCATAGGCGTCATCAGAGTAGACGAGGTCGGGCATCAGGTTTCTCGCCTCACCGATCCCGGCCGGGTCGAAGGCGCGGATCGCCGCGCCCGCCGCGGCGAGGCGCGGCAGGATGGTGAGGCTGGGGCTGTCGCGCATGTCGTCGGTGTTGGGCTTGAAGGTGAGGCCGAGGACCGCGATCGTCTTGCCGGCAACCGTGCCGCCGCAGGCACCGATGATCTTGTCGGCCATACGGGCCTTGCGGGACTCGTTGACCTGCACCACCGTCTCGACGATCGAAAGGTTTGCCTCGGCCTCGCTGGCGGTGCGCACCAAAGCCCGGCAGTCCTTCGGAAAGCACGAGCCGCCAAAACCCGGCCCGGCATGCAGAAACTTACGGCCGATACGGCCGTCGAGCCCGATGCCGCGGGCCACGTCCTGGACATCGGCGCCGACCCGCTCGCAAAGATCGGCAATCTCGTTAATGAAGGTGATCTTCGTCGCGAGAAAGGCGTTGGCGGCGTATTTGACCAATTCGGCGGTCTCGATGTCGGTGAACAGCATCGGCGTCTCGCTCAGATAGAGCGGCCGGTAGAGCTGACGCATGACCTCTCGGGCGCGGTCGTCGTCGGCGCCGATCACCACCCGGTCGGGGCGCATGAAATCCTCGATCGCCGACCCCTCGCGCAGAAATTCCGGGTTCGAGGCGACATCGAAATCACCGCTCGGGCAGACCCGGCGCAGGATCGCGGCCACCTCGCGTCCCGTGCCGACCGGCACCGTGGATTTGGTCACGACGACCGTATAGCCAGCGGCTCGCGCCTCGGCCAAAGCGCGGCCGATCTCCGCCGCGGCGGCAAAAACATAGCTGAGGTCGGCGTGCCCGTCGCCGCGCCGCGACGGCGTGCCTACCGCGATGAAGACAGCGTCGGCGCCCTCGATCGCCGGCAACAACCCGGTGGTAAACGACAGCCGCCCAGCCGATGTGTTGGCCGCCACCAGCGCCTCGAGCCCCGGCTCGTAAATCGGCATCTCGCCGCGCCGCAACCGCGCGATCTTTGCCGCATCCGTGTCGACGCAAGTCACCGACACGCCGAACTCGGAAAAACACGCTCCCGAAACCAGACCCACATACCCCGTCCCGATCACTGCGATGCGCATCGGATCGATTTCCCTAAGAGTAAAAACTGCGGCGGCCGCGTCCCGCCACGGCGGTGGCGATCAGTTCTATCGAGAGCGGTTACCGGACGACAACGTTATTATCTAGCACACTCATTCCACCGACGCTCCCGAATCAACGAGCCTGCCGCGTCCGGCGCAATACATCTGAGTGATGGTGGTTCGTAAAGCCAGACCCCAGCTTTGAGATCGCCAGTTACGCAGAGCACCGAGTTGCGGCTAGTTTGTCAGGACATAGACGCAGTAGACTTTTCAACACTCCTCCTGACCGCGATGTTGTAGTTGCGAGCGCAGCTTCGTCGCTGCGCCCTCGCAATGACACGATGACATGAATGAGGGCGGTTAGACGCGGCCGTGGCAGTGCTTGAACTTTTTGCCGGAGCCGCAAGGACAGGGGGCGTTGCGCGGGGTGCCGGCCCAGGGGGCGCGGGGGCCGGCGGGGCGCGGGCCGCCGCGTTCGGCGCCGTTGCCGGAGCCGGCGCGGCGCTGGGGGCGGGGCGCCGGGATCGGCCGGCCGGTCGTGCCGGTGGCACGCTCCTCGGCCATCGCCTCCTCGGGCTCGCCGCCGGCCATCGCGTAGACCGGCTCGGGCTGCACCCGCAATTCGACGTGGGAGAGCACCGAGGTGATGTGCTGGCGCAAATTGGCCAGCATCGCCTCGAACAATTCGAAGGCCTCGCGCTTGTATTCGTTCAACGGATCGCGCTGCGCGTAGGCGCGCAGGTTGATCCCCTGCCGCAGGTGATCGAGCGACAGGAGATGGTCTTTCCAGGTCTGGTCCAACAGCTGCAATAGCAGGCTCTTCTCGGCCATCCGCATCAGATCGGGGCCGTAATTCGCCGATTTCTCGGCCATCTTGCGGTCCGCCACGGCGGTGATGCGCTCGCGCACCTCGTCGCCCGTGATCCCTTCCTCCTTGGCCCATTCGGCGAGCGGCAGGTCGAGGGCTAAGAGGCGCAGGCATTCGGCGTGGAGCGCCGGGGTGTCCCACTGCTCGGCCAGCGAATTCTCCGGGATCGCCAGCGCGACCATCTCGTCGATCGTCTCGTTGCGCATATCGGCGATCGTAGAAGCGACGTTGCGGGCATTCATGATCTCGCGCCGCTGCTCATAGACGACTTTGCGTTGGTCGTTCATCACGTCGTCGTATTTGAGGAGCTGCTTTCTGATGTCGTAGTTGCGCGCCTCGACCTTCTGCTGCGCCTTGGCGAGGGCCTTGTTGACCCAGGGATGGATGATCGCCTCGCCTTCCTTGAGCCCGAGGCGCTGCAGCATCGAATCCATCCGCTCGGAGCCGAAGATCCGCATCAGATCGTCTTCGAGCGAAACAAAGAATTTCGAGGCGCCGGGATCGCCCTGCCGGCCGGAGCGGCCGCGCAGCTGGTTGTCGATGCGCCGGCTCTCGTGCCGCTCGCTGCCGACGACAAAGAGCCCGCCCGCCCCGACCACTTCCTCATGCGCCGCGCGGATCTCCGCGCGGATGTCGGCGGCCCTCGGCTCGCGCTCCGCCGCATCGGTGATCAAGGCCAGATCGGTCTTGAGCCGCATCTCCAGGTTGCCGCCGAGCTGAATATCGGTGCCGCGGCCAGCCATATTCGTGGCGATCGTCACGGTGCCGGGCCGGCCGGCCTGGGCGATGATGTAGGCTTCCTGCTCGTGATAGCGTGCGTTCAGCACGTTGTGCGGGATCTTGTGTTTCTTGAAGACTGCCGACAGCGCCTCGGATTTTTCGATGCTGACGGTGCCGATCAGCATCGGCTGCTTCTTCTCCTGGCACTCCAGCACATGTTGCACGATCGCGTCGTATTTCTCGCGAGTCGTCCGATAGACCTCGTCGTCGGTGTCGTCACGGATACACGGCTCGTTGGTCGGGATCTCGATGACCTCGAGCCTGTAGATGTCGCTGAATTCCTGCGCTTCGGTCATCGCGGTGCCGGTCATACCCGCGAGCTTCGGGTAGAGCCGGAAGTAGTTTTGGAAGGTGATCGAGGCCAGGGTCTGGTTCTCGTTCTGGACGGTCACGCCTTCCTTGGCTTCCAGCGCCTGGTGCAGCCCCTCCGAGTAACGCCGGCCCTCCATCATGCGGCCGGTGAACTCGTCGATGATGATGATCTTGTCGTCCTTGCTGATGTAATCGGTGTCGCGGGCAAAGAGCTTGTGGGCGCGCAATGCCTGGTTGACGTGATGAACGAGCCCGACATTTTGGATGTCGTACAGTGAACCGGTCGTCATCAGGCCATATTGGCGAAGCAACTGCTCGATCTTCTCGACCCCCGACTCGGTCAGGGCTACGGTGCGCTGCTTTTCATCCTTTTCGTAATCGCCGCCATCGAGTGCGGGGATCAGCTTGTCGACCCGGATGTAGAGTTCGGAATTGTCTTCGGTGGGGCCGGAGATGATGAGCGGGGTGCGCGCCTCGTCGATCAGGATCGAATTGACCTCGTCGACGATCGCGTAGTGGAACGGCCGATGGACCATGTCCTCGAGCCGGAATTTCATGTTGTCGCGCAGGTAGTCGAAGCCGAGCTCGTTGTTGGTGCCGTAGGTGACGTCGCAGAGATAGGCCTCCTTTCGCTGCATGTCGTCGAGGTCGTGGACGATGACGCCGACCGTCAGGCCGAGAAAACGATAGATCTGGCCCATCCAGTCGGCGTCGCGGCGGGCGAGATAGTCGTTGACGGTGACGACGTGCACGCCGTTGCCGCTCAACGCATTGAGATAAACGGGCAGGGTCGCGACCAATGTCTTGCCTTCGCCGGTCTTCATCTCGGCGATCATGCCGCGATGCAATACGACCCCGCCCATCAGCTGCACATCGAAATGACGCTGCCCGAGGGTCCGCTTCGACGCTTCCCGCACGGTCGCGAAAGCGTCGATCAGGATGTCGTCGAGCTCGGTCCCATCCGCTAGCTGTTGCTTGAATTGCTGGGTCCGGGCCCGCAGCTCGTCATCGGACATTATTTCGAGCTGCGGCTCCAATTCGTTGATGGCGGAAACGATCGGCCCCAGGCTCTTGACGTAACGGTCATTGGCGGAGCCGAACAGGCGCCGGGCTAAGGCACCAAGCATGGGACCCTCGAAAAATGGGAAAAAGAAGCCGGATAAGTTCGCACGGCGGCCAACCGACAGATAGGCGGGCGTCTAAGGCGTGTCAATTCGAGCAGTCCCCGGGGTGGTGCAGCGGGCGATGGGCGACTTTGCCCTTTCGCCGCCTTGTTTGCGTGATACCGATGTGCATTCATTCATCCATGGCCGCTGGAGCTCAGCGGCTGTTCCTCATTATAGGTGCTGCGATGCATCCTCGTCTCTCGATAACTCCGCTCGGCTTGGTCTGTGCCGCCGGGCTCGCCGCCGCGGTCGCCGGCGGCGGCATCTTGCTGGCAGCCGACCGGCCGGCGCCTCAGCCGAACCCCGCGGCCTCGATGCCGGCTCCGATGCCGCCGGGCAGCACGGTCGTGGCGCGTGTCGACGGAACCGAGCTGCACCTTTCGGATCTCGAAGCCGCGCAACAGAGTCTGCCGCCGCAGGTCCAAAAAATGCCGCTCGCCCAGATCTACCCGATGCTGCTCGACCGGCTCGTCGACGGCATGCTGATCACCGAGGCCGGCCGCAAGGATCACCTCGACCAGGATCCCGAGGTGCAGCTCCGCCTGAAGCGCTACGAGGATCGCCTAATCCAGGAAGCCTACCTCAACAAGGCGATCAAGGCGGCCGAGACCGAGGACCAGCTCAAGGCGCGCTACCAGACCTTCGCCAAGGACAAGGCGGGGCACGAGGAGGTCCACGCGCGGCACATCCTGGTCAAGACCGAGGCCGAGGCGAATGCGATCATCGCGGAGCTCGACAAGGGAGCCGATTTCGCCGAGCTTGCCAAGAAGGATTCGACGGACCCCGGCGGCAAATCGGGTGGCGATCTCGGCTATTTCGGCCATGACGATATGGTGAAGGAGTTCGCCGACGCTGCCTTTGCCTTGCCCCCCGGCCAATACACCAAGGCGCCGGTGAAGACCGAGTTCGGCTGGCATGTCATCAAGGTCGAAGACCATCGCGTCAGCACTCCGCCGAGCTTTGACGAAGCCCGTAAGGAGGTCAGCCAACTGGTGGCGCACGACGTTGTCGACGCGAAACTGAAAGAGCTGCGCTCCTCCGCCAAAGTCGAAACTTACGGGCTCGACGGCAAGCCGCTGCCATCCCCCGCAAAGTAATCGCATGAACCGTATTTTCGGCTCAATCGCCTATTTTACCCTCTTTCCCCGCCGGCCGGGGGGGAGGGCAGGGTGAGGGGGGTCGACGTGCCATTTCGTGGCGCCGCCCGCCTTACCCTCCCAACCCTGCGGGTCGGGCCCCTCCCTCTCCCCCCTGAAGGGCGGAGAGGGGCTCTCTCTGCGTTGGGGAATGGCGCATTCTGCTCTCGAAGCGAGGGATGAGTGCCGTTTCCCCCCTCGCCCCCGAGCGCTTTCCCGAGCTGGCGCCGATCGCCGGCGTGCGGCTCGCCGCCTTCGCCTGCGGGATCCGCTATACCGGGCGAGACGATTTGATGCTCGCCGAGCTGGCCCCGGACAGCACGATCGCGGGAGTCTTCACGCGCTCGCTGACCGCGGGCGCGCCGGTCGTGTGGTGCCGCGACTGCCTGCCGGGCGGCAAGGTGCGCGGCATCGTCGTCAATTCCGGCAATTCCAATACTTTTACCGGCCGTGCCGGGAATGAAGTCGTCGAGACCACGGCAGCTGCGGCGGCGCGGTTGTTGGGCTGCGACCCCAAGGAGGTGTTCATCTGCTCGACTGGAGTGATCGGCGAGCCGCCGCCGGCCGAAAAAATTATCGCGGCGTTGCCCCAGGTCGCGCCGCGGCTCTCGGCCGATGGGTGGGAGCCGGCCGCACGCGCAATCATGACGACCGACACTTTTCCGAAGGGAGCCACCGCGACCGCCACGATCGACGGCGTCGAAGTCCGTCTCAACGGCTTTGCCAAGGGCTCCGGTATGATCGCGCCCGACATGGCGACAATGCTCGCCTATGTCTTCACCGACGCGGCGTTGCCCCCCGCCGTGCTGCAGCCGCTGCTCGCCGCTTCAGCCGACCGCTCGTTCAACTCGATCACGGTGGATGGCGACACTTCGACCAGCGACACCGTGCTCCTGTGCGCGACCCAGCAGGCACAGCATCGCCCGGTCGCGAGCCCGGCCGATCGGCGGCTCGGTGATTTTCGCCGGGCGCTCGATGCGGTCATGATCGATCTCGCGCAGCAGATCGTGCGCGACGGCGAGGGCGCGGAGAGGTTCGTTACGATCGAGGTAACCGGGGCGGCGACAGCACGGGCGGCGCGCCGCATCGGGCTCACCATCGGCAACTCGCCATTGGTCAAGACGGCTCTTTCGGCAGGCGATCCCAACTGGGGTCGTATCGTCATGGCGGTCGGCAGAGCTGGAGAGAAGGTGGATCAAAGCCGATTGTCGATCTCGATCGGCGGCATCCCGATCGCAGCCGAGGGCGGTCCGGTGCCGGATTATGACGAGGTGCCGGTCGCCGAATACATGAAAGGCCGTGAGATCGCGATCGGCGTCGATCTCGGCATCGGCCGCGGTAAGGCGACGGTGTGGACCTGCGACTTGACCCACCGCTATATCGACATCAATGCCAGCTATCGCAGCTGACGCGGTCCCCCGGATCGTGCTGGTCTCGGCGGTGGCGCTCGTCGATGTCGACGGGCGCGTGCTGCTCGCCCAGCGCCCAGCGGGCAAGCCTCTGGCCGGGTTGTGGGAGTTTCCGGGCGGCAAAGTCAACCCGGGTGAGACGCCGGAGACGGCGCTAATCCGCGAGCTCGCCGAGGAGCTCGGCATCGATGTCGCGGCGAGCTGCCTGGCTCCTTTCACGTTCGCATCCTATTCTTACCCCGACTTCCATCTCCTGATGCCGCTTTACCTCTGCCGCAAATGGTCTGGCATCCCAAGGGCGCGCGAGGGCCAACGGCTCGCCTGGGTGCGCCCGGCCCGGCTCGGCGACTACCCGATGCCGCCGGCTGACCCGCCGCTGGTCGCAATGCTCCGCGACCTGCTGTAAACCGCCTACAGCATCGCGCGCCCGCCGGTCACCGGGAGCGGGGAGCGCAGCGGTTCCTGACATGCGAATCACGACGCAAACTCCGTCCGAGCGTCTTTCCGACGCGGCCATAAATCGGGTAGAGGATTGGCGGATAACAAAAGAAAGGGACAACGATGATCGAACTCGAGCGACCGGCGGACCTCGTGCACTACGTCGGCCAGGAAATCGGCGTCAGCGATTGGTTTACTGTTGATCAGGCGCTGATCGACAAATTCGCCGATGCCACTGGCGATCACCAGTGGATCCATGTCGATGTCGAGCGCGCCAAGCGCGAGCTGCCGGGCGGCAAGACGATCGCCCATGGCTATCTGACATTGTCGTTGGTGCCGCGTCTCGGGCAGACCTTGTATCGCGTGAAGCACCGCTCGCGCGGGCTCAATTACGGCTCCAACCGGGTCCGTTTTACCGGGCAAGTACCGGCCGGCTCGCGCATTCGGCTGCGGCAGAAGATCAAATCCGTCGAGCCAGTGGATGGCGGCGTGCGCATCACCTCGGAAAATACCGTAGAGGTCGAGGGCGCCACACGCCCGGCCCTCGTCGCCGAAACCATCAGCATGCAGTTCGATTGAGGAGCGAGCTGCCCTCAGTCTAACTCGAGATCTTCCCGTTCGACAACCATCAGCCGGTCGGTAGCCGGCTCATATCGCAGGACGTGGAGCGTGGTATTGCGAACCGGCGCCGGCGGGCTCCCGGGCGGCAACGCGTGCTTCATCAGCTGACGCACCATCGCACCGTGGCTAGAGACACCGATCCGCCGGAAGGACTGTGCCGCGGTGAAGCGCCGCAAACCGGCGAGCCCCCGCAAGCGGGTCGCGATGCCGGTCTCCCCGCCGGGGAAGGCGACATCGCCATCCGAATACCAGCGCTCGGTCAGGCCCTCGCCGAAGCGCGTCTTAGCGTCCGCCCACAGGAGGCCCTCGGCCGCGCCGACTTCGGTCTCGCGCAACCCGGCTTCAATGAAGAGCGTCACCGCCAATACCTCGGCGACGATCTGCGCAGTCGTCTGGGCGCGCGCCAGATCGCTCGACACGACCGCATCGAGCCGGTGGGGGCGCAAGCTCTCGGCCAATGCCTGCGCTTGCGCCAGACCCGTGGCATTGAGCGGCGTATCCGTATGCCCCTGCAGCCGGCCTTCGCGGTTCCAGTCGGTCTCGCCGTGCCGGAACAGGAACAGAATGCGCTCGTCGCGGGGCTTTTCCATGATGCTATGATAGACGAATGCCGGTTGACGGAGGCGACAAAATGACTGACGCAGCGGTGATCGCGCTGAGCCCGGAAGCGGTGCTCGGCGAAATGAAGAAGAACGGCGTAACGCACGTCGTGTGGCTGCCGGACAGCGAGACCAACTGGCTCTATCTGCTGATGAAGGCGGAGCCGTCGTTGCGGCTCGTCGGCGTCAGCCGCGAGGGGCATGCCTGCTCGATCGCCGCCGGATTATCGGTTGCCGGAGCCAAGCCGCTGATCCTGATCCAGAATACCGGCATGATGGAGTCCGGGGATTCGCTGCGCGGCTGGCTGTTGGGCCTCAACATCCCGGTCGTGCTGATGGTCGGCTATCGCGGCTGGACGCGCCACGGCGTCAATCAGGACACCGCTGCCACCTATACGGAGCGGTTCCTGATGGCGTTTGGGATCAACTACTACCTCGTCGAGAACGACGCCGATGCGCCGCGCATCTCGATCGCTTTCGAGGAGGCGGAACGCACCAAGAGACCCGTCGTCGTGCTCGTCGGCGACGAATACCACGGCTTCAATCGGTAGAGGGAGCGCCCTTCGCTATGATGCACACAGCCGATTTGTTGAAGGCCTTCGCTCCCTTTCGCGAGGACGCGATCGTCGTTCCAGGCCGCGGTGGCCGCTATTGGACCGACCTCACGACGCGGCCGAACCTCGACGTGCCGGTCGGCGATCCGGCAATGGGCGGGCACGCCGGCTTTGCGCTGGGGCTGGCGCTGGCGCGACCGGAGAAGAGGGTCATCCTCTTCGATTCCGAGGGCGACATCCTGATGAGTCTCGGCATGCTGGTCACGATAGCCGAGCAGCAGCCGGCGAATTTCTATCACTTCCTAATCGACAATGGCTGCTACGCGACAACGGGCGGCCAGCCGGTCCCCAATGCCGAAAACACCAACTACGACGTGATCGCACGCGGCGCCGGCTATCCCCGAGCATTCGCCTTCCGGGAACTCGAGAAGTTTTCCGCCGCTCTGCCCGAGATCCTAGGCAAGCCGGGTCCGGTGTTTGTCGCCTCAAAGGTCGCTCCGGAAATCGAAAACGCGCCGATCGGCCGCCGCCGCCGCTGGCAGACCCGCACGCGGGACCAAGTGATCAAGGACCTGCGCAAGGAATTAGGCATGTAACCGAATGGACCTAACGATCGATATCGGGGAGCCCTCACCCGCCTCGCTGCGCTCGGCACCCTCTCCCGCGGTGCGGGAGAGGGACTACGACGCATTCAGCACGAAGCTCCTCGCCCGCACTGCGGGAGAGGGGGGACCAAGCCCGAAGGGCTTGGTGGGTGAGGGTTTGCGGAGGCCCGGCAGAGGTTAGTTTCTTGCGCAGTGGCCCAGGACCCATGCGCCATATCGGTTGCGATGTTTGCCAACCCAATGAAAGCCGGGTCCGCAGCCCTGAGCGACCTCGACGCGATACGACGAGGCGCCGGCTTCCCTCCCAACTGATCCGGCGGGGGAAGCGGAAGCTGTCATGGCTATTGTCGTGAGACACACCAGACCAATAATCGCCAACACCGCCACACGCATGTCGTGCTCCGTTGAGTTGCAAGACATCATATAACGAGCAGCGGCGGTGAGATAGAATATCAGATCGGATTTCGCGGAGCGCAGGCATGCAAGACGCAGGAGACTTCGATTTCATCATCGTCGGCGCCGGCTCTGCGGGCTGCGTGCTGGCGAACCGCCTAACCGCCGACCGCACAACGCGCGTGCTTTTGCTGGAAGCGGGCGGGAGGGACGGCAACCCGTGGATTCACATCCCCGCCGGGTTCTACCGAAACATCTTCCACCCGAAGATCACCTGGGTGTTCGAGACTGAGCCTCTCGCTGAGCTCAATGGACGTCGCATGCTGTGGCCGCGCGGCAAGGTGCTCGGCGGATCGAGCTCGATCAACGGGCTAATCTATATCCGCGGCCAAAGACAGGATTTCGATCTGTGGCGCCAGCTCGGCAATACCGGCTGGTCCTACGAGGACGTGCTGCCCTATTTCCGGCGCGCCGAGCATCAGGAGCGCGGCGCCGACGAGCATCACGGCGCCGGCGGACCGCTGTGCGTCTCCGACCTGCGGGCGCGGCATGAACTGCATGACGCCTTCATCGCCGGAGCGCAGGAGGCCGGCCATAAGTTCAACCCGGATTTCAACGGTGCCGAGCAGGACGGCGTCGGTCCATTGCAGGTGACCGTCCGCAACATGCGGCGCTGCAGCGCCGCAGTCGCTTATCTGCGGCCCGCAATGCGGCGGCCCAATCTGCGGGTCGAGATTCGGGCATTGGCGCACCGCGTGCTGTTCGAGGGCAAGCGCGCAGTCGGCCTCGAATATTCGCAGGACGGGATCGTGCACAGAGCCCAGGCGCGGCGCGAAGTATTGCTCGCCGGCGGCTCGATCAACTCGCCGCAACTACTGCAGCTTTCCGGGATCGGGCCGGGGCAATTGCTGCAGCAGCACGGCATTGCGGCGGTGCACGATCTGCCGGGGGTCGGCGAGAACCTGCAAGATCACATCAACTCGCGCGTCGTTTATTGCGCGCGGCGTGCCAACACCTTGAACGAAGTCTCGCGGAGCTGGCTGCGGCAGACTCATGCCGGGTTTTCATACGCGCTGGCACGCCGCGGCGCATTAATGATGGGAGCGGCGCCGATCGGGCTCTTTGCGCGCACCCGGCCCGGCCTCGACTTGCCGGATGTGCAGTATCAGTTCCTCGCCGGCAGCTTTGTGCGGCCGGGGGAGGGGATGCACGATTTTCCGGCGTGCCAGGCGACCTGCATCCCCTGCCGGCCGGAGAGCCGCGGCTGGCTCAGGATCCGGTCGCCCGATCCCGCAGCGCCGCCCGCCATCCAGCCGAACTACCTATCGACGCAGGCCGACAAGGACACCTTGATTGCCGGGCTTCGCATCGCGCGAGGCATATTCCAGACCGCGGCAATGCAGAAATGCGTCTCCGAGGAATTCCTGCCCGGCCCGGCGGCGCAGAGCGACGAAGATTTCCTCGACCATATCCGCCAGACCGCCGGCACGACCTACCACCCGACCAGCACCTGCATGATGGGGCCGCGCGAAAATGCGGTAGTCGATACCGCGCTGCGGGTTCACGGCGTTGAGGCGCTGAGGGTGATCGACGCCTCGATCATGCCGACCGTCGTTTCCGGCAACACCAACGCGGCGACGATCATGATCGCCGAAAAAGGCGCCGACCTGATCCTCGCCGAGGCGCGTCCCGCCGGCTCGGCTATGAAGGCCAAGGCGGCTTGAGGCGAGGGCCGGCTACCGGGTCAAGTTGAACCGCATCATTAGCGAGACCTCGATGCGGGATGCTGCCATCCCTGGCGGAAATGGGGGCAGCTGCGCGCCGCGCAACATCTCGTCGAGACCGGCATCAAGGTCTGGATATCCGGTGCTCGCGTAGCTGTAGTCGAGGACGCGGCCAGATCGGTCGATCCGAAAACGCAGCGCTGCGCTGCCTTCCTCGCCACGCTCACGGGCCGATTCCGGATAGCGTTTATGGCTTTCGAGCCAGGCGCTGATCATTGCTTGGTAGCTCGCGGCGGCATCCGGTCTCGGGACTGGCGCCGGCCCCACGGCAGCTGCCGCCGGTTGCGCGGCCGGGTATTGTGCACCACCGATCCCCGCGGGAGGCAACTCGGCGAATCTGGGCGACGCAGGCGTCGGCTCAGAGGCAGGCTCTGGTGGCCGCTCCGTCCGGTGCGTGACGTGTTTTGGCGGCTCCCTGACGACGGGCTTACGCCGCGGCGGCGGCGCGGTTACGGCGGCCATTTGGTCCGGCGGCAGCACCGGGAATTCCGGCACGGGGGCGGGAGCAGGCTCGGTTGCCTCAACCAAAGGCTCGGGCTGTCTCACCGCGGCCGCTTGCGACGGCAACGCCTGCGGGGCGGGCGGGGTTTTGGCTTCAGGGAGCATCTGGCCGAGAACAACCGCGAAACCTCCGGGCATCGCCGTTTCCGGGGAGGGCCGGGTCGCGGCGGCAAACAGGATCAGCAGCGCCAATACGAAAGCATGGCCGGCAATCGATAAAGCAAGGGGCAGCCTGATCCTGTTCACTGCGAGCGCACCCCAGACCATCGCAAGAAGCGCGTAAGAATACCGCAATCAGTGCAACTTTGCAGCGGCGACCCCTCGCGCGACACGCGAACGGGCATGTGGCAAATTTTTACTTGCCATATTATCGTCAAGGTCGCGCCGGTGCGGAATTGGTGACGCCGGCGGCTCGGCCATCGAGGAGGCGGATCATGCAGGCGATTTGCAGACTAGCGGTCGCGATCGCAGCGTTGGCGACTATGTCGTCGGCGAGCGGCACCTAT
Organism: uncultured Alphaproteobacteria bacterium; assembly: GCA_963812675.1. Taxonomy (GTDB): domain Bacteria; phylum Pseudomonadota; class Alphaproteobacteria; order ATCC43930; family CGMCC-115725; genus AP-15. The sequence continues at coordinate 23,516 of CAWEWR010000001.1, read as the reverse complement.
GCCCAAGAGACTAAGCAGCTGCCGGTTCCGAATGTCACCGTAACCGCGCCCGCGGCTCCGGTCGAGCCGCCCTATATGCGCAATCCTTGGAAGTCGTACGAGCGAAATCCCTATGCCGGCCGCTATCGCGTCGAGGAGGATAAATTCGCGGAGGTGCCGTGCAATGAGACCCGTATCGCGTCCTCGGCTGGAGGCAAGTGCTTGCAGGGCTATCGACTGGTGCCCGGAACCGCTCTCTTTGCCCAAAGAGGAGGCCTCAAATGCGACATGGCGCTCGACGTGGTCATGTACCGCGTTGGCAACTTGTCGATCGAAGCGAGCACATTGATTTTCGATCCGTACAAGCTCGCGGCGACCGGGCTTCCAGGCAAATACTGCTATGTCGTTGGTAATCCCGGCTACGACCAGGAAGATTTCCAGGACATGAACCAAGTGACGAGGCGCGGCACCAATTGGCGTAATCTCATTAGTAATGGCGAAGACAAGTCCATCGAATTTGCGGATGGACTGCACAATTGCGTCGCTGTTCACAAGCCTGGCACGCCGTGGCGAGGCGGCTACGTCTACATGCTTCACGCCAGCATCTGCCGGGCCGACACGGCCGTGGTGCGAGCCGAAGATGTCGCCTACGCGCTCGGTTCATTGCAGGTCCGCCAATACGATCCAGTCGGCAATTTGCGAAAAGCCGGCGAATAAATCATGCCGGCCGTTCCCGGATTGGGGAGCGTCATCATAGGATCGGCGATTGCGGCGTCCGCAACTAGCGCCTGGGCGCAGCAAACCGAGCAATTGTCGCTTCCCAACGTCACCGTCACCGCGCCCGCTGCGCCTGTCGCAGTACCCTACCTGCGCGATCCGGGTAAGGCCTACCAGCGAAATCCTTATAGCGGTCGATATCGCGTCGAGGAGGACAGATTTCGCGAGGTCCCGTGTACGGCGACCTTCATCGCCCCTGCCACGGGAGGCAGGTGCCTGCGAGGATATAGGTTGTTACCAGGCGCGACAGACCAAATTACCAACCCGAAAGGCGGCAGCAACTGCGATCTGGCCCTCGATGTGGCGATCTATAGCTCCGGCCACTTGTCGATCGAGGCCGATACTTTGATATTCGACCCCTACAAGGTTACTGCCATTGGGCATCAAACATCACAGTATTGTTACGTCAATGGTAATTCTGGATACGATCAGGAAGACTTTCATGATATGAACCAGGTGACGCGGCGTGGCACTAATTGGCGTAATTTCGTGAGCAATGGCGAAGACAAGTCCATCGAATTCTCGGATGGGCCTCACAATTGTGCCGCGGTCCAAAAGGCCGGACCAAAGTGGGCAGGCGGCTACATCTACATCATGCACGCGAGCATCTGCGCTACCGACACCGCCGCGGTGCGGCCCGAGGATGTCGCCTACGTGCTCGACTCATTGCAGGTTCGACAGTACGATCCGGTCGGCAACCTGCGAAAACCCGGCGAATAACCCGCGGGTACGGCAGGGTGAAGCTCGCGGAAATGGGAGCGCGAGTGCACAGGTTCATTCAGTTGATGCAGCTCGACGTCCCCTCCGCGCTTTCCCGTGGGCCTTCAGCCCACGGACTTGTTCCGTGGGGAACGCCGGGATCCAGTTTTGCCGTGGGCACCGGCTTTCGCCGGTGTAGCGGATTTGGTATGAGCGATGGTGCGTCATTGCTTGATGAATTGTGTGAATGACTCGGAGCGCCAGGCTTGTGCAGAAGGGTATTGGATGGTGTTAATTGTAATTATGACTTCATCTGGTGAAAATAATACAAGTAAACTAATGCAAGCCAAGTAGATAGCCGCCCATTCCCGGACTGGCATCGCTTCCCAACGTGGCCGTCACCGCGCCCGCTGCCCCGGTCGCAGCGCCCTACCAAACGGATGATGCAGAACACGGCTGTGGCGGCAAGGCGAACGAGGTCTTAACGTGCTGTAAAACCATTTATTTAATTGACAAATATTGCTTATTATGATATCAGGGGCGCGCCGGATCTTCAAAGGGATCGCGAGAGGGAACTCGTTGGAAATGACGGTTTGCGATTGTTGCATTTATGCCACAAACAGCGAGGAAGAGCGGCATCACCGAGGCGATCTGGCTGTTTTCTCATATCGCCGAATCCTCGGCAGCCTGGGATTTCCGCAGAGGACGAAATTGGATAGCTGATAAATCGCTGCAAAAAACAGCAAAAACAGCTAGACGGCCGCGGGGCCACCGTATTGTGCACCTTATGAAGGCCGCGCGAGTTCAGGCGCCCCGATGTGGCCGCGTCGGGCTCAGCCTTGCCGGCAGGGCCATGGCCAGGACCAGGCTGATGAGGGCCACGAGGCCGGCGATCATGTAGACGACGTGGAGCGAGCTGCCGACAGCTTCAGTCAGGCGCTCAATTTCACCGGCACCGAGGGTCTGGCGGGCGGCCGGCGACATCAGCCGGTTGACGGCGTCGCCGGCATTGGGCAGCAGGCGATAGACCCCGAAATTGAGGATGGCGCCGAACACGGCAGCGCCGACCGACTGGCCGACGATGCGCATGAACATCGTCGACGAGGTAGCCATGCCGCGATCGTTCCAGCCGACGCTCGCCTGGGTCGAGACGATGAACGCAGTGTTGCAGAAACCCATGCCGACGCCGAGCATGAAGGCACCGCTTCCGGCCCAGAAGAGCCCGCTTGCCGGGGTCAACAGGATGAGCATGAGGCTGCCGGCAACGAGACAGAGGCCGCCGATCGACGCCGACAGGCGGTATGAGGTGCGGATCATCAGGCGTCCCGCCGCCATGCTGGCGAAGGCCCAACTGACCGATGACGCGGCGAGCACCACGCCGGCGGCCGTCGCGCCGCGGCCCATGGCTCCCTGCACATAGGTCGGGAGAAAGCCGGAAACGCCCATCATCAACGCGCCGTTGAAGAAGCCGGCGAGGCAGCCGACCACGACGACCCGGTTGCGCCAAACCTTCAAGGGCAGCATCGGCTCCGCCGCGCGCCTCTCGTTGAGCGCCAGCGCCGTCAGCGCGACCGCGCCGCCCAGCGCCAGCGCTGCGAGGGTGTGGCCTTCGGCGTTGCCGATCTGCACTAAGGCAAACATCGGCGCCCCGACCCCGAGCATCAGCAGCGCCGAGCCGAGGTAATCGATTTGATGCCGGCGCGGCTCGCGATGCTCGCGCAGATAAAGGCCGAACATGACGAAGGTGGCGGCGCCGATCGGCAGATTGACCCAGAACACCAAGGACCAGCTGACATGCTCGATGACAAAGGCGCCCAATGTCGGGCCGATGACCGCCGCAACGCCGTACATCCCGGAGACGTAGCCCTGCATCCGCGCTCGCTCGACCGGCGTGTAGATGTCGCCGATAATGGTCGTGGCGATCGGCTGGATGGCGCCCGCGCCGATGCCTTGAACCGCGCGGAACAAGACCAACGCCCCCATGTCCCACGCGCAGCCGCACAGCAGGGAACCGAGCAGAAACACACTTGTGCCGGCAAAGAACACCCGCTTGCGGCCGTAGAGGTCGGCAAGGCGCCCATATATCGGGATCGTCACCGCCTGGGCCAGCAGAAAGGCGGCAAATGCCCAGCTGAACAGGCGAAACCCGCCGAGGTCGGCGACGATCGTGGGCATCGCGGTGGCGACGATATAACTGTCCGTCGCCACCATGAAGATCGCCAGCATGACGCCGGTCATGACGAGCCGCCGGGTGGTCCGGGCTTCGGCGCTTTGGTCCGTCAAAAGTTCCCGGGTGGTGGGTTGATCGAGCAAAACGCCCCCAAATTGAGCGAAGCGGAGCCGGCCGGCGCTATCTACCGGCAACTCGGTTTGCTCAACAAGGCGGCATTGTGCGGATCAGGGATGCATCGGATTTGGGCATCGACAACGCTCCGCCGTCATGGGCGGCGGCGCACCCGTAGTTCGGGAAGAACACGTAGCCTCCTTAACCAAAAAAGAGTAATTAAAGACCAGCTCACCTGGTCAGCGCGGGACGCGATGCAGCGGGTCGGATCCGGAATTTCGAGGAGACGCAGATGACCGGTTTCGCTGAAGTGTTGCGATGGACGGCACTGGTAATGCTCAGCTGCGTCGTGCCGCTCGGCATTTTTGTCGGCCGCAACAACATTCGCGCTTTCAGACGCGAGATAGTCCGCGATCTGGAGCGGCTGTTCAGCTTTGCCAGCCTGCCCAACGGCGCGCCATTGATCATCCCCTCTTTCGAGCTTGTAAAATACAAGTACGATCCCGAGGCCAATCCCGAGCGCGACCTGCACGACGATCCCCACAGGTTCGCCTATTATTTGCTGCCTGTCGCGATCTACATCATCTTGACAGCGCTCGGGTTCCGTATGGCGTTCATGCCGGATGTGGTGCCTCTGCCGAATTATTTTGTTTTCCCGATCAGTGTTCCCAATGATTTGGCGGCCGCCGATCGCCCTTTTCTCGGTGCTCTGAGCTATACATTCATCGGCAGCTATGTCTGGACGATTCAGTATTTAGTCCGGCGAATATCCAATTTCGATCTTGCGCCGATCTCGTTTTTCCAGTCGATCGGCCACATACTGCTCGCCGTATTCACGATCGCCGCAATCTGGCATAGCCAGATCCTCAACTCGCTGGGTCCGCATGCGATGGTCGTCATCGCTTTCCTGGTTGGTTTTTTTCCGACCCTGTGCATCGACGCGCTGATGGCGAAATTCCCCTGGCTGCGGCTGCGACGGGTGAGCCCGGAAAGCCAAACCTTGCAGGAGGAGTTTCCGCTCGACATGATCCTCGGCATCGACCCCTTTATGAAGCTGCGCCTTGCCGAATTCGAGATCGAGGACGTGCAGAACCTGGCGACGATCAACCCGATCCAGATCTTCGTGGAGACCCCCTACGGCCTCTACGAGGTCATCGATTGGGTCGCGCAGGCGCAATTGATCCTGGCGGTCGGCTCGGCACGCACCCTGCGACTGCGCGAAGTCAACATCCGCACGATTTTCGACCTCGAAAGGGCGTTGGACAGCCCGGCGTTGCGCCGGCGGCTGGTGCCGGCGCTGGTCGGAGAGGCGCCCTCCGCAGGGGGCGAGGCAATTCAACCGCCAGCCGGTGACCCGGGCGGCAAACCGCATCGGCCCGTGGCGCCCGGCAGCAGTGAAATGCAACTCGACCCGGCGCTCGAGCTCGAACTCGCTGGTCGCGATCATTCGCGACGATCTACACGTTCAGCGCTTGCGGCAAATCTGGGACGTGATCAGCGATCGGCTGCAGCAACGCCCGGTCCCGCCGGCGAATGTGCCGGTCCGCAACGTGCAATTGCCGGCGGCCGCGGAATGATCCCGGGTGCGCGTCAGGCCGCCTTCAGAGCATCGTAAACTGAGCTCTCGAACTCGCCGTAGAGCTTGACGGCTTTGTGGTCGGCGAAAGGCAGGATCTGGGTCAGGATCACGCCGGTGACGTGCTTTTGCGGGTCGATCCAATAGTAGGTGTTGAAAAGCCCGGCCCAGGTGAGGGTCCCGGCGCTTCGGCCATTGGGACCCTGCTGTGCGTTGACCACAGAGGCGAGACCGTGTCCGCATTGAACGCCGGGAAACAAATCGACATCGTTCGAGAGTTCGGGCATCGCCGTCTTCATGATGCCGAGCTGGAGATTGCCGATCTGATTTTGCCCCATTTGCGTGATCGTCTCAGGCCGCAGCAGTGCGGCGCCATTGTAGTGGCCCTGGTGCAGAAGCATTCGCAAGAAGGCGAGATAATCGCGTCCAGTCGACAACAGGCCACCGCCGCCGCTGAAGAACTCGCGTTGCGACATTTCCATCGTGATCGGCTCCAAGCTTCCGTCAGGTCCGCGGCGATGCACGCGGACAAGACGAGACGCCTGGTCGGCGGAGGGCACAAAACCCGTGTCCGTCATGCCGAGCGGGGCAAAGATGTGCGCGCTGAAATAGGCATCGAGCGGTTGTCCGGCGACTGCTTCGACTGCGCGCCCGACCCAGTCGATGTTGATGCCGTACTCCCAACGTTCGCCCGGATCGAAGACCAGTGGCGCCCACAGCGCAGCTAGCTTGCCAGTCATGAGGGAGGGCAGGCCGGTTACGGTGACATAGCGGATGAGCTCCGGGTTCCACATCTCGTAACCGAACCCGGCTGTGTGGGTCAGCAGATGGCGCAATGTGATCGGGCGTTTGGCCGGTCGCAATCGTGGCGCGCCCGATGAGTCGAAGCCCTCCAGGACCTGGGGCGCAGCCAGTTCAGGCAGGACCTTGCCGATCGGCTCATCGAGCTGGAGCTTGCCTTGCTCGATGAGCTGCATTGCCGCAACCGAGGTCACCGCCTTGGTCATCGATGCGATACGGAACACGCTGTCGCGGGTCATTGCGGGGCCGTCGACAAGGTCGCTCAGTCCAAACGCGCCCTCGTACAAGATTCCGGTCTCAGTCGCCGCTAACGCAACGACACCCGGCACCTCCTTGGCGTCGACGGCTCGGCTCAAGGTTGCATCGATGCCGGCGAGTGCCTGCATTGCTTCCTCCTCGCGCAGTTACTCTAATTCGCCGCCAATTCGCTCGGCATCGATGTGGAGCGCGTCCCGCGCAGCGCCAGCAGCCCCGTCGCCGCGGCGGCGATCACCGCAAACAGGCAGGCGCTCAGAAAGATTTGCGTCGGCGCCATTTTCAGAGACAGCAGATAGCCGCCCAACACGGGCGCGGCGATGCCGCCGAGGCGGCCGATGCCGAGCGCCCAGCCGAGGCCGCTGGTGCGCATGCGCGCCGGGTAGAGCTTGCCGCAAGTCGCGTTGGCGCCGGTCTGGCTGCCGATGATCGTCATGCCGCAAAAGAAGATGACGGCGAGCAGGATCGCGTAGGGCAGCACGACAAGCGAGATCACAGCAATAAACACAGCGCCGATCGCATAGTGAAATGCCAGCGACCGTTCGGGACCGACGCGGTCGATCAGCAGGCCCAGGTAGAGAACCGCAAAAATCGCGCCCAGATCGCGAAGGCTCGAGGCGAACACCGCACTGGCCGGCGTCATGCCGATCAGATGCAAGACCTCGGGCATCCAATAGCCGAACAGGAACAGGTTCATCAGGCTGCAGAAGAAGATCACCCAGAGCAGGATGGTCTGTAGTGCAAAGCCCTTGCCGAACAGCATCTTGATCGGATTTTCATGGGCGATGTCGACCGCGTGCACCTCCCCCTGCCTCGCGGCGATGTCGAGGCGTTCAAGGAGCGCCGACTGGCGCGGTGACAAACTGGTCTTGCGCGCAAGAAAACGCGGCGACTCCGGCAGCCACAACGCCAGAACCGGGACCAGCAATAGCGGGAATAGCCCGCCCAAAATGAAAATGAACGGCCAGCCGAAATGGGGCAGCAGCAGGGCCACGATCTGGCCGCCAACAAACCCGCCGATCGGCGCCCCGGTGAAGGTCGCCATGATAATCGTTGCACGCAGCCGGTGCGGCGCGTAGTCGCCGGCCAGGGTGGCCGCGCCCGGAAATGCGCCGCCGATCCCCAGCCCGGTGAAGAACCGCAGCACCGTCAGCACGATGAGCGAAGGCGCAAAGGCGCTGAGCAGCGAGGCGATGCCGAAGATCGTAACGCTGGCCAGCAACAGCGGCTTGCGGCCGACCCGGTCGCCGATCGGCCCGGCCGAGAGGGCGCCGACCAGGATGCCGATGCTCGACCACAGGAACGCCGTCGTGAAGGCCGGTCCCGGCAGGTTCCAGACGTGGGTCAAGGACGGCACCGCCCACGCGACCGAATTGATGTCGTAGCCGTCGCAGATTTGAATGAGCGTGCAGAGCGCTGCGACACGGATTTGCAAGCCGCCGATGCGCTGGTTCTCGAGCGCCGTCTCTGTCGCCGATAGAGCCGCTTCCGCCATTGCCGCCTTCCCCTTGCCTCCCTGTTAGGTCTGTTGCATGTTCGGGGGCGCAGTGCAAGCCCCCGGTGCGGCGCATCAAGCGGGCTGCGGCGCGGCGGTTGCCGGCTCTTGCGATTGCGACTCCTCCTCCGCGATGACCTCCTCCGGATGCGGCTCTTCGCGCGCCCACGGCACCGTTACGACCGCGAGATTTGGCCCGCCGTGGCGCAACAAGGCGGCGCGCAGCCGGCGCACGCGCGAGCTGTCGAGCAGCACGTAGTCCCACCAATGCTCCTTCACGACCTCGGGTATCACGACAAAAACCGGGCGGCCCGGATGCTCGGCCTCGATCTCCGTAAGATGTTTGAGCAAACGGCCGGCAAAGCTCCGATAAGGTGATGGCGATATGACCAGCTTCGGCGGCGTTAAGCCAGCGCTTCGCGTCGGGCATTCGACATCCTGCAGCCATTCTCGGCGCAACCTCCCGACGTTCTCCTCCGCGCCGGGACCTTCGAGCTTGGTCAGATGAATCGCTATAACGTCCGGCGAAATCAGTAGCGAGTAGCGCACCGCCTTATCGGCAAGCCGATCCCAACGCTGCAATGGCAGCACCGCGATCGGCGGCTGCAGGGTGCCCAATGCTATTGGGCCCTCATCGCGAAGCTGGCGATCGATCATCTCGTAATAGCGATTGATCGTCTTGAGCAGCGCGAGGACACAAGGGATCACGAGCATGACGATCCACGCACCCTCGATGAATTTCGCAGCGAGGATCACGGCAAGCGCGCCTCCCGTTCCCGCCGCGCCGGTGCCATTGATCAGCAGACGAATGCTATTGCCCTTCCGCCGCAACCAATGGACCGACATGCCGAGCTGCGAGAGCGTGAAGGCCATGAATGCGCCGACGGCAAATAGCGGGATCAGCCGGTCGGTAATTCCGCCGAACACCGTCAACAGCGATCCGGCCGTAGCCGCCAGCCACAGTATGCCGACCGAGTAGACAAGCCGTCGGCCGGGCATCGCAAAAGAACGCGGCAGATAACCATCCCGAGCCACGAGGCGGCAGACCCTGGGGAAGTCGACAAAGCTCGTATTGGCCGACAAACACAGAACCGCGAGCAGGCTGCCGATCGCTATGAAATAGATGACGCCGCGCCCGATGATCGCACCAGCGAGTTGAGATAGCACGCTCTGGTAGCCGGGCTGCGTCTGGTCCATCGCGCCGACCCCGTAAACGGGCGCGAGGTAAGCAATCACGGCGAGCAGCAGCCCGAGGATCAACACGATCCCGGTCAGTGTGCGGTGAGCATGTTTGATGGTCGGATCTCGGAACGCGCTCACTCCGTTGCTGACCGCCTCGACTCCGGTCATCGCCGTGCAGCCGTTGGCAAAAGCCCGAAGTAGTAACCAGAGCGTTACGGTCTCGGTAGCAGCGGGCAGCGGCGGCGGCGGTACGACCGGAACCGGACTTCCACCTGCAACGAGCGTTTTTATCACCCCGAACAACAAAACCCCGCCGAGACTGGCGACGAAAAGATAGGTCGGCACGGAAAAGACGAGGCCCGCTTCGAGGGTTCCCCTCAGATTGACCACCGTGATGAGCGCCAGCACCGCGAGGCACAATTCGAGAGTGTATGGGTGTAGCTGCGGAATTGCCGAAGTCAGCGCCCCGATGCCAGCCGAAATACCGACCGCGACATTGAGGACATAGTCGATCATCAAGGCACTTGCGGCGAGCAGGCCGGCATTCGCACCGAGGTTTTCCTTAGCCACGATGTAGGACCCACCATTATTCGGATAGGCCTCGATCGTTTGGCGGTAGGAGATGTAGAGCACGGCCAGAAGGACGAGAATGGCGGCCATGACCGGTCGGATCAGGTGCAAGCCTTCCGCACCCAGAGGGATCAAGATCGTCAGCGCGGCCTCCGGGCCGTAGGCCGAGGACCCGAGGCCGTCCAAACCCATCGCCGGAACACCCTCGAGCGCTGTGATCTTGCGCGCCTTGCCTTCCCGGTTCGCCAGCCTTCGCCCGATCAGTATTCCCCAGAGATCCATGAGGCCCTTCACCGTCGTGGTGGCCCACCTGAACCACGAACAAGGGGGAAGGGATGGATGTCCCGACAGAGGCTCCTTCCGCGCACTGCGAGGTCGCGCTATGTTTTGAGGAGACCTCCGTCGGCACCAGCCGCTATCTCAGAACAGGAAGGACTCCGATGAACGACATAGCTTCGATGCGCCAGCTCAGCCCTGTCACGCAGCCGATCAGCCCGGCCAAATTCGCTCATTTCGTGTTGCGGACCGGGCAGTTCGATACGATGGCCAATTGGTATCAGACGGTCCTCGCGGCGCGAGTGGTGTTCCGCGACGAGCGGCTGTGCTTCCTGTCCTATGACGACGAGCACCACCGCCTGGCGCTGATCCACATCCCCGGCCTGCCGCTGCGCGATCCCGACGCGGTCGGGACCGACCACGTCGCCTACTCCTACAACAACCTCGGCGAGCTGCTGTCGACCTATCGCCGGCTGAAAGCGGCCGGCATCGTGCCGCATTGGCCGATCAACCACGGCGTTACCACGTCGATGTACTACCGCGATCCCGACAACAACCGGGTCGAGCTGCAGATCGACAATTTCGCGACGCCGGCCGAGCTCGACGGCTATTTCCACAGCCGCGCCTTTGCCGAGAACCCGGTCGGGGTGACCTACGATCCCGAGGAGCTTTGCCGCCGCTACGAGGCCGGCGAGGCGATGGCCGATTTGCTCCGCATCCCGCCGATGCCCGAGGGGAAAACCCCCTGGGACATGCTGGCGAGGCACTGATCGCTTCTCAACCCGGAACAAGGGTGGCGGGAGGTTCCGATGGCGGCAGGACCGCAGCGGCGCGACCTGTGGGACAACCCGATGGGGACGGACGGGTTCGAATTCGTCGAATACACCGGACCCGACCCGCAGGCGTTGGCGGCGCTGTTCGATCGCATGGGGTTTGTCGCAGCGGCGCGCCACCGCTCCAAGAACGTCACCCTCTACAAGCAGGGAGAGGTCAACTTTCATCCTCAACGCCGAGCCGGGAAGCTTCGCGCAGGCCTTTGCCCGGTTGCACGGCCCGTCGGTTTGCGCGATCGCGTTCCGGGTCGCCGATGCCGCCAGGGCCTATGAACGGGCAATCGCGCTCGGCGCCAAGCCGGTGCACGGCAAAGTCGGGCCGATGGAGCTCAATATCCCGGCCATCGAGGGTATCGGCGGCAGCTTGATCTATCTCGTCGACCGGTACGGCGACCGGACGATCTACGATGTCGACTTTACCCCGCTTGTCACCGATCCCGCGCCGCCGGGAGTGGGGCTCACCGCGATCGACCACCTGACCCACAATGTCCATCGCGGCCGGATGGAGCTGTGGGCCGAGTTCTACGAGCGGCTCTTCAACTTTCGCGAGATCCGCTACTTCGACATCGAAGGCAAGCTGACCGGGCTCAAGTCAAAGGCGATGACGAGCCCGTGCGGGCGGATCCGCATCCCGATCAACGAGAGCGCCGACGACAAATCGCAGATCGCCGAATACCTCGAAGCTTATCACGGCGAGGGCATCCAGCACATCGCACTCGCCACCGCCGACATCTACGCGACCGTCGAGGCGCTGCAGTCGCGCGCCGTCTCGTTCATGTCGGTCCCGGACACCTATTACGAGGCGGTCGATGGCCGTGTGCCGGGGCACGGCGAGGATCTCGTGCGGCTGCAGCGCGACCGTATACTGATCGATGGCGCGCCCGGTGACGGGCAAGGGCTTCCTGCTGCAGATTTTTACCGAGACGGTGATCGGTCCGATTTTCTTCGAGATCATCGAGCGAAAGGGAAACGAGGGTTTTGGCGAGGGCAACTTTCGCGCCCTCTTCGAATTGATCGAACGCGATCAGATCCGCCGCGGCGTCCTCAAACCCGATGCTGTGTGACTAAACGTTGAATCGAACGCCCTGGCCTTGGGGGGCGGACGGTGCTACACCACCCGTGCTGTATGCACGCCCGCAGGAGAGGTCGCGCGACTAGGCGCGGCGCCGAAGGAGCAACCGCCCCGGAAACTCTCAGGCAAAAGGACCGCGGGCGGAAGGGCGCTCTGGAAAGCAGCGGCCGGAAATAGGCTCCGGCAGCTCACCGAAGGAGTAAGCCTCGGCCGGCGGCTCGCCCGCGGCCGTGGTGAATCTCTCAGGGTCCACGACAGAGGGGGCAAGGTTCGGACGCTTCGGCGTCCGCTCTGTCGGAGGTGTGCGGGTGACCCTTGCCGAGACGGCGGCGCCGCTCAAGCGGACGCCGCTTTACGCTCTCCACCGCGAGCTCGGCGCGAGGATGGTTTCCTTCGCCGGCTACGAGATGCCGGTCCAATATCCGAGCGGCATCCTCGCCGAGCATCTCCATACCCGGTCGCAGGCGGGGCTTTTCGATGTCTCGCATATGGGCCAGATCCGGCTTGCCGGTGCGGGCTGCGTCTCGGCGCTCGAGCGGCTCGTGCCGGGCGATCTCGAGGCCTTGCGCCGCTGCGGATGCGCTACACGCTCCTTCTTAACGAGACGGGCGGCATCCTCGACGATCTGATGGTCGACGCGGCTCGCGGATGGGCTCTTCCTCGTCGTCAACGCCGCGCGCAAAGAGGCCGACCTCGCGCATCTGTCGTGATCGTCTCGGCACGAGCGCGAGCATCGAGCCTCTCGCCGATCGGGCATTGCTGGCGCTTCAGGGACCCGCAGCAGCCGCAGTGCTGTCCCGCTTCGTCGAAGGCATCGCTCGGCTACGGTTCATGTCGGCGGCGGAGGTGACCATCGGCGGCCGGCAATGCCTGGTCACCCGCTCCGGCTATACCGGCGAGGACGGATTTGAAATCTCGCTGCCGGCCGGCGAGGCCGAGGGTTTCGCGCGAAGGCTGATCGCCGAGCCCGAGGTGCTGCCGATCGGCCTCGGCGCCCGCGATTCGCTGCGCCTCGAGGCAGGGCTCTGCCTTTATGGGCATGACATCGACGAAACCACGACCCCGATCGAGGCCGATCTCGCCTGGACGATTGGCAAGAGGCGGCGCGCCGAAGGCGGCTTCCCCGGCGCCGCCACGATATTGCGTCAGCTCGCCGAAGGAACGCGCCGCAAGCGCGTCGGCATCCGTCCGGACGGGCGCGCGCCGGCGCGCGGAGACACCGAGATTGTCGACGACGCCGGGAACAGGCTGGGGAAAGTGACCAGCGGCGGCTTCGGCCCCTCGGTCGGCGGGCCGGTCGCAATGGGCTACGTCGATTCCGCCCATGCCGTGGAGGGCGAGCCCTTGCAGCTCCTGGTGCGCGGCGCCCCGCGGCCGGCGCGGATCGTCCGGTTGCCGTTCGTTCCGACCCGCTATTACCGCGGCTGACGCCGTAGGAGGGAAATCCCGATGAGCCTGCTTCGCTTCACGAAGGACCATGAATGGGTCCGGCTCGACGGCGATCTCGCCGTCGTCGGCATCACCGACTATGCGCAGTCCCAACTTGGCGATGTCGTCTATGTCGAGCTGCCCGAAATCGGCCGCCGGGTCGAGAAGGGCAAGGAAGCGGCGGTCGTCGAGTCGGTGAAGGCGGCGAGCGAAGTCTATGCGCCGGTCTCCGGGGAGGTTGCCGAGGTCAACGACGAGCTCGCCGCCGACCCGGCCAAGGTCAATGCCGACCCGATGGGCGGGGGGTGGTTTCTAAAGCTGCGCCTTTCCGATCCCAGGGAGCTCGACGGATTATTGGACGAAGCCGGGTATCAAAGCTTTGTCGAGGAGCAGCACTGATGCGCTACCTGCCGCTCACCGCGAACGACCGGGTGGAGATGCTGGCGGCGATCGGGGTCGAATCGGTCGATGCCCTGTTCGAGGATGTGCCCCCAGCGGCGCGTCTTTCCGGGCCTGTCGATCTCCCTCGGGCTATGGGCGAGATCGAGGTCGAGCGCTTGGTCTCGCGCATGGCGGCGCGAAACGTCGCCGCCGGCTCGGTCCCGTTCTTTATCGGCGGCGGGGTGTACCGCCATCACATCCCGGCAGCCGTCGACCACCTGATCCAGCGCGGCGAGTTCCTGACCTCCTACACGCCGTACCAGCCCGAAATTTCACAAGGCACGCTGCAATATCTATTCGAGTTTCAGACCCAAGTCGCGCTGTTGACCGGGATGGAGGTCGCCAACGCGTCGCTCTATGACGGGGCGACCGCCTGCGCCGAAGCGGTGATGATGGCCAATCGTGTTACTGGCCGCCGTAAGGCTGTGCTGTCGGGCGGGCTTCATCCGCATTACCGCGAGGTTTGTGAGACCTATGGGCGGTTTGTCGGGTTCGAGCTTTCCGCACAGGACCCTGGGCGGAGCGAAGATCCTGCTCGGCTCGTCGATCGCGACACCTCATGCGTCGTGGTGCAGAACCCCGATTTTTTCGGCGAGGTACGGGATTACGCCGGGCTCGCGCAGACCTGCCACGATGCCGGTGCCCTGCTCGTCGTCATCGTCACTGAGATCCTGTCGCTCGGCGCCATTCGCCCACCCGGCGAGATGGGCGCGGACATCGTCGCCGCTGAGGGCCAGTCGCTCGGCAACGCCCTCAACTTTGGCGGGCCGCATGTCGGGCTGTTCGCCACCCGCGACAGGTTCGTGCGTCAGATGCCGGGGCGCCTCGTCGGGCAGACGGTCGACGCCGATGGCCGGCGGGGTTGGGTCCTCACCCTGTCGACCCGCGAGCAGCACATTCGGCGCGAACGGGCGACCAGCAACATCTGCACCAATGCGGGATTGTGCGCGCTTGCCTTCACGATTCATCTGGCATTGCTCGGCGAGGCTGGCTTGACCCGGCTCGCTCGCCTCAACCATGCCGCGGCGGTCTCGCTCGCCGAGCGGCTCGGACAGGTGTCCGGGATACGCTTGCTGAATCGCGACCTTTTTCAACGAATTCGCGGTGCGGCTGCCGCGACCCGCGGCGGAGATCGTCGAATTGCTCGCCGGAAAAGGCGTGCTCGCCGGTGTTCCGGTCAGCCGCTTCTATCCCGACAACGACGCGATGGCGGATCTCCTGCTCGTAGCGGCGACCGAGATGACGACCACGGAAGACATGGACCGGCTCGAAGCAGGCTTGCGCGAGGTGCTGTCATGAATGATTGGAGCCGGGCAATCAGCGCTCACGAACCCGACACTTCGGCGTCGTTCGAGACCGTTACCGGCAATCGCGGGCTTCAGATCGAAGAGGCGCTGATCTTCGAGCAGGATTCGCCGGGGCATTGCGGCGTCGATCTGCCCGAGCCGGTAACCTTTCGCGACCGCCTCGGGGGCCTCGAGCGGCAAGGCATCATCGGGCTCCCCGGGCTCAGCGAGCCGCAGGTGGTGCGCCACTTCACTCGCCTGTCGCAAAAGAACTACGCGATCGACAGCGGGCTCTACCCGCTCGGCTCCTGCACGATGAAGCACAACCCGCGCCTCAACGAAAAGTTGGCGCGCCTGCCCGGCCTCGCCGACATCCATCCGCTTCAGCCGGTCTCCACTGTGCCCGGGGCACTCCAATTGATCGACACGCTCGCGCATTGGCTCAAGACACTGACCGGTATGCCGGCGATCGCATTGAGCCCGGCGGCGGGCGCGCATGGCGAGCTCTGCGGTATCATGTCGCATCCGTGCGGCGCTCGAGGCGCGCGGCGACCGGCGGATCCGGGTTCTGGTTCCGGAATCCGCGCATGGCACGAACCCGGCGACCGCCGCGGCGTGCGGCTATACCGTCGATCCCATTCCCGCCGATGCGACAGGGCGGGTCGACCGCACCGCGCTCGAGGCTAAGCTCGGCGTCGATGTCGCGGCGCTGATGCTGACCAACCCGAACACTTGCGGGCTGTTCGAGCGCGAGATCATCGAGATCGCCGAAGCTGGTGCATCGGGCAGGCGCGTTCTTCTACTGCGACGGCGCGAACTTCAACGCGATCGTCGGGCGCGTGCGGCCGGCCGATCTCGGCATCGACTGCATGCACCTCAACCTGCACAAGACGTTTTCCACGCCGCATGGCGGCGGCGGGCCGGGAAGCGGGCCGGTCGCCCTCACCGCCAGCCTCGCCCCGTTCGCGCCATTGCCGTGGATCGTGCACGGACCGAACGGCCTCGAATTGGTCGAGCACAAGACCGGCCCGGCCGAGAATTCGCTCGGACGGCTAAAGGGATTTCACGGGCAGATGGGCATGTTCGTGCGGGCGCTCGCCTACATGATGAGCCACGGCTCGGACGGGCTGCGGCAGGTCGCCGAGGACGCGGTGCTCAACGCCAACTACGTGCGCGCCCGGCTCGCCGACGATCTCAGCCTGTCCTTCCCCGGTCCGTGCATGC
Organism: uncultured Alphaproteobacteria bacterium; assembly: GCA_963812675.1. Classification (GTDB taxonomy): domain Bacteria; phylum Pseudomonadota; class Alphaproteobacteria; order ATCC43930; family CGMCC-115725; genus AP-15. Next base: position 7,338 of record CAWEWR010000001.1, on the reverse strand, counting down.
ACGAGGTGCTGTTTGACGACCGCTTTCTGAAGGACACCGGGGTGACGACGCTCGACTTCGCAAAGGCGCTGATCGACGAGGGGTATCACCCGATGACGATGTACTTCCCGCTGATCGTGCACGGGGCGATGCTGATCGAGCCGACCGAGACCGAAAGCAAGGCCTCGCTCGACCAGTTCATCGCTGTCGTCAAGGCGCTCGCCGCAGCCGCGCGGTCGGGAGATACGGCTCGTTTCCGCGCTGCGCCGGTCTATACGCCGCGCCGTCGCCTCGACGAAACCACCGCCGCCCGCAAGCCGGTGCTGCGCTGGCGCCCAGAGCCGGTGCAGCGCGAGCGGGAAGATAAGCCCCTCTCCGCCCTTCAGGGGGGAGAGGGAGGGGCCCGCCGCGCAGCGGCGGGAGGGTGAGGTGGGCGGCGCCACAAACCTCAACCTCTCTGGCCCCCTCACCCTAACCCTCCCCCCGGCCGGCGGGGGAGAGGGAATTGGGGCGGGGTCCGTACCTCAAAAACCATCGTCGGGGGTCCGTGAGTGTCGTCTGATCGCATCCATCTGACGTCGCAGAAGCGCGCGAGCATTCCGAGCGCGCGCTGCGCGGCATCGGCTATGACGCCGAGGAAGCGCGGATCATCGCCGATCACGCGATCGATGCGGCGCTGTGTGGCTACGAGTATTCGGGGCTGGCGAAACTCCTCAACATCCCCGAGCACCGGCGCTTCAAACGGCCGCGCTATCCGATGAAGGTGCTGCGCGAGACCGAGATCTCGACGCTCTACGACGGCGGCAACAATGTCGGCATGCTGGTCATGTACCATGCGGCCCGGGCAGCGATCGACAAGGCAGCCGACCGCGGGGTTGCGGTGGTGGGTGTCACCAACAGCTGGATGAGCGGGCGCAGCGCCTATTACATGGAGATGATCGCCAAGGCGGACCTCGTCGGCATTCACACGGCCGCCTCGGCGCGCAGCGTCGCCCCGTTCGGCGGCACCCGGCCGGCGCTCGGCACCAACCCGATCGCCTTTGGCATGCCGTCGTCGCGCGGACCGGTGGTCCTCGACATGGGAACGTCGGCGTTCATGGGCACCGATCTGGCCTATCGCGCGCGGGTCGGGCAGCTGCTTCCCGAGGGGGTGGCGGTCGACGCCGAGGGTCGGCCGACGCGCGATCCGGCCATGGCGAGGCTCGGGCGCGCTACTCCCGTTCGGCGGCTATAAGGGCTTCGGCCTCGCCTTTATCGTTCAGGCGCTTGGGCGTGCTCGCCGGCTCGGCGCTCGATCCGGACAAAGACGACGGCTACCTGTTCGTCGTGCTGAAACCCGATTTGCTGATCGATCCCGACGACTTCAAACAGCAACTCAGCGCACTGATCGATCGGATCAAGGCCACCCCGCGTCAGCCCGGCGTCAACGAAATCCGCATTCCGGGCGAGCGCGCGTTTCCGCAGCCGAGAACAGACATTGCGTGACGGGATCGAGATCGACCGCGCCGTCTACGAGGCGCTAAAATCCCTGCACCTTGACTAGAAGCCAGGCTGCGAGTTCACAGAATTAGGATGGGATTGGGTCGGCTCTCCTGGCTCTTGGCGCCATGGCACGTCGCTGCTTTGGCAACCGGCGCGAAATCGTTCCGCGATAATCCGGTGATCGGCAGCCCGACGCTCAATCGCGCCGGACTGCATGTCGCGCGCGTGCGGCTGGCCCATCGGATGGCCGAATGGCGCCGCCGGAGACTGTCCGCACTGCTTTGCGAAAAGGATCGCGCGGCTTTCGAGCACGACGGCTTCATTCTCAAACCCGACTTTCTGCCTGCAGCCGATTATACGGCGCTTAAAGAACAGGTCTTGTCGTTCCGCGGCCCAGCGCGGCATCAGTTCCAGGGCGACGCGATGACCCGGCGCATCGCCCTCGACCACCGAACCCTCGCCAGTCTGCCGGCTTTGCGCGGCTTAATCGAAAGCCCGGAATGGCTCGGCCTCGTGCGATATGTCGGGTCGTACATGCTCGAGCCGCTCGTCTATATTCAGACGATCTTCTCGCATGTGCGCAAGGCTCCGCCCGACCCTCAGACGCGGCTGCACGCCGACGCGTTCCATCCCTCAGTTAAGGCCTGGTTTTTTTTGACGGATGTCGCCGAAGAGGATGGGCCTTTCACTTATGTGCCGGGCTCGCACCGGCCGACGCGCCGGCGCCTCAGCTGGGAACGCCGCGCGTCCATTACGGCGGCGCGCACCGCCGACTTCCAATCTTCCCGCGGCTCCTTGCGGATCACGCCCGAGGCCGTGCGCCGCCTCGGATTTGGCGAGCCGAAGACCTTTGCGGTGCCGCAAAACACGCTAGTGGTGGCCGACACTGTCGGCTTCCACGCGCGCGGCCTCAGCGCGCGTCCGTCGGTTCGTCTCGAAATATGGGCCTATGGGCGTCGCAACCCCTTCCTGCCCTGGCTCGGTTGCGATTTTGCCGCGATGCCATTGGTCAAGGGCCGCGCCGTGCCCCTCTACTGGTCGGCAATGGATATTGCCGAAATCCTGCATCTGGGCAACAACCCCTGGCGAAGTGCGGGGACCGTGACCCCCATCGAATACCCGGTGGCACTCTAGAATTGCGTGCGAGCCCGTCGCGGCATCGCCGTCCCTTTTTTGGGTCCGAGATGCGCCAAATTTCCTTGCCGAACAGGGAAAATTTCCCGCAACAACCCACCCGGCTCGGGCTCGCCGTCCATAATCACGGGCACATGGCAAAGACGACCGGCGACCGCCTTCTGCTTTAGGTCGCCAGCATCGTCGATGCGGTGTGCTGCCCCTTCGAAATCCAGCCCAGCATGGCCGAGGCAATGCGGCGGTGCCGTAAGGAAGGCGCGTCGAGTTCCGCATCGGGGTCAGCCTGTATGTTCCTCCACGCCCGAGATCATCGCGAGCGCTGCAACGCGCCGTGCCTCGGTGCGGTTGAGCCAGCCGGTGCCGAAGATCGGGAAATCGGCCAGCGACCTGTAATATGCCGACTGCCGTTCGGCCAAATCGGTGACCAGAGTGCACGGATCGCACTTCGCCGCGGCGTCCAGGGTCTCGGGGCCTATGCAGCCGTCCACCTCTTCTCCGGTAAAGCCGAGCGCCCGCTGCAGCAGTCGGGCCGATCGCCAGATGCCGGCGTTGACGCCCATATCGAAAACGCTGAGGTCGACGCCGATCGGCAGAGCATCGGCCCGCAATGGGTTCCAGTACAGTGATCGATAAATCGCTCTAGCGGTTCGCTCAGTCATGTCCTCGACCTGGGTGGGACCGAACGCCGGATCGTCGGACCACTCGCGGTAAGTGGCCAAGGTGATTCCCGTATTGGTCGCCCCGCCCGGATCGGCCGGATCATCGACATATCCGCCCTCCTCACGCAAAGTGAAGGCGAGGCATGCGTTGAACATGTCGGCCATTCCATCCTCCCCGTCCTCCGTTGCCGCGCTCATGGCTCAGCAAAGCAGATTGTACGTCAATGTCCGGATTTCTGCTGGTCTTCGATCTCGATGGCACGCTCGTCGACAGCGTGCTGGATCTGCACTCCGCGCTTAACCAAATGCTGCGCGAGCGCGGGCGCCGGTTGTTGTCGCCGCCGCAGGTGAAGCAAATGATCGGCGACGGCGTGCCGGCTCTGGTCGTGCGCGCCCTCGCGGCCAGCGGCGCCCATCCGTCCGAGGCGATCGCGGCGCTGCCGCGCTTTCTGGAAATCTACGAGGCGAATGCCGCGCAGCTGACGCGACCTTATCCCGGCGTGCCGGAGACATTGACGGCGCTGCGTGATCGCGGGTACCGCGCCGCGATCTGCACCAACAAGCCGCAGCGCGCGACGATCTCGGTTTTGCGGGGTGTGGGTCTCCTGCCCTTCTTCGACGGCATCGCCGGCGGCGACCGGTTTGCAGTCAGGAAGCCCGATCCAGGTCACCTCTTGGGGGTCATCTCCGAACTTGGTGCCAGCCCCGCGGCGAGCGCAATGATCGGCGACAACGAGAACGACGCGGCAGCCGCTCGCGCCGCTTCCGTGCCGCTCGTGCTGATGCGCTACGGCTATGCCCGCGTCGACCCCGATACATTGTCGGCCGACGCTCTGCTCGACCGCTTCTCGGAACTGCCGGATGCCCTCGAACGCCTCGGCCTCACTCCATGACGCTTGCTCGCCACCCCCATCTGCTTGACATGTCGACGGCACAACCCGCTAAAATGTCCGGACGGGCGCGTAGCTCAGCGGGAGAGCACACCCTTCACACGGGTGGGGTCACAGGTTCAATCCCTGTCGCGCCCACCACGACCTCACCGGGCGCAATAGGCGCGTAGCTCAGTGGCAGAGCGCTCCTACCACATAGGAGAGGTCGGGGGTTCGATTCCCTTTCGCGCCTACCGGAGACAGGTCTGGCCCATAATCGGAGCTCGTCTGCCTATCGACCCGGGCGGTGCGCCGGCGTAGGCTCGCCGGCGACAGGTCCGGAGGGGAAGATGCAGATCACGCGTATCGGGGATTTCGAGGTTCATCGCATCGCCGAGTATGAGGGGCACTTTATTGCCCCCGAGACGTTTTTTCCCGATTTCGAGAAGCAAGTTTTGAGTTCAAACCCGGATCATCCCGGCCCGCGGCTGATCGACTCGTCAACCGGGAACCTCCTCTTCAGTTTCCATAGCTTCATCGTCAAGACCGGGCATCATACGATTCTGATCGATTCTTGCCTCGGCAACGAGAAGGAGCGTCCAACCCGGCCGCAGTTCCATCGGCTGCGCAGCTCCTATGTCGCCGATCTCGCCCGCGCCGGCGTCGGTCTCGAGGATGTCGACTATGTGATGTGCACCCACCTGCACTGGGACCATGTCGGCTGGAACACCCGGCTCGAAAACGGACGCTGGGTCCCGACCTTTCCCAATGCGCGCTATGTCATGGCCCGCCGCGAGTTTGCGCATTGGGAGGGGGTCCATCGGAACGGCGAAGACACGCCCCATCGGCTCGCCTTCGAGGACAGCGTGCTGCCGGTGGTGCGCACCGGACAATCGGTGCTGGTCGATGATGACTATGCGCTCGAGGACGGGCTGTGGTTCGAGAGCGCGCCAGGGCACACGCCGGGCAATGTCGTGATCCATGCCCGCTCGGGCGACCAGACGGGTGTTTTCATGGGCGATGTGATCCACCATCCGCTGCAGCTCTTGAAGCCGGAATGGTCGACGCTCGCCTGCACCGATCCGGAATTGTCGCGCAAGACGCGGACCCGGCTGATCGAGGAACATGCCGAGCGCGGCACCCGCCTGCTGCCGGCCCATTTCCCCGCGCCCACGGTCGGCCGGATCGTGCGTCACGGCACCGCTTACAGCTACGCGTTCGAATAGCACGCGGGCAACCCTCACCCACCAAGCCCTGCGGGCTTGGTCCCCCCTCTCCCGCACCGCAGGAGAGGGTGCCGAGCGCAACGAGGCGGGTGAGGGTGATCCGGACACTACAGGAGGACGCGATGGCGAGGATGACGGGGGGCAACGCACTGGTCGAGATGCTGCGGCGCGACGGGATCGACACGATCTTTGCGCTCCCCGGCGTGCAGAACGATGCGCTGTTCGTCGCCTTCTATGACGCCGGCGAGGCGATCCGGGTCATTCACACGCGGCACGAGCAGGGCGCGGCCTACATGGCCTACGGCTATGCCCGGTCGAGCGGCAAGGTGGGCGCCTATGCCGTAGTGCCGGGACCGGGGCTGCTCAACACCACAGCGGCACTCTCCACCGCATACGCCACCAACACGCCGGTCCTGTGCATCAGCGGTCAGATCCCCTCCGACCTGATCGGGCGCGGCTTTGGCCTATTGCACGAGATCCCCGACCAGCTCGGAATATTGCGAACGCTCACCAAATGGGCCGCTAGGATCGGTCATCCGACCCAGGCCGGGCAACTCGTCAACGAGGCGTTCCGCCAGCTGCGCGACGGCCGCCCGCGCCCAGTCGCGCTCGAAATGCCGCTCGATGTCATGGCGCTCGAGACCGAGGTCGCGCTGCCGGCCGCCGCGGAGCCGCCAGCCCGCACGATGCCCGATGCAGAGCTGATCGACAAAGCGGCGGCATTGCTGGCCGGCGCGAAGAAGCCGCTGCTCTTCGTCGGCGGCGGCGCGGTTGCGGCGGCCGAAGAGGTGCTCGCGATCGCCCAGATGCTCGAAGCGCCTGTGGTCAGCTACACCGGCGGCAAGGGCATTGTCAGCGACCGACACTACCTTGCCCAATCGGCGCTCGCCGGTCACGAGCTGTGGCGCGAGGCCGACGTCGTGCTGGCGGTGGGCACCCGCCTGCACCAACCGCAAGTGCGCTGGGGCATCGACCGCGATCTGCAGCTGATCCGCATCGACATCGATCCAACCGAGATCACCCGCATCCTGAAGCCGTCGCTCGGTATCGTCGCCGACGCCAAGGCGGCGCTTGCTGCGCTTCACAATGTGCTCGAGCGGCGCAATCCGCGGCGGCAGTCACGCAAGGAGGAGCTCGACGCGCTGAAATCCCGCTCCCTCGCCAGGCTGGCAGACAATCTGGGCCCGCAATGCGAATATTTGCAGGCGATTCGCGCCGAGCTGCCCGACGACGGTATTTATGTCGAGGATTTGACGCAGGTCGCCTATGTCGGGCGTGTGGCGTTCCCGGTGTACCACCCGCACAGTTACATCCACAGCGGCTATCAGGGCACGCTCGGCTTCGGCTTTGCGACCGCGCTCGGCGCCAAAGTGGGACGACCCGATCTTCCGGTGGTCTCGGTCTCAGGCGATGGCGGGTTCATGTACAACGTGCAGGAACTCTCCACTGCGGTGAAACACGGCATCGACATCGTCGCGATCGTCTTCGCCGATGGTGCCTACGGCAATGTCCGGCGCATGCAGAAGGAGGATTATGGCAACCGGCTGATCGGCGTCGATCTGCACAACCCGCAATTCCCGAAAATGGCCGAAAGCTTCGGAGTCGCCGGGGTCCGCACGACGACTCCCGACGGCCTGCGCCGCGAGCTGGCGGCGGCGCTGAAGCGGCGCGGCACGACCCTGATCGAGGTCGCGGTCGGCGAAATGCCCGATCCATGGAAGCATCTGGTCCTGCCGCGCGTGCGCGGCGGCCGCTAGCTGATGACGCCGATGTTCGACAAAGCAAAACTGGAGGCATTGCGGGCCAAATATGTAGGCGCGAAGGAAACTGAAGTCGGGCCGGTCGAGTTCAGAAAAGCGTTGTCGTTGGTATTCGGCGCCAATTACAGGCGCGCGATGCCGTTTGCCGGTGTCTCTACGTTTCTGGACTTGCCGTACCGCCCCGATGCGCCCGACCTGGCGAATTTCGGCGGCCTCGATGTCGCGCTGG